>JBATUR010000013.1:0-149063 GCA_049671305.1 Coleofasciculaceae cyanobacterium
TAATAAAATTCTGTCGTTGAGACGTTCCGTCGGAACGTCTCCTCTGCTAATTATTCCCGTTTTTAGTAGCAGAACTACGCTGATGTGGCATTGATTTACTGGATATGTTTAGGCTGGTCAGATATTAATAAAAAAACGCCCTTTTGAGGCGCTTGAATTTGCTATTATTGAGCAATATTTTATAAGTTTAGAGTCGATTTTGAAGCAATTAATCCAATCAGCACTAGTAAACCCAGTGTCTGACGGAAGTAGTTAACGCCTTCAAATAACTCTAGCCATGCCCAAGTAAATAAGGAACCAAAGGCGATCGCTTCTATTCCTAGATGAATGTTGCCGTTTTTAATAATTAAACTTAGTATGGTTGCTGTAAGTCCAACTATAAGCGGCAAATTTGGCGGTTGAGCAATAACGATGTTGCCCTCGTTGTCTCGAAAGGTTTTGTCAAATAAGCTATTTGTTTCCATAATTTTAAGTGTATTAAGTACGGTTTACTCAATCCTCATTCGTTGGTAGTAAGTCTATTGCTTATTGAGGAAACAGATGCTGTATAGGGTATGGGGTACAGACTGTACGCTTCTACAAATGATGCTTTAATGAGCAATTTGCGTCAGTCCTAAGCGATAATAAATTCTTCACTACTAATAAAGGTTGGGAAGTTATTAAGGGGTGCATCTACTTATGGTATTGCTGAATAACGGTATGATTTTCGGCAGATCCCCGACTAATGATTCAAACTCATCCAGTAACAATTAGGTTTCACCAAAGAAGTCGGGGATTTAGGTTGTCTTTTCAGCAACGCCCTACTTGTTTGCTTATCCACGGTGATGATTGTGGAGGGAGTAAAGACTATGAAAGTCAAGAGCTTGCCTGGTGACCTTGATTATTTTGGGAAAGTTTGTTATCTTATTTTTAGTCAGCGTGTTGGTATTTCTACCAGTCGCCGAAGAAGCTTTTGCACCTAGAAAACTGAATAATTCAATAGTTTTTCAGCGATTGTAAGGAATTGTTTCAATTTCCGACGGTGTTTCAAAATCGCTGAAACCCTCATTCTGTCGTTGTGAGCTTCGGTCGCCCTCTCTGTAAGCGTTTCAGGCGTTTTTTGTCTGAAGTTTTGCTGATTTTGATCGTCAAAATAGGTGAGCTTCGGAAATGGGCTCTAGAAGCTATACAGGGCATGGGTTTCAAATCGAGGGGTTACAACTGACTATTCCCCGCAAGGGGATTGAAACAAACTATTGGTATTCAAGGAAATGCTGGTGTTGGTGTTACAACTGACTATTCCCCGCAAGGGGATTGAAACTAAAGGTTTGTTTTCTTGTTCTAAGAATTCATTAAGAATGTTACAACTGACTATTCCCCGCAAGGGGATTGAAACGCAGAGTCTGCTGCACTAATTTCATCTTCTAGCATACAGTTACAACTGACTATTCCCCGCAAGGGGATTGAAACCACAAGATAAATTGAATGAACTTTCAAAAGATTCTGGGAAGTTACAACTGACTATTCCCCGCAAGGGGATTGAAACACTTTTACTCGTTTTTTTGTTTTTGGATTAATAATAATTTGTTACAACTGACTATTCCCCGCAAGGGGATTGAAACTCTGTACACTCTTCAGTCTTCCCACCTACTCTCAGAAGTTACAACTGACTATTCCCCGCAAGGGGATTGAAACGAAAAGTATCTTTTAATTTATAGCCGACTTCCGTAATTTCTAGTTACAACTGACTATTCCCCGCAAGGGGATTGAAACTTACTAAAGGTGGAGTAGGAAAACGAACTGCAAAAATAAGGTTACAACTGACTATTCCCCGCAAGGGGATTGAAACTCACTAACCAGATTAAGTTGTTTAGCTTCTTTAGCGTTACAACTGACTATTCCCCGCAAGGGGATTGAAACTTTTCTAATACTGTCTCTACTGCATTAGTTCTAAAAGTTACAACTGACTATTCCCCGCAAGGGGATTGAAACTTTTTAGTGTTTAGTTTACTATTTACTTTTATAAGTAAGTTACAACTGACTATTCCCCGCAAGGGGATTGAAACTCACCCAAATTAGTTTACAATTCTTTTCTATCTTTTCTGTTACAACTGACTATTCCCCGCAAGGGGATTGAAACTAACTAGTGTTCCATGAATACTCTGCATATTCTGTAGTTACAACTGACTATTCCCCGCAAGGGGATTGAAACTGTGCTATTTCCTTACGACGGTTTAAAATCTTGTCAGTTACAACTGACTATTCCCCGCAAGGGGATTGAAACAGGTTAGGAGCAATTGTATGCCCCTGAACTACGAGACAAGTTACAACTGACTATTCCCCGCAAGGGGATTGAAACACCTATCAAATACCTTCAAACTTGATGCTCCGAAGACTTAGCAAGATCCAATACCTTAACTTCTTTAAGTAGATAAGGAGTCATCTCACCCTTACCTTTAACTTGAAGAGGCGGCAACTTCTCAAAATGATACTGCTCCTTCAATCGTTGATAAGTAGCAACAGTAACTTGAATATAACCAGGCTTACCAAGAGACTCCATACGAGAAGCCATATTTACCGTATCGCCCCATAAATCATAGCTAAACTTCTTGATACCAATAACCCCAGCCACAACGGGACCACTATTAATACCTATTCTAATTTTAAAAGCTTGATTAGTCTCAGCATTATAATCTGCGATCGCCTTTTGCATATCCAAAGCCATTTGAGCAATTGCTTGGGCATGATCTTCTCGCGGTGTTGGCAACCCAGCAACAACCATATAAGCATCACCAATTGTCTTAATTTTTTCCACCTTATGTTGTTCAGCAAGTTTATCAAACTTCGAGAAAATTGCATTAAGAATTTCCACCAATTTAGTTGGAGAAGTTTGAGCCGAAAACTTGGTAAAATCAACCAAATCGACAAACATTACCGTTACCTCATCAAAACTATCAGCAATAGTACGTTGACCTTTTTTGAGGCGTTCAGCAATCACTTGTGGTAAAGTATTAATCAACAACAACTCTGACTGTTTACGGGCATGACGTAATGCCGATTCTGTATGTCTTCTGTCAGTAATATCAGCAACAGTGCCTTCATAATAGAGCAAAACATCTTCAGCATCTCTAACAGTGCGTATATTTTCAGAAATCCAAATTCTGCTACCATCTTGACGATAAACTTGAGACTCAGCATTTGAGACAATATCATAGCGTTGCAAAAGAGTATTTAAATCTTCGCGCATTGCTGATTCTACATAAAGTTGTTGAATAATATTCGTCACCTTAGTCATCAATTCTTCAGGAGAATCATAGCCTAAAATCCTTGCCAAAGCTGGATTTGCTGTAATATATCTTCCTTCAGTAGTAATTTGAAAAATCCCCTCAGTCGCGTTTTCAAAAATACTCCGATATTTCTCTTCTGCTAATTGTTTATCCTTAATTTCCTGTTGTAGTTGTAAGTTTTTTTCTTCTAACTTTTTTTGCAAATTTCTAATAGTTAAATGCGTCGTAACTCTAGCTTTGATTTCTTCTTGCTGCACAGGTTTTGTAACATAATCCACAGCACCAAGGCTAAACCCTTTCACCTTATCCACAGTATCAGATAAAGCCGTCATAAAAATAACCGGAATATCCTGAGTAGAAGGATTTGCTTTCAAGCGGCGGCAAGTTTCAAAACCATCAATTCCTGGCATCATTACATCCAACAAAATCAAGTCAGGATGACCATAATTTACTTTTTCAATAGCACTTTCACCATCTTGAGCCACCAAAACTTTAAAACCAGAATCACTTAAAAAATCGAAGAGTACTCCCAAATTAGTCGGTTTATCATCAACTATGACAATCACACCTTTGTTTATTGTTTCCTCAATCATTTTACTTGGGGTTTATTTACAGCTAAATGAATAATAACCAATGCTTTTATCTATTTTGATTAACTACTTTATCACTAATATTTTAGTTTAGTTTACTTTTTGATGACTAACTTAAAACTTTAATTCCTCAAAGATCTTATCAGTGAAAACAGGTATACTCTGGCAGCCGTACAACTAGTAATTAACTCAACTTGTTATTGCAACACCGTTAAAAAAAGAGATCAACAGTAGACTTTTTCCATTAAAGCATCCTGCCTAAAGCAAAAAATTATCTAACGCAAACACCCCAGTTTCCGGCGGCAGTCACACCGAGAAAAACGGCACGGTTGCGTCCCAATTGTTTTGCCTGGTACAAAGCTTGATCTGCAGCCGTAATTAGGGCTTCTGGACGACTTTGGTGGCTTGGAATTGTGCAGGAAACTCCAATACTGAGAGTGACATACTGGCTAATGGTTGATTCAGGATGATTCACTGCCAAAGCTGCGATTGTTTGTTGAATTTTTTGAGCAACAATTAGTGCACCTTCAGCATGAGTATTAGGTAAAACTACCACAAATTCTTCTCCTCCATAACGAGCTACCAAATCTGCTGGACGCTTAACAGTATGCTTCATTGCTTTAGCAACCTGCTGCAAACATTCATCACCTGCTTGATGCCCTTTGCTATCGTTGTAGCGCTTAAAAAAATCGACATCACACATTAATAAAGATAAAGGTAAACGTTCCCTAACTAAAATCTGCCAAACTTTAGTTAAATATTCATCAAAGCGACGACGGTTAGCAACCTGAGTTAAACCATCTAAGGTTGCCAAACGTTTCAACTCTTCATTAGCATTTTGTAGGGCAGCTTCTGCATGACGGCGTTGCATAATTTCTTGTTGCAGTTGCCAATTTTGTTGCTGAAGGCTACGTTGTAACTTTTGAATTGTTAGGTGAGTTTTAACACGAGTCAGCACAATTTCTTGTTGAGTTGGCTTAGTAATATAGTCTACAGCACCCAATTCAAAACCTTTAACAACTACAGAAGTTTGAGCAAGTGCTGTCATAAAAATTACCGGGATTTCTTGAGTTGCAGGATTTGCTTTCAAGCGGCGGCAAGTTTCAAAGCCGTCAATTCCTGGCATAATGATGTCTAGTAAAATTACATCGGGGCTAATTTCTGCAGCTTTTAAAATGGCACTTTCACCATCTTGAGTAATCAAAACTCTAAACCCAGCATTCATTAAAAACTCAAACAATACCTGTAGACTGGTGGGGCTGTCATCAACAATGAGAATAGTTGGTTGCCAAGATAGTTGGATGCTCATTGATTCCCCGCCATATATTTTCTAACAAATCCTAATATTTGTTTTTCTTGAAAACCTTTGGCTAATTGCTCTAATTGTTGAGCAAATGGCACAAATTGCTGATCCAACTCTTCAATTTTTTTTGCTTGTTCTTGAATGCCTTTGATATCACCAATCATTGCCAATTCATACAATGTAGTTATTGCTTCTGTTGGTGGTGCAATTACTATTGTTGTCTCGGAGGAGTTGGGGGTGATACCAACTGGTAATACTTGTATTTCGTTTTTATGTTGGCTCGATACTGCATTAGAATGCTCACTTTGTAGCGTGGTTGGTGATGAAGATATCAAAGATGGATTAGTTTGATAAACCCATTCCAATCCTAAATAACGGCGCAGTTGTTCTAAAAGTTGCTCGATTTGCACGGGCTTAGAAATAAAACCATTACAACCGGCAGCTAAGGATTTTTCTTGGTCATAATCAAAAGCACTAGCAGATGTGGCAATAATGACAATATTTTGCAAATTTGATATTTGTCGCAGCTTTCTCGCGGCTTCAAATCCGTCCATTCCGGGCATTACCATATCAAGTAAAATCAGGTCTGGTTGAGTTTGAATTGCTTGATTAATACAATCTTGTCCATCAGTTGCTTGGACAATTTCAAAGCCCAAAGGTGAAAGCAAATCAACCAAAACTGATCGATTTTCCCAGCGGTCATCTACAACTAGAACTTTGTAAGTTTTCTCTTTTAAACTAATAATATGACCAGGGTCAAATTTAGTTACTTCAATATTTTCGGTAACTGCAGGTAAATCTAAATCTAACCAAAAAACACTACCTTGACCTAGGGTACTACCAACTTTGATTTCACTGCCCATAAGCTGGGCTAATTTTTGACTAATTGCCAAACCTAAACCTGTGCCTTCACTGCGGCGTTGGTAGTCGCCTATTTGATGAAATGGTAAAAAGATATCCGCTAGTTGTTCTTGTGCCATGCCAATTCCAGTATCTTCAACAATGAAGCGCATTTTGGGCGAAGGAATAGGAGATAAAGTAGATCCGACTGTGATTTGCTCTTGATGTTCCCCTATTTGCTCAGAGTTTAGATAGCCCACTTGAAAGGTGACGCCACCAATATCAGTAAATTTAACAGCATTTCCTAAGAGATTAATTAATACTTGTCTTAAGCGTTTTTCATCACCTTTGACGGTGTTGGGAAGTGGTGATAGAAGTTGATAGCGAAAGGCAATACTTTTTTGCTCGGCACGAATTCGCACCATTTCGATAATACTTTGTAGAAAATAAGGAAGCTGAAAATCACTGAGATACAGTTCCATTTTTCGAGCTTCAATTTTGGATAGATCTAAAATATCATTGAGCAGCGTCAACAGATGTTCACCACATTGTTGAATAATACCAACTTGTTCTTGTTGTTTGGCACCAAGACTGGTTTCTTTTTTGAGGATTTGAGCATAGCCTAGAACGCCATTTAAGGGGGTGCGTAGTTCGTGGCTCATGTTTGCCAAAAATTCGGTTTTGGCTCGGTTAGCGATTACAGCGGCATCTTTGGCTTGCTTTAGTGCCTTCTCGGTTTGTTTGCGATCGCTAATATCCCGAAAAATACCTTGAACAATGCGTTTATCCTGAACATCAACCACAGTAGCACTAACTTCCATCGGTACTAATGTGCCATCTTTGTGCCGCAATTCCAATTCAGTTTTAAACACACCGCAAGACTCAACGTACTGTTTAAAAATCTCACTATATTGTTCTAATTTTTCTTGTGGTTGAACTTCGGTTTGATGCAATCCCACAATTTCAGACCGGGCATATCCGAGCATTTTTTCCGCCATACGATTGGCGTCTAAAATAATCTCAGTCTGGGCATCTACTACAATAATGGCATCACCGGCTAATTCAATTAAAGTACGGTATTTCTCTTCAGTTTCTCGCAGTACTGCTTCTGAACGTTTGCGCTCGGTAATGTCTCGATTGTACCAAATTCTGCCGTAATAACTGCCATTTGGTGACAAGACTGGAGCAGAATAAAATTCAAAAATTCGCCCATCTCTAAAAATAAATTCGTCATAACTAGTTTCGGTAGGATGAGCGTAAAGATGCTGAATTTTTTCACAAAATTCTTGGGGATACTGCAGTTGATATTGTAGCCACTTTAAAACTCGCTGTTCATCACTTGTTTGAATTAACGATTTAGGAATATTCCACAACTCACAAAAACGCTGGTTATAGGAGGTGACGCGATGATTTTCGTCAAGGACTAAAATACCGTCAATGGCAGCTTCTTGTTGCGCTTTTAGCATGGCATTACTGCGGAATAAATCTTCTTGGGCTAAATATCGCTCAATCGCAATGCGGGCAAGCTGAGTCGCTTTGGCGGTGATTTCTTGCTCATATCGATTAGGGGTATGAGGTTCACTGTAATACAAAGCAAACGTTCCTAACACCTTCCCCACGGTGGAGAAAATCGGCACAGACCAACAAGCTGCCAGTTGATGAGATAATGCTAATTCTCGCCAGTCTAACCACAAGGGATGAGTGGCAATATCACTAACAACAACCGATTCTCGCCAATACGCCGCCGTCCCACAACTAGCTGTATAAGGACCAATTGTCATACCATCAATTGCTTGATTATAGGCATCTGGCAGGCTCGGAGCGGCACAAAAATGTAACTTTGTGCCGTTTTTGTCCAAAAGCAGAAAAGAACACTGCATTTGAGGACATTGTTTTTCAATTAATAGCGCTAATTTGCTAAGAATGTTGACCAGTTTTTCTCCCTTGGCAATCATTTCTAGTAGCTGATTTTGCCCTTTCATCAAAGCTTTGGCTTGCTTACCTTCGCTCAAGTCTCGCCCTTCAAATAGTAGTAAGACGATGTTACCTGCTTTGTCCTGTATGGGTTTGAGAGAAAGATCAATAACTTTTAAAACTTGATTAGCGTCTATAATAGTTACTTCATAAGCAACTAATTCACCTTGGGCGCAAGTAGCAATTGCTTTTTTGAGTTGTTTAGTATCAGAATTCCACCAATTTGCTTGCCAAAATGGCTGGTTGATAATTTCATCTGATTTTTGTCCGCCCAATTCCAGTATTTTGGAGTTGACTTCTAACAGCGTGCCGTCGGGTTTGAGCAGTGCCATAAATTGACAAGTATCATCAAAAATAGCGCGAAATTGCACCTCGCTTTGCAATAAGGCTTGCTTATGCTTTCTTGTCTCTTCCCAAATATTTAAAAGCTGCTGGGGCGAACAATTATTTTTAGCTGGCTTTTTTTGACTTTTAAGCGATCGCCTTTTTGTCTTTTTTTGTCTCATGAGCTACTTAATTTCATTTTGTTCTTTCAAGTATTTGAGCGGGTTGCCCTGATTTTTTACCTGGTATAAAATCAAGCAAGACATCAGCTTCTATTTAAGTTTTTTTTATTAGATCATCTAATGTTCCAAAAACTTGAGAACTTAGGTAGATGCGACCTTTACTAGTAAACTTTTTAATATAGCAAAACTAAAAATTAATTGCGAGTCATGGTTTTGCCTAAAATTGGGCTTGGCTTAGATTTTTTGAGAAAGACGCTGATTATTGTGCAGTTTTTGTTAATTTTGCGATCGCTATTTCTCCTTTACTACATAGTATTTAACAAACTCCAAAATTTGTTTTTCTTGAAACCCTTCAGCTAACTGCAAAAGCTGTTGGGCAAAGGGAGCAAATTGCTCATCTAACTGTCTAATTTCCTTTGCCTGTTCGCAGATACCCTTAATATCACCCATCATTGCCACTTCATACAACATAGCGAGTGCTGATGCCGGAGGTGCTACCAAATCATTATCTATTGACTTGGGTGAATCTAAAGATAAATAATCAAAAACTTGATTTGATTCTTCATAAATCCATGTCAATTTTAAATGAATCTGTAATTGCTCAAAAAGAGTTTCACTACAAATCGGTTGAGGTAAAAAACCATTACAACCAATCCAGTAACTCTCTTGTTGATTATAATTAAAAACCTTAGCTGATGTCGCCAGTATTATCACTTGCTTCAGTTCAGCTACTTGCCGAATTTGTGGAACTATTTCCAATTCAGGATTAAGTAAAATCAAATCTGGCTTAATCTTTAAAGCTTGCTCCAAACAAGTTTGAGCATCATTTGCTTCAAATACCTCAAACCCCAAAGGAGTAAGCAAATTCATAAAAATTGAACGATTTGATTCTTGAGTATCGGCAATTAAAATTTGACGTTGCCCACCTTGAAAACCAATAATATTTCTTTGCTTAACTAACTTTTCTTCTGAAGATACCGAGGCTTCTGGTAAGTCTAAATCTAACCAAAAAACACTACCTTTACCTAAATCACTAGTTACATCTAATGATGCTCCCATCATCTCAACTAATCTTTTACTAATTGCCAGCCCCAAACCAGTTCCTTCCACCTGATCATGAGCTTCACCACTTTGATGAAATGGCAAAAATACAGATTCTAATTGTTCTGAAGCAATACCAATACCAGTATCTTCGACAATAAATCTGATTTTATTTGACAACTGATTAGCCTCATTTGAGCTTGAATCTTTGGCAATATTAGCTTCATGCAAAGCATTAGCATAACCAACTTTAAAAGTGACTCCACCTACTTCTGTAAACTTAACTGCATTACCGAGAAGGTTGATTAAAACTTGGCGTAAGCGTCTTTCATCACCAGTAACATAAGACGGCAACTCGGAAAATGTTTGATATTTAAAGAAAATATGTTTTTGTTCGGCTCTAATTTGTACCATTTCCATCAAGTTTTGCAGAAACTGAGGAAACTCAAAATCACTGAGCAAAAGCTCCATTTTACGGGCTTCAATTTTGGAAAGGTCTAAAATATCATTTAATAGAGTTAATAAATGTTCGCCGCAGCGCTGAATAATCTCTAAACCATGTTGTTGTTTAGCACTCAAAAAATCTTCTCGTTTCAGGACTTGGGCATAGCCTAAAATGCCATTTAAAGGAGTTCGTAATTCATGACTCATATTAGCGACAAATTCACTTTTAGCGCGGTTTGCTGCTTCTGCTTCTCGTCTAGCTTGTTCTAAATATAGATTCTGTTGTGCTAATTGCTGCGTAGCTTTGGTTTCTTGTTCTAATAATTGACCTTGGGAAAGTGCAATTCCTACTTGATTTGCCAGTTGGCGTAATAGTTCAATTTCAAAAGATTGCCACTTCCGAGGTGTCGAACACTGATGAGCAATTAGTAAACCCCAAAGATTATGACGTTGCAAAATTGGCACAACTAAATTTGCTTTGACGCCAAAACCTTCTAACATCTTTACATAACAAGGTTGCACATCTTCTGAAGCCAGATTTTCAATGCTACGAATTCGCCCTTGTTTGTATTGATTGACATAATATTGGGCAAAGCAGGGATCAATAATAATTTCTCCCAAAATACTGTTCCATTCCGAAACAACTGATTCGGTAACAACATTACCAGAATCATCAGGATTAAGCTGATAAAAGATAACTCGGTCAACTTGTAAAATTTGCCGAACTTCATTAACAGTAGTTTGCAAAATCGCTTCAAGTTGCAAAGATTGGCGAATTTTTAAAGTAATTTCGGCAAATAATTGCTGCTGTCGGTTTTGGCGAGATAATTCAACTTCGACTTGCTTGCGAGTAGTAATATCTTCGGCAATACCAGCAAGGCGGTAAACTAATCCTTGTTCATCTTGAATAGGAAACACCCGATCGCGTATCCAACGTATTTCTCCATCCGGTCGCACAATCCTATACTCTTGATCATAATCGCCCTCTGTTTGTCTCTGCAAAGCCTCAATAATGCGACTGCGATCAATAGGATGAATTGCTTTTATCCAATCTTTGGGATGTTCATACAAACTGGCACAACTACGCCCCCAAATCTGCTCATACGCTGGACTAACATAAAGAATTGAAGAAGTTTCTAAAGCACTCATCCAAAACACTTCATGGATATTTTCGGCTAATTGACGGAAACGTTCTTCACTCTTTCGTAGTGCTGCTTCTGCCAATTTGCGATCGCTAATATTCGTCAAAGTTCCCACCAAACGCACCACTTGCTGATCATCATCGCGAATTGCCAAACCCCGCGAAATCATCCAAGGTTGAGAACCATCAGCACGACACAAGCGAAACTCCAATTTCCACTGCCAAAGTTCGCCTGCAAATATTGTCTGCAAATGCTCTTCTACCCTTGGCAAATCTTCTGAGTGAATTAAACTCAAAAATTCGCTCCAACTCGGTCTAGTTTGCTCCAAAGAGTAACCCAGCAAGTTTAAACATTGGGGAGAATAATAACTATTATTCGTCTTAAAATTAATATCAAATAAACCATTATCATTTGCCTGAATTGCCAAAGCAAAACGCTCTTCACTCTCACAAAGTGCCGCAGTTGCCAACTTACGCTCAGTAATATCACGACCTTCAGCAATCAGCAAAACAACCTGCCCCAGATCATTTCTAAACGGCTTAATCGACAAATCAACCGTCACCACCGCATCATTTGCACCCAGCAAGTCCACCTCATAACGCACAAACTCACCCGTTGCCGCCGAAGCGATCGCATTCTTCAACTGTTGCTTATTATGTGCAGACATCCACCAGCGTCCTCGCCAAAACGCCTGCCCCACAATATCAACACTTTTAACCTGGGTAAAATTTAACCCACTCTCATTCACCTCCAACACCGTACCATCAGGCAGAAGCAACACAATAAACTGAAACGTCCCATCAAAAATCGCCCGAAAACGTCGCTCACTTTCCCTTAACGCCTTCTCAACCCGCTTATGATCAACAATTTCTCGTCGTAATTGTCGATTAGACTCTCGCAGCGCCGCCGTCCTTTCTTCAACTCGACTTTCTAACTCTTGATTTTCCCGTGCCAGAGCAACAATCGCTGCCTTACGCTCCGTAACATCCTTAACCGTGCCCTCATAATAAAGCAGCATACCCCGAAAATCACGCACAGCCCGCACATTTTCACTGACCCAAATCAGGCTGCCATCTTTACGATAAACTTGCGACTCAAACCCCACCACCCAATCTTGCTGCTCCAACTGCTGATGCAACAAAGCATAACTATCTTCATTAACATAAAGTTGTTGAGCAATATCCTGCAAACTAGCAATCAATTCCTTCGCAGATTGATAGCCATACATCCTAGCCAAAGCTGGATTAGCACTAATATAAGCCCCATAAGTGCTCGACTGAAAAATCCCCTCCACCGTATTCTCAAAGATATTACGATACTTGACCTCCGCCGCCGCCAGTTCAGCCATAATTGCTGCCAAAACCAAGGCTGTTACCGCTACAATTACCACAAATGCCTGCACCAGGAACATTGCCTCACTGCCATCACTCGCCTTGGTGGCAAACAAACCATTACCCAGCGCCGCCCCATCAATCGCCATTACCGATACGATTAAAATAGCTAAAACGGCACCACGCTGCCCAAATTGTAAAGCCGCCCAAACCACCAAAGGAAAAGGCAAATATTCCAGAGGATAGCGAGTGTCAGCAAGAGTATTTGGTGCGCCCAACCATGAGAAGATTTTGGGAACACTGCGGGCTTCAAAAACCAACCAACTAATTGCCGAAAGGCAACTCAGCCAAATTACCGCCCAAATTAGCCGCCATTTATATTTCTGCCAATATTCCCGACTCCAACGCCGCCAAAACGTCCTAACAGTCATTGATGATTGTAGGGGACGAACTAAAGGAGAAAACCAAACTAAGATTACAGAGGTGATGACTAGTACTCCCATCGCATTTGCTATCCACCACGTCCACCAGATTTCGCTTAAATTCCGCTCCACCTGACCGCTGAGGTATAAACTAGTCAAACCAATGGTTGGACTAATGAAGGTGGAAAGGACAACCATACTGAGCAGAAAGCGGAAGACATCTTGGAGACGACGCAAAGAAGGACTAATCTGCCATTGTCGTGCCAGTCCCGCACCACACCAAGCTTGTATTGTAGAGCCGACGGCTATGCCACAGGCAACACCCAGAGGTAGCGTAGTTATAGCGGCAAAAAATGCGCCAAATAGCACCCCAAGCCAAATCTTTCGCCCCCATAAAAAGAGTGCCGCTTGGCTAATGCCTGCCGATATACATAGAGGCGAAACAAGTTGATTTGTGCCAGGAATACAGTTAGCCAGTTGTGCTGCCCCCATGTAAACCAGAGAAAGGACGACTACTTTAGCGAAATATTGCCATCGAGGTTCGCTCAAGGTCATGGATTGAATTTATCTGGGAGGGTGCTTTTTTATTCTGCTTGATATTGAGGGAAAACGTCACTAATTGCCGCTGACTGCACTCGCTACAAAACCAGAAATTTTACTTAGTTATCATCAACAAGCAGCATTAAAGAGCCAGAAGGGTCAAAATAAAGACAATGCTTGCTTTCCTCGCTGTTAGTATGAGCCACTGCATCAACCCCGACTGTCCCAAGCCACACAATCCAGATGACGCCAAGTTTTGTCTAACTTGTGGCACAAAATTACTGCTGAAAGACCGTTACCGTGCCATTCAAGCCCTCAGTCCAGGGGGTTCTAGTCGCACCTTCAAAGCCATAGATCAAGACCGTCTAAACCATCCTTGTGTGATTAAATTATTTATGCTGTCGCCGGCTCAAGATCAGAAGGCAACAGATTTGTTTAATCAAGAAGCGGTGCGATTGTATGAATTGGGCAAACATGATCAAATTCCCGAATTATTCGCCCATTTTGAACAAAACGACCGCCTTTATTTGGTGCAAGAATTTATTGATGGACAAAGTTTATTAGATGAATTAGAACAACTTACGGCTCAAGGGAATAAGTTTTATCAAGAAAATAACATTCGTGCAACTTTAGCGGATTTATTGCCGGTTCTCAAGTTTATTCATGGTAAGGACGTAATTCATCGCGATATTAAACCAGCTAATATTATCCGTCGCCAGAGTGATGGCAAGCTGGTTTTAATTGACTTTGGTGTGGCGAAACAGGCAACAGCCGAAATTTTGGCAAAACGGGGAACGATGATTGGTACGCTAGGATATGCCCCGGCGGAACAAATTCAGTTTGGTGAGGCTTATTGTGCAAGTGATTTATATGCTTTGGGAGCAACTTGTCTTCATTTACTAACTGGCAAACATCCTTTTAATCTCTACAATTCTTTGGAAGGTTGTTGGATTTGGCAGCAACGTTTGCCAGATGGAACAAAGATTAGTTCTCAGCTTACAACAGTTATTGATAAACTGCTTAAGGTATTAGTAAAAGACCGCTATCAATCTGTTGATGAAGTGTTAAAAGATTTGCCTGAGTCTGAAATTTCTACAACGAGGGCGGCTTCAACTTCAGGCGATCTTGCACCGATTATTCATGATAATAACTTAGAAGTGACGCTGGCTCAAGTATCTTTAGCCTCTAAAAAAGGAGTTGATTATACAAAGTTGCGAGATTTATTATCCGCTGGCAAATGGCAAGAAGCTGATCAAGAAACTCGGCTAAAAATGTTGGAAGTTATGGGGCAACAAGATCGGGGTTATCTAGATGGAGAAGATATTGAAAAGTTTCCTTGTTTAGACTTTGAGACTATTAATCAACTGTGGTTATATTATAGTAAAAACCGCTTTGGTTTTAGTATTCAAAAACGTATTTGGCTAGAAGAAGGTGGGAAACCGGGAATTTATGATGAGCGGGTATATGAGAGATTTGGCGATCGCGTTGAGTGGCGTAAAGATGGCAATTGGCGATTGTATTCTGAGTTAACTTTCTCTTCAAATGAGGTGGCTGGACATCTGCCTTTAGGATTAAGTGTTGGTTGGGGTGCTGGGGCAATTAAGTTTGTGGGAGTGCAGGGCGCAGTTGAGGTAGATTGTTTGTTTTCTTTGGTTGATAATTGTGAGGTTTGATATTCTAGGGGCGCACGGCTGTGCGCCCTTATAATATCATTCACAGATGGAATTATTCATTTTTCCAAGTCAGTAAATTCTTTCGCACTAAAATCTACCTTTATGAAAATTTTATCCTTCTGATGAGTTTGGCAAACATCAGTTGATATAGTAATAACGAATCGTGGCAATTGATATTTAATTACCAGAGAAAAACCAGCTAAAATAACGCTAGTAATTCCTTTTAATAGAAGTGGGTGCAACTTCCATTGTGGATGTTTGTTTCTATTATTCACTGTTTCAACTTGATTATTGCTGTTATTGACTTTGCTCATAAATCCTCGTTTATTCTGGCTATAAATTCAATTTAGTCAGGATTTCTTGGAATGGAAACGGCAGACAAATAAGATTTTGTAGCGGTTAATAGAAAGAAATATAAAAGAAATATAGCCAAATATAAGAAAATAGAATAATCTATAAAATCTTTACTGTCTTTCAAGAAGACGTTAGCATAACAATAAGTCATTTATAATCTATGAATACACCATTAATTTTATGCTGCAACTTCAAGAAAAATTTATAGAAGCAATAACAAAAGACTGCTTGCTCGCAGCTACTCAAGTTAGAAAACTAATCTTTCAGCTACGATTTAATCCAGAAAACAAAGAGCGTAGCAATAAAGAAATTGCTGTAAGAGTAAGAAAGCAGTTAGAAGATGCTGGGACAATTTACGAAAGCAATGAGTTAAAAGAAATAATTCGAGCTTTAGTCAATAAATTTGAAGATCAGATGATTAAAGATGAAGTGAATGTTGAATATTTAAAATCTAACGAACCAGGTCATAAGGGCAAGTGGCAATTAGTATATGATTGGTTATGGCAGAAGTATTTCCCACGTTGGTCATTAGAAACGCAGTGGCAGGAATTAGTTGCGAAGGCTGACAAAACTGATGATTGGCTACAGGTAGAAGAGCTAACACCTATACCTGTTGATCGTAATGTTGGTAGACTCAAACTTCCCAAACCGACTATTTCTTTGAATGCTTATATTAATTTAATTGTTAATTGGCGCGGCAAAAGTCGCTATTTATTACTACTCAATCAAGGGACAAGTGGCGAGAAATTCTGTATTTGCCCATCAAAATTATTTGCTCCATCTAATCAGTTGTCTCAACAGGAAATGCGTCTACCGCAAGATGATGTTAAGCATCCTTTGTTTTTTGAAGATCAGGGAAAAGAGCATTTTCTCGGCATTGTGATGGAGCAGCCTTTAGAGTTAGCTTGGTTGCGTCCTAATGATCAAGAAGACTTGCCGGCTTTGGATGCTGGTCGTTTGCATGAGTTGTTGGAGAAGTTGGAACTGCAGGGGAATTGGCAAATGTTTTATAAGTCTTTTGAGGTGGTTTGATGGATGCGGAAGAATATTACAAACGAGGTAATGAGTTATTTGATTTAGGAAGATTTGAAGAGGCGATCGCTTCTTACGACCAAGCCTTGCAAATCCAACCTGACTACGATCTTGCTTGGCACAACCGGGGCTGGGCGTTGTTTAAATTAGGACAATTTGAAGAAGCACTATCGTCATTCGACCAAGCCTTGCAAATTCAACCTGACAACGATGCTACTTGGGGCGGTCGGGGCTGGGCGTTGTTTAAATTAGGACAATTTGAAGAAGCACTATCGTCATTCGACCAAGTACTGAAAATTCAACCTGACTGCCAGGACGCTTGGTATATGCGGGGCAAGGCTTTGGGGTATTTAAGACAATTAGAAAAAGCAATCGTCTCTTTCGACCAAGCCCTGAAAATTCAACCTGACGACTACCTAGCTTGGTACAACCGGGGCATTGCAGCAGCCAACTCAGGTGGTCGTGAAAAATTCTTATTCCCCCCAAGTTACATTGCCAGACAACATCCTGAACTGAATCAGCGAGGTTATGAGGGTGAGTTAGCAAGCTATCAACAAGGCTTAAAATATTGTCCCCAAGACACTCACCCAGAAGGCTGGGGACAACTGCATTATGCAATTGGCAACGCCCACTATAATCGAGGGCATGGTGATTCCCGTCCTCGTCCCTTTTGGCACAAAGCCCTCACCAGTTACAAGCAAGCGCTGAAAACTTTAACAGCAGAAGCCTTTCCAGAAGGACATCTAGAGGTTTTACAAAACCTACTCAAACTCTATGACTACTTAGGTCAAGCCGAAAATAGGCAGGCTGTCTTAGCGAAAGGCACTGTCGTACTGGAGGGCTTACTAGAAAAAACCCCCTTAAATGCCGTCAAAATCCAGCTATCGCGGAAATTTAGCAGCTTTGCCCAATTTTACGTTGATGAACTCGTCCAAAAAGGCGATTTGTGCGCCGCCTTAGAATTTGCTGAACAACGCAAGAATATCTGTTTGGGTTGGATGCGAAACATTTGGAGTAAGTCAACAAATAGCCCCAACTACACCCAGATGCAAAAATTGCTCCAGCCCGTAGGGGCGGTGCCCCCGTGCCCGCCCAATTCCCCGTGCCCGCCCGACTCAGTTCCTATCCAACTTTCCAGGGGAAAAGATGGGAAAATATATGTAACTCTGTCCATTCAGAGGCAATCTTTTGGTGAGAAGGCAATAGTTTACTGGCACATCAGCCCTGTAGCGATTACGACATTTGTCCTGAAATACAATCAGCCAGTGATTGTTGTGAAGAATGACCTAACCCCCCTGCCCCCTTCCCTACCAGGGAAGGGGGAGAAAGAGGAAGAGGAGAATGAGCAGATTTACTCCCCTCTCCTTGCAGGAGAGGGGCAGGGGGAGAAGTCATCTATTGAATTTGAAAATTGGCTAGAAACTTGGAAAAAATCAGAAAACCTACGAGCAGAAATGCCAGAACTCTTAGAAAAACTAGCCAAAATCCTCAACATAGAAGCAATATTATCCCACCTAAAAGGCATCAACCAACTAATATTAATTCCTCACCGAGACTTGCACTTACTACCACTCCATGCCTTATTCAATCTCCCATCTCCCCTTGTGGGAGGGCAGGAGGTGAGGGGAATCCCATCTCCCCTTGTGGGAGGGCAGGGGGTGAGGGGAAATTTCATCATTAGCTATCTCCCCAGCATCAAAGTCGGACTCGATCGCACTCACCCCAACCCCAACACATCCCTACTCAGCATAGAAAATCCCACAAAAGACCTAAAATACGCCACTCTAGAATCTGAAGCCATCTGCCAACTCTACCCCAACGCCCGCCGCATAGCCGCATCAAACGCAACCAAAACCGCTGTAAAAATCGCCCTTTCCCAAAAATTCGGCATCTTCCACTTCACCGGACATGGCGAACATAATGTTACTCAACCTGCACAGTCGGCGCTGCTTTTAGCTAATCAAGAACGACTGACTTTAAAAGATATTTTAGAATTAGATTTAAGCTCTTATAATTTAGTCTGTCTTTCTGCTTGCAA
This sequence comes from Coleofasciculaceae cyanobacterium, assembly GCA_049671305.1. GTDB lineage: Bacteria > Cyanobacteriota > Cyanobacteriia > Cyanobacteriales > Coleofasciculaceae > CADCTM01. Next base: position 18,497 of record JBATUR010000013.1, read on the forward strand.
AACCAACTTTACTAGCAAAGTTGGGCTAATAGATGAATTTATTGGATTAGCCAGCGGATTTGTTGCCGCCGGCGTGAATAATGTCATCGGTAGCCTTTGGATAGTTGATGATTGTTCCACCGCTTATTTAATGAAAAAATTCCATGAAATTCTGAGAAGTTCCCCTCAAAAAAATGTTCCCAGCGCCCTTCAAGAAGCCCAAGAATGGCTGAGAAATGCCACAAATGCAGAACTTGATCAATTTCCTTTGCAGATAGGTCAAAATCGCGATTTCGGCAGATTATCAGATCAAGAAATAGCTGAGAACAGCTCCCCTAACCATAAGCCCTATGCCTCACCATACCACTGGGCAGGATTTTGTGCGATCGGTCTTTAGAATACCTGCAGGCTGGAAGCCTGGGGCTAGATAAACAAAGCCTGCCTACGCAGGCTGAAGACTTTAGTATTTAGTCCGCGTCGGCGGACTTTGTTTATCTAGCCGCGACTTCAGTCGTCGGGTATCTAAAATAAAATCATGCTAAAACTCAACTCCAATCATCTTCAAGCCATGCAAACTCATGCCGAAACTACCTACCCAGAAGAATGTTGTGGCTTATTATTAGGTCAAATTCAAGGTGATATGAAAACTTTAATTGAAGTATTACCAACCGAGAATAGTTGGGGTGATGAAGCGGTTGATAATTTCCAAACTATCGAAACATCAAATAAGACAAGTAAACGCAATCGCTTTAGTATTGCATCAAAAGTGATGTTTGAAGTACAAAAAAATGTACGCGATCGCAATTTGCATATTATCGGCGTTTTCCACTCCCACCCAGATAACCCAGCGGCACCCTCAGAATTCGACCGTGCGATCGCCTGGGCTACCTATTCCTATATCATTGTTTCAGTGCAAAATGGCAAAACCTCAGACCTAAAAAGCTGGGTTTTGGATGACAATCATAAATTCCAGCCAGAGGAAATCATCACTATTTCTCTCAAAACTTAATTAAAAATCACAAAAACCCCATTCCCAGAATCCGTTAGATAGTATATAAGTCGTGTTGTCTACACTACCTAGACAGAAATGCTCAATCCCAATCTCGAAGAAATACAGCTTACAAAAGAAGAGTACGAACGTTACTCTCGACATTTGATTTTGCCAGAAGTTGGACTGGAAGGGCAAAAACGCCTGAAAGCCGCTAGCGTCCTTTGTATTGGCAGTGGTGGACTGGGTTCGCCCTTACTGTTGTACCTTGCCGCTGCCGGAGTTGGACGCCTCGGACTAGTTGATTTTGATATTGTTGATAATTCCAACTTGCAACGCCAAGTAATTCACGGGACTTCTTGGGTTGGTAAACCGAAAATTGAATCAGCAAAAAATCGCATTCACGAAATCAACCCAAACTGCCAAGTTGATCTTTATGAAACGCTTTTGAGTTCCGAGAATGCTCTGGAAATCATGAAGCCCTACGATATTGTAGTTGATGGTACTGACAACTTCCCAACTCGTTATTTAGTTAACGATGCTTGTGTATTGTTAGATAAGCCCAACGTCTACGGCTCAATTTTCCGCTTTGAAGGACAAGCAACTGTCTTTAACTATCAAGGTGGTCCAAATTATCGCGACCTTTACCCAGAACCACCACCACCAGGAATGGTGCCTTCTTGTGCTGAAGGTGGCGTTTTAGGTATCTTACCAGGAATTATTGGACTAATTCAAGCTACCGAAACAGTCAAAATTATCTTAGGTGAAGGCAGAACATTAAGCGGTCGTTTGATGCTTTATAATGCTTTGGAAATGACTTTCCGAGAACTGAAACTGCGTCCAAATCCTGAACGACCGGTAATCGAAAAGTTAATCGATTATCAACAATTCTGCGGTGTTACTCAGGCAAAAGCCGAAGAAGAACAACGTCAAAAAGAAATGTCAGAAATGACTGTCCAAGAACTCAAGCAGTTATTTGATAGCGGTGCAACGGATTATGTATTGTTAGATGTCCGTAACCCCAATGAATATCAAATTGCCAAGCTTCCAGGTTCCGTACTTGTGCCATTATCAGACATAGAAAATGGTAAAGGTGTGGAAAAAGTCAAGGAATTGCTCAACGGACACCGCTTAATTGCTCATTGTAAATTAGGTGGTCGTTCTGCGAAGGCTTTAGGCATTCTCAAAGATGCCGGAATTGAAGGCACAAATGTTAAAGGTGGAATTGATGCTTGGAGTAAGGAAGTTGATTCTTCTGTGCCTGAGTATTAATTAGCCAATTGAGGCATTAATTACAGCAAAGTCGCATTACCAGCAGTCTTGCTTGCATATTCCCCTTGCTTTGGCGAGGGGTTTTGTTATTTATATCGCAATTAGCAATTACCTATCCCAGATTGGCACTCAACCAGGTAGCATATCTTGAGACATCTTTTTATGAAAACATCAATGATTATGAGCCAGCATCGTCTTAGTAGTTCAACTTTTAGAAATCATACCTTGCAAATTTGTACAACTTCAGTAGCCGTCGCTGGTTTAGTAGCGATCGCAATTCCCACTCCTCCTGCCCTTGCTACTACTCCATTTGAAATCTGCGCCGCGCAATTAGTCCGTTTTGCCTCAGTCGCCCCCAGTATAGCCTCAGTCGCTTGTGCTAATGCCCTCAGCCCCGCCGATTATTCGCGCTGCGTCGTCACAATTAGTGCACGTACCCCAACCATTACTAATGATGCTATTACGGCTTGTACGCGAGTCAGGCGCCCTGTAGAGTTATCCACTTGTGTCGTTGATATCATCAACCGTTCCCGTGACTCACAAGTCCCTACTGTATTGGATTATTGCCGCCGTAGTCTGCTGCCAATTCGCTTTTCTGAATGCGTCACTGGTTTATCTCGTGCGGTTGATGTTGCCAGTGCCACAAACTTAGATACTTGTATTGCTGCTGAAGATTATCCGCGCCAATTATTTCCTAACTTTGTACCGCCTCCCTCTTCACAACCGACGCTGCCGACAGTGCCTAATGTCATACCAAGTTTAGGTCCCGCACCTTTAGCACCTGTAATACCAACGACTCCTGTTATTCCTTAATTTGGCGTTGCAGTAGGGGCATCCTTGTGGTTGCCTCTAAATCTTGCCGGGTAGGCTAATCAAAATCCGGCGCTGCTGAAAAGAAGTATGAAAATACAGCAGACGAGATCCCCGACTTCTTGGTTAAAATCTTGATGCTATGGCTCAATTTGATGGTAGAAGTCGGGGATATGCAACTAAATAATCGCTTGATTCAGCAACGCCCAAAATCCTAACTATGCAGATTGATGAGCCAGTTGCAGAGATGCGATCGCCGATTTTACTTCTTCTAATTTCTCACTAACTGCCCCTTCTATCAATAAGGCTTCGGCTTTGGCAAAAGCTGTCGGTAAATCTGAGCATATCCCACAACGCCACAAATAAAAGCCGCCATTCCAAACTGCTGATTTCATCAATTCTGACGGTTTTCCCTGTAATATTTCCTGCAATTGTGCCAAAAGTTGGGGCGTTGACTCTAAAGGTACATCAGTGCCAGCAAAACCATAATCACGGGGATGTAACAATAAACGCTCAAAATCTACCTCAGCCGGTTTACTTAAGGCAATAATTGCTGTACGTTCTCGTGGCAAGTCCAAACTGCCTTCTAAGCCCTTAACTAAAGTGTAATTATCAACTCCCCGCAAATCAAAAGTATTTTGAAAGCGACTTTCGGTGGGAGGATGAACATAACCTGCTACTACATGGATATTTCCCGCATAAGGTGACCAAATTAATTCCATTGTCGCCAAAGGTGGGCGCTTGCCAATTTGATCGCGGTAGGTAAATAAGTCTTGGGCTTCGCTAAAGTGTTGGGGGAGATAGATAAATCCCAAACCAGTTGTTTGTAGCAACTGCTGAATTTGTAAAACCGATAACTTAGCAAAATCAATCCCCAAACCTTGCCACAACTCAATTAAAGGCACGCCATACTTGGTTGGCATACAATCACTGCCATGCATTAATACAGGCACTCCTGCCGTGGCTAGAATGAGAGCAGTAATTGGTGTAACTGGGGCAGTACGCGATCGCCCATCATAAGGTGTACCAAATACGGTTACTGGGTGAGCAAATTGCTTGTCGCTGCTCAAAGCTGGTAACATGGGTCCGATTTGTTCATAAGCATCCAGCATTCCTGCTAATTCTTCACTTGTCGGACGTTTAATGCGGTGGGCAATCATAAACGCCCCAATTTGTGCAGGTGTTGCTTCTGCTTCTAGCATCATCTGGGTAGCTGTTGCCGCTTCTTGGCGACTTAAATCTTTGCCTGTGTGGACGCCACTGCCCACCTTTTTTAACAATTCTCTAAAAATATTACTCATGGCAGTTATTTTAATAGCAATGAGATTGGCATCATACTAATTAACCACTTGCGGTTAAAGGTTTATTTTCAAAAAACTCTGACTTTGGTTTGACGATTAGTTCCTGCCTACTCAACATTTCCAGCTTTGGCAATTCTAATTGGTGTACTAGTTGACAAAAATGTTGAATTGGAGGAATTTGTAAGCGGTCGTGACTGGTTACCATAACTACTTGACGTGTCATTGTGGCGTCTTTGTGGGAAACATGACCGACGATATTGCTGGGTGTTGTTAAAGAATTCGGTAAGCTGGAAATTGCTCTAATTGCTAAGGTTGGATCAGAACTTGCCTCTACTAGTGCTGACTGCGGCAATAAGGCAATGATTTCTCCTTGTCGCACCACGCCTCGAAATGCCTCTAGGGTATTTAATTCCATTACGGCATTTAATTTAGCACCAAGGCGAGAAAATCGCTCTTGTACCAAGCGTTGCATTCCGTAACCGTCTTTAAAGACAACTTGGGGATATTTAACTAATTCTGACCAAGGAACCGCGTCATACTTAGTCAAAGGATGATTTTCTGCCATCAAAATTTCAATTGATTCGTTGTAGAGAACATCAACTATCAATTCTGGGCTAGAAGTTAGAAAGCGATTATTCATGACAATGGCGACATCTACCATACCATCTCGCAACACTTTGAGGGCGCGATCGCTCCCCAAGGCTGTTACCCGCAACTGCACCTCTGGATAATTGCTACAAAATTTTTGTAATACTGGCGGTAAATAGTAGGCACAAACTGATTGTATTGCTGCAACACAAAGTTCTGGTTGCTTGCCTGAAATTAAATCTGCTAATTCTTGACTAGCAGTTTGCCACTCATGACAGATTTTGCGGGCGCGAGGTAAAAGTTGTTCTCCACCTAGTGTCAACTTTGCCTGAGCAGTACGATGAAATAGGGGCAAACCTAAATCATTTTCTAGTGACTGAATTTGCCGACTAATTGTCGATTGTGTCACGCCGCATTTTCTGGCAGCTTGTCCAAAGTTACCTGTTTCAGCAACTGACAAAAATGCTTGTAACTGCTCAATCCGCATAATTTATGCAAACTAAATTATCTGATCATCTGACCATAGCGGATATTTGAATTGAGTTTAGTAGAGAATGATACCGTACGTTTTTGAGCTGAGATTTTTCTATTTAATTCTCTAAAGTTTAATCGTGGGTCAAAGTCTTGTCTTGCCAATTATTTTAAGCTACCATTCCCCAAGTGCGATCGCAATTCCTTCTTGCAGGGCTGGTGTTAGTTGCTTATTGCTTGCTAGTTGCTCTAATTGCTGATATGAGTTGGGAAAGTTTTTTAGTGCTGCGATCGCATGAAGTCTTACACTCATGGCAGGTTCTGCTAATAATCCTAGCAGAGCGTCAACAGCCTCAACTTCTCCTAATTCTCCCCAAGACTGCGCTATAGCTTGTTTAACTAAATTTGATTGTACGGCGGGCTGTTGCAAGTTCTCTATCAAAATTTGTACGGCTTTGGTTTTGAGATTAGGCTGAGTTACACGCCCCAAAACTCTGACAATTTCTAAGGCTGTATCTACTGTAGAAGTCTTTGAAGCTTGTCGCAAACAGTCTAAACTGGTAGCAGTTTCTATCCATCCCAAGACACGAATTAACTCTAGTTGCAACGGTATAGGTGTTGCCGACGACTGCAATACTTCAAATAAAGCTTGTACTGCTGCCTCTGTGCCCAAACGCCCCAAAGCGATCGCGGCTTGTTGGCAAACTTCTCCGTTAATGTCATATAGTAATGGTTTGAGCCGATTTATTAAGTCTAATTCCTGTTCTAAATCTGCCCGTAGCCCCAAACCAATTACAGCTTCTTTTCTCACGGTTGCCGTCAAGTCTTTTAAAGCCTCGATTAAAATAGGCGGAATTCTGGGATCATGGAAGCTACTAAGTGCTTCTATTGCCATTGCCCGTACTGCCGCATCTGAATCATTTACCACACTTAATAAAGGCGTAATCGTTTGAGGGCGGCGAATTTGGGCTAAGGCTTTGGTTGCCAACAATCGTGACTCTAGCACTAATAATAAACTACTTAAAGCCTCAATTGCTCGCTCACCGACACTAGAAAGTGTAGCTGCTGCCATTGATGCTAATTCTGCATCTTCAGAGGTTTTGAGAAAATCGAGCAAAGTAGTGATAATGATCGGATCAGCAAAACCGCCCAAAATGCGAATGGCAAACCAGCGTAATTCTAAATCTGCTTCTTCATCTTGCAGTATTTCGATTAAAGGTGTGATGGCTCTTTCTCCCAGTTTAGGGATAATTTTGGCAATTTCCCAGCGTTCTTGGAAATCGCCACCATTGAGGACACCTAGTGCTAAGTTTAAGACTTGAGCTAAATTGCTATCGCTTAATGTTGCTGATTCTAGATCTTGATTTGTAGGGCGTCGATCAGTATTACCCAAAGGTAGAGTCTGCAAGCATTGAATCACTAAAGACCAATTTAACTGCTGTGCCGCAGTAGTGGCTTGTTCTACGACATTTAACATTAGCTAAAATTCATTTATTGTTCATAACTAGATTACATTGATTAGCCAGAAACTGGAATCGAGAAGCGTGTCTGATCGATAATAACGCCACCAGCATCAAGCAATCAACTCATAAATTGCCACAAGTTCATCTTTCCCTTTCACCTTCACGGCATCATCAACTAAACGCAACTCAAAATCTTCTGGATATTTTAGTGCGGCAATTACTGATTCTGTTACTAATATTGTCCGGTTATATTTACGAGTCAAACCTTCAACTCTAGCTGCTACATTTACAGGATCTCCAATTACTGTAGACTCAATACGATCTGTGAATCCCACTGTACCCATTACTACCTCACCGCGATGAATACCAATGCCTATATTAACTATAGGTTGGGCTCTACTACGACGTTGAGCATTAAAGTCTTCTAATGCCTGCTGCATTGCCAAAGCTGCCCTCAAAGCACTGCCTGTTGCTTCATCTTCAAACAGTGCCATAATTGCATCACCGATATATTTGTCAATAAAGCCACCAGCATCGTTAATTACTTGTCCCATACAAGCAAGATAATCATTTAATAAGGCAAAAGTTTCTAAAGGTGTCATCTGTTCTGACATAGAAGTATAGCCGCGAATATCTGCAAATAAAATCGTAATTACACGAGTTGCCGCAACACCAACTTGTATGTTTTCAATGCCATCAGAAGCAATAACTGTGAGAAATTTTTCTGGTACAAAACGCTCAAAAGATTCTAAGGTTTTTTGTAGTCGGCTAAAGGATGCCTGCAGCTCTTTTGCCATATTATTAAAAGCAGTAGCTAAAGCGCCAATTTCATCAGCACGACGAATATCGGCACGATGCTGCAAGTCTCCTGCTGCAATTTTTGTGGCACTAATTTGTAAGCGTCGTAAAGGATGAGTTAGTTGTTGTGCCAAAATGTATGCCCCAACCAAACCAAATATTAAACCAAGTGCCCCCACTAGTAATGCTTTATTAACAGCATCATTGACAGCACGGTTGACTTGACGTAGAGAAATACCAATTCTTAATGTACCAATTTTTTGACCAGAGCTATTGCGAATATCTGAGGCAACTTCGATAATTTTTTCACCCAGACGCGCCCTTAATTGATTTTTGGGAAACTCAATGTTTCGTAGCACACGAGTTTCGGCAACACGGCTTTTATTATAGAGATCAAGTGCTGTTTTAGTAATCTCAACTGATACAACATCGGGAATATATTGCTCTTGAAATTTTTCTGGCAAAGCGGCAATAATTTGGTTATCAAGTCGGGTATCGGAAACTAGAATATAAACAAATTCTTGGTTACTTCGCAGTAGTAGGTTAATACCCAGGCGAATCTGACTCCAATTTTGATCTACAAGTTCGTTTGTCCAGGTACTAGATAGGGCAACAGCAAGGGTTCGAGCTTCTTGCCATTTCTGTTGCCGATAAAGCTCTCTTTCAGTGCTAGCCCAGCGCCACACAACCAGACCAACAATCAACATAATTAATAGTGTAGTGGCAGTCATGATCTGGATGCGGATTGAGCGGAAAAAAGCTCGCTTCATAAAGTTGGGAATTTTGAATTGTTTAGGAGCAATGCTCTTCCACTCTGATTTTTAAGAATATAAGAATAGCGATAATTTACAAGTATTAGCACTATTTTTGTCGCCAAGCCGAACCTGACAAGTTGAAAAATTGCAGTAGTGGTCTTTTAAGCTAGATTAAAAGGCTGATTTTCTGCTGCTTGCTCCTATTTTGTAATTGAGAGTGCCTCTACAAAGGTAACCCAGCGCCGATCGTCGGATTGGGTTTTACAGGCAGAAGATAATGCGAGGGTGACGGGACCACCCATTTTAGCTGGGATGGGTTGCCGGTTGTCTCCCCAGTGGGTGGCGAGGATAATGTTACAACGGTCTATGTCAGATGCCTCTATGCGGATTGGTTTTTCGGTTTGACGGTAAATTGGAGATTTTCCGCGAACGATGACGGCACTGCCCTTGGGAATGCTAATTCCGGCGGCTTTTAGGGCGTCACTTACTCGTATTCCTGAAAGTTTGACTTTGCCGACGGGCCAGCCGATGCGATAACCGACGGTTTCATTTAGGGTAATGGGTTTGAGTTTTTTGAGGTCGCTGGCGTTAAGGGTGCGTTTGCCGACTTTGAGCTTGATTGGTTCGGTGCCGATGACCATATCGGTGAGGTAAAATGCCCAGAAGCGGTCGGGATATTTTTGCTGGAGTTGCGGATGTTGAGTATAGGGAAATACCAGGTACAAGGGACCGCCATCGCTACGAGAGATTTTTTGATTATTACGTTTTAAGGCAATGATAATCGGGTATTTCTTGAGGTCGGCAAGGCTGATGGTAGCTCGGTAAGCGTCATGGGAAATAAAGGTTACGTCGCGAACATTGGGGGCAACGCCTACTTGCTGTAGCAGTTTGGATATGGCGATGCCCTGGAATTGAAAAATTGTGTTGGGGTTGCTGTTGCTGGTGTTGTGCGGTTCTCTTGTCCAAACTGATGTTGTTGCGAGGGCTTCTAGTTTTGACAAGTTTAAGATTAGGGGTTTACGGGTTGCAGTTTGCCCTTGTACGACAAATTGCCAAGTGTTGGGAGTTTGGGTTTTGGCTTGTTGTGCTACTATCGCGGCATTTTGCGCGATCGCTTCTTGGCGTAGTTGTTCTAGGTTAGCTTCGTTTGGTTGGTTGCTACATCCAGTTAAACCAGCGACGATATTGGCTAAAACTAAAGCAACGGGCAGGCTGATGCTGGTTTTCTTCACAAACAATAAAACCTAATGTCTAAATAACTTTCGATGGCATTAACGGTAAGGCGCTTGCTCGTTGTCTGACCAGTTTTTCTGCCTGACTTAGGCGATAAAAACCAGGAAAAAGGCGATCGCAATCACTACCATTACACCCAAAACTATAGTCAAATTTTTGGGTTGAGTTGTTTCTAAATTTGCTGGAGGGGACTCTACTAGGACAGGTTGAGTTGTTTCTAAATTTGCTGGAGGGGATTCTACTAGGACAGGTTGAGTTGTTTCTAAATTTGCTGGAGGGGACTCTACTAGGACAGGTTGAGTTGTTTCTAAATTTGCTGGAGGGGACTCCAACAAGGAGGATTTAGTAGAGTTTAACCACTCTTCAATAAGTTTAGCTTTGGGCAAATCTGAAGCAAGTTTGGTTAAGGCTTCTTGCCACAAAGCTGCTGCTTTTTCAACTTGATTTTGTTGCGCCCAGAGAATACCAAAATTTGCTAAGGTTTGAGCTTCGGCAGTTGGCTCATTTAACTGATTAAACATCTCTAAACTATGTTGATAGCGATCGCTGGCATTATCCCAATTACCCTGCCCAGCCTCAACATTTGCCAGGTTACCTAGGATTTTTGCCACGGCTAAGGGATTTTCTAATTCCTCAAACAGGCTCATACTTGCTTGATAAGAGGCAGCCGCTTTTTGCCAGTCGCTTTGTCGCGAGTAAACATTACCTAAGTTAGTTAAAATCTGAGCTTTTTGGCAACGCACTTCCGAATTATCAATCATAGAATGATCATTTAATTGCTCTAAAGTCTGAACTGCTTCTAAGGCGAATTCATGAGTTTGTTGCCAGTCATCCCAACAGCCATAAGCATCAAAAAAATTAACCAAATTGGTCGCCAAAGCAGCCACAATTTCCCATGCTTCAGCTTGATGCGCCCATTTAAGTGATGCCAAAAGGTTAGTTTGTTCTAGCTCAAACCAATTTAATACTGTGGTGTATTCATTGCCGACTTGATTTAATTGATAATTAGGCTTTGATAGTGCTAAGTCCATGATTTGGGATGTTTCTAGATACCAGCGACTCAGCCTTAGACGTGCTGCCTGCCGTGCTTCTTGCCGTGCTTCTTGGGCTAATTGTCCTTTGGCAAATAGGCGTACTAAATCATGAAAGTGATAGCGATTTTCACTAGCTATTTCGATTAATTTTCGATCTATTAATTGCTGAAGTGCGGCTTGGGCAATTGTTGGTTCTGTCTCTAATAAGGTAGTTGCAAGTGCACCGCTAAAGGTTGTACCTGTTAGTAGTCCGAGTAAGCGGAAAAGGCGGGCGCTAATGTTATCTAATTCTTGATAGCTTAAAGCGAGGCTGACTCGTACTGCTAAATCACTCCAACGCAAAGATGATAGTCTTTTTCGCTCATTGGTAAGTTGTTGGGCAATGTCTGCAAGTTGCCTGTCGGGTTGATTTTGCAGTGTGCCACCGATGATGCAAATTGCTAGGGGAAGCTGACTACAGAGGTTGATGATGGTTGTGGCTGATGCGGTTTCTGCTTGGTAGCGATCGCTTCCTATCCAATATTCCAGTAATTTTAGGGCGTCTTGCTCACTCATCGCCTCTATTTCAAGGCTGGCAGCACCTTCAAGATTGACCATTTCTTGACGTGTGGTGATTATGACAGCATTGTCGTTTTCGGGCAGCAAAGGATAAATTTGCGCTTCGCTATGGGCATTGTCTAAAATTATTACTGCCCGTTTTTTAGATAGTAAGGAACGGTAAAGAGTGCTTCTCTCTGTCAGGGTTTCAGGCATTGGCAAGTCATTTCCTACCAAGGCACGTATAAAGCTTGCTAGCACCTGTAAGGGTTCTAGGGGCTGGCTTTCTGTACCGCGTAGGTTGACATAAAGTTGAGCATCAGGAAAATCAGACTTAAGAAGATAAGCGGATTGTATTGAGAGTGCTGATTTGCCGACGCCTGCTACACCTGTTATTACCAGTTTTTTGTCATGCCGTAAGACAGCAGTTATATGTTCAAGTTCAGCTTGGCGACCTGTAAACTGAGCAAGAGCAGGAGGAAGCTGATGCAAAGATTGAAAATGCGAGTGCTTTAAGTGTTCGTCAACGAGAGTTTTAAGAGTGTTGTCATTTGCATACACATTAGTGTAAAAATGCAGTTCATGCCTCAGTTTATCCCCAGTCATTAGTTGCTCCGGTAGCTTGTCATCATGACGATTATTTATCTATGTTGAAAATTAAGTGCCGTAACACTAACTAATTACTCATTTTGGTGTTACTGAATTAGTAAATCAGATGTGAATCAAATTGAGCAGGTATTTGCACCCTCTTTTTGGCAAGCTCAATTCTGCAAAATAGATTGTTTCTATATGGCTCTGCTTTTAGGTTAACAAAACCTTTGGCGTAATATCTAAATCGTTTGTTTCTAAATCGGCTATTTTCTGCTGATTTCTGTTGATTCGGCTATTTACACAACAAAATCGAGGTAATACATATATCTTGTCTTGAAGGTATATTTTATCTAGTTTAAACATACCAAAGAAAAAAGGTGAGCTTTGCCCACCCAGATAACAGTTAATTAAACTTCCCAAAAACTCTTCTTAGTACATAGACAATACATAAGGTTTGCGGTAAATTGTCACCCGGATTAATAATTTTCTAAAAAACTAGAGGGATTATGCCTTTTAGCTTGCCTGAAATCATCAAGAAGATGCTTTGTTTTTATTGTATGGAGTTTCGGAGAGTTTGACGTTACTACGTTCAATGACAAGAGCCATTAACATAACTAAAGCTTCAGTAACTGAAGCTTTTTCTGTGGGATTTACTTTTATAATTGGAGGGCAATCTTGAGATTTAGAATCATATCCTAACATACTCATAATTTCTGCTGAGTCTACTGCCCCCGGACAATCAGTATGTGTTAAACCAATTAACATGGGGATTTGTACTCGTTGATTGATAAATGTGAGGATTTCACGAGAGTATTGAAAGTTATCAGGTCGATGTGCTGCTACTAATAAGATGTAATTATGAGCATTTTGAATTAATAAATCCCACATAAAATCAAAGCGAGATTGACCAGGTGTGCCGTAGATATGTAAGTCCATATTGGGACTAAGTATCAGTCTGCCAAAATCTAATGCCACAGTAGTTTCTGATTTCAAAAGGAGTGTTTCATCGGTGGCAGGACGGTCTGTATTTACTACTTCAATATCACTCAGGGTATGCACAAAAGTAGTTTTTCCGGCTCCCACAGTACCCGCTACTACTGATCGCATTGTTTTCATTAATTTCTACTCCGTGAATTTTTTGTGTGGATTGTTATTATTAGTGACTGTTCAAATTCAAGATAATTTGATTCAGTCAACTAATCTCTCTTAAAAACTAGCATTAAGTAATTTATTTTTAGTTAATGCTAGTTTCTAATAATTTTAAGTCTTAAAGACATTCATCATTTTTTAACCTAATATACTGTGTATTCCAACACGTCGTAATCATCTCCACGTAAGACAGATTTTATTTGTTTACCTCGTAAGCGCTTGCTTAAAAAGGCTTCCAAAAATCCCTGAATTGCACCCATTGTGAAGGTACATTGTCGTTTTGAACCTTCAGGTTCGCCTGCTGAACAAACAGTTTCACGAGTATAGACTGTGTAAGTATCACCTTCTTGCTCTATCTTGTGGATAGCACACAAACAAGTTCCTTCTTTACCTAAAGCATTTGCTGCTTTTTTAGTAATTTCTTCGAGTGATATTTCTGAACTTTTATTGATTAAATCTAGTTCAGCAGCTAAGTGCTTACCACGTTGACGACCGGCAGCAATTAATGCAATAGCTGCGGCTTTTTCACCAAGTGCTTCTTCAATACCAACAACAACTGCTTTGAAACAGACTATACTACTAAAATTTCCGAGTTCTTTACGTTCTGCTTTTGGTGCAACTGGCATGATTTTTTTGTCCTTAATTATGTACAGAAAATGAGTAAATTTCAAGCAAAAAAGCTTGCCGATTGCTTAAAAAAATACCGTTTATTATTTTAGAGCGTGAGCCAAATTCAAGGGCATTTTTCTGATTTTTCATGTAGTATAAAGGCATGATTTGTTCTAATTAGGATATCTATTTATCCTCAGAATTTTTCAGTATTTATACTGATTTTTTCCTGTGCACCAAAGGTAAATGAGATGTTAACTTTCCGATAATTTGAGTTGAGATTTCTTGGCAAAGAGCGCTATAATTTCAGCAAATAATCTTTTCTCAAGTATGGCTCTCAAGGGCTGGCAACTTCCAAAGTTTACTCATTTACCTCGATTGACTTTTTTATCCATCTTTCATATTTGTAACAAACTTATCTATCTCTTGCCTGTATTTAAATAGATTGATTTTAGATTTGTTGCAGGCAATTTCTATATTAATAGTTAGTTCTGAAACTTTAAAAACTGAAGCTGCACAAATTGGTAAATACCTCTCTTATGAAAAATCAAGAAGTATTTATTCATAAAAATTACAGTAGTTTTTAAGTACTGGGCTAAATATCACGAAGAAAGTGAAGATAAGCTTTTTATACTTCACTTTCACACTTAGTTCTATTTAGTTTCCTCGTGAATACTGTGGCGTGGGAAAGTGAAAACTACTTCTACTATTAGATTGAAGTGGTGGAGTAGTTGAACCCACGTTTACAGGCTTTTCAGTACCAGATTGTGCCAGCAATAGCGCCATAGAATGCATCATCGCTTCAATTACTGAATGTCGCTCATTAGGATTAATATTAATCACTGGTGGTCGAGTTCGCTCATTCATGTAGCCTAATTTCAGCATAATCTCATCGGTAGAAGATCCTCCAGGACAATCGGTATGAGTTACACCAATTAACATGGGGATTTGTACTCGTTGATTCATAAACGAGATAATTTGCCGAGCATAGTGAAAATCACTAGGTCGATGAGCTGCTACTAACAAAATATAAGTATGAGCATTTTTGATCAAAAAATCCCACATGAAATTAAAGCGAGATTGACCAGGCGTGCCATAAATCTGTATTTCCATTGTGGAACCAACGCCAAATCTACCATAATCAAAAGCAACGGTAGTTTTTCGTTTAATCTTAGCAGTTGCATCAGTGGCATTACGCTCTGTATCTACAACTTCCACATCACTAATTGTTTTGACAAAGGTTGATTTCCCACACCCTGGAGTGCCAGCGATGACGAGACGCATTGTTTTCATTTAATCTTTCTCCGCAAATAATTGCTGAATTTTTGAGAGTGAACTATCTCTTTCAAGGTAGAACCTGCACCAAGATGAAAATAGGAGTAGAAGCCCTGATTGCTTCGTCTAAAACTAAGGTCAAAAACGGGACTTTAATGAAAAACTGCGGTCAGTCAGGGCATCTTGGGAAACCTTTGAACAATTATTAGCGTTTAGAACAGTTTCTGGATTGAGTATTAAGACAAAGCTGGTCTCAAAGCCGCAAGTGCCCGCTTAATTTCTAACATTAACACGCCTTGCTTGGCTGCTTTACTTGCGAGCACAAGAAACACAGCATCTTCACCGCAACTTGTTAAAATGCTGAAGCCTTGTTCTCCTTCGACATAGATACGGTCGATTTCTCCTCGTACCAATTCTCGACCAATGCGATCGCCTAAAGATAGCATAGCGGCGGACATTGCAGAAACACGCTCATCATCCATACCACCGGGTAAAGAAGATGCCAATGGTAAACCATCGGGAGTTACCATTGCTGCACCTTCAACATCTGATGTCGAAGAAACAAAGTTCTGAAGAATATGCCCCAGCTTTTCTGAGTTAATTGCCATTGTTAGTTACTGCTCCAATTTTAGATAATTTGATAGAGTGAATTTGTGTTTTTTGTCACTAGCAACCCATAAGTTACTAGCAACAAATGATTTACATAGAACCTGCGCCTGTGGCAATTAAGCGCCGGAATAAGCCTTCTGTCCAGCCTGTTTCTCGTAGAACTGCAGCCGAACTTACTTCCACGTAAGCCTGTTCAATAAAGGCTAAATCAATCATACAAATGCGGCTCAGGGCATCCCGTAATTCCTCTGGTTTCCCATCAGTTTTGCTGCGCTTGCCGACTTCATTAATTACAGTTGCCATTGCCGGTACAACGTGTTGGGGTCCAATGCCAATTTGAACGTGTACTAAACCAATCCGCCAACGACGATCTGCATAGGCATTTCCCCATTCATCCATACCTGTAAACATTTCATGAAACCACTCAACAAAGGTTTCACGTAGTCGGTGCATACGTCCTTCTTTTGCTTCCATAATTGCATTCATTTCTGCATCACGACCTAGGTAAGCGTAGAAATGATCTGCCATTTCTGAGGCAATTTCTTTTCCCCAATTTGACTCAGATTTCAAGAGCGATTTGTCTTCATTGGTAAAAACAACTCGCTTTTCCATCGTGGTCATAAATGCATGGGGTTCTAAACTCATAATTGTCTCCTGCAACTATTGGACTATTGACTTTAGACTGTCTTTTTACCTTTCAGTTGTAACAGTTCGATTTCCGGAACGTCTAGGGTTTTAAGTATTATTTTTGTATTTTTTTTGTGAAGAACCAGAAAAATTTAAATCCTCAAAAAAACGAGATATACAAAATTTATCCTCTAAAAAATCTTGTTTTAGAGAATAAAATAAATGATTTTATTTTCAGGAATATTTATTAGCTCGCACACCCAATATTATTCATCGGTAGATTAGTTGCACTCTTTACATACTATCATTTCTAGCAGCTTAATTTAAAAATACTTGTTTACTTATCCAGTTTAAATGCCCAATTTATTAAGGAATTATAAGGAAATTTAAAGTTGGTGGATCTTTAAGCTATTTTTTTAGCTAATACTTTCAACTTAGAGAAACTTGTAAAAACTTAATTCTCAACTATTCAAAAAACTTGATTATCATTTTTGTCTCCCACCAAAGCGCAGCATACAACCCTTTTCGAGACTTATTTTTTAAATCCGGATAGTTTTTTCAGTTAGAAAGCTGACGCCGGATTTAGCTATTTCATGACGTTAAATAGGTTTTAGGGGACTAATTCTAATTTTATTAACATCACCACTGATTAGTTGCTTAGAGCAAATTACTGAATTATTAAATAAGTTTCAGTTTCTGCAATCATCAAAAAGCTGCTCAATATCTGCATAATGAGACGTTTAGCGCAATCCATAACTAATATAAGAAAAAAAGCTGAATATTTTGTGAAGATTATCTGTAATCGCTATTTTTGCCCACAAACCCCAAACTCACTGCCAAAAAAATGCCCCTTCGGCTCGATTGTAGCGAAAAGGCATCAACTATCAAGTTTTTAAGTTCAACAAGAGTATAAAAGTTAAATGTGAATATTTTGTGAATGGCAAAAACCTGTATACCTGCACTCGCAAACACTGCCAACTCAAGATTCTACCAAAGTCTCATAATGCAGCTTCAAACCACGATCTTGCATCATTTTTTCAAATGACTGTGTAGAAAGCGCTTGCTCAACCGGAAAAACACCAGGTTGCTTCAATTCACCTGATAGCATCAATTCGGCAATACTGCCTGTACCCGCACCCGCTGCCACGGCGGTATTTTCATGTACCAAAGTTGAGCAAACAGTAGCAGACTTGCCTGCCTTGATACCTTGTACCTCAGAGCGAATTGCCACACCAATACCACTAAAGCGATCGCTTACACTTGTCATGCGATGACTTACATGAGACAAAAACTCCACCCCAGCAGGGTTTTTAATCCAAGCAGGCGGAAAAATATGCGCGGCAATCCAAGTAAGATGATTATAAAAATCAGGAACCGAGCCAAACTTAGTAATTACCGTCTTCACTCCAAACGAATCAACCAAAGTAAACGCCTCTGGCATATCAAACCAATACACCCCAGCATCACCATAAGGCGCCGGAAACCTAATTTTCTCTCTCTCACTATAAGGTTTCACCGTTTGCCACTGATTATCAATCCAAGCTTCAAACGGTTGCTGCAACCCCAAAAAAGTTGTCCGCATTACCGTAACACCAGCACCGCCGGAACCTGACACCACATAACTTAAATGAATCCGTTCCGCCTCATCCAACTGTTCGACATCCCGGCGTACCATACTATTAGAAATACCCGGAAAAATCCCAGTATTGACAATCGCCGTCACTCCCGCCGCAGTAGCAGCATCACGATAAGCTAAAGCTTTACGAGTAAAAGCGCGGTTGTCACTGACATCTAGATAATTGACGCCAGCTTCAATGCAAGTCTGCAAAACACTAGCGTCACGGAAAACAAAAGGACCGGCACAGTGAATTACCAGGTTATGAGAAGCGATCGCTAATTTCAACTGTTCAGCATCTGCCAAATCTAAAGCTAGACACCGTACTCGCGACTGCTCCTCTCTAGTATCCACCTGACGCCCTGTTACAGTAATTTCTGCTTGCGTGTGCCGAATTAAGTCTTGCGCCACACTGCTGCCAATTCTGCCTCGTCCTCCAAGAATCAATATTTGGTCTGTCATCGCTGCTGCATCAGTAACATCGTTAACTATTTCAGCATTTTTCTTGTCTGCAAATCATCAGTAACCAGGATGACATTTTCTCCTCACAATGGTTTAAATGCCAAGATCCCTGACTTCTTCAAGAAGTCAGGGATCTGAACAGCCTAGTTGATAGTATGATTTTGTTCCCCTAGTCCTGCCAACTCAGAGAGAAAACGAGTTCAAAGTCTTCTCAGTCGGGCTTAAACACCGACTCTATGGTTGATTTAACCTTCTCACCAGCCTCTTTAATCTTTTGGGTAATGGGTTGTTGAGTATTTAAAAACACACGGGCACAGTTACGCCCAGGAAGCCCCGAAATTGAGCCACCAGGATGAGTGCCAGCGCCTGTTAAATATAAATTATCAATCGGCGTCTTATAGTTAGCAATTTCTGGCAAAGGACGGAAGAAAACCATCTGATCCAAGGTCATATCCACATGGTAATAATTGCCCTTATATGCTCCCAAACGCTCTCCTAATTCCGCTGGACTTTCCACACTCCGCGCCATGATTGCGTTTTTGAGATTTGGCGCATAATCTGCCAATTTATCAATAACTCGATCGGCTACTTTGTTTTTCAGTTCATCTGTCCAGCCTGTACCCTTCAAGCCTGTCCCTTCAGCGCCAGCAATTTGGTACGGGGCAAAAAACTCAATCCATAAGGTATGCTTGCCTGCTGGAGCCATTGAAGGGTCGAGTACGGTGGGAACATCCAGGTACATGGAGGGGTTGGAGTCGGGGATATGTCCCTGTGCTGCTAAGGAGTGGGCTTCTTCAACATGAGCCACAGAATCAGCAATTAAAACTGAGCCAATTAAATACTCATCTTTGTGGTCAAACTTCTCAAATCTTGGCACTTCTGAAAGGGCACAGTCAATCTTGAGAATTGTTTCATTGTTGTTGACAATACGACGTTCTAGACGTTCGCGCAAGTCGGGATCAGAGGCGGGGATATCACCTGGTTCAACCATTTGTAAAAATAAGCGACGGGCGTCAATGTTGGAAATAACGCCTTTGGTGGCGCGATATTCTTTGCCGCCGGCGACTCTAACACCTACAGCACGACCATCATCAACTAAAACTTGCTCAACGTGTTGGTCACATAAAACGACGCCGCCTTTACTTTTGACTACGCTTAGTAAGGCTTTGACAAGTGCGCCGGTACCGCCACGAGGTCTTGCCATACCTGGGTTGTGACGTAATGACATCATCATCGCCCCAATAGCGATCGTTTTTTGGGAAGGAGGTGCGCCTAATTCTGAAGCGAGTCGGGCGAGGGGGGCTTTGAGGAATTCCGAATCAAACCATTCATTTAGCAAGTCTTCGGGACTGGTTAGCATATTGCGTACCAAATCCAAGGCTTTGTCAACGCCACCGATTACCGAGAGCAAGTCTTGGATATTTTTCATGCCGTAGTTGCCGATAATATCAAAAATCGACTTGGGCGGCGCATTGAACATGGGGGTAATTGCTTTGGTGACGCGCTGCCAGTAGTCGATGAATTCGGCATATTTTTTGGCATCGCGATCGCTATATCTGGCAATTTCAGCACAAGTTTTTTCGACTGATTTATGAGCCAAGAAGTATTTGCCGTCGGGGTTGGGGCAGAAAACAACCGGGTCACAGAATAAGTATTCTAAGCCATGTTTTTCTAGTTCTAGCTCTTCAACGACAGGACCTAGGTGAATAAATTCGTGGTCAATTGCACACAGGTTAAAGTTGAAGCCTGGTGCTTCTTGAGGCATAATTTCTTCTGTAGTTGCTGCTCCACCGGGAATTGAGCGCTTTTCGAGCAACAGTACGCTATAACCAGCTTTTAATAGATAAGAGGCACAGACCAAGCCATTGTGACCCGCGCCAATCATAATAACGTCATAAGTATCCATATTTCGAGCTTTTTAATCGGTGACTAGCTCGATTGTAAAGAAATGAAAAAGTCTCATGGTCTATCACGGGAAAGAGATTTAGTAGTAATTAGAGTACTAGTGCTGGCTGCTACTGCTTTTTTAGTCAAATCTTCAACTGAGCAAGAGACACTTTCACAGCGAAACTCTGGCTGAAAGTAATTGTCACAGTTATACTGGCAAAGTCTAGGTTCATGTAATTAATAAGTCTTAAGTAGGCGATGAATCCTGTAGTAAAAGTTGTTCAACCCTCTGGAATCTTAGACGGCACCAAAGCCGGTCCATTTCGTCAAGAAATCACTAACTTAGTGGAGTCGAATGTCGATATTATATTGATTGATTTCAAAGATGTTACCTTCATGGATAGTTCAGGTTTAGGGGCGCTTGTCCTGGCACTGAAAACTGTACGTGCGGCTGGTCGTAAGCTGTTTATTTGCTCAGTCAATGATCAAATAAAAATGTTATTTGAGCTAACGAGCATGGATCGAGTCTTTGAAATCTTTCCCACACGAGAAGACTTTGAGGGTGCGATTGTTGCCACTAGCTAGTGACAGAAGAGCGCCTCCCCAAAGAGAACGATTGGTTAGCTGAAGTTGATTTCTAACAAAGACAAATCATCATCGAAATAGTCTTTGGGGTTCACCGACTTAAGAGCGTGCAGTACCTGGTCTAAGTTAGAAACACTTCTAGTTCTGCAATCTGCTAGTAGATCTACAAAGGGATCAAGACCCCAAATAGAACCATCTGATTGATTAATTTCATAAATCCCGTCGCTGAAGATATACAGGGTGCTAGGTTCTATGACTTCACAGCACTCATCAATATAAGGGGCATCAGGGAACATCCCGACGGGCAAGCCTCTTGTCTGCAAACGCTTGACCTGGATATAGGAAGCCGGAGATCCAGAAAGCAAGATACCGGGTGGATGTCCGCCGCTAGCGTAAACGAGTTGACGTTTGACTCGGTTATAGACTCCATACCAGATGGTGAAGTATTTATCATTTTTTTCGGTCATCTGGAAAGTTTCATTCAGCCCACGCAAAACATCGCTGGGCTGATAATAATTAATTTGAGGCAGCGTCCTTGCCCTTAGTAAGTTGAGGACAGAAAGGGTAGGTAGGGCAGCGCGTAAGCCATGCCCGGAAGCATCGATTAGATAAATCGCCAAATGTTCTGGATCTAGCCAGTAATAATCAAAGCCATCTCCTCCTAGTTGACGGGAGGGAATAAACCGGGCGTCAATGGTGACTGGTGGCTCCGTCAGGCGGTCAGGAAGGATCGAACTGACATATTCTGCCGCTTCTGCCAATTCTTCCTCTAAGAGCTGTTTTTGCTCTTGCAACTGGCGGTTGGCTTCATGCAATCTCAAGTTAGAGCGGACTCTAGCTTCTAATTCCGGCATTTCGATTGGTTTGGACAAAAAGTCATCTGCACCCGCATCAAGCCCTTGAACACGATCCTCAAGGGCAATTCTAGCGGTTAGTAGTACAAACATCGTCGTGGAAAGTTCTGGCGTTGCCTTAACTTGGCGACAAACCTCTAGTCCGGTCATTCCAGGCATATTCCAATCACAAAGGACTAGCCCTGGACGTAATGATCTTGCTTGTGCTAAACCGTCTTCGCCATCACTGGCAACAGAAACTTCATAACCCTGCTTATGAAGTGTCCGTTTCAGTAAGATCTGAATCGCTGGATCGTCATCAATAATCAAAATTTGGTTCATGGCCGATAAGGTACTACAAGTCACTCAGGCAGAAAAGCAGAGGCACCAGTTGACAAGAAGAGCAATAATGAGATTTCAGTTGTGTGTAGTTTTATGAGAGAGGATAGGAGTTCCATTGTCAGTTAATCACTCTTGAGAACAAGGGTTAAATCCAGGCTAGACTGGATGCTTCAACAGGGAGTATCGATGCGTTTACGACCAAGCTAATGTAATTGTTGATTGAAAAGGCTTTGAACAGTTGAAAGACTTTATAAAATCTAGCCAAGCTTTTCCTACTGACCTGAAGACGTTAGACCAGGTTTTGACGTGGTTTGACCAGTTTAACCAAGGGTCTATTCCTAAAAAAGTTTGGATACAGTGCCAATTAGCCCTCGCTGAGGGGTTTACTAACGCTGTTCGTCATGCTCATAAAAATCTCACTCCTAACGTTCCCATTGATATTGAAGTTACTCTATTTCCTCAAGCTTTAGAGCTACGGGTTTGGGATCAAGGACCGCCTTTTGATTTAGAAGGGCGTATCCAAGAACTTGAGAAAACCGTAGATGCTCTAGCTGGAGGTGGGCGTGGCATTGCTATTTTGCAAAAAATTGCAGACAAGCTCAGTTATACACGCACCGATGATAACCGTAACTGTCTGCTGATTGTGAAAACTTATTAAACACGGTTCAAGGTGTACTGTGGCTTGAGCGGTGCATAAATTAGAAACTAGCAAGTGTTGGTTTTGGTTTTTCAATGTTCAACAGTGTTGAAATTTCAGCTTGGCAGGTTTACTTTTGATGAGCACGGGTACGCCACCAGATGGCACAATCGTAATGCCTCGACGTATGGGCTTCACTGGCTTTTGGTCGGTCAGCTCTAGCTCAAAACGGTCTAAGATTGTGGCTATCACTAGCTTCATTTCAAACATGGAAAATGCCATTCCGATACAACCGCGATCGCCTCCGCCAAATGGTAAGTACTCATAAGGGGAAAATTTTTGCTCAAGAAAGCGCTCTGGTTTAAACTGTCTAGGATCAGAAAAAACTGACTTACGTTGGTGAGCTAGGTAAATACAAGGAATCAAAATTGTCCCAGCTTCAAAATCATAACCTGCCAACTGTAACGGCTCCTTAGTCATACGAGGTGTACAAATTAAAGCGATCGGATTAATACGCAGGGTTTCGGAGCAAACGGCGGTAAGGTAGGGCAGTTTGGCGATTAAGGTGGGTTCAGGATTTTCGCCTAAACTAGCTAATTCGCTTTGCAGCGCCTCCTGTACGGAAGCTGAAGAATGAATCCAGTAAAATGCCCATGCAAGTGCTGCTGCCGTTGTTTCGTAACCGAGTAGTAGTAACGAGACTAACTGATCGCGCAACTCTTCGTCACTCATTTGATCCCCGTTTTCGTCCCGCGCACAGATCAATAGTGAGAGAATATCTGTACGTGATTGGTTATCTTGTACACGACGTTCGGCAATTTCAGCATAAATTAATTGATCAATTTGTTGCCGGCGTCGCACAAATCTAGACCAAGGACTCCAAGCACCCAAATCTTTCTGCAACGGTGGAAAGAAAAATAAACTGGAAAACAAAGGAGTCGTCACGTCTTCCAAAAGCGAACTCAGGAGTTTTTCTAGCTGTTGGTAGCGCGAACCTGGGGCAATGCCAAAAACCACCTGTAAGATGATTTGCAGGGTAATCTCCGGCATGACTTGGTGCAGTGAGACAGATGTACCCGTTGTCCAGTTTTGCGTTACTTGTGCGGTAATATCGCAAATGAGCTGACCGTAGCTTTTCATGCGATCGCTTTTAAAGGGCGGCATCATCAATTGTCGTTGTCGCTGATGACTTTTTCCTTCCTGTAAAATTAAGGACTGTTTTCCCATTAACGGCTCAAAAACATGAGTCGCCTTACGAAAATCTAACTTGGAAGAAGGTAGCGCAAAAATCTCTTGTATTGCTTGAGGATCGCTAAAAAACACCACAGGCGGAGAATTTAAACCCAAAACCCGCACCGTAAAAGGATCGCCATAGCGCTCTATACAACTATCCAAAAATTTGGTAGGTTGAGCAATTAACTGAATTGTTTGTAATAAAGAAGGTGTGCGAGCAAGATCAGGCAGTTTCATGAATTAGTGATTAAGCGTTTGCACCATAGTTTGTTCTACTTAGCATAACGACACTGCCGATTAGATCGCTAATTTCTTGTTCATAGCTTTAAACAGTCTTGACAATTGGTTGATTTTTGGAGTGCGAATGTTGACGCTTTGCTTCTAGGACTAAACGGACGCCACCAGAAGGGACAATAGTTAAACCACGACGCTGAGGTTTTACTGTTTGGCGATCGTCTAAAGTTAGTTGATAATTTGATAAAACTGTAGCTAATACTAATTTCATTTCTAATAAAGCTAAAGCAAAACCAATACAGCGTCGATTTCCACCACCAAAAGGTAAATATTCATAAGGTGAAAATTGCCGCTCAAGAAATCTCTCTGGTTTAAATTGATTTGGTTCAGGATAAAGCTCTTCTCGATGATGAGTTAAATAAATAGAAGGAGCAAATATGGTATTTTCGGCAAACTCATGACCCATAATTTTGATGGGAGAATTGGTAGTTCGTAGAAAAGTTACAGGCACAATTGGATAAATTCTTAAGGTTTCTGAGCAAACAGCACTTAGGTAAGGTAATTTAGAAACCGCAAAGGGTTGTGGATTATCTCCTAAACTAGCGAGTTCAGTAAGTAGTTTTTCCTGGACATTTGGGAGTTTATAAATCCAGTAAAATGCCCAAGCTAAAGCTGTAGCAGTTGTTTCATGTCCTGCTACTAATAAAGTCATTAATTGATCCATTAACTCAGGCTCGGTCATTGGTTGACCATTTTCGTCACGAGCTGACATCATTAAACTAAGGACATCATTGCCTGTTATTTCTGATTTTTGGCGTCCGCTAATTTCTGCCCTTAATAAGTCATAAACTTGCTTTCTCTGCCTGATCATTTTTCCCCAAGGACTCCATTCCCAATCTTTTTGCAAAAAATTAAAGAATAATAAGCTAGAGCTTAAGGGAGAGTCGGTCATATTTAAGATGCCTGCCAGAAGAGGTTTGATTTGTTGATAACGCTCTCCTTCCCGCAGACCAAATACGGCGTGTAAAATCACTTCTAGGGTGATTTCTTGGCAAGCAGTCCGCATTTCAAATGACTTGCCAATTTCCCACTGACTGGCGACAAGTTTGGTGCTCTCAGAGATGATTTGACTATAAGATTGCATCCGTTCACCATGAAAGGGAGGCATCATTAAGCGTCGCTGCGAGGCGTGAGTGTTACCATCGAGCAACATCAGGGAATGTTCACCAACTATAGGTTTGATTATGTTACTGGTTCGACCAGAGTCAAACTGTTTGGGATCGGCGGTAAAAATCTCTTGTATGGCTTGTGGATGGCTGAGGAAGACGAAAGGAGCTGAGGAGGTAAGTTGGAGGGTAAACATATCGCCATAGCGCCGGGAATAGGCATCTAGACAGCTTAATGGATCTGCGATCCACTGAATGAGTTGCAACAAGCGCGGTTGTTGTGGACCATCGGGCAGTTTTGTTGTAGTCATTGCACTTACGCTTCGCTAGAAAGGTGTATGGGTTAATTCAATTTAATTTATAAAAGCAAAAAGGCGATCGCATCCACCCATTTCTCTCATTCCTAAGATATTTCATTGCTATCAATTCTTGACATGAATTACAAAAATGCCCTTTCTCGGCTTGGCAGACTGTACGATTTACCTAATTGAAGTGTCCACACAAGGACGCAATTAGTAAGAAAAGGTATCTGAAGATTATGACGACGGTGACTCAAACCCCTAGCTTTGCTGAGGGTATTCAGTATTTTGGTGACGCCTTGCCTGGTTTTGAGACGTTGGGTAAGGAAGCGGTTATTGCTAAAGGACAAAAAGCGATCGCTGATCCTAATGATTCAAATGCTGTATTTCAAACTTTACTGGCTGCTGATGCCTTACGCTACCTGATTTTGCAAGTTACTGCTAGTAAGTCATCGGGACATCCAGGCGGTTTTGCTAGTCAAGCGGAAGCTTATGCAGCTTTGGTGATGTTGGGCTATAAAAACATCTTGACAGAAGTTGGGCATCATGCTCCAGGATTTTATAGTGCCATGTTCCTGGATCGCTCTTTGGAGGATATGGGAATTGATACAGTTCAACAATTATGCGATCGCTTTCGGGAACAAAACGGGCTTTTAGGACACCTTTCTGGGCAAATTCCTGGACTGCTTTCGCCTGCGGGTCCTTTGGGGCAAGGGCAACATTTCGCCATGTCTGCTGCACTTTTAAATAGCGGCACACTTTTTCCTTTTACGATTGGAGATGGTGGTTTGGGTGAGCCTTACATCATGAGCAGTATGGCGCATTTTCATACGGCTTTTCCAAGTGTGACCAACTTTTTACCTGTGTTGGTTTGGAATGGTTTTAGTCAGGAACATCACAGCATGGTTTCTACTCAGTCTAACGAAAAGATGATTGAGTATTGGCGCGGAAATGGCTTTGAAAATGTCGTTTTAGTTAATGCTAAAGATTACGACGACAGTAATCAAACGGGTGACTATGTTGATAGTACAGCTTTTTCTTTTGAAGGGCGACTGGCATTTACTAAAGCAGTTTTGAATGCGGCGGATACTGCGGCTAAATCAGCTTTAGGTGGTCAACTTACTGTGTTGATTATTAAACAACTTAAAGGCGCAGGTGTCCACGACCGAGGGGCAAAATCTCATAATCTTTATGCTTATCACACATTGCAAAGTGATGATATTATTGGCGCTTTGAAAACTCGTGCTTTGACGCCAAAAGCTTGGGAAATAGTGCGTACTAATTTTGAACGTGCGGGTGGCGGTTCAGCAAGTCGGGTGGCGGTGACAGAGAATGCGCGATCGCTTCCAGAGCTGGGTAAATTGCCTTTAGAAGAGTATACAGTCGGTGGTGATAAAAAAGTCGCAACAACAGCAATGGGGGCAATAGTCGGCGCTGTAGGGCTGCATGATACGTCTTTTATTGTTACTAATGCCGATGGTAATGAAGCCAGTGGTATTTCTAACATTAATAAGGCGTTACAAATTCTTCACCCGACTTCAGATGAACGTTATTTCCAAAGTCCAGCAGGGCGAGTTTATGAACCTTTAAGTGAGGATGCTTGTGCCGGTTTGGCGTCGGGTATGGCATTAATGGGAGGACGCAGTTTATGGTGTTCCTACGAAGCTTTTGCAATTAATGGTTTACCTATTTGGCAAACAGTAACTCAAGCAATGGCAGAATTACGACGCCCAACTCCTTCTAATATATGTTTGTTCACGGCGGGTGCTTTGGAACAAGGGCGAAATGGTTGGACACATCAACGTCCAGAAATTGAAGCTTATCTGGCGGCGATGATGAGAAATGGAAATATTTTCCCAATCTTTCCTTGTGATGCTAATAGTATCCAGGTGGCTTATGAGTGGGCGTTGGGTACTAAGAATAAAGGGATTATTATTACTGCTAGTAAGTCTCCTTTACCGATTTATACTACCTTTGAACAAGGGCGTCAGGCACTTGTAGATGGTGGTGTTGTTTTACATGAAACCCAAGGTGAAAAAACGGTTGTGTTTGCTGTTGTGGGCGATATGAGTTTGTTGCCAGTATTTGAAGCAGCTAAACAACTTGAAGATCAAGGTATGGGAGTGCGAATTGTTTCGGTAATTAATCCTCGTCGATTGTATCGTCCAACGGATATTTTATGGGAGGAAGCATCTGAAGCGGATGGTGATTTTTTGGATGATGCTAGTTTTGAAAAGATGTTTGGTGGTGATGCTTTAATTGGCGTGACTGGTGGTGCGGCAGGAATGCTAGAACCTTTGATGTTACGGAGTAATTCTAAGCGCGATGTTTTTGCTTGGAAGCGTGGAGAAACTACGGCAACTCCGAGTCTAATTATGGAGTTTAATGGTTTGTCGGCGGCAAATTTGGTGAAGCGGGCTGGTGAATTGGTGGGTTAAATCTGAGATTTTGCACCATTCTCGGTAACAAGTCTTACCCGCCGGGGAATTAATTCCCCGTCTCACAGCTAAAGTCCATTGAAATGGACTGAAAACCTTGTGTAGTCCTCTTTAGAGGACTTTTGCTATTAGCCAGGGGTTTAAACCCCTGGCGGGTAATGGCGTTTACTATCTGATGGGGGCTATAATTTTCTGGTTGAGTAAAAATAGAGAAGAAAAAATTATGGATACTCCTTTAGAAGATAACCGGATGGTGATTTCTTAGATGATGCGGGTTTTGAAAAGATGTTTGGTGGAGATGCTTTAATTGGCGTGACTGGTGGTGCGGCAGGAATGCTAGAACCTTTGATGTTACGGAGTAATTCTAAGCGCGATGTTTTTGCTTGGAAGCGTGGAGAAACTGCGGCAACTCCGAGTCTAATTATGGAGTTTAATGGTTTGTCGGCGGCGAATTTGGTGAAGCGGGCGGGTGAGTTGGTGGGTTAAGCTTAGATTGGCTAGTCATAAAAAGTACAAGATTGCAACCGCAGATCCACACATATAAACGTATACATTTTAGCGTTGTCTTGTGTATATCTGCGGTTTTTATGAATAGTTTTGTTTTGGTAGATTTGAGTAAATTTAAGGAAAAGTTAGTACAAGCTGAAGCCATGAACAGTGATACACCAATCAGTAATACGGAATTTTTTGCTAGATATGCTGGTGATAATAACGATAGATGGTTAGAAATTAACGGGAGACAAGTTACACATAATAGGCTTGGCAAAGGCGTGATTGTAGGTATTGGTGCTTGTATATATGTTCGTTTTGAGAAAGAAACTAAAAAGTTTGAAAGAAAAAAGTTTAAATATTATTTTTGTGATGTTGAAATTTCTCAATGTGTAGAGATGTTCAGGGAAGATATACGAAAACTGGTTCAATTAGAAGAGCAACAAAAGGCTGAAGAAGAAAAATACAGGGCAGAAGAGCAACGAAAACTGGTTCAATTAGAAGAGCAACGGAGGGCAGAAGAGCAAAGACATAGAGAAGAAGTACAAAAGCAAAAAGTTCGAGAAAAGGAATCAGCACGTGAGTTTGCTGCACTGAAATTAAAATATTTTGCACAAAGCTACACTGAATCATCCCCAGCAAGTCTTCTGTACGTCATACTCTTAAAGCTTGACGCAGGGGAATCACTTGATGAGATAGATCTTCAAGAGCTGAAAAATAATGGGCTTTTTGGTGCAATTGCAATTTTTTCTGAAAAAGAGTTTCAAAAATCAGGTAACCTATGGAGCTTGATAAAAGCAAGTAGTTGTTGGCGAGATGAAGGTAAACCAGAAAGAGCAATAAAATTGACAGCAAATGTACATACTACGGACAGTAAGTTGATGTCGGCTTTATTGACAACACGGGGAGGAGCATTTCGAGATACTAATGCCTTGACTGAAGCAGAACAATGTGCAACAGCAGCAATTGAATATAATTCTAAAAGTCACCATCCACACAGCTTGCTCGGAGCAATTTATTATGAATCTGGCGATCCAACAAAAGGAGATGAGCATTTTGACATAGCACAAAAGCTTGGAGCAAAAGCTAATGCACAAGAATTTGTTTTAAAAAGTACTATAGAAAGAGCTGGTAAAGACAATAAAGTTATTATTGCTAATTACCTACTACGAAAAGATCCTCAAAAATACAAATGGGTTAAACATTACCTTCAATCTGAAGACATTCAAAGGTAGTAGGAAGAGAAAACGTGATCGCTTCTTCCTCTCAGCCATAATGAAGATAGCAGTCTCCAATGAGGTCTTTATGGAAAACTCCCAATTAGATCCAAACCAACCGATTAATATTCTCACAGTAACCGACTTAGAAGCACTAGTTACAGAAGTTGTTCAAAAAGTAATTAGACAAGAACTCTTCAATCTTAAACACCCACAGGTACAATCTGAAAAATCACCCGCAGAGCATCCACTTGAAAATTTCATAGAAACATTTGGCGCTTGGGAAGATGAGCGCACGACTGAGGAAATCATTAAAAATATATATGAAAGTCGTATTATTTCTAGCCCTGAATCTACACTGTGACTTATTTACTTGATACTAATTGCTAGTGTTGCTCTTTCAGAAAATCACATTTTAGTTACCAATAATACTCGTCATTATGAGCGTATTGCTGGACTACAATTGGAAAACTGGACTTTGCCTTAAATACTCAAATTACGGAGTTAACTTATGCAATGGCAAGAAGTTTGTGAAAACAAGTACCTGCAAGACTTACCCTTCAAAATTGAATTAAACAAATGGGGACAAATCGTCATGAGTCCTGTCAAAATCAAGCACTCATTTTATCAGGGAATTATCCAAAATTTATTAAATTCACTCATAAAAACAGGGTTTGCCTTTCCAGAATGTGCAATCCAAACAGCAGATAATGTAAAAGTTGCTGATGTTGTTTGGTGTTCCAAATCACGATTTGAGATTATTAAAGAAGAAACCGCCGCTTCAATTGCTCCAGAAATTTGTATCGAAATCAAATCAGCTAGCAATACTCAAGCAGAAATGAAGCAGAAAAAAGATTTGTATTTAGAAGCAAAAGCAGAAGAAGTTTGGTTTTGTAGTGAACAAGGAATAATGAGCTTTTACAACCTACAGGGAGAATTAAATCAATCTATCTTAGTTCCAGATTTCCCAAACAAAGTTGAGATTTGATCAATACATTTTCTGCATCAATTCTTACTCTCAAACATAATTAAACTAACACCAATTCCTCACTAAACTGCCGACAATGTTGCAAAAATTGAGCAGGAACTTCTGGACAAGCACCCCAATGTAAATGTACATAAGAAGCATGACAACAATGGACTTGCCAGCCTTCAGTTGCTACCTTTCCACCGTCATATCCCCGTGTTTCATACAAGGTTTTTTCCGGCATTACTGTTAAATGTGAGTGATGAAACTCATGTCCCCAAACTGTGGCAGCAGCAGGTAATAATGGACTATCTTGCAACGCCGTTGCCTGCCGATATCCCACAGTTAAACGCTTCCCCATCACCGTTTTTGTCGGCAAAACTCCCGCCATTGACCAAGATTTGCCTTCAAAATCAACGATTTGCTCACACAAATACATCAAACCGCCACACTCAGCATAAGTTGGCATATTTGTCAAAATAGCATTTCTAACCGCATCAAGAACCCCAATATTATCAGCCAATTGTGAGGCAAAGACTTCCGGAAAACCACCACCAAAATATAATCCCTGCACATTTTCCGGTAAAGCTGTATCTTGCAACGGACTCCAAAAAACCAACTCAGCGCCCAATTGCTGCAAAATATCAAGATTATCTTGATAGTAAAAACTAAAAGCGCGATCGCGTGCAACGGCAATACGAATAGGAGTCTTGCTTTCTCCCTGCACCCCCACCGTAGGGGCGGTGTTCCCGTGCCTGCCCTGAATTAGGCAAGGGACAAAAATTTCTTCCTCTTCTCCCCCCTTAATAAGGGGGGCAGGGGGGGATCTCAACTCCTGCAAACCAACCACATCAGGAGCAAGCAAAGGCAACAAACGCTGCCAATCAAAACAACTATCTCCAAGTTGGGCAAATCGCTCAATTAACGCCGCCATCTGGGGCATTTCTTCCGTCGGCACTAAACCCAAATGACGGTCAGGAATCGTAATATTATCCTGGCGGCGCAAAACTCCCAAAATCGGCAAATGTAGCGGTTCCAGGGCATCCTTGAGCAATTCCAAATGACGATCGCTTCCGACCCGATTTAACACTACACCAGCAATCTTAATTCTCGGATCAAAATTCTGATAACCAAAAGCGATCGCTGCAATTGAGCGAGACACGCGACTACAATCCAACACCAAAAGTACAGGCAAATCCAACAACCGCGCCATACAAGCCGTACTAGCCCAATCATCCCGCCCCGACGCCCCATCAAACAAGCCCATCACACCCTCAATTAAGGCATAATCTACCCCTTGCAGATGACGCTGATAACATTCCTGCACATATTTTTCAGAAGTTAAAACCGCATCTAAATTTCGGCAAGGGCGCCCCGTCACCCGTTGATGAAACATCGGATCAATATAATCGGGTCCAACCTTAAAAGATTGAACTGCCCGATACTTCTGGCACAAAGAAGACAATAGAGCCAGCGTCACCGTCGTCTTGCCTACTCCACTACGTTCGCCTGCAATAATTAAAGTCATAATTTTTAGATTAATCGAAAATAGTAGATCCCCGACTTCTCCAAGAAGTCGGGGATCTGTGCCACCAATCAGCTCAATTAGCCCTTGCCCAACTTCAAAACTGCCCCTGTCACAGTCAGACTTTCCTGATAAAGTGCATCAACGCCCCAGTGCTGCAATTGCTGACTCAACAAAAACTCAGTTTGTTGGTCAAACAACGGTGTCACCTGCTGAATGCGACAAGACTGGGCACCACCACCCGCCTCCATACGCATACAACCCGCCGTTTCTGAACAGAGCACCGTGCAGCAGTCAGCTTCAGTATTAGTCGAACCCAAACGCAGACTGATCAAGTCACCGGGAATCTCTCCCGTATCGGTAATAGGAATAGCTGCCAACTCAGCAGCAATTTTCCGTTGGTCTGAGGTCGTAAATTGAATACGTCGGATGTCGTACTCACCACCTGCTTTTTGATAAGAAACTGGATGCCACTGTAGGCGACTTGCTAGCCAGCCCAAAAACATCAAAGCTTGAGCCTCATTGCCTTTTTCATAATCAATCGTTACCTGATCGACTTCTTTGAGGTCAGCGCGGCGCTCAGGTGGGTCAAATGCCGCTGCTGTCAACTCCTGCCATGCCGCAAGGCGTCGCCAGTTCAAGTCAGCCACAGGAATACCTTGTTCCATCAAAGTACTGATCTGCAACAAATCAACTTCTGAATTATTAAAGGAACTGGAGTCAATGATTACACTGCTGCTATCCTTCGCCAAGCGTTTGAAAAGACCATATTCTGGGTCAGGTGTCGCTTTCCACCAAATAAACTTAGGAAGATCGCCAATCATCAAGGCTCCAATCATACCCGCGTTGCGTTCCAAAGCTGCTGCCGTACCGCGTAGGGTAATGTATTCGCAGCAAACTAGGGTACTTTGGCTATGTTTTTGGATCGGGCAGGAAGCCGAAACCTGAACTGTCACGCCTTCATCTTCACCCGCAATTGGGCAAAGAGCAATAATCCGACAAGGATTAGAAGCTGCGATCAAATCAGCGATCCCAGAACCTTCTAAGTCTGCAGAATACTGGAGGCGATCGCTTTGATCAGAACCCGCCGTTGCTTCTTTTTGCAGCTTTTCGCTGTATTCTTCCTGCAGTTTTGCCTTAGTTACAGCATCAGCTTTACCGGTGCGCTGCAAGCCATAAGCCTTTTGTGCCGCTTTGAGTGCCGCCACCATCCTCGGACCTGCGATGCCGTCAACTGGACCCGAATAATAGCCTAATGCCGCTAATAACTGCTGAGTTCCTTCTGGTTCATAGACAATCAAGGTAAAAGTTGATGCCCGAATTGCTGAAGGAGAATCACCATTTTCATCTGCTGCACCATAACTTTGCCAAATTTGATGCAGTTCTGCCTCAATTTCACTTAAGGAAACATCTTTGGGCTTTTGTATCGAGACAATGGGAGGAGATTGGGTTGCCATATCGGTGAGTTTTGGGAATTAGTAATTGATAATTGATAATTGGAGTAACTTGGTTTATATCCGACGCCAACTGCGTCCATCACGATTCAACATTTCTTCTGCTTCTTTGGGTTCCCATGTACCCGCTTCATACTGTGGAATGGAAGTCGGATCAGTTGGTGCTTCCCAAGCGGCAAGTGCTGGAGTGACCACCCGCCAAGCTTCTTCGACTTCATCAGCACGAGTAAACAAGGTTTGATCGCCCATCATACAATCGAGCAGCAAGCGATCATAAGCATCGCTTGTGGCAATGCCAAAAGCTGAACCATAGCTGAAGTCCATATCTACGGTGCGTGTGCGGAGATCTGGTCCTGGCATTTTTGATTCAAAACGTAGCGAAATCCCTTCATTTGGGTGAATCCGCATTGTTAATACATTAGGACTTGCTTGTTTGGCAGCAGACTGAAAAATCAGATGCGGCACTTCCCGAAAATGAATAGAAATCTCACTGACTTTTTTGGGCAAGCGTTTTCCTGTGCGTAAATAAAAGGGAACGCCTTGCCAACGCCAGTTATCAATCTCAAGTTTCATTGCCACAAAAGTTGGCGTTGTCGAGTCTGGGTTAACTCCCGGTTCATCTCGATATCCTGGAACTTGTTGCCCTTTCATCCAACCTGCAGAATATTGTCCTCGAACTGCGGAAGTTTCTAGGTTATTAATATCAGCTAAGTGGGTTGTCTGAAGTACCTTAACTTTCTCTGTTCTAATACTATCGGCGTTGAGAGAGTTGGGCGGTTCCATTGCCGTCAGGCAAAAGACTTGCATCAGGTGATTTTGCACCATATCCCGCAGTGCCCCTGATGATTCATAGTAGCCTGCTCTATCTTCAACTCCCACAGTTTCTGCTACTGTAATTTGGATATGGTCAACAAATTGACGATTCCACAGTGGCTCAAAAATGGCGTTGGCAAAGCGGAAAACCAGGAGATTCTGAACGGTTTCTTTGCCGAGATAGTGGTCAATGCGGTAAACTTGTTCTTCTTTACAAACTTGTTGTACCACACGGTTGAGTTGTTGGGCAGAACTCAAATCTCGTCCAAAGGGTTTTTCGATTACCAAGCGACTCTTTATGGGATCAGCTAGCATTTTTGCACTGCCTAGCTGTTTAATGGCTTCTGGGAAGAATTTAGGCGAAACTGATAGATAAAATACCCGGTTGCCTCTTGTGCCGCGTTTACCATCTAGTTCACTTAAGAAGTCTTTGAGCTTTTGATAACTTTCAGGATTATCAATGTCACCGGGGCAGTAATATAAGCCTTGAGCAAAATCTTCCCATGATTCTTGACCACTCAGACCGTCGGAAAACTGCTCAATGCCTTCACGCATTTGCTCTCGAAAATAGTCATGACTCCATTCGCGACGCGCCACCCCAACAATTGTAGTTTCTGGGGGCAAACGGCGATCGCGTTTCATTTGATATATGGCGGGTACTAGCTTCCGTTGGGTGAGGTCGCCCGATGCGCCAAAAATGACCAAAATAGCTGGTTCCGGTGTCCTTTCTTGCTGTAAGCCAACGCGCAGGGGATTTTCTAGCAGTGTCACCATCTCTTAGTTATTATTTCCTTTTTATTAGTTAGTAGTTGTTGTCAATTTTGTCTAGTTGCTTCGCTGATCAATAGCTGGTTAAATCAACTTTTAATCAGACAATGGTTGCGCTACTAACCATTGACTGATTACTCATGATTTAGACTTTTGTTGCCAACTTCTGAACTTTCTCTTCTAGGGATGCCATTAAGCTTTGGAATGGTGTAACAAATTTCTCAATGCCATCTAGTAAAAGTTCGTCCATTACTTCTTCTAAATGAATGTCGATGTTGGGTTCTTTCAGCATTTTTAACAGCTTTTGAGCTTCTTCTACACCTGTTTCAATGCGACTTGCAGGATCGCAATGATCGGCACAAGCTTCGATGGTGCTTGGTGGTAGGGTGTTTACGGTATCGGGTCCTACTAGCTCATCAACGTACATGACATCGCTGTATTCTGGATTTTTTGTGCCAGTACTTGCCCACAAGAGGCGTTGGACTTTTGCGCCTTTTTGTGCTAGGGCTTTCCAGCGATCGCTTGCGATAATTTCTTTGTACTTCTGGTAGGCGACTTTGGCATTAGCGATCGCTATTTTACCTTTAATACTCTGTAGTTGTTCCTTGTTGATGTCATCTGAACTTGCTTTGAGTTTTTCATCAACACGGGCGTCAATATTACTATCAATGCGGCTCAAAAAGAAACTCGCCACCGAAGCAATATTACTAATATCTTGTCCTTCTGCTGCCCGCTTTTCTAAGCCACGAATATAAGCCCAAAACGTTTCAACGTAACTATCTACAGAAAAAAGTAAAGTAACGTTGACATTAATACCATCAGCAATGACTTGCTCAACTGCAGGCAAGCCCATTTTTGTGCCAGGAATTTTAATCATCACGTTTTCCCGACCAATTTCTTTATAGTAGCGTCGGGCTTCTTTGATGGTGCTTTCGGTATCGTCAGCAATGGTGGGAGGAACTTCAATACTGACATAACCATCTAGTTTGTTAGATGATTCATAAATCGGCTTTAAGATATCACAAGCATTGCGAATATCATCAAATACCAAACTTTCATAAATTTCTAAAACCTTCTTTTCAGCACGAATACCTGCTTCAATATCAGCATCATAGGTGGCATTTCCCACAATCGCTTTTTCAAAAATTGCTGGGTTAGAAGTAATTCCCACAATTCCTCGTTCTTCAATCATTTTCTGGAGTTCACCAGACTCTATCAAAGTACGGCTCAAATTATCCATCCAGATACTTTGACCGTAAGTTTGTTCAATTTGGAAAATTGGATTATTAGCTGTCGATGTCATGTAAATTAACTCCTTGTCATATTTTGTGGTTCTTGGTCATTTAAACTAATGACTCAAAGCAAATACCGTAACCTGTGCTACGAACGAGTCATTGCCGGTGGTTCCGTCTCTCGTGTTTTTTCGGAAATAAAAGACTCCACCAGTGCCACATCTTCTTTACTACCAATAAATAAAGGAGTGCGACTATGAAGCGCTTCTGGCACAACATCCAAGAGATTTTGAGTACCTGTAGTGGCGCTACCACCTGCTTGCTCAATTAAAAAAGCCAGAGGTGCCGACTCATAAAGTAGACGTAATTTTCCTGACGGTTTTTTTAATGTACCCGGATAAAGGAAAACACCACCCTGAAATAAAATTCTGTGAAAATCGCCAACTAATGCCCCTCCATAACGAGCGGTATAACCTTCATGGCGATGGACATAGCGAATGTAGTCACGAATTGATTCATCCCACTGCCAGAAGTTACCTTCATTAACGCTATATATTGACCCATGTGTCGGCACTTGAATGTTTTCACTGGACAAAATAAATTCGCCTAAGCTGGGATCAAGAACAAAAGCATGAACTCCTGTACCAATCGAATATACTAAGACGGTACTTGGACCATAAAGAACATATCCTGCTGCAATTTGCTTGTGTCCATTTTGTAGCAAGTCACGAGCCTCACCGTCAATGTCGTCTCCTTCTTGCTTACGAATGGAAAAGATTGCACCAACATCTAAGTTGATATCGACATTCGAGGAGCCATCAATCGGGTCATATAGCAGAGTGTAACGTCCAATTGGGCAGTTTTCGGGGATGTAATAGGGTTTTTCCATTTCCTCGGAAGCTAAACGGCAGACGAGTCCGCTTTGCTTAAATACCGAGATAAATACGTCATTGGCATAGAGATCCATCTTTTTGACAGATTCTCCTTGCACATTAACGTTGCCTGTAAAGCCTAATGCGCCTTCTACTAAACCCGCACGGCTCAAGCGACGAGAAATCAGCTTTGCCGCTAGGGCAATGCGATTCATAATCGCACTCAAGTCTTGTGCGTCTGCTGAGAAACTATGAAGCTGTTCTAGAACGTGACGAGAAAGTGTGGTGCAATCTCGATCTAGGGCATATTCTTGCGCCTGAGTCGGTTGTACCTCTGCCATAATAATCGTCCTTCCTATCGGGTAACCTGATTGCGATGAGATGGCAGTTTTTGTTGACTGCCTCAATCTAGACCAATGCTCAATGCTCTTTACTTTCTATCTTAGGTAGGCATTGGCAATTGGGCGTCTAACTTTAGATGAACTACAGAAAGTGCTGCTTTTTGTGTTGCAATACAAATTGCAATAATTCGATTGGCAAGAAGGGAACCGTGCCAGGTTATTGTGAGAAATGCCTTTTTAGTTCAAACAAGATTTATGGGACATAAACGCATTGGCATTCTCACGAGTGGAGGTGATTGTGCTGGGTTAAATGCTGTGATTCGGGCGGTGACTCGTCGAGCGGTGGGTACTTATAATTGGGAAGTGCTGGGAATTTGCCGCGCCACTAATGGCTTGATGAGTCGTCCTCCTAGTGTGAAGATGCTTGAGTTAGAGCAGGTTGATAGCTTGCTGATGATGGGCGGTACGATGTTGGGAACGACGAATAAGGGTAACCCGTTTGCTTTTCCGATGAAGGATGGCACAGTACGCGATCGCTCATCAGAAATTATTGAAGGCTATCATCTGCTTGGTCTTGATGCCTTAATTGGTATTGGTGGTGATGGCAGTTTGGCAATTCTGCGTAAAATTGCCCTGCAAGGTAATCTAAATCTGGTGGCAATTCCCAAAACAATTGATAATGATGTCGGTAGCACCGAGCGCTCAATTGGTTTTGATACGGCGGTGAATATTGCTACAGAAGCTTTAGACCGTTTGCATTTTACAGCGGCAAGTCATGACCGGGTGATGATTTTGGAAGTTATGGGGCGAGATGCTGGTCATATTGCTATTAGTGCGGGTATTGCTGGAGGCGCTGATGTAATTTTGATCCCAGAGATTCCTTATAGTTTGGATAATGTTTGCCGCAAAATTCAAGAGCGTCAAAAGCAAGGAAAACATTTTTGTTTGATGATTGTTTCTGAGGCGGTTTGTACGGAAGCAGGGGAAATGGTTAAAATTAGCGATCACTCCGGTGAACATCGCTTGGGTGGTATCGGTCAATATTTAGCTGAACAAATCTCTATTTCTAGCGGTGCAGAAACCAGAGTCACGGTTTTGGGACATACTCAACGTGGCGCTGTCCCTTCACCACTCGACCGTTTAACTGCCTCTGCCTTTGGTGTTGCTGCTGTTGATTTAATCGCC
The DNA here is from genome assembly GCA_049671305.1 of Coleofasciculaceae cyanobacterium. Taxonomy (GTDB): domain Bacteria; phylum Cyanobacteriota; class Cyanobacteriia; order Cyanobacteriales; family Coleofasciculaceae; genus CADCTM01. The sequence continues at coordinate 57,180 of JBATUR010000013.1, forward strand.
AACGAACAGTATGACCAAATGGTAACTTGGCAAAATCGTCAAGTATTTAATGTACCAATTGCCGAAGCAATTAGTAAATATCGAGCCGTAGAAGCAGATAGCACCCTCGTTAAAACTGCCAGAGGTTTGGGCATTTGTCTAGGTGACTAAGCCATACTTCAAGCTTTGATTAGGCAGGCAAGATAACACCCATCCCCGAATTGAGTGCTTGACCCCAGAAAGTGATTAATCAGTTTCAACTCTCTAAATTCGGGGATGAGTAGCATTAATTGAGGTACAAAAACCCTAGAATCTACTATTGCGTCTTCCTTCACTGCGAGTATCTTCCCGTGGTCTTGCTTTATTAACTCGTAATTGACGCCCCATCCATTCTGCTCCATCCAACTCAGTGATGGCGGCGTCTTCTTGAGCATCTTCTGCCATTTCCACAAAGGCAAATCCACGCATCCTACCCGTTTCGCGGTCTGTAGGCAAAACGACTCGCTTAACAGTGCCATAATCGGTAAACACTGAGCTTAAGTCATCTTCGGTGGCTTGATAAGACAAATTCCCAACGTAAATGGTCATGTTGATCGATAACGCTGTAACAATAAACTAAAGTTGGCTCGGCTCAGACTGGAGTCAAATGATTTAATTTTTTCAACCTTTTGTCTGATTAACCATTGGCATTTTTGAGAAAAACCTCACCAGAATGGCGGTTGTTGATTCCTAGTTTAGCCAAAGGTGAAACTCAACTTGTCAGTATTATATTAAAGTAACCAAAAATTTTCTCAAAAGCTGTTACTTCCCTTACATTTAAGATCCTAAACCAAAAAATAAGGGTCTACTATCAGGCAGTAGATCCTTATTTCTTGGTCTTGGTCAGTAGTCGAGATCAATCAATGGAAATCGACTGTGGACCGCTCGTTTTACCATTGGCACTACTACTGGTTGTGGTTGTGTAGGAGGTAGAACCAGCGTGTTCATTTAACCAACTTTTGACGGGTTCATCAGCCAGGTTAAGTCGAAATATCCCTGAGCAAAAGCCGCCCAAGAAAGCTACAGGTTGCCTGGTCAATTCTTGCCAAAGTGGTGTGATTTCATCAAGGAACATCGAGAAACTCCTTATTTTGTGGTTGGTGATGTGACTACTTGTTTTTGGATCGTAACGTGTTTGTTAACGAGTCAGGCTAAATGACGCAACAGTTATCACCAAAGAGGGATTGAGTCATGCCCCAAAATTACATAAGCTGCTTAGTCTTGTTTAGCCCACATCAGGTGCCAAGCAAGTGCTTGAGCGGCATCATCTAGTTAGGGACTGCTATATAAACACTTATCCGAGTCACAACCCGCAGGACCTGCTTCTAGCAACTCACCTGAATCATAACGACTCAAAGCGTTATGAAAATCAGCCGTTTGGCGTCTGTTCTCCACTTCGTGCATACACTGATCATAATGAGTGCGATCAATAGGCTCAAAGGGCAAGCGGGGGAAGGTTTGGTGGTCATCAAAGCGGGCTAAAAGAGCGGCTGAGATATAGCCTTCATTATCTTGAATTGCCTGATAAATGCGAGTGCCTAAAGTTTCTACCTCATGCTCTCTTAGCTCAATTGTGGCGCTTGTATTGTGGCGCACATAAAAATTTTGGACTTGCATATAAAAGTCCATTTGAGCTAGTGCATTAAAGTTGCCTATTTCAATTTCATCGGCACCAGGTATATCTGCCCAGGATACAGCAACAGGAATTTCCACCAACCATTCAGTACAACGCGGATCAAAGGGGTCATTCAGCAGATTTCCTGTTTCATCTTTGTCCGACTGAGAAGGAATAATATTGTAGCCATATTCAATACAAGCTTGGGCAACTGGGTCATCTTTTCTAAAGGTAATCCGACGAATAAAACGTTGCGCCTTTGGAGGATGCCAGCCCGGTGAAGCGCCTGTTAGCAAAGATTTGGTTCCAGAAGGTTGGACTGTGGTGCAACGATTTGGGCGCTTAATTTGATGGCGATCGCAATATTGCCAAACAACTCGTTCGACAATTTCTCGCCAACGAGTTAGATATTCCTGCTCTTGACGCTTAAATTCCTTGCCTGCGGTTGTTTCTGGGCGTCCTTGCTCCCACCAACGCAACCACTCAACACCAAATGCGTGTACAAAGAAATCAAATAAACCAGTGAAAGAAACGCCAACAATTGGGTCTAATTCTCTAGATTTTTGATAACGATCCTCAACAAATTTGTGGTTAAGTAATATCGCTACAGATAAAGCTCCTGCTGTAAAAGCCTCTTCTTGTTCTTTGTAGTTATTCGGGTCAATTTGATTGAGGTGTACCTCTGCTAAATTACAGTTTCCAGTTAGAGTATTGCCGAAAACTCCCTTATGAAACTCTGGTTCATTAAAGCAATAAGTATCGTGCAATCCTGGCAATTCTTCAACACTTCTAACAACTTGCCATTTACCTTTGTGTGTAGCCTTCGTTCCTTTGCTCACATCTAACCGCTGGCAAGGGATTTCACTACAGTCAGTAATTTGCAAATAGTACAAATCCTGACTTCGGACACCGTAATTAGTAATTGATCCTTGATGAGCACAAAGATTTAATGACGAACGAATACCACATTTGGTTAAAAGTAGCTGAACTCTCAAAGCACGATCACGTTCAGAAATATAAATTCTGATCCCATTACTCTGGGTATTTGAACCGTCTGTATCAGCTAGTCCAGCTATAAAATGTAAAATTGCTTGTCGATTCCAGCTTGCAATTACATTTAATGCTTCTGGGTTAACTTTCAAACTTTTGAGAAACTCTCCCGAAAAGCTCAAGTTAGTTAAATCTGTGAAAACAGGTAAATAGTCATAGTTTCTTTCAGGCGACTTATTTCCTGCTACTGACAATGCCATTTTCTCTTCGTAAAATCGAACTTTTGCATTGTCATTTTTGTCTGTAGTTCCATCTCCTACGGCTACACCCAAGGTGTAAGCGTAGCTCAAATCGATATCTAATCCATCTTCATACTGGATGGTGAAAGGTTCAGTATGAATGCTATATCGACTTGTATCCATCAAGTCTTTGGTTTGTACTTCTTTGTAAACTCTATCAAAGCGATCCTTGACAAAAAAACGATGATATTCTGTGGCATCTAGATAAGTACCATCACCAAACTTGACACGATAAAGTTTGCGTCGCCCGCCAAGAGTAGCACTTGATGTCTGAAATGGTGTGACACAACTCCATCTTTTGCCGTTCCAAATTTCAATTTGCGTATCAACAATGTTCTTGATTTTATGCAGTCCGTCTCTCGTAATTAGCAGAGTATCACCACTGACACAATGAAAATTAGAACCGATGATTTCACCACACGGGTTTAGTCCAACTCGCGCTAGGCGATGTTCTATTTCTACTTGCTCCATTGAAGGATGATGTTTTTTCAACCAAGAGGCAGCATTTCCCAACGAATAAGCTTGCAAAAAGTCAGCTTTCAACTCTTTGGAAGAAAGCAAATCACTACTGGCTCTAGCTACAGCTTCGCCTGCCCATTGAATCGCACCTTCGCCAGAATGATACTGTTTTCTTACTGATGTAATGCATTCTTCTAATGTGGGCTTGTTGTGAAATACACGAGTATGGTTTGCCATTCTCAGAGCATCTCTTTCAGGATCGATACGCCAACTACCATTTTCAGCTTGTTGCCAGAGGTTATCTTTAGCATTACTAAATAACTGATCATCACTCTTTGCCTGACGCATTCCGGCTGAACGGCGGACGTTGCCTGCAACAACAACAACGGCAGCTTCATCTATTAATAAACAGCATTCTACGGAATTTAATTGCCGTCCCAATGCTTTATTTAAAATTGCAGCACAGCGTTGATAAAGTTCTGGTAATTTAACAGGATTAGCTACTCCTCCAAAACCTTTAAGACGTTCGCCAGAAGCACGGACATCGCTAAGGTTGATGCTGACTTTGACTTCACCGGAAAAGCGCTGGTCTGTAGATAATTCAAGTATGGTTTGGTATGACTTTACCCAACCTTGACGTGAATCTCCAACCGTTATTACGACTTGATTTGATAAGAATTGAACTTCTGTTTGTTCGCGACGCTCGGTTATGGGAGTAGAGCCAATTTCTCCTTCAATACTAACTGTGAGATGGTTACGAATAACAGGCAACTGGTTGATGTACTGATTTTCCAAAACAGCACCTGTGCCACATCCCATCATGGCAAGATCCATCATCAAACCAAAAGCACGCCAGTCACAGACGTTGGTGCTGGTGCAGTTGTAAGCACCATTAAAGTTTTCTGGTTTCTCTATCCAATCTGTGCCACCAACCCACATCCAGCGTCCGGAGGGGAGACTTTTGAGCTGACTCATCATCCGATGTAGGAGGGTAGCTTCGTCGTTCGTTATTGACCCAAGTTTGGTTAATCCTTGTGTAGTGCGATCGCATACTTGCTTCCATGTCTCGCGTCCTTGTGGGGTGCGACGACTGTATGTCCTGAAGAAGACTGGGTTTGCCGCTGGTGCCGTTTTGGGAAAATCGCCAAGACGAGCTAGCTCAAGTCGAACCATAGTTAAAATTTGTTGTCAGTTTAGCTAAACCCTGACTATAAGCCATGTTAGATATAGGGGCAAATCTTGAAAAATCTGGATATTTGCGCTATGTGTAGTGGTGATACTAATTAAGGTGTGTTTCTTTGTCCCGTTGGCGAAGTCTTCTGGCTCGTGCTATTCACCAAAACCGCAGCCTGCCCTATTCCCGATACTTCCAGCTAGCAACTATTCGTGCCGATCAGCGTCCAGCTAACCGCACTGTAGTCTTTCGCGGGTTTTTGGGCGATGATCAACTAAAAATAATTACAGATTTCCGTAGTGCCAAAGTTGAGCAAATTCAACACCTAGCTTGGGGAGAGGCTTGTTGGTATTTTGCCAAAACTCGCGAACAGTTTCGTTTAAGTGGTCAACTAACCCTAATTGACGCCGAATATCCTGACGCTGACCTCCAAAAGGCTCGTCAAACGACTTGGCATGACCTTTCCGATGCAGCACGTGTCCAGTTCACCTGGCATCATCCTGGTCAAACTAGGACTGAGGATAATGAGGCATTTTCAGCACCGCCACCAAACGACTTACAACCTTTGGACAATTTTTGTTTGTTATTGCTGGCAGTGGTGGAGGTTGATCACTTAGAGTTGCGGGGTGAACCCCAAAAGCGATCGCATTATCAAAACATTGACAACCATTGGACTGAGCAAGCCATCAACCCTTAACCTGGTATATGTTAAATACCAGCACCATCAAAAAACTCTTGAATTACTTGGTCACCCAGGTTGCAATTTGGTGCAGCAGTTGCAGGCACTTTCAGGCACTCCAACTCGGAAGTTACGGCATGAACAACTGAGGAAACGGTAGCATATTCCTGGCTCTTTAGAGTTTCTAATTGTTGTTCTAGCGCCTCAATGCGGTCTACCAAGGTGCGAATTACTGCCGCTTCTGAGTCTGGCAAGCTGCCATGTTCTAGGGGGTTTACTCGAACACCAGAACGATAGATAATGCGACCAGGGATGCCCACGACGGTACAATCAGAAGGGACATCTCGTAGCACCACCGACCCAGCACCAATGCGGACATTATTACCTAATTGGATGTTGCCGAGAACTTTTGCCCCTGCACCAACAACGACGTTTTCGCCCAAAGTGGGATGTCGCTTGCCGCATTCTTTGCCTGTACCGCCGAGAGTGACGCCTTGATAGATTAGGGCGTAGTCGCCGATAATTGCGGTTTCTCCAATTACAACACCCATACCGTGGTCAATAAAGACACCTTTGCCAATGGTTGCGCCTGGGTGAATTTCGATGCCGGTCAAAAAGCGCGAAAACTGAGAAATTATACGAGGAATGAGGGGAATGCCTAAAAGCTGTAGCCAATGACAAAGACGGTGGAACATCAACGCCTGTAAGCCTGGATAGCATAATAAGACTTCTAGCCAGTTACGGGCTGCTGGGTCACGCTCAAATATGATGCGAAAGTCAGCAAGAAGGGCAGATAGCACAAATGTTACCCCAACAAGAGTGGTTAAACAATTTCCTAGTCTATCTTAGCCTTCTTGGTTGCTCTCGCACAGTCAGGATATAATTCCAACGTTGACCGGCTTCGAGGGAACCAACCCAAATTTCATATATACCTGCTTTGAGGTTGGTTGCTTCAAGGCTGGCATCTTTGCGTAGCCCGGTATCGTCGCCACAATAGATGGTGTTGTTTGGTCCTTTGATGAGTAGGGTTGTGTCTTTGCCGCGACTGTTAATTTGTAGGGTGAGGTTGGAGAAGTCTTGTTCTAAGACTAAGATATGGTCGGGAGTTTGGGAAGCAAAGCCGATACAAGGTTTTTTATTGCGATCGCTGTTGGCAATTGATGGTAACGAGTAATTGCCGCCTGTACTACCGGCAACTTGCGCCGTGCCTGCCGGAAAACCGGGCGCTATTGTTAAATTACCAAAGTTTGATTTCTGGGCTAAAGCGGGGGTGGTGCTGATGGCGGTGATCAATGCCATCAAACTTATACCATATAATCTTCGCATTGACAAGACCTTTTTTAAAAAAACTTACAAATAGTTGTTTTTCTGCCTTTGGGTAAGGAAGATAAAGATTTCTATCTGTTAATTGTCTATTTCTATTATTATCTAATCTCCGGTGAGGCAGTTGCTGGTTTACCGAACTAAGAGAAAGTATTGTGCTAAATTCAAATTTTGGAGGTCTTATGCCACTGCTAATTTTGATGACGTTACTGCTATTTATTAGCTGGCTCTTTTCAGAGGTTTTTCTTTTGGGACCAATCAGTTTTCTTGATTCATTAAATCCTCTTTCTAATTTAACCTTGCTTGCGGTTATGCTAGGAATTTTGTGGTGTTTTGGTGAGTAAGTTGAAGCAAGGCGTGATAATTACAACTAAGGTTTAGGCAGTTTCTAGACAGCGAGAGACTTGAGCAAAGAACTTAGCAAGTTTGTCTTCATCAAGTTTACCTTTGGTGCGGACACCACTACAAACATTAACTCCAAATGGTTGTACTTGTTGAATTGCCTCGCTGACATTTTCTGGTGTCAGTCCCCCACTTAGGAAGACTGGGATATCAACTGACTCACGAATTTTGCGGCTAATTTCCCAGTTTTGAGTGCCTGTATCGCTAAGTTCTTTGATGTTTAAAACGGGGTCGCTATAATCTAATAATAATCCGTGGACGTGAGGTGCAGCCTTGAGTGCGGCTTCAATTGAGTCAGCATTTTTAACATCAATAACTTGCACTAAAGCAATTCCTGGCAAAGCTTGACGTAGGTCGTCGTAGGTTCCTGATTGTAAGCTATCGCAAATTTGAATGGTATTAACGCCTAAGCGTCTTTGTTGGGCAATAATTGCTAAGGTATCAGGTTTACTGGTTAATAAAAACGATGACACAGCAGGTGGTACAAGCGAGGCGACTTGGGCAATTAAACCTTCAGAAATAAGTGATCCTGAAGGCGTTTCTGAGACTAAACCTAATGCTGAGGCGCCATAACTAATTGCCAAGTTAGCTTCGGCAACATTGGCAATGCAGCAAACTTTTACTCTCGGTTTTTTGGTTGGTTTCATTCACTTTTAAGCTAAAGTCCGGTTAAATTGTGTTGCTTATGACTAGGGTTTTCAGGTTTGGCTGAGGTTAGTCATCAAAGAAAAGTAGATTGCAGTCAAGCAAGTGACAGGATCAATTTGGCTTTAGGATACTACTATTACTTTGCCTCTTTTTAACGAGTTAAGATTAATTGTGATTATCTAACCGGAAAAAAAGCTGGCTACGTTGGACACCCTGATTTATACCGTAACTGCTAATACTAAGCGATCGCAAATGATCAAATAATGGTTTGGCGACGAGTTCAGCAACTTGCACAATTGGCAATTGATTGTTGACTAACTGTTGTCCATTTAACCAGTCGAGATACAAATAGCCGTCGTTTGGTTCGGGCAAAGTGGCGATCGCTTCTTTGAAGTTATCATTTTTAATCAGAGAATTCTCGCTTCCCTGCAAAGCCTCTGACATGGCTTCAATGGAACTTGTGAAGATTTCATAATCTCCTACTGTGGTGTGGCAGCCTGCAACTTGGGCTTCTAGTCGCATCATTTTGTCTTTGCCGGCGACGGTAGTTGATGTTACCAATTTTGTCCAAGCGGTGATAGTTTTGTCTGCTAGGGGCAATGTGCCGACACTTAGTCCGCGTTGTTTTGCTAGGGTATCGAGATTTTCAATTGACTCTTGGGCGTTGGCTGTTTTTTGGGCAACAAAAATCCAATCAGGCTCAGTTTTGTCGGGACGCGGTAAGGCTGAGATGGCATATTCACCTTGTACCCAGCTAAATATTGTCTCTGGTAGGTCTAGATCCCAGCGTGACTGCAAGGAAGCGATCGCTCTTTCAATTAGGGGTTTGAGGGTGTCGTTGCCTTCCTGCCCCGTTGAGAGGCGATTCCAGAACTGGTTTAAGTCTGTGCCAGCTAGGGATAATAAGCTGTTGTTGGGGATGTATTGTAGTGCAGCGACGGGTTGATTAAGAGTCGGTTCGAGGTCGCTGCTGGGTTGGCTGGAAACTAGGGCGGTTTGTGCTAATAATCCTAGACGGTTTAGGGAAAGTGCGATCGCTAAGGTTTCTGATCCTGTTAAGGCATCGCTATTGGGTGCAGGTTGTTTGGAAACCCAGGCAGCGAGGGCGGGAAGATTGATGAAGCTTAAGCCAATACGGGGTTCGGTGAGGGTTTCTAGCTTTTGTTGATAAACTGGGTCATCATTTAAGCTGAGGTTGGCGACTTGTACGTTGTTAATGGCTTCCCGCATCACTTTCGGGTGGTTGGCAAAGAGGACAAAGCGATCGCCAACTACGGCACCTGTAAGGGTTTCTGGTAAGCCTGTGGAGGATTTTTCCGAGGCTTCTGGGCGTTTGTAAATCAGGTTAACGCCTTTATATTGCTCAAATACTAAATCTGTTGTGCCAGCGGTTGCCTGTTTGCTATAAAACAGTTGTAAAAATTCTTTTGCCCGTTGAGGATTTTTGGTGGTGGCGGCTAAAAGATAGCCGGGTTGGGCAGAATTTTGAGGATCGCGGTCAAAATCTAAGGATGTTACGGCAACGGTAATTTCGTCACCTAACCAAGGACGGATATCTCGGCGGAAGTCGATGCCTTGTTTGGCTAGGATGCTATTTTCGAGTTGTTTTAGTTCATTACGCGATCGCCTACGATTTACCGGACGCGCTACGACTTGGCGAAAGGTTTCTAAGCGTTCTGGGTTTACTAATAACGATGCCACAATGGGCGCTTGTTTGGGTACAAATATGGCGGCGCTGGGGTTGGTAATTGCTCCACCGCGCAATAATTTTACTGGACTTTGGGCAGTTAGCCAGAAAAAGCCAGCGATAGAAGTTAACAGCAGCACAGAAACACCTGCTGCTATGGCGTAGAAAAACGAACGTAGCTTCATTGTGAATTCCGGCACCGTAGGGAGGCTAAAGGCTAAGGGTGAAATTATGCCAATTTCACGCCTATTATTATTTCAGTTTGGAGGCATTGCCAACTATTAAAATTAAAATGTTTTTAGTTGGTGTTCCTGCTAGTCTTCTTCAAGTAGAGCGTATTTAGAGCTGATGTCGCAACAATTTTTTAGTGACCCAATTCCTCAAATTAGTGTTAAAGAACTGGCATTGCGGCTAAATGAGGCTGTTTATGGGCTTCAGTTGATTGATGTGCGAGAAGTTAGGGAAATAGCGATCGCTTCTTTGGATGGCTTTGAGAATCTGCCTTTGAGCGAGTTTGCTGAATGGTCTGAGCAAATTTTAACTCGTTTTGATCCTAATACTGAAACGCTGGTTTTGTGTCATCATGGCAGCCGTTCTATCCAGATGTGTCAGTGGCTATTAAGTCAAGGCTTCACAAATGTTAAAAATATTACTGGTGGTATTGATGCTTATGCTCAGGTAATTGATCGGAATATTGCTTTGTATTAGGACTTGTCAATTATTTGGTGTATGTAGAGGGTAGAGAAGAGAGTGCATTGGTGTCAAACTTAAGGCTGAAAGCTTTTTGAAATAACCCTAGTCCCCAGCCCCTTTAAGGCTGAAAGCTTTATAGCACAACCCCGACCCCTCTCCCCTTTAAGGCTGAAAGCTTTATAGCACAACCCCTCTCCCCCAGCCCCTCTCCCACTCAGGGGAGAGGGGAGCAAGATTCTTGTTCTCCTTTGGCTACGAGGGGAGAAGCGGCAAAAACTGACTTACTGAACCCCTCTCCCCCAGCCCCTCTCCCACTCAGGGGAGAGGGGAGCAAGATTCTAGTTCTCCTTTGGCTACCGTGGCTACCTCTACAGACTGGCATCCTTGGACAAGCCAGATTGGGCTGAGTCTGTTATCTTAAAGGCACGACTTTTATTAAATAACCTGACAAGAATTATTGAGTCTACACAATTGGCTTGATGGTTTTTGAGGTAGTGCAGCATCCAGACAATTAAATTATTTGATAACTAGTCGTTTTGTTGCAGCTTTTGGTGCTGATTGGTGTCGTAGTTGCCGGAAATTGGGTTTATGGCTGCATAATAATTTAATAACTAAACATTATCGATTTCTTAAAAATCTTACTTTCAATTATTTATTGTGCAAATGTCTCAGCAAGTGAGTCTCAGTAAGCGGCAACAACAGATTCTGCGGGCAACGATCCGTCACTATATTGCGACGGCTGAACCTGTGGGTTCCAAGGCTTTGGCGGCGGAGTATAACTTGAGTGTTAGCCCTGCTACGATTCGTTCTTGTATGGGCGTTTTGGAGAAGGTGGGGTTATTGTATCAACCTCATACTTCGGCGGGGCGTGTGCCTTCAGATTCGGGGTATCGGATTTATGTTGATCAGTTGATGACGCCGGCGGATGCTTTGGGGCGACAGGTTGAGTATTTGTTGACGGATCGGGAAGATTCTAGTTTTGAGAAGCTTTTGGGTGATGCGGCGCAACTTTTGGCGGCGGTGAGTGGTTATATTGCTTTGATTACTCTGCCCCAAACTCGGACTATTCGCTTGCGGCATTTGCAGTTGGTGCAGTTGGAGCCGGGGCGGGTTATGTTGATTGTGGTGACTGATGCTTATGAAACGCAGTCGGTGTTGATGGAGTTGCCGCAGTCAAATGATCAGTCGGTGGTAGAGCGTGAGTTACAGATTTTATCGAATTTTTTGAATAGTAAGCTAAAAGAGCGATCGCTTGGTGAGTTGGCGACGCTAGATTGGAGTGAGTTGGATCGTGAGTTTGCTCGTTATGCGGTGTTTTTGCGGACGTTGATTAGTGAGTTGACTCGCCGCACTACGGCGCCTGTACCGACGCCGATTATGATTCGGGGTATTTCTGAGGTGTTGCGTCAACCGGAGTTTTCTGAGTTGCAGCAGGTTCAGATGTTATTACATCTTTTGGAAGAAGAACAGGAGCAACTGTGGCCCGTAATCTTTGAGTTGCCTGAGTCGTTGGCGTCAAAAAGTCGGGTGAAGGTAAGAATTGGTTCAGAAAATCCGCTAAAACCGATGCGGACTTGTGCTTTGGTGTGTGCGACTTATCAGCAGGGTGAGGTGCCGGTGGGGAGTGTGGGCATTTTGGGTCCGACACGGATGATTTATGAAAATGCGATCGCGTTGGTGGAGACGGCGGCGGATTATTTGACGGATGCTTTGACTCAACCTGCTTAAGGTTTTTTGCGCCTACCTATAGGTGTTTTTTTGAAGAGTGTGATTTTTGGGGCTGTATTCCTGATCTGGTAAGGGATGCAGCCTTTTTGATGTTTCAGGAGGTTGGCGCAAATGCTGTAATGCTTGCTGGGATTGGTTTTGAGGCTGTTTGGAAAATCTAGAGCTTGTCAGATCGATGGCTGTAATGATATTCTTAAGGAGGTTGGCGCAAATGCACCTTGAAAACTACATATTGTAAGGGTTTCGGAGTACCGCTCTCTGAATCGTAATTAATCCCTTTCAGGGATTGAAACGAATCAGAAGAAGGATTAGCGGTAAGGCTAACGGCTCTGAATCGTAATTAATCCCTTTCAGGGATTGAAACATTTTTAGCTCCTTCAGTTGTGACTTTTCTACCTTTGCTCTGAATCGTAATTAATCCCTTTCAGGGATTGAAACTTTTTCTACTATCTGTTTAAGAAAATACTCTCCTACGGGTCTCTGAATCGTAATTAATCCCTTTCAGGGATTGAAACCTTGGTCAAAGCTGAGAAACCCATCACCGCTCACTCTGAATCGTAATTAATCCCTTTCAGGGATTGAAACAAGGAAAAATAAGGTAAGCTTTCTGATGCCTGCTCTGAATCGTAATTAATCCCTTTCAGGGATTGAAACATCAGGATCTCCTACAAAGGCACTCATGACGCTGCTAGTCTCTGAATCGTAATTAATCCCTTTCAGGGATTGAAACTGACGCTCCTATGCCTTACAGGTTGGCGAAAACCAAGCTACTCTGAATCGTAATTAATCCCTTTCAGGGATTGAAACGGGGTGCAGACAGTCTAAAGCACCTGACTTAATTAGTGCGACTCTGAATCGTAATTAATCCCTTTCAGGGATTGAAACAGCGCAACAAATGAGTAGCAGTAACGCTTCCATCTTTCTCTGAATCGTAATTAATCCCTTTCAGGGATTGAAACTTGCTAACTCCAAACTTATTTGTATCTGTCCATAAATGCTCTGAATCGTAATTAATCCCTTTCAGGGATTGAAACAGAAAACTAGGTTTAAGCGCTACTCCTGAACACAAAACTCTGAATCGTAATTAATCCCTTTCAGGGATTGAAACAGAAAGATCAAATCCCCCTAAATAACCCAAATTCAGGGGGATCTCTACCTCAGATCAGCCTTTCAAAACTACTCAATCATCATCCCAGAAGGAATACCCAAAACCGAACAAGAAAAATGACTTCCCAATTGCCTGACAATAGGATGTTTAACCGAATTACAACCTAAAAACAGCAACGTTGCATCCTCCTCTTCCACAACTGCCTTAAGTTCATTTGCCACATTACCAAAGCGCAGATGTGCCTTAAAAGCGCCGCGCCATTCTTCCGCCAAACAACGCGCCTGCCATAAAATGCGATCGGCTTTCTCAAAAATATCAGCTTGAGAAACCTTAGCTTTTGGTTGATGCTTGGCTGTTTTCTTTCTTTTTACCACAGCTAGCCGTTGCTGTTTCGGCTTCTCCAAAACAGATACTGCACCCTTTTTAGATGAAGATCTTGATAACTCTCCTGAGCGATCGCCTAAAGTGGAACTAATATTCCCTGAATCTACATCCAAATCCTTACTGCTAGAGGCTTCTTCTACAACATAAACAACTTGAACCGTCACCTCTTTTTGAGTCGCTAAACGGGTTTGATGAGCAATCCACATCGTCAAATCAAGGGCAGTCTGACTACGAGGCGAAGCATCATAGCCGACAATTAAATTAACCGAGTGATTGGAATTCGCCCACTTCGCCGCCGCTGAAGCCGGTTCTGGCAACAACACCATTTGTTCAATTAAATCATTCCGATCCATCGCGCCTTCAAGACGCCTCAGCATTGGCTTAATACTCATGGTTACCTCTCTTATTAAAAATTACTGATGGTGAATGAGAGGTGGAGCACAATACAGACAACTAAGGGTTTATACTTAGTAAAATCCGAGAGGGTATCTCAGTCGCTTTTTGCTCTTACAAGCTATTTTGGAAACTCCTGCCATTACCAACAGAGTATAGCTAAGGCACAAAACTACAATAATGTCTCCCCTACTCAAAGATTAGCCCCTTCCCTATGTTTCCTCCACTTCTAACAGGAGCTGACAGATTATAATTATTGCCAGTCCCAATTGAATTAGGCTGCCCACTCCATCAACTAGATTAACTATTTTTTAATCAATCGTCTTGCGTGAAATAACGGTCTAAGAAGTTCAGTGCATGGTTACGAGGTTCAAAATATGCTTTTGATTATCGTAAAGCTTGGCGATCGCGTGGATGCTCAAATGGCACTTCTAAAATTTCCCCAACAGTTGCTTTTGGTTGATTCGTGGTCATCACAATGCGATCGGACATATACAGTGCTTCATCAACATGGGTTACCATCATTACGGGCGGTTGACTTTCCCAAATATTTAATACCTGTTTTTGTAGTTTGCCACGTGTCAAAGCATCCAAAGCACCGAATGGTTCCATTAATAACATTTTAGGACGAATTGCCAAGGCGCGTGCAATTCCTACTCTTTGTTTCATGCCTCCAGAAATCTGATCCGGATATTTATTAGCCGCAGCATTTAAGTTCACCATTGCTAGATGTTCGCTAACAATTTGCTTCTTCGTTTGAATGCATAGTTACTTTTGGTGAGAAGAGACTCTAGCTTTCTATTCTGGCTCTGGTTTGGGCAAACAAAACCAAAATCTGGAACCGCCTTGGTTACGGGGCAAATAACCGATAGTTCCTCCCCAGCGCTCAACTGTAAGACGGCAAAAATAAAGTCCAAGTCCTGCTTTTCCGGAGTTAATTTTACCTTTAGAAAATTTTTTAAATAAGTCCTTGTTTAACTCTGGAGAAACACCTGCACCTTCGTCGTCTACGCTAATTACAATTTTATCATGTTTCTCTTGAAGACCAATTTTTACAGTAGAATGCTCTGGGCTATACCGCAAAGCATTTTCTATTAAATTAATGATAATTCGCTCTAAACGAGTTTTTTCTCCAACAACTTTCCAATCTTTAGTAAGCTCAATATTTGGCTCTAGTTGTAATTTTATATGTTTCATTAAAAAGGTAGGTAAGAAAGCATCTCTAACTTCTTGGAGACAATGGAGAGCATTGGGGGCAAGAGCAGGAATTTGATGGAAGTTTTCTAAAGATTCTATTTCAGTAGAAAATATCTCTAGCATTTCTCTAATTAGCTTTTCTTGTCTATTGCATTGAATTTTGCAAATTTCTAAAAGGTTTCTTTGTTTTTCGACTGAACCCTTACGCTCTAACAATTCTAAAGATGTAAAGATTATAGTTAAAGGACTAGATAAATCATGTATAATGCAATGAATTAAGATTTCTTTTTTTTGAATTTCTTTGATTAATTCTTGATGATTTAAGCTGTTTTCGCGTCCTTTTTGAATTAGTCTTTGTTTCTCTTGGTGAACAGGTCCTAGTTGCTCAAGTAGTAGGATTTTACGATTTTCTAATTTAACGGCTGTAGCTTCTAGACAATATTCAATTCCAGATAAGTCAGCTTCGCACCAAGGACCAGATTTCAGTGGCTGTGCGTGGTTTCCTGCCCAAAATTCTTCAGCATCTGTCAAAAAATTTTCAAGAAATGTCGAGTAGCTATCTGGTTTTAGTCCTTCTGCTAAAGAAGCTGCCTCTCCATAAAATTGTAAAAACCAAGGAGGTAAAGTACTAATAACTGTAAACGAACCATCATTCATTCGCTCCATAACAGCGAAATCTAGAGTAGCGAAAAGTTCAGAAATGAGGAATTCATTAGTCATGATAACAAGTGGAAATAAACTTTTATCGGCTCAGTTTTTCCTTAAATAAACAAATCGATGACAGAAAAGTAATTGAGGCTTTCTACAAGTTGATCAAAAGTATTTTCATGAACAAGAAATTGCTAGGCGCAGTCTGATTTTTAAGTTGTTATGAGAGTTAACATAGTAGCCCGTTGCCACAATTTTTTCCAGTCGTCACTACTAACTATACCTAAAACGACAGGACTTGAAGCAATTACATCTCCAGCATTTTTGCACCTAATGTCATAAAGGCTTCTTCTACCCCTAAACCAGTTTTGGCACTTCCTTTAATTACTGTCCAATCTTTTGCAGATAGTGATTCCATTGTGGTTTCGTCAATATCCCATTCCTCTATTAAGTCAGTTTTGTTGAGGATAAGAATAAAAGGAACTGTACCAATTGATGCTTCTACCTTTTTTTGCAGAGAAAAGGCTTTATAAAGTGTCTCCTGACGGGTTCCGTCTACTACCAGAAAATAGCCTGATGAACCTCGTAAATAGGAAAGTTGCACTTTTTGAAATTGGTCTTCTCCATGAATATCCCACAACATGAGAGTTAATTCTTGCTGATTGATTGTAACTATTTTTTTATCAATCTTGACACCTACAGTAGTTTGATAAATTTCTGAATAAATGCTTTTGACAAAGCGTGCTACTAAGCTAGTTTTTCCGGTTCCAAAGCTTCCCACCATACAGATTTTTTTCTGAATCATGGGTTATTTTTCCTATTATTACCAGTATTGGATACGATTACTTTAAAGAATACAGTATTATTATTACTATTATCTTTTGTGTTAGTAGCCATATTTAAAGATTCAAGAGGACTTAAACCAATCGTACTTACTTTGGTGTTTTTTAGCCCTTTCATATTTAAAGCCGATAATACTTTATCTGCCCGTTTTTTACTCAATATAGTATTAGCTGCTTCTCCTTTAATGGCTGTTCTTCCGATGATTTGAATACGAACATCTTTCTTTAAAATTTTGGTGACATTAGTAAGTTTATTGATTTCTTCCGCCAAGTATTGTAGTTTCTGCTCTTGACCTGGTTTAATATCTGTTTCCCCGGCGTCAAAAAATAACCATTGTGTTTCTATGAATTTTTTGCTTAATTCAATTTGTTTGAAATCTGTAGGAACTAGGTTTTCTTCATTAAATTTAGTGACACTAGGAAGCGCCCGCAAAATTTTCCGGCTTTCAATAATCCATTGTTTAGGTGCACTGCCTGTGGCAGTCAGAGTGCCATCCTGAGCAAAAGTTAACTCGACAGTTGCAGGAGGTTGTAGTAGTCTTTTGGCTCGAATAGTAACAAATTTTGTATCAAGTGAGGCGTATGGTTTCCAATTTTCAATAACGTTTTCACGAGGAATATTAGTTGCTTTTAAAATTAAATTAGGGTCTTTTGCTAACGGGTCACGAAGTCCTGAAATAAAAAACTTACCATTACGTTTTTCGGTTTTAGTTACAACAATTCCCGGTTCAGTATTGAGTGCTTCTAAATACATTGCCCAGCGTTGTCGATCTCTTAATGAAAAAAAAGTTACTGTACCAAGCGCAATTACTAAGACACTTACAAATATACCAATAACTGGATAGTATTTCTTTTGATTGGGTTTTTTATATTGAGCTTGAAGACATGGTTCAAGATAAATTTGGCTAGCCTCAAAGGCAGAAGTATCACCCTTAAAATGATGTAGCTGCCTTTGAAACTTAAGATGAATTTTTTCGAGTGAATTTTGAAAAATAAACTTCAAATCTTTTGGGGGATGTCCTCTAATTACGCCAGCCAAAACTGCTTTTGGACCTTTTTCAATCCATATTGCAACATCTCCAAATTGCAAAGCTTGTAGTGAGTCATTTTTATTGACTTCAAAAGAGTCTTGTATAAAACTTTGGATAGCGGTCAGCATTGCCGAAACCAAGTCAGCATCTTGTATAACTGCTCCTGGTTGAACGATATGGTGAAGCACAATGCCTGTTTCTTGATGGATCAAGAAAACTTGCTCAACCTGATAAACAAGAGTGCGTAGAAGCACCACTTCAGCAAAAGATTTGCCTGTTTGTCGTGCTTCTAATCTCCACTTAAAACTTTGAGGAGAAACGCTATGTTCAATTGTTTCATTAAATGATTGCAATGTTGCTTCAAGAGCTGTGGCAATGGCTTTGCGTATAGCTGGTGCCATGACAGGAAAAATCGCCTCTGATAAGATATTCAGATCTTTTTTAACCGAGGTGTGAATGGCATCTTCAATAGTAGGAACTATGGCTTCACTAAGCAGTTTGTCTTGCATTGAGCGAAGAATAATTGCTTCTGGAAGTAATCGACTTAAATCCTCTGCATTAACATTAGGATTATTCAATCGCTCCTGCAGTTGTTCAAGTTCGCTTTGCTCAAAACCGAATAGCAAACTGCGAAGTGCCGCCATCTCTTCGGGAGTTTCTGCTAAACTTTCATCAGGAGTTTCGCTGGAGAAATTATGAATGGAAGAGTCAGCCATTCCTCAAAGCACCTACTATTATTTGACTTCTTAAACTATGTTAGCCAAAAAAGCTTGAGTTACTTAACTATCATCTGTGGTTTACAAGTAGCAATAAAAACTACTTTTACTTTAATGGCAAAAGGTTATTACAAAAAGTTTAGTAATTTTTATCATTATCCAGTCGCAATGCCAATTCACTAAAAAGACGTGCTAGGGTAGAGCGGTCAGTTTTGTTAGTATGAAGTTCTTTAGACTCTCGATCGAGTGCTGCTAAAAGTTCTTTATACTTATGCTGAAGATCATCATCTAAATTTTTAGATTGGTCAAGAATCTGCTGTCGTAAATCACGCTCATTTTGGGAAGTTTGCTCATCCAATTGAGCAATTTTTCTTTCTAGAGACTTAACTACATTTTTCAATTCTTCGTTGGTTTCAGTGACAGCAAGATTACGCTCATTTTGCTCTGTTTTTAGGCGTGTTGTTAAGGCATCAACTTCGTTTTTAATGTAAGTTTCAATTGCATCTAGGCGTTTTTTGGTATCTTCACGTAGGTTAGTACATTCCTTAACTAAATGTTCTTCTAAGCGGGTAAATCTTTGTTCATAATCCTTAACTTGGTTACCAAAGAGGATAT
Source organism: Coleofasciculaceae cyanobacterium (assembly GCA_049671305.1). GTDB lineage: Bacteria > Cyanobacteriota > Cyanobacteriia > Cyanobacteriales > Coleofasciculaceae > CADCTM01. The sequence goes on from JBATUR010000013.1 coordinate 75,829, forward strand.
CTCTAATTTTGTCTAAGTTGCCAGTATCCGAAGGATTTTTTCCAAAAACGTGAGAATTGTTTACGTCTTGAAATGAGCTATTTCTTGCTTGCTCTAGCTCCATGTAAGTTCCGTTTTCTGGTTCAGGCATATTCATTGTGATCTTTTGTACTTTAGTGACTGCCTAGTATTCCCTAAATCTAAAGCAAAGTTCTACTTTAGGCGTCAAAGTCGTAATCTTTATTTTAGAGTTAGGCAGTTTGTGTTGATTTTTGTAAAGTTATCAACAAAATCCTGGCTCGGACACATAAATTTAGACTCGCATCATTTAAACATCTACCCCAAGAAAGAAATTATAGCTAAATTGTCACACAAATGACCACTAGCCAAGTTAAATCACTTTCGTCTATTTCTCTGACTGCTTTTTCCTTTTACCAAATGGTTGACACCTTGGTAAACTTCAATTAATCCAGCTAAAATGATGGCGGCTGGATTACGTTTTTGCCGATGTGATTTAGTTGGATGTGTTGTTGCTTCTAGCTTATTTTTATCTGACTCATTTGCTGTTTTCTGTGTTTCATTACCTGGCATTCCTTGCTGTGATCTAGCTTCTTCAGTAACAGGTACGGCATGAGAATCAGGAACAATTTGCGAACCATATTTATTAGCGTAAACTTGGGTAAATTCTGCACCAAACAAGAGGATTTGAGCTGAATAATTCACCCATAATAAAAGCACAACAAATGAACCTGCAGCTCCGTAAGTTGAGCCAACACTACTATTAGCTAAATACAGCCCCAATACTGACTTGCCAATGGTAAATAAGAGTGCTGTAATTGCTGCTCCAATTCCGACATCACCCCAGGTAATTTTAACATCTGGTAAGAACTTATAAATAAGTGCAAATAATAGAGTAATGATGCCAAAGGAAAGAGTAAAGTTAACAACTGACCAAATAAATTGTAGGTTAGGAAATAAATCGCCGAAGTAATTTCCCAGAACAGATAAAACTGTACTTAATACCAGTGAAACTAAGAGTAAGAATCCGACACCTAGTATCAATGTGAAAGAGATAAAGCGTGTCTTAACTAATCCTTTAACTCCTGGCTTTGGCGCAACTTCCCAAATTGTATTAAGAGCATCTTGTAGCTGTGCAAAAACATTGGTTGCACCAAATAAAAGAACTCCAACACTAATAATAGTGGCAATTGTCCCGGTTGTTGGTTTGCGAGAGTTTTGGATCATCGTTTGGATCGCTTCTGCTCCTTGTTTTCCAACTATATTTTGGATTTGTCCAACTATTTGACCTTGGGCAGCTTGTTCGCCAAAAACAAGAGCAGCGATCGCAATTATTATAATCAGTAGAGGTGCAATTGAGAATGCAGTGTAATAAGCCAAGGCTGCAGCTAATCGTGAAGCTTTATCTTCTTGCCATTCTTTAAAGGTTTCCTTTAATAGTTCCAAAAAAACTTTGAGATTCATTGGCTTAAAACTCCACCAAAAGATAAATATAAATGTCTTGTTTTTAGTATTAAAATTTGAGGCTATAATTACAAGACTCTAAGGTATAAAATTTTATCTCTATCGTTAAGTAGATGCTAAAATCGTTAAGTTAGTTTAGTGGTAGAAGCTTTCGATTTTTTAGAGCGTCCAACTCTCAACAATCAAGAATAATCACTATTTTACGAGCCAAGAATAAGTAGGTAGTGGTTCAGCAATTCCTTTAAAGGAAAGAGCCATGCTGGAAAAAGATGCTTGCAGATCACCTAATTTTGCAAAGGTGTTTTCATCAATAAGAATCTCACCTGGACGTGCCTGACTTTCCATACGAGCTGCTAAATTAACATGATGACCTATGGCAGTAAAAGTTCTGCGGTCTTTGCTGCCAAGGATACCTATTGCTACTGGACCTGAAGCAATGCCAATGCCAATTTTTAAAGTGATTTCATGATTAGTTTGCCGCATTTTATTAACATTATTTACAGCTTCAATCATTTGGAATGCTGCCTTTATTGCGTGTTTGGCAGGAGATTCTCGGACTGGTAGAATGCCAAATATGCCCATCACAGCATCTCCAATTAGTTTATCTACCATGCCAGCTTCATCTAAAACAGGTTGAATCATTGCCGGTAAATATGAATTTAGTGTTTTAAAAACTTCTTCAGGAAGTTGTTTTTCACTATAAGAAGTGAAGCCTCGAATATCTGCAAATAAAATGGATACTTCTGAACGCTTTCCTTTTTGTACAAGAGTAAACTCTCCTTGAGCTAAACTTTGAGCAACATCTTTACCAAGATATTGAGCTAATATTTTGGATTGTTTTTCCTGAACTAAGCTTAATTCATTTCCTTTTTGTTGAACTGCACTTTGCCTAACTTGATTTAAGGTTGCATCTAAAAGTAAGACCCAATCTCCTTGATTGTCAGAAAATATATGAACATCTGCATAAATATTAGGCTGCATTTCTATACATTGAAGAAAAACAGGAACGTTATCTACAGGCAAAATTCCTTGTAGAAATAATACATTTGTCTCTATTTTTTGTCCTTTTTCTAAATTGCTAATTCCGTAAGCTTCCCAACTCCCGCCCCATTCCAATAAGTAACCGTCTTTGGCAATCAAAAGATAGGCTGGTGAACGAATTTCAATAATTACTTTTTGAATATAATCTAAAATCGGATTAGGAAAGTTAATCATCTATTTAGCCATGATTTTCTTAGTAAGAGTTAAGAAGGCTTCTTCCACGCCTAAACCAGTTTTTGCACTTCCTTTAATGATATTCCACCCTGTGTTTGAGAGTTCATCCACTGTTGTGTTATCAATTTCCCATTCATCAGCTAAATCTGATTTGTTAATAATCAGAATAAACGGCACTTTCTCAAACATCTGTTCTATGCTTTGCTGGACATTCAAGGCTTTCTCAAAAGTAGCACGACGTGTGCCATCTACGACTAAAAGGTAGCCCGACAAGCCACGCAGATAAGAAAGTCGAAGTTTTTGAAAATTGTCTTCCCCTTGAATATCCCAAAGAATCAAATTGATTTCTTGGTCTTCTAATTTTAAGGTTTTTTTATCAATTTTTACACCCACAGTACTTTGATAAACTTCTGAATATATACTATGGACAAAACGTGATACAAGACTCGTTTTGCCTGTGGCAAAGGCTCCCACCATACAAACTTTTTTCTGAATCATATCTAATTATTTGGATTCGATTTGTCAGCTTAATTAAAAAACGGCTTAGTAAGTTTTAACTTTTTCTATTATGTATTCTTGCTAATTTTAATTCTTGCAGCTTTTTGCAAAAAGCTAGTACATATTAAAAATTCAGTATTTATCAAAGTCAAGTTTATTTTCTTCTATTAATGCCCAAACCTATTAGTTCTCTTTCTTGAAACTGATTAATTCCGGGAATAAGCTGTACCTTTTTGCGGGTTTCCTTAATCCATTGCAGAGAAGCTGAACCTTTAATAGATAAAACACCATTTTCATCTACTTTTAAAGATACTGTTTTAGGAGGTTTTAGCATTTTTTCAACTCTGGCTGTTAGTAAAGCTGGCTCTAAGGAAATGTATGGTTTCCATTGACTGACGACATTTTCAGGACTAAGTTTTACTGATTTCATTATTTTATTAGGATCTACTGCTAATGGATCACGTAATCCTGAAATAAAATACTTTCCCCAATGTTTTTCAACCTTGGTAATAACAATGCCTGGTTCAGCATTCAATTTATATAAAAAAGTTGACCACCTCAGACTATTTCTAATTGCCAATCCTCCCCAAGTGACAATTGCAATAGTCACAGTTCCTAAAATTATCCACAATAAGGCTTTTGATGAATTAGACTTAGTTAGTGCCTCGGATTCATACTGAGCTTGAAGGCAGGATTTTAGTTCTGCTTGACTCTCTAAAAATAAATCCGTATCTCCCTCAAAGTCAGCAAACTTGTTGTAGTATTTTTGGTGAATTTGAGCAAGAGCATTTTGGAAAACAAATCTTAATTCTTTTGGCGCATTTCCTCTAATAACACCTGCTAAAATTGCTTCAGAACCTTGCTCAATCCAAAGAGCAAGTCCTCCAAACCGCAGGGCATCTAAAGAATCACCTTGCTTGACATTAAAAGAATCTTGGACAAAATTCCGAATAGCTGTTAGCATCGCTGAAACCATATCTGCATCTTGAGCAGATACTTCAGGGGCGACCAAATGTTGCATCACTAATCCTGATTCTTTATGAATCAAAAAAACCTGTTCAACTTGATAAAGAAGCGTATGCAAAAGCACAACTTCCGCAAAAGATTTTCCCGTTAATTTTGCTTCTACTCTCCATTTAAAACTTTTGGTAGAGAAGCTATGTTCAAGAGTTTGATTAAGTGATTGAGTCATCTCACTAATTGCCGCTGCCACTGCTTTTTGAATACCTGGTAAAAGTGCCGGGAAAATGGCATTAGCAATTACATCAACATCTTTTCTAACTGAGATGTGAATAGCATCTTCAATAGTAGGTAATAAAACCTCGGTGAGTTCTTTATCTGGCAGGGAACGTTGAGCAATTGCTCCTGGAAGCATCTGGCTTAAATTATCTGTATTAAGTTGAAAATTATCTAACCTTTCCTGGACAACTTTGATTTTAGTTAACTCTGGTTCAAAAAGTAAATTACGAATTATTTCTAACTCATCTTGCTTTGGAAGCTCTTCATTATTCTGAGCTTCATTAGAAACGTTATCGGTAGAATAAGTAGTCATGAACCCATCTTGGTGCTTTTTGAATTTAGTAAAACTTTTGGGTGGTGAAAATAGCTAAGACTGATTGCCTTATAAACTGATTTAAAAAACTACTGCCTTGGACCAACAAAAACGCTAGTGAGTTCATCTAACATGGCAATAAAAGTCAGTTGTATGACATTAATTAACCAATGCTTTCTAGATGACCGTCTCTCACTCCTTACAACCGATGCTTAAGGTCAGCTTAACCTAATTAGAACACCCCTTACAAGGTTGGTGGCTTTGATCAGGCAGCTCTGAAATTTTAAATGCAACTCCAACTGTAATTCAAGATTTCTTAATAAGCAAGGTACAACATAACAACATAAATGGTAAAATTAGTTACTCCAACTTATGCAAATCTTGATATTGGTCTTACAAAAGTATAATAGATGTATTACCTGTATTAGGTGAATTCATTGAACCTAAAAAAATTGCAACTAGCAAATTGGCGGTAAAAACCGACAAAATTATACTGAAATGACATTAACTCTCAGTAACACACCCACAAATACTGCTTTTCCTCTGACCGCAGTGGTGGGACAAGATGCCATCAAACTTGCTCTACTCTTAGCAGCAGTTGATCCTGGACTCGGAGGAGTAGCTATTGCTGGTCGTCGTGGCACTGCCAAATCAGTGATGGCACGTGCTCTCTACAGCTTACTACCACCAATCGAAGTTGTTAAAGGTTCTTTATGTAATTGCGATCCAACCAAACCTCAAGAATGGGATGATTTGCTATTAGCAGAAACCCCAGACCCCTCAACAGTATCTACGCAAATTATACCCGCTCCCTTTGTGCAAATTCCTTTGGGAGTTACAGAAGACAGACTTTTGGGTTCTGTGGATGTTGAACAGTCAGTAAAACGTGGTGAACCAGTATTTCAACCAGGGTTATTGGCACAGGCACATCGAGGCGTCCTTTATGTTGATGAAATTAACTTATTAGATGACCAAATTAGCAACCAGTTACTAACAGTTTTAACGGAAGGACGTAACTTAATTGAACGAGAAGGCATTAGTTTTCAACATCCTTGTAGACCATTACTAATTGCTACCTATAATCCAGAAGAAGGCACACTTCGAGAACATTTACTCGACCGAATTGCGATCGCACTTTCCGCCGATGCTACCCTAGAATTAGACGATCGCGTACAAGCCGTAAACCAAGCCATCCAACATAGTCTCGCCCCCGCCTCCTTCCTCGACCAATACGACGAAGACACCGACAACCTGAAAACCCAAATCATCCTAGCGCGGGAATGGCTCAAAGATACCCGCATCACCCACGAGCAAATTGCCTACCTCGTCGAAGAAGCGATCCGAGGCGGCGTACAAGGACATCGCGCTGAGTTATTTGCCCTGCGAGTTGCCAAAGCTGCAGCCGCTCTAGAAGGGCGTACAGACGTAACTTCTGACGATTTGCGTCGCGCCGTAGAATTAGTAATTGTGCCACGTTCAACCATCGTCCAGACGCCTCCAGACGAACAGCCGCCACCCCCTCCACCACCGCCTCAAAATGACTCCCAGGAAGAGGAGGAAACCGAAGAGGAACAGGAGGAACAAGAAGAAAAGGAAGAACCAGAAGACCAAGAACCGCCTAATGTACCCGAAGAATTTGTCTTTGATCCAGAAGGCGTTATCCTCGATCCTAGTGTTCTTTTCTTTGCCCAAACAGCACAGCGACAAGGCAAGTCAGGTAGTCGTAGCATCATCTTTTCAGAAGACCGAGGGCGCTACATTAAACCGATGTTGCCGAAAGGTCCAGTACGCCGAATTGCCGTTGATGCCACGCTTCGAGCTGCTGCACCTTATCAAAAAGCACGGCGGCAACGTCAGCCGGATCGCAAGGTAATTGTGGAGTCGGCAGATATCAGGGCAAAGCGGTTAGCCAGGAAAGCTGGGGCGTTGGTGGTGTTTGTGGTTGATGCTTCGGGTTCTATGGCGCTAAATCGGATGCAGTCGGCAAAGGGTGCCGTGATGCGACTGTTAACGGAAGCGTATCAAAACCGTGACCAAGTATCGCTGATTCCGTTTCGGGGCGAACAGGCAGAGGTGTTGTTGCCGCCAACTCGTTCTATTGCGTCGGCGCGTCGGCGTTTGGAGTGTATGCCTTGCGGTGGTGGTTCTCCTTTGGCGCATGGTTTGACTCAGGCGGTGCGGGTGGGTACGAATGCTCAAATGTCTGGAGATATTGGGCAGGTTGTGATTGTGGCGATTACTGATGGACGGGGTAATATTCCTTTGGCACGTTCATTAGGTGAACCAATGGAGGAAGGAGAGAAGCCGGATATTAAGGCGGAGTTGTTGGGAATTGCTGGCAAAATTCGCTCGTTGGGCATGAAGTTGTTGGTAATTGATACGGAGAATAAGTTTGTTTCAACGGGTTTTGCTAAGGAACTTGCCAAGCAGTCGGGTGGAAAGTATTACCATTTACCGAAGGCGAGTGAGCAGGCAATTGCGGCGATGACTAAAGGTGCGATCGCTGATTTAAAGTCGTAGTAGTTGTTGGATACTAGGCTGAGGCTATCTATTAATATTTGAGCCTCTCCTCAATTCCTCTTTGTACCGCTGCACTAATATCACTTCGTCTTGATAGAGGAAGCTTGTAATAATCAAACTCCCCTTCCTTAGTTGGGAAGGGGACGGGAGTTAGGGCTTCTGTACCTTAATATGATTCAAAAAAAGCAGCAGGAGATATTTGAAAAAAAGCAGCAAGTTTACGAATATGATTAGTTGTTAGTTGACGCTGACCGCTCAATACTGCTGATACAATAGACTCAGTTTTAAAAATAGGTACTAGGTCTTTTTGCTTCAGATTCAATTCATTTAGTAATGCTTTTAATAACTCTACGCCATGAATATCAGGGATCAATTCCTGTTTTTGTTCATATTCGTAGACGAGAGTACCTAAAACATTAAGGTAATCATGTTCATCTAATGTTAATTCACGGCGGTCGATTAATGAATCAATCACTTGCTGGGTTACTAAGAACTCTTCTTCAGAAGCAATAGGGCGTGGGGGAAATGCTTTTAATAATTCAATATAGGCGCTTTTGTTACGTGAACCACTCGTCATTTTTCCAGCTTTGTTTATCATATTCTGCATGAGTAAGGACATGGCGGATAAAGATTTTTTGATACTCGTAATCTACTAAAGTAATAAGTCGATATTTGTTGCCGCCAATGTTAAATACTGTCAGATTTTCGACTTGATCGGCTGAGGGAAAAACTAGGCGTAACTCAACAAAGTTTTGCCATTGTGCTAGGGATGTGAGTTTGTACCATAGTCGCAGGCTAGTTTCGGCGTCTGGATGCTTTTCCCAGAATTCCTTGAGTCTCACACGGGTAATAATGTGCATACAGTATATGTATATTTGGTATATTTTGCTTGTGCATAGCTTTTTTTGATTTGTGGTTTTACTTGACATACTAACTTAGCAAATTGCGAAGTTTTCTGCAAGATATCGGGAAAGGGCGATCGCTATTCTCCAATTTTCTCTGCCTCATAAATAACCGTAAAGCCTACCGTACCAATAGGTTCGGCTATTTCTCTTTTTTAACTAGTACACTTGTACTAAAAATGTATTATCCTAGAGCTAGGTTGTTGTAGCAGCCGATAAACCCTAAGTAATTTTCGGGATAGCGGTGGCAGTCCCCTCAATTTAATTGAATATAAGACTGGCTTACCTTTTTCCATAAAGCCAAGTAAGCCTTACTCTTTTCACAATTAAATAATTCAAAAAGCTCTCAAGTAGTTGAGATAAAACTGCTATGAGCTTTGAATAACCCTAGTGTCTATTAGTTCAAGAGGTGCATAAAATGACTCAACCACAACTACAAAACAAGCCGTTAAAAGAACGATTCAAGCAACTAAAACTGCCCAAGTTTAAGGTCGAAAACTTGTTGTTTGGTGGTGCATTAGTTGCGGCGATTGGTTTAGTGTTCTCTCAGCCTGATCAAATTAAGAATAATACACTTGATCCCAGCCAATTTTGCCAGGAAATTGTGCAGCCAAAAGCAAACGTCTCTCGTCAACAGTTGGCGAAACTACTAACTGTACCAGAAAGAGGCGATCGCGCTAAAGTGCAGGGAATACTCAAGTCGCCTTACTGTCGAATGCCAAGTTTGAGCATCCGTGCTGGTACTACAACCGAGCGCGATGTCTATCCTTTAGCATCCGACGCGCAAACCTGGATAGTCGTGATGTACGAAGGAAAAAGCTATGTGGGATATGGATTTAAGCGTTCTTAATCTCCTAGCAACAGGGATGCTTTTGCTGTCTGTTGCAGGCTGCACTCCGCAACCTGTAACAGAGCAACCTCTAGATGTGCAGCTTTTCCAGTCTTGGGAGTTGCAAGCGGGAGATACTGTTGCCGGCTACAGCGTCAAAGGAGGTCTTGGTGATCTTTCTATCGCTTTAGATGGTAATTCAATCTACACCCCTTACGCAGGGCGGCTGCAGCCCAATAAGCCCGGTTGTGTGATGTTTTCTAGCACCGATGTGCCTAATTATTTGTTGCGTTTGTGCGGTGTAAAAAATCCGCAATTTGGGGTCAGGAATGTAGGAGAAGCGATCGGTACTGCTGAGTTTTTAGAGTTTGCTTTGCTCAACAAACGTGCCGATGGGAAATGGGCATTAGTTGAACCGTCAAAGCAAATTTTACAACAAATGTTGCAGCCTCGTTAAATAATCGCTGTTTGGTCGATAGCAGTGATTTCAACTAACAAAAGAATTGAAGTAAGCAGCAACAGATAGCAATTATTTATTCCTTATTTTTGTTGTTGCTACTTCTTGAAATTTTACTTGCCAATTTATTGGTGAAACAATCATGAAACGCCATCTCAAGTTTGCAATCAATGTTTTTGCTAGCTTACTGTTCATGGTATCAGGAAATGTACGAGCTGCTCAAGCAGATGAGGTATGGCTGGATTTTTCGGTTCCCGAAGCTGATGTTATAGTTGCTTCAAAAGTAGATAATCAATCTTCGTTACCACAAAAAAATGCAGGCACTGCCAAGCTAGTCGCACTTGATTTTAGTGTACAAAAGGCAGATAATTTAACTACATCTGTTACTGCTGTTTCCAAGAAACCTGAACCAAGTAAGATTAAACCAAAGCTTACTGCTGTTTCCAAGAAACCTGAACCAAGTAAGATTAAACCAAAGCTACCCAAGCTAAAAAAGCCCTCGTCTAAACCATCAGTTACTAATAGTAGCAGTAAGCAAGTAACGGCAATACGACGAGCAATTATTGGGCAAGAAAGTGCTGGAAAGTACTATATTGTTAACCCTCACAGTGGGGCTTTGGGTTACGGACAAGTAATGCCTGAAAATGTTGCTCCGTGGTCACGTGCTGCACTAGGTCGTGAAGTTTCTGGAGTGGAATTTCTTAATAATCCTGAGCTTCAAATCTTAGTGATTGATCACAGACTCAATCAATACTTTAATCGAGCATTGAGGGTTACTGGAGGAGATGAAGCAACGGCTGTTAAGCGGGTAGCAGCTACCTGGTATTCGGGTAATCCTAACCTTTATACCTCAACCGTACCACAGTTTTACGACGGGCATCTTTATCCATCGATTGCTGATTATAGCCAAAGTGTACTGCAACGATATCAGCAACAAATTCGAGGTTAAAATGTGCAGTTTGTACAACAGAATATTACTATAAAGGGCAAGAACTACTTGCCCTTTATCTTTGTTTAGGAGTGGTTTATTCAACAAGCTGAATTATGCCCCATTGCCCATTTGTTAGCCAGTTAGGATCTTCTTTATTTAGCTTCTCTACTTGCTCTATCTGTAGTCCAACAGCTATTTCTGATTTGAGAGTTCTTAGCACTACTATTGGTGCTGGAAAGTAGCAAACAACATCTGCAAAATTAGTAGTAAATGACCAATGCAAATCACCTAAACAACGGCGATAATTAGCATCTCCTTTAATGATAATTAAACTGGATTGTGCTAGTTGCTTCTTTAAGGCTTCTGGCATTTCCCAAAACATCAAAGGTGATGTCCAAAAGTAATCATCATGACAAATTAAATGACCTTGAATAATATAATTTTGTAAGCGTTGGGCGAGCAACTGAACTTGTTTGTTATCATCAGCAGCCAAAATTGCTAAAGTGTCATGAACATCTTGAATTGTTGCATCAGAAACGAAGGTTGGATAAGGCTTTAAATGCAGGTAAATTATCTCAGCAGCTTGACTGGTTAGTAAGAAATCTACTAAACATAAATCACCAAAAAGTTCAAGTCCAGCGTTGTCGATAATAAAATCAATTCTTACTTTATTAAAGTTGCTGATCTTCTCGACAATTTGTGCTGTATCATCAATTAAAACCTGACTTTGTTCTAAACTAATTGCTTGCTGATTATTATCTTCAGTATTAATAGGAAAAAGACTCATATCAGCTCGGTTACCCCATAAACAGAAGTAAAATAGTGCTATTAAGTTGCTATTATTTTGAGTATTGATTTGTGTGCTGAGTTCTCGAATTGAGCTAATTGCTGTTTCTAATCCTCGACGTTTTTGAAGGGCATAAGGATCTACACCAAAAGATCCTGGTAAGAAGTAGTGCGTTGCCTGAAGGATGCGACGATAGAAGTATGCTTCTGCAAAAAACCAAGGTATATCTATCCAATGTTTACCCATGAATGGTTGTAAATATCTATTCCAGTCAGCTACGTCTTGCCCTTGATCTGTTATATAAGATATTGTTTTTTCGGGTAGTTCCTGACTTAATGCTTCTAATTTATACACGATTTCTGTACAAAAGTCATTCTCAGAAATTACCCGTTGCACAATTGCTGGCATCCGCTTGGTGAGAGTAAAGTAGGCAAAAGGGTTTGCCTCAGACATCATTTGTGGTGCCGGCAGGGGTATTTTAGGTTTAGAAAAGTTGTTTTCAGTCACAGCACACCTACAGCGATTGAGTTTGATTGTACTGCCGCATTCTGTAGAATTATCGCTTTTTTCGTCTTGAGCAAGGATTATTCCTGATGGCTGAACTCAGTTCTTGTATAAATGTGCTTAAATGTATTAAGAATATTAACAAGTGCTTGCGTAAAGTACAAAACTGCCAAAGTAGTTTCATTTGAGGAGTGACATTAGTGACATCACAGCGACAAATAGCTCAAATTGTTGAAGAATCCTTAATTACCAGCTTTTTCCAAAAATCAGCAGGTGACTGGCGCTCGGAGCGTCGTTATTACACGCTGCCTGACGGAGAGACTAAGGAAGTGGTGTCACTAATAAACATTCGTTTTTTGAAGCAAGGTTGTGCAGAATTGCTGGAATTAGAGCAGTTGCATAAGTTATCCGACGGTATCGTTTTAACTTGTGGTGCTCGTGTGAGTTGGAAAAGTACTGACTCAGTAACAGGGCGCAAGCAGTCAGAGGATTCGACTTTATTTGGAGCGTTAGGAAATATCTTATATCGCGATCGCGGTTTTGCAACCTCTAAACCTGTCACCGCTGATTTCTATTTCTCCAACCCTCAAACTTTGTGCTTAAAAACCGAATACAAAGGTTCGGTATTTGAGGAAGAATTAAAGCTAATAGGTGAAAATTATCGTACTCGCCAAACCATTATTTCTCGCGCCGGTGAGCAGCAAATGATTGGTCAATATTTGGAAAAACGACTAGAAACAAAGTCATAATATATGCAATCAAAAAGCCCTGGCAAGATACCGGGGCTTTTCTAACTTAAATGACACTGCTTAACTTATTTAAAAGATGGTGAATCAGTAGTCGAAGCAGCAAGCTCCTCTAAACGTTCTTGTTGATCCTGGCTAATACAAGATTGAATTAATTGCTCCAAATCACCTTCTAAAACTGGGCTAAGAGAAAAGTTTTGACCCAAACGATGATCAGTTACACGGTTATCTTTGTAATTGAAAGTACGAATTTTCTCAGAGCGAGAACCTGTTCCCACTTGCGATAACCGCCTTGATCTTACCTCTTCTTGTTGTTCTTGTAGTTTAATATCATACAGTTTGGCACGAAGAATTTGCATCGCCCTTTCTCGGTTTTGCAATTGAGAGCGCTCTTCTGTACAAAAAACCCGAATTCCAGTCGGTTTGTGGATCAAGTCAACGGCGGTTTCCACTTTGTTGACATTTTGACCACCTGCACCACCAGAACGAGCGGTTTTTAGTTCGATATCTTTGGGGTCAATGTGGATTTCTACATCATCAACTTCTGGCATGACTGCCACTGTTGCCGTGGAAGTATGAACTCTGCCCCCCGCCTCAGTTACAGGTACACGCTGCACCCGATGAACGCCTGCTTCAAATTTCAGCTTACTGTAAACTTGGTCACCCTGAATTTCCAGAATTGCCTCTTTGAAACCCCCCATATCCGCCAGAGATTCACTCAGCAACTTGACTTTCCAGTTTTGCGTCTCGGCATAACGAGAATACATCCGCACCAAATCACCTGACCAAATACTAGCTTCATCGCCACCGGTACCAGCGCGAATTTCTAGCATGATGTTTTTGTCATCATTGGGATCGCGAGGCAAAAGTAAAATTTTCAGACGTGTTTCTAGTTCTTCTAGTTTGGTCTGAAGTTCTTCAACTTCCAGCGCTGCCATTTCTTGCATTTCTGGATCGCTGCTTGCTTCTTTGTGAACACTACGCGCCCCAGCTAAATCGGATTGTGTTGTTTTCCAAGTCTCGTAGGTATTAACAACTTCTTCTAGTGAGGAACGGGCAATGCTAATCCGTTGCATCTCCGTCGGATTTGTGGCGATGTCAGGATCAGCAAGTTGCCGCGTTAAGGCATTAAAAGTTTGTTCAACAGATTGTAATTTCTCCAGCAGATATGTTTCAGCCATGACTTGTGCGATCGCTCCATTAAAAAATAGCTCGGCATAAAAACAAAACAACACCCAAGCAAGCTAGTTACTGGGTGTTACAAAGTTTTGAAGCGGCTATTTTTTAGCTTCAGGCGCACTTGCAGCAGCATCTTCATCGAGCATTCCATATTTCCGCATAAAGCGCTCGACTCGTCCTTCGGTGTCAATCATTTTCTGTGTCCCTGTATAAAAGGGATGATTGCCCGACCAAACATCAACGTGAATTTCTGGTTGGGTTGAACCAATTGTCATTACAACTTCGCCGTTGCAATAAACTTTTGCATCTGGATACCACTTGGGATGAATATCAGGTTTAGCCATAATTGCTCCTCTATTTTTTACTTTTTTCATTGCTATTTGTTGTTTGTAACTGCCGACAACAAACAACAAATAACCAACCACTACTACTAATTTAGCGCTTCGAGTACTGTGGTGCTTTACGTGCTTTGTGTAAGCCGTATTTTTTACGCTCTTTTGCTCTGGGATCGCGGGTTAAGTAACCTTCGGTTTTTAGAGGTGAGCGGTTTTCTGGGTCAAGTTCACACAGTGCTCTTGCTACTCCTAGGCGAATTGAGTCAGATTGTCCGGTTAAGCCACCACCGTGAGCATTAACCAAAATATCGTACTCATTTTCCAAACCTAAAGTTTCCAGTGGCGATTTGGCAACGGAAATGTAGGTGGAATTGTAGTTAAAGTAATTGTCGCCTGGTCGTCCGTTGACAACAAGTTGACCGCTACCGGGAACTAGGCGCACTCGTGCAACTGAGGCTTTACGACGACCGGTTCCCCAGTATACGGCGCGATCGCTTTGTTCTACTGCTTGCATTAGTTATTTGCTCCTGGAATAGTTTTGATTTCTAAGACTTGTGGCTGTTGTGCGGCATGGGGATGAGTATCACCAGCGTAAACTTTCAGCTTGGTAAACAGTTGGCGTCCCAGGGAATTCTTGGGCAACATCCCTTTCACAGCCTGCTCAATAATCCGCTCTGGCAAGCGGTCTTGTAATTTGGCAAAAGTTTCGGTTTTCATACCGCCTGGGCGTCCTGAATGGCGGCGATAAAGCTTTTGAGAGCTTTTTTTGCCAGTGACAACCACTTTTTCGGCGTTGATAACTACAACAAAATCACCTGTATCCATATGAGGAGTATAGGTAGGTTTGTTTTTACCTCTAAGAACCATAGCAATTTCACTTGCCAAGCGTCCTAATCGCATTTCGCTGGCATCAACAACGTGCCAATTTCTTTCTATTGTGTCGTGGGGGGGGAGGTAGGTTTTTTCCATCGGGCTGGTTTTTCGCGTTACAAAGTTTAAGTTTTCGGGGTAGTTGAGGGCAGGAGAAATTTTGGCTGTGTATCAAACCAAATAGCAGGCGGGAAAGGCGAGTCTGGGTATCCCACACGCAGCAAACAAAGTCCTTTTGCTGGTGCTGCATATTTCACTTCTTCTCGTCGTTGATTGACCCAGATATCTGTGAATTGTTGGGGATCTAGTTCTCCCTTTCCTACTTGTACCAGCATTCCTACCAATAGTCGTACCATGCCATACAAAAATCCGTTTGCCTGAATTTCTATATGAATAAATGAGTCGTTACGATAACATTGTGTCGCTTGGACATCTACCCAAGAATGCTTTCGCCCTGAATTGGCACGGTGAAATGCTGCCAAATGGTGCGATCCTTTTAAGGGAGTTAAAGCGGACTCAATTAACGATTCATCTAAGGGTGCATGATAATAATGCCAACAAAAAGGTCGCACAAATAAGTTTGGTCGGGCTTCGCAATAGATGGTATATCGATAACGACGCCAGATGGCACTAAATCGGGCGTGCCAATCAGTTGCCACTGCTGCCGAAGCTCGAATTAAGATGTCTTCTGGCAGCCGACTGTTGAGAACTGCTGCCCAACGTTGGGCGGGGATGGGACTTGCGGTGTTAAAGTGTGCTACTTGAGCGGCGGCATGAACTCCTGTATCCGTCCGACCGGCTGCATGGAGGATTACGGGTCGCTGTTCTATGGTAGAAAGGACTTTTTCGATTTCCTCCTGCACACTGCGATGGCGCGGCTGCCGTTGCCACCCATAAAAATATGTACCCAGGTATTGAATAACCAGGGCAATTCTTTGGGTTGGGATGGCATCGGTCGTGGACATAGCTAATTAAAAATTAAAAATGTGACAAATACATTTTTAATTTTTAACCTCCTCAAACTAACTCGATAATTGCCATTTCGGCATTATCACCACGACGAGGCATGGTTCTCAAGACACGGGTGTAGCCACCATTGCGATCGCCATAGCGTTCTTTTGCGCCTTCAAATAAAGCATGGACTAGTTGTTTGTCATATATATAGCCCATTGCTTGACGCCGTGAGGATAGAGAACCATCCTTGGCTAAGGTAATCATTTTTTCGACTTGTGAGCGAACTGCTTTCGCCCTAATTTTGGTCGTGGTAATTCGACCATGACGAATTAGTTCTGTTGATAAGGCTCTCATTAATGCCTTACGTTGATCTGCGGGTTTTCCCAATAGTGGTACACGACGACTGTGACGCATTGTTTTTGCTTCCTATACGCTCCAAAATAATGATTAAAAATGGGGAATTAGTTGTTTCTTCCCCTTGTCTTGGTTATGTAGTTTTTGCCGCTTTTTCATGGGGCAGTGTAATTCCCAAGCGTCGCTGCAAGGCTTCGATCACTTCTTCTGCAGACTTTAGACCAAAGTTTTTAATTTCTAAGAGGTCTTCCTGGCTATAGTCCAGTAAGTCGGCGACAGAATTGATTTGTGCACGTTTCAGGCAGTTATAAGCCCGCACTGAAAGTTGCAGTTCTTCAATGGGAATTTGACCGTTGGGGTCTTGTTCGTCTGGATACTCGTCTTTAGGCGACTCTAAATCGGTATCTTTTAAAGGATTAAACAAATCTACCAAGAGATTTGCTGCTTGACGAAGAGATTCTTTGGGAGACAAACTGCCGTTTGTCCAAATGTCCAAAATCAAGCGGTCTTTTTCTAGAGAGCCGTCAATGCGGGCATCTTCAACGCTGTAGTTTACCTTATTGACTGGCATAAAGACAGCATCAATCTGGAGAAAGTCTACAGCAGAGGCATCTTCGCGTCCTCGGTCTACTGACCGATAGCCTTTACCTTTTTCGATGCGAAATTCCATCTCTAGTCTTGCTCCATCTGCCAGAGTAGCGATGTATTGACCAGGGTCAACAATTTCTACCTCAGAGGGTAAGTCAAACTGAGCCGCTCTCACGGTTGCAGGTCCTGTGATGTTGACCCGACCAATTTGAGGCGCAGATGTATAGCTTTTGAGGACAATTTCCTTCATGTTCAGGAGAATTTCTAGAACATCCTCTCGCACCCCTTCAATCGTCGCAAATTCATGGTTAACCCCAGCAATGCGCACGGCTGTTACAGCGGCACCTTCTAGGTTTGACAGTAGAACTCGCCTTAAGGCATTTCCTACTGTTGTGCCTTGTCCACGTTCTAGAGGCTCCAAGACAAATTTGCTATACTGCCCTTGATTCTTCAGTGTTTTGGACTCTATACACTCAATCGAAAACGCCACGGAGTAACCTCCCTTATTCATAAATCCCCAGAGAAAGCACTTTTTGAAGGCGCTTTCTTATTCGATTGCTCCTAACCTACAAGCCGGTGCTAGGCGCTAATGAGCGAAGTCTCAGCCGATTAAATGACTTGGTTAGAGTATTTATTTCTTCTGACACTTCTCTCAATTTCAGACAAGTTGATAATTAAACTCGACGCCGCTTAGGTGGGCGACAGCCATTGTGAGGGATTGGCGTTACATCCCGAATCAATGTAATTTCTAGTTGTGCCCCTTGAAGTGCCCGAATCGCGGTTTCTCGACCTGCACCAGGACCGCTTACCATTACTTCAATTTGACGCATTCCCTGATCTGCTGCTCGTCTTGCTGCACTATCGGCGGCGGTTTGAGCCGCAAAGGGAGTTCCTTTTTTTGCCCCTTTAAAGCCACTTGAGCCGGCTGATGCCCAAGAAACTACATCGCCTCTAGTGTCAGTGATGGTAACGATCGTGTTGTTGAAGGTGGACTGGATATAAGCGATGCCGTTGGGTACGTTGCGTTTTTGCTTTTTTGCACCTGTTTTTTTAGTTGGTCGCGCCATGTCGCTCTATAAAACTCGTGTTGATTGGATTGAATACATTGATTACTTCTTACCGGGTGCTTTTTTCTTTCCTGCGATCGCCACACGCCGACCTCGACGAGTGCGTGCATTGGTACGAGTCCTTTGACCTCTTACAGGAAGCCCCATACGGTGACGACGCCCCCGGTATGAGCCAATGTCTACTAGACGTTTGATGTTCAATGACTCCCACCGCCTTAGATCACCTTCAACCTGATAGGCTTCGACGGCGCCTCTGAGAGTAGTGACTTCGCTATCGCTTAAATCCTTAACTCGTGTATCAGGATTAACTCCGGTTTCTGCCAAAATGGCTTTAGACCGTGATAGACCGATTCCATAGATGTATGTAAGACCAATTTCTACTCGTTTATCGCGAGGAAGGTCTACACTGGCAATCCGTGCCACGCTTTTTTCTCCCTATTCTGATGTTTTGTGCTACAAATGAGTCTAAAGAGTCTGATGACTACCCTTGACGTTGCTTGTGTTTGGGATTTTGACAAATCACCATAACCCGTCCGCGTCGTCGGATGACACGGCATTTCTCACAAATCTTTTTTACTGACGCTCTAACTTTCATGCCTGTTTTTGGCCACACTGCAAGCTTAACATTGTATCATTTTTTTGATGGTTTTGGTAGCCAACATCGTTATAAATATTGAGTAAAGATATTTCTCTAATCCTATTTTTTACGAAGGCGGTATGTAATTCTACCCTTGCTTAAATCGTAAGGTGTTAGCTCAACTTTAACGCGATCACCCGGTAAGATTTTGATGTAATTTCGGCGAATTTTACCGGAAATATGCGCCAAGACATTAAAGCCATTATCCAAGTCAACTCGAAACATCGCGTTAGGCAAGGATTCTGTCACCGTGCCTTCCATTTCAATTAAGTCTTGTTTAGCCAATCTGTTCAAACCTCAATTCTCTTGCTCATCTCCATTTACTTCAGACATTGGACACTTAGCCAATGAGTTGTTAACATATTTTATCAAATATTGACTCAAAGCGACTAATCTGCTTTGCTTGATGCTTGGCAATTTTATTGAAAAGCTTGCTTTTGCTTAGAAAGTACTTGGTCAAAATTCGACTTCATGAAGTCACAAGCTGCTTGAGAGAGGTAGTCACTTCTTCCATTGGGCGATCGCCATCAACTATTTTTAAAGTAGAGCGATCGCGATAATAACCAATCAAAGGAGCTGTATCGTTGTTATAAATACTCAAGCGCGTCCGAATTGCCTCTGGAGTATCATCATTACGACCACGCTCTAACATTCTTTCAATCAAAACATCATCAGGGACTTCCAAATTAATACATTCACAATGATGCTGCCTCTCTTGCAATAAGCCATCCAAAAAAGTTGCTTGGCTAACATTGCGAGGAAAGCCGTCTAAAATCCAACCACCTTGAGCATCAGCTTGATTTAATCGCTCACGCACCAAATCAAGAAGCAACTCATCAGGAACCAACTCACCTTTCTTCATAAAAGCTTGGGCTTTTTTACCAAGAGGCGTAGCTTGAGCCACCGCACCTCGTAATATATCACCCGTCGAAATATGAGGAATGTTCAAAATTTCTGCCAGAAGTTTTGCCTGAGTTCCTTTGCCTGCACCAGGCGGACCTAAAAAGATTAATCTTGCTGTCATTATCAGTTTTTAAAATTAGCTTTCAATTATTAATGATCACCAAACAAAAGTTAGCCATTAGTCAATAACCCAATCGCCATTGACTAATGACTGATCAGGCTATTGCTTGACCATACCTTCATAGCGTTGAGAAATCACATAAGTGCGAACTTGTCTGGCTGTGTCAATTGCCACACCCACCAAAATCAGCAAAGATGTTGCTCCCAAACCTCTTAATGTAGTTACACCAGTCGCACTTTCCACCGCAGTTGGCACGACAGCGACTAATCCTAAAAAGATTGCGCCTAAAAAAGTCAAGCGATTCAAAACCTTCTCAACATAGTCACTCGTCGCCTTACCTGGACGAATTCCTGGAATACTAGCTCCCATCTTCTTAAGATTCTGTGACATATCCACAGGATTAACAATCAAAGAAGCATAGAAATAACTAAAAAACACAATCAAGAGTAAGTAGACAAGCACATAAATCCAAGGAGCAGGACCATTTGGGTTAAGATAAGTCGCAACTTGATTGAGAGCTTGCCCAACAGGCGCTAAAAATCCATTTTCACCACCACTACGAGCAAATCCTGCCAAAGATGCTGGCACAATCAAAACCGAAGAGGCAAAGATAATCGGCATAACTCCACCCTGGTTTAGTTGTAGCGGCAGATAACTTGTCCGTTCTCGGTACAAACGCTTCCCAACTTGACGCCTTGCTGAAATGATCGGAATACGTCTGCTGCCTTCTTGGACAAAGACAATGCATACGATTGTGAATAGGAAGATCAGTAAGAGAATTACTATCTTTCCCACCGTGTCTCTACCACCTGTTTGAGCAAGTTCCAGAGTTTGTCCCAGAGTTTTTGGTAAAGAAGAAACAATATTGACAAAAATCAATAATGATGCACCATTACCAATACCTCGTTCCGTGATGATTTCTGATATCCACATCACAAACATCGAGCCCGCAGCCAGAGCTAAAGCAGTTTCGGCAACAAATAGGGGATTAACTCCATTGATAGCATAGGGTCCAAGAACGCCTGCAGCAATACCAATACTTTGAATTAATGCCCAAACCCCAGCAACAATGCGAGTGTATTGAGAAATCTTGCGTCGTCCAGCTTCACCTTCATCCTTCTGTAACTTTTCTAGAGCTGGAATTGCCGCAGTTAGTAGCTGAATGATGATTGAAGCATTGATGTATGGCAAAATACCCAAGGCAAAAATCCCCACAGCAGCAATGCCGCCTCCCGAAAAAATGTCTAAAAACCCAATCACAGGGCTGTTTTGAATATCTGCTGCAAATCTTGCCCGGTCAATGCCTGGAATCGGCACAAAGACGCCTAAACGGGCGAGAATTAGCAGTCCGACGGTAACAAGTAGCCGACCTCGAAGACCGGCGGCTTGTGCCATCTGCATAAATGTTTCTTGAGCAGTTGGGGCTTTGTCTCGATTGACAACCATAAATGGTTACCTCTATAGGATAGGAGGGTTCACAGCAAGTTGGGTTTAACGTGTGATCACTTCGCAGCTACCGCCTGCAGCCTCAATTTTGCTACGGGCACCAGCCGTAAATGCTGCGGCTTTAATATTTAAAGCAACATTTAGCTCACCATCACCAAGCATTTTTAAAGGACCATCATTGGTGGTGACTATGCCCAGATCCATTAGTGAGGCTAAAGTTACTTCGGTGTTAGCCGGAATTTCTGCCAACTTACTTACGTTGATCGTAGTGTAAAGTTTGGGGTTAATTACCGTAAAGTGCTTGAGCTTGGGCAAACGACGATACAACGGCATTTGACCACCTTCAAAACCAGGTCTTGTGCCACTGCCTGAGCGGGATTTTTGACCGCGCATTCCCAAACCACAGCTTGCACCTTGTCCTGCAGCGATACCGCGCCCAACTCGACGGCGACGTTTTTTAGAGCCTTTTTGAGGCACTGCATCATTTATTCTCATATTTTTATGTTGGTTATTGGTTATTGGTTATTGGTTGTTAGTTATCGGCTGAAAAAAAAACAAATAACGAACAACAAACAACTTTTTAATTAAGCGTAGAGGTTCTCAATGGGAATACCGCGTTCTTCAGCAACTTCTGAAAAAGTGCGTAAAGAGTCAAGGGCGTTTATGGCGGCTCTAGCATTATTTAAAGGGTTATTAGAACCCAATTGCTTTGCCAAAATATTGCGGACTCCAGCTAATTCCAAAACTGTACGCACAGCGCCACCAGCAATTACACCGGTTCCAGGTGCGGCGGGTCGCATCATCACCTTTGCCCCAACGGCAGCGCCGTTAGAAGGGTGAGGAATAGAGTTCGATTTGGTTAAGGGTACATCAATTAATTGCTTTTTGCCATCAGCAACACCTTTACGGACAGCGCCAATTACATCACTGGCTTTACCCACACCAACACCAACCTGACCCCGCTCATTACCAACGACAACGATGGCGCGGAAGCTTAATTTTTTACCACCTTTGACAACTTTGCTGACACGGCGAATTTGGATGACCCGCTCTTGCCAAGTGGTGTCTTTTTCTTTGGCGCGGTTACTTTTGCGACGATTTGCCATAGTGCTTGTTAGTTAATAGTTAGGAGTTGTTAGTTAGGAGTTGTTAGTTAGAGGTTAGAAAATAGCTTTTAACCAATTGACTGATCATCAATAACCAACAATCCCTAAAAGTCTAGTCCTGCTTCACGTGCAGATTCAGCCAAGGCTTTAACACGACCGTGATAGAGGTTGCCGCCTCGGTCAAAAACGACTTTTGAGATGCCTTTTTCAATAGACCTTTGAGCAATCAATTTGCCCACTTCCATAGAAGCTTCACAGTCTGAAGTCGATTTTAAATCTGCTTTGAGTGTGGGTTCTAGAGTAGATGCTGCAGCTAAAGTATGTTGCGAGGCATCATCAATGACTTGCACATAAATGTGGTGATTTGAGCGAAAAACAGCAAGCCGAGGACGTTCAGCCGTACCTTGTAACTTACGGCGCACCCGCCGATGCCTGCGTTTTACTGATTCTTTACGAGTCATTTTCATGGTTTACTTCTTACCTGCCTTACCTGCTTTACGTCTGACCGCTTCTCCGAGATAACGAATGCCTTTGCCCTTATAGACTTCCGGTGGTCGGACGGCACGAATACGTGCAGCCGTGTTACCCACAACTTCTTTGTTGATGCCGGTGACAATTACATTAGTATTAGCTTCAACTGCCACTTGAATGCCATCAGGGGGAACGATTTCGACGGGTTTGCTATAGCCAACGTTCAAAATTAAGTTGCGTCCTTGAACCTGGGCTCGATAGCCGACGCCGAGAATTTGAAGACGTTTTTCAAATCCTTTAGAAACGCCCTCGACCATATTGGCAACCAAGGTTCGAGACAGTCCATGACGTTGACGGGCTGCTCTAGATTCGTCCCGACGCAAGACTTTGAGCGTTTCCCCTTCTTGTTCTATAATTACTTGCTCAGGAAGTACCCGGTCAAGTTCGCCTTTTGGACCCTTGACAGAAACGTGTTGACCGTTAATGTTTACGGTCACTTTATTGGGAATATCGATGATGCGTCTGCCAATACGTGACATGACTTGATTCTCCTTGAAAATCCAGAATTTTCTCGCATCAAGAGCCTGAAAAAAGGACTCTGACTCTTGATTTCTACCACACGTAGCATAGTACTTCGCCACCCACACCCTGACGCCGTGCTTCTCGGTCAGTCATGATGCCACTAGATGTAGAAATTATGGCAATGCCAATGCCGCCTAATACTCTTGGTAGTTCCTTGCGGTTAGAGTAAACTCTCAAACCCGGCTTACTAACGCGCTTCATCGCGGTAATAATTGGTTGACGATTTTTACCTTTGTATTTCAAGGAAACCACCAAGTGTTTTTCAACGCCTTCGCCTGCTTCTTCAAAATCTGCAATAAAGCCTTCGCTTTTGAGCACTGTGGCAATATTACGGGTCATTCTGGTCGCGGGTACTTTGGTCGTTTGATGTCTTACCAAACACGCATTCCGAATGCGAGTTAACATATCTGAGATTGTGTCGTTTGCCGCCATTTTTCCTCTAGATTGAATACAGCTTTAGTTCTCCCGGAAGGGCATTCCCATCTCTTTGAGTAAGGCGCGACCCTCTTCGTCGGTTTTGGCTGTTGTGATAATTGAAATATCCATCCCACGGATTTGATCGACGCTATCGTAGCTAACTTCGGGAAAAATTAGTTGTTCGCGCACGCCCAAGGTATAGTTACCCGAACCGTCGAAGCTTTTGGGGCTAATGCCACGAAAGTCACGAATTCGAGGCAGTGCTAGGTTAATCAGTCGGTCAAGAAACGAGTACATCCGTTCTGAACGCAGGGTCACCATCACGCCCACGGGCATTCCTTGACGAATTTTAAAGCCAGCGATCGCTTTTTTGGCTCGTGTTACTACTGGTTTTTGACCAGTAATAATCGCTATTTCATTCAAAGACGCTTCCATTGCTTTAGCGTTCTGAGATGCTTCTCCTAAGCCCCGGTTAATCGTAATTTTGATTACCTTGGGGACTTGATGGATATTTTCATAGCTAAATTGTTCTTGAAGCTTAGGAACGATCGTTTCTTGGTAGAGACTTTTCAAGCGGTTTGTCATGATTTTTGTCCTTTTCACCCTGGGCTTTGTCAGGGGATTAATCTTTAGTTATTGATTATTGGGAAATAATTAATAACTAAATTAGTCAATAATTTCGCCGGTTTTTTTGAGCATTCGCACCTTACGACCTTGGTCGTTCATGGTGTAGCAAACACGGCTAGCAACTTTTTGCTTATCAGAATAAAGCATGACGTTGGAGCTGTGAATTGGAGCTTCAAAGGTGGTAATCTGACCTGTTTCGCCTTCCTGTTGGGGTTTGACGTGCTTGGTTTTGATGTTGATTCCTTTGACGACAATCTTACTGAGCTTAGGTAAAGTCTGTAAGATTTCTCCAACTTTGCCTTTATCTTTGCCGCAGATCACCTGAACGGTGTCACCTTTTTTTACGTGCATTTTGTAGCGCTTGGAAGTATCCTTTGCGCCCATAAGCTTGCTTGGCATTTAAAGTACCTCTGGAGCGAGGGAAACAATTTTTGTGAAGTTTTTGTCGCGTAGTTCTCGTGCAACTGGACCAAAGACGCGGGTTCCTCTGGGGTTACCGTCGGGGTTGATGATCACCGCTGCATTGTCGTCAAATCGGATGCTCATACCGCTGTCTCGGCGCAGTCCCTTGCGGGTGCGAACAATTACAGCTCGTACAACGTCTGACTTTTTCACTGCCATGTTGGGGATGGCATCTTTGACAACGGCAACGATCACATCACCAACACCGCCATAACGCCGATTTCCTGCGCCTAAAACCCGAATGCACATCAGTTTGCGTGCTCCGCTATTGTCGGCAACATTCAGATATGTTTCTTGTTGAATCATGGGTTCCTCCTTATCTCGTCGTTAGTTGTTAGTTATTTGGCTTGTGTGGGTTGTTAGTTCTCCAAAAACTAAAAACTAACAACAACATTTAGGCAATCGGTTTATTAGTGAGGATTTCAGCAACCATCCAGCGTTTGGTACGCGAGAGAGGGCGTGTTTCTTGAATGCGGACGCGATCGCCTGCTTTACACTGATTCTCTTCGTCGTGGGCTTTATATCGCTTGGTCTGCACTACGATTTTGCCGTATTTGGGATGGGCTGTCCGGTTTTCTACAGCGACAACGACGGTTTTATCCATTTTGTCGCTGACTACCAAACCTACCCTTTCTTTGACTGCCATGTAAGGTCTACTCCTGTTCTGCATCGGTTTGTGGGGCAGCGGCGGCGGCGATTTCACGCTCTCTTACCACTGTCAGCATCTGAGCCACGCGATGCCTGGCGTGCTTAAATTGATGCGGTTTTTCCAAACGACGGGTTGCCTTTTGCATCCGTAGTTCAAATAGCTCGCGCTTGGCGGCTAATATGGCATCAGACAGTTCCTGATCATTTAACTTTCTGGCATCTTCTATCTTGGGCAGAGGCATAACTTACACCTGTTGTTCCCCGT
The DNA here is from genome assembly GCA_049671305.1 of Coleofasciculaceae cyanobacterium. GTDB lineage: Bacteria > Cyanobacteriota > Cyanobacteriia > Cyanobacteriales > Coleofasciculaceae > CADCTM01. Next base: position 101,263 of record JBATUR010000013.1, read on the forward strand.
CACGGGTGATGAACTTCGTTTTAATTGGCAATTTATTGGCAGCTAGACGCATTGCTTCGCGGGCGATTTCTTCGGAAACACCGGAGATTTCATAAAGAATCCGTCCTGGCTTGACGACGGCTACCCAAAACTCTGGTGAACCTTTACCGGAACCCATCCGAGTCTCAGCCGCACGCATGGTTACAGGCTTATCTGGAAAAACTCTAATCCAGATTTTTCCACCCCGGCGAATGTATCTAGTCATCGCCCGACGACCTGCTTCGATTTGACGCGCGGTAATCCAAGATGGCTCAGTAGCCTGCAGAGCATACTCACCAAAGTTGATGTTGCTGCCGCGAGTCGCGACACCTCCCATTCTTCCGCGTTGCTGTTTACGAAATTTTGTTCTTCTAGGACTTAACATGATTAGTCACATTGGTCATAAGTTAGTAGTCATTAGTTAGTCATTACTAACAACTTATTCATTTGAACGGTCTTCAAAACTTTGGCGACGTCGTTGTTGACGGCGACGGGGTTGATCGGCTGGTTGTTGTGCCGCTTGTTCTTCCTGACCTGGAATGATTTCCCCTTTAAAGACCCAAACTTTTACGCCTAAAATTCCGTAAATTGTTTTGGCAGTACGGTAGTCGTAGTCGATATCCGCCCGCAGGGTGTGTAATGGTACTCGTCCTTCACGAGTCCACTCGGTTCGGGCAATTTCTGCACCGTTTAACCGACCACTTACCTGAATTTTAATGCCCTGGACATCGGCACGTTGGGCACGTTGAATTGCTTGACGCACGACTCGTCTAAAGGAAACTCGTCGCTCTAATTGCTGGGCAATATATTCAGCAATTAAGCCAGCGTCAGCATCTACCCGCGCTACTTCGATCACGTTGATGCGAATTTGACGGCTGCTGCCCAAGGCGGCTTGCAGACCTGTACGCAGATTTTCGATGCCGCTACCGCCACGACCAACTACTACACCTGGTCGTGCTGTGTGGACTTCTAAATCGATTTGGTCAGCCTTGCGTTCAATGCGGATTTCGGAAATTCCCGCATTATTGAGCTTCTCTTCAACGTACTGCCGAATTTTATAGTCTTCTTGCAGTACTTCTGGGTAACGTTTGGAGTCGGCAAACCAGCGAGAGCGATGCTCTTGGGTAATACCTAATCGAAACCCAATTGGATGTATTTTTTGTCCCACTTAATCCTTCCTTGGTCTTTGTCAGTTGTTTGTTGTTTGTTGTTTGTTGCTTGTTATTAAGTGACGATTCACCAATAACTAATAACCAACAATCAATGACTATTCGGCGACTTGCGGTGAAACCACAACTGTAATGTGACAGGTTGGTTTGCGAATTTGATAAGCGCGACCTTGTGCTCTTGGTCGGAAGCGCTTCAAGCTAGGTCCCATGTCGGCAAAAGCTTTACTAATCACTAAACTCGCTGGGTCAAGTCCGGCATTATGCTCGGCATTGGCAACAGCGCTCCGCAAAACTTTGAGAATGGGATCACAGGCTCGGTAAGGCATGAATTCCAGAATGATCAGTGCTTCTCGGTAAGAGCGTCCTCGAATTTGGTCGAGAACACGCCTAACTTTAAAAGGAGACATTCTGATGTAGCGAGCGATCGCTTTGATTTCTGTTGTAGTATCTATCGCCATAGTTTTTTTTCTGCTTCAAAGTTGAGTGAACTACTCAAACCTTCTAACGACCGGCTCTCCGGTCCCCTTTAGAGTGTCCCCGAAATGTGCGTGTTGGTGCGAATTCGCCGAGTTTATGTCCGACCATTTGCTCGTTGACAAAGATTGGTACGTGGGTGCGACCGTTGTGAACAGCGATCGTATGACCAATCATTTGAGGCAAAATTGTCGAAGCTCTCGACCAGGTTTTAATGACTTGCTTTTCGCCCTTAGCATTGAGGACTTCAATCTTTTTGAGAAGACTGTCGGCAACAAAAGGACCTTTTTTTAAAGAACGACCCATAATTTCATCTTGAAAGAAAAACAGTGATTGACACTTGAAGCAACTCGTTAAGACTGACGTCCACCACGACCACGTTTTGAGGACTTGCGGCGACGACGGACAATTAAAGCACTACTTTGCTTTTTCTTGTTCCGAGTTTTCGCGCCCAGTGCTGGTTTACCCCAAGGTGTAACAGGACCAGAGCGACCAATAGGGGCTCTACCTTCACCACCTCCATGTGGGTGATCGACTGGGTTCATGACGCTGCCTCTGACTGATGGGCGGCGTCCTCTGTGGCGGTTACGACCGGCTTTGCCTAGGCTCAGGTTACGGTGTTCGATGTTGCCAACTTGTCCAATCGTTGCGTAACATTCACATCTAATCATCCGCACTTCACTAGAAGGCAGTTTTAAGGTGACATAGTTACCTTCTTTGGCAACCACTTGTGCTGTTGCACCTGCCGCACGCACAATTTGCCCACCGCGTCCTGGTGTCAGTTCAACGTTGTGAACACTTGTACCCAAGGGGATGTTTTTTAAAGGTAGGGCATTACCAACTTCAAAAGGAACTTCAGGTCCTGATAAAACTTTTGTGCCTACTGCTAATTTATCGGGATGAAGAATATACCGCTTTTCGCCATCTTCATAAAATAGAAGTGCAATCCGAGCATTGCGGTTGGGGTCATACTCGATCGCTACGACTTTTGCTGGAATATTATGCTTGTCGCGGCGGAAGTCGATAATCCGATAAAGTTGCTTATGACCACCACCACGACGGCGGCTAGTAATTACACCACGGTTATTACGACCTTTGGCGCGATGCTTAAACTCGGTTAGTGATTTTTCCGGCTCACTCCTGGTAATCTGGGCAAAATCAGAGACTGTGCCTTGACGAGTACCGGGAGTGTAGGGCCGATAAGAACGAATGCCCATAATAAATATCCTTTCTTCTGTGCTTGAACTTAATAAACCATTAAAATTAGAAGTTTCAAATTTTTAATGGCTCTAGTCCTATACTTCTGGGAACAATGTAATTGAGTCCCCTTCGGCTAGGGTGACAATTGCCCGCTTGTAATTGGGCTTGTAACCCAGAAATTTACCAACTCGGCGCTTTTTGCGTGGCGGACGAATGGTGTTAACGCTTTCCACTTTTACTTCAAAAAGGCTTTCAATAGCGGCTTTGATTTCTGGCTTCGTCGCTTTGATAATTACTTCAAAGACGTACTTGTTCTGCTCTAAAAGCATGGTGGCTTTTTCGGTAACAATGGGACGAAGTACCAAATCTGCCAAGTCGCGGGGGTTATATTCAGCTACTTTACTCACCGTAAACCTCCTGAATTTTGTCAAGGGCGATGCTGGTTGTTACCACTTTGTCAGCGTTCAGCAGGTCGTAGACGTTTAAATTATTGGCAGCAATTAACTTGACTTTTGGCAAGTTTCGTGCTGATAAGTAAACCATCTCAGCTAGCTCTGGCAAAATTACCAAAACTTTGGCGTCGGCAGGAACACCCCAGCGTGCCATTGCTGCGGTCAATTCTTTGGTTTTTGGTCGAGGTAGTTGCGCTGTAAAGTCTTCTACCACAATCAAATCATCAGCTCGACTCTGCAACGCTGTTCTCAGAGCTAAACGACGCTCTTTACGGTTCATTTTCAGGTTGAAATCTCTGGGTTTTGGTCCAAAGATCACACCACCACCACGCCATAAGGGTGAGCGGTTGGAACCTGCACGGGCGCGACCTGTGCCTTTTTGCCGCCAGGGTTTGCGTCCACCACCCCTAACTTCGGCGCGGGTTTTTGTCGAGGCTGTGCCTTGACGTGCGTTAGTCATTTGCATCACCATTGCTCGGTGAACAATGTGAGCGGCTGTTTCTTCTTTGGCAACTCGCAAGTCTAGGGTCGCTTGTCCGACTTCCTCTCCTTGCCAGTTCTGCACTACACAATCAACCATTTCTTTAGTCCTTAGTCTTTAGTCCTTAGTCACTTAACGGTTTATTCAAGGCTCACGCGCCAGTAACGATGATACCTGGAATCAACCATCACTGTGACTAGCGCCCGACCTTGTTGGTTGGCGCAATGCTTAATAACGCTCCTGGTTTACCAGGAATTGCACCTTTGATTAGTAATAAGTTACGGTCAGAATCGACCCGAATTACTTCCAACTTGCGAATTGTGACGTTGACGCCACCCATTCTACCTGCCATTTTTTTGCCGGGAAATGTGCGTCCTGGTGTTGTTCCAGGACCCGTTGAACCAGGCAGTCGGTGGTTTTTGGAACCGTGAGCCATTGGTCCACGTTTAAAGTTGTGGCGTTTTTGGTAACCCGCAAAGCCACGACCAATACTTTTTCCTCTAACATCAATGATTTGTCCCGCCTCAAAGAGGTTAGCGTTGAGGAGTTGACCTAGTTCAAATTCGTTTGTGCTATCCAAACGATACTCTTTTAGGTGACGCAAGGCGGGAGCACTAGATTTCTCTAAGTGTCCCAACTCTGGCTTATTGAGGGCTTTGGGTTTTACTTCGTCATAACCAATTTGAACGGCGCTATAGCCGTCGGTTTGCTTGGTTTTAATTTGTGTAACTGTGCATGGACCTGCTTGAACGACGGTTACAGGAATGGCTTTTCCTTCTTCGTTAAAGACTTGGGTCATACCGAGTTTGGTACCGAGTATACCGAGCACGGGTTTCTCCTTATCTAGACATTACAGTGGAGCCGAAACGGCTCTACTTTTTGAGTAAATCCACTCGACTTCCCAATTTTGTTTGTTTATGACTAGCCACAGGGCAGTCTCATCTTCGTGAGAAAACACTTACTCACTGGCAGTCTTGTATTACTTAACAGCCAGATTGTGTAAACCTTTTTTGGAGGTTTGTACTGGCTAACAGGATCGTCTTGGTTCGCTAGGACTTAAGTCGTATTCTCAGTATCCTTACGAGACGAAATTGCAAGTACGTGTAGATTCAGAAGCTAGCAGTTAATAAATCTTTGTAGATTCAATTACATCTAGTTGGTTGTCTGCTCACTTTATTCAGTAAGCCATAACAACTGTTTGTAAACTTAGTTACTGTATCGAATTGGGTTTCAATAACGGTCACTAGTTTGAACTTGCTGCTTTTGAACCTTGCTTGGTCACAATTTTAAATGATACTACGCTTCATCGATATTTGTCTATAGGTAAACTTTTTTTTTTCCATACTGCCAAATGGCTTTGGTGAGTACGGTTCACTTATAATAAACCCCATAGCGAAGATTAATAAAACTGAAGGCGGAATAAGTAGAGATGGCACTGCTCACGACCGGAAAAACATTCATCCGCGACCTGGAACAGTCAGGCTCATTGGCATTGTATGCTCCTCTAGAAGGAGGCTTTGAAGGACGTTATCGGCGGCGCGTCCGAGCAGCAGGTTATAACAGTTTATGTTTGTCTGCTAGAGGCTTAGGTGATGTAGCGGCTTATTTGACGGGTGTTCATGGGGTTCGTCCGCCTCACTTAGGCAAAAAAGACATTCGGACTTATTATCTACCGCCTGTGGTCAATTATCAATTAGAAAACTTGCCGCCGAAATCTAAAGGGTTGCTACTGTGGATTATTGAAGGCTCAATGTTAGATAGCCAAGAAATTGAGTATTTAACCACATTGCCTCAGCAAGAGTCACGGGTGAAAATAGCTGTAGAGATGGGAGGCGATCGCTATTTCCGCTGGACACCCCTCAAAGCAGTTTTACCTGCAGCGGTTTAAGTTAAAACGGCTTAAGCATGACTTGCAAAATTTGGCAGTCTTACCAACAGCAAATAATCTAAATACCTCCAATTTACCTAGCCGATACTCTAGTTTTGATACTCTTGTAAAGTACCGAGCTGATTGGGGGATTTTTTTATGCTAGACCAACGTGATTACACAGTAATCATTGACAAAAGCGGCAGTATGTCAATGAAAGACCAAGCAGGCGGTAAGAGTCGTTGGCAAATTATGCAAGAATCTACCTTAGCATTAGCCAACAAATGCGAAGAATTTGACCCTGATGGCATCACAATTTATTTATTTTCCGGTCGCTTTAAACGTTACGACAATGTGACCGCTAGTAAAGTTATGCAAATTTTTACAGAAAATGAGCCAAGTGGTACAACTGATTTGGCGAGAGTTCTGCAAGACGCTACTGAAAACTATTTTAGACGCAAAGCTTCTGGACAAACCAAAGCCAATGGAGAGACAATGTTAGTTGTTACCGATGGTGAGCCAGATGACCGTAAAGCTGTGATGAAAGTTATTATTGAAGCATCGCGAAAAATGGAAAAAGATGAAGAATTAGCTATTTCTTTCGTGCAAGTTGGTTCAGATGCTCAAGCTACGAAGTTTCTTAAAATCTTAGATGACGAACTGCAAGGTGTTGGTGCAAAGTTTGACATTGTAGATACGATTACTATTGATGATATGGAAGATATGACTTTAACTGAAGTCTTAATGAATGCTATTACTGATTAGTTTTGTGGTTGCTGATTGAGTAACTTTTGCTTAAAGAGTCGTACGAAAACTAAATAAACTTTTAGGTTAATCGAGGCTCAGTTGCAAATGACATTGTAAAGACAGCTATTAAAATGAGAAAAAGGTGTATTACTAAATGCCATAGTTGATTAAAAAAGATTTTAATCTGGAGGAAAAAGCAATGGAATCAATGGATGATTTATTAGCAGAAATTAAAGCTGAATATCTAAAACCTAAGCTTACAAAGCCCCAAGAAAAATCACTTATTGAGCAGGAATTAAACTCAGTAGAACTGCCGATTGTTCAACCGAAATCTTTTAACCAGCAAGGTAAGTCACTAGCTGAAGACAGCCTCCTGGCAGAGATTCGGGCTGAGTTTGAAGAAAAACAACGAGAAGAAGAAACTAAAAAACAGCAACAACGGCAAGAAGAACAAAGGCTAAAAGAACAACAACTGAATGAGGATAAAATTAAATTACAGCAACGAGAGAAACAAAGAAAAGAAGCCTTAACTAAAGAAGCCACAGAGTGGTTAAAAAACTTAAACTTTAGTTCAGAAGAAGGCTTATGGTTTGAAGAATTTGCTTATTCTTATCCTTCAAAATTGGAAGCGGCGATTGATTATTTGCAAGCTGTACGAGCAGCGAATAGTTAAGACTTATTACTAAAATTTTGTTGTGCTGTTTTTATAGAGAGTAGTTACTCATTTTCGTTTGGGTTTTATTAAAATTAGCAACATTGGTAGTAAGTCATCTAAGCTTAGACTAGGAAACACTGATTGGACAAGGAAATTTAAAATGGGAGACTCAATTATGCAAGACCGTGATTACACCTTAATTATCGACAAAAGTGGCAGTATGTCTGCCCCGGAAGCTAATGGTAAAAGTCGTTGGGATACAGCTCAAGAGTCTACATTAGCACTGGCTAGAAAATGCGAACAATTTGACCCTGATGGTATTACAGTTTACCTATTTTCCGGTCGATTTAAACGTTACGATAATGTGACGGCAAATAAAGTTGCTCAGATTTTCACAGAAAATGATCCAATGGGTACGACGGATCTGGCTAGTGTCTTGAAAGATGCGATGGATCAATATTTTAAACGCAAGGCAGCAGGAGAGACGAAAGCTAATGGCGAAACTATTTTAGTGGTAACTGATGGAGAACCTGATGACCGCAAAGCCGTGATGCGTGTAATTATTGAGGCATCAAGGCAAATGGATCGTGATGAGGAATTGGCAATTTCACTAATTCAGGTAGGTAATGATGCCACAGCAACCCGATTTTTGAAGGCACTTGATGATGAGCTGCAAGGAGCCGGAGCGAAGTTTGATATTGTGGATACGATTACTTTGGATGATATGGAAAATCTAACTTTGGCAGAAGTATTGCTGAATGCAATTAATGACTAAGAAATGTTGAAAAGCATCAGCGATTGTTTGAGCTGGAATCTGGTTAAGACAATTTATGTTGTCTAAAGCAGAAAAGTGTCAAAAAATTAATCGTCGGCGGGATAAAGTTTCCCGCTATTTTTTTTTGGAAGCAGTTAATTGAAGATTAAACCACTAAATGTAGTGTGGAGTGGAGGGAAACTCACTAAATCTATAGGAAAAGCGATCGCCTACAGCCTTATGGGAACCTGAAAACAGCCCAACACTGCTCCTCAAATTGCCTGATTCAAGCTCAATCATAATCTTTGATCCAAAGCTGTCTGAACCAAAGCAAAGCAAGACGATCAATTATTCCGGAAATTTCACCTCCCCATTTTTTAGCCAAGCATTTAGCATATAAGGGTGACTGAACTGTATTATCCCTGTAATTCCTTACGGGAGGGTAACTGGTTTAAGCTTATCTGCGGCGCCAGCTTCCAACACCTCCCGGCTGTTCGACATCTTACCTTGGCTTACACCCTTGCCGGTGCCGACTGCATTGACGTGGCGGCAGACTTGGCAGTTATTGCAGCAGCAAAAGATGCCATTGCCACTGCCAAGGTACTAGGGAAAGATGCCCAAAATCAGGGATTTGGCTACAGACACCAACCGCTGCTGATGGTAAGTTTAAATGATGGAGAAGACCCACATTTTCGCAAAGCTGAGTTTAACCCAACCCTGTGTCCATCAGATTGTCCTCGTCCCTGTGAAAAGATTTGCCCAGCCCAAGCAATTATTTTCCAAGATAGCAGTGAGGCGTTTTCTGGAGTAATTGACCAACTTTGCTATGGCTGCGGTCGTTGTATACCAATATGTCCCCAACAGCTAATCTACACCCGCTCTTATGTCTGTGCACCGTCCTCGTTGGCAGAATTAATAGTGGAAGCTGGCGTCGATGCCTTGGAAATTCATACCAAAGTGGGACATTTTGCAGATTTTAAACGACTTTGGAGTGCGATCGCTCCTTGGGTAAACAAACTCAAACTTATCGCCATTAGCTGTCCCGATGGAGAGGGTTTGCTCGACTATCTTTGGTCACTTTATCACCTGATTGCACCCCTACCCTGCCCCTTAGTTTGGCAGACTGATGGACGCCCGATGAGTGGTGATATCGGCAGTGGCGCAACTCGTGCCGCCGTCAAACTTGCTCAAAAAGTCCAAAGTGCCAATTTACCTGGATATGTACAACTCGCGGGCGGCACTAATGATCACACTGTAGCCAAACTAAAATCCGTGGGATTATTTAGAAGTAACACGCACGAATATGCAACAGCTAATCAAGCTTACATCGCTGGTGTGGCTTATGGCAGCTATGCTCGTGTCTTACTTGCACCCATCTTAGATGAACTAGAAAAAACTAATGGGCAAGCCATTGAGACAAATTCTGACTCGTCTCAAGCAGCTTTTGGACAGTTGGAAGCAACGCCAGAATTACTCTGGAAAGCAGTGAGAAGCGCCGATAGGCTCGTTTCTCAGCTAAAATCAGCCACGCCCCATTAAAGCAAAAAAGTTCAGCACAAACAGATTTTCCACCCAATTATTGACAAGAGCAGCAGAGCTGTCTTTGATACGAGCATATGGTGAATTTTGAGAATCGAATTAATCCCGACCATCAACAGTTGTCATCTAATCAAGAATCGCCGATCGTGGAAACAAACATCACATCATCCAGGATGCAGATTACCGACGACCTCCAAAAATTACTGGACATTTTGCCAGAAGAAATTCGCTCATCATTGCAGCAACATCCACAGCAAAAGTTTTTAATTGAGGTGGTTATGGATTTGGGGCGTCCTCCAGAGGTGCGCTTTCCGGGTTCAGCCGAGTACCTGTTTGAAACTCCTGTAACTCAGGAACAGCTTAATTATTGTGTCCAGCGCGTCGGACACTTTAGCGGCGATAATCGGGCTGGAATTGAGCGTACACTACACCGCATTAGTGCAATTCGCAACCGTCCTGGTGAAATTATCGGCTTAACTTGTCGTGTTGGTCGTGCTGTCTTCGGCACAATTACCATGATTCGCGACTTAGTGGAAACTGGCAAGTCGATTTTGATGCTGGGGCGTCCCGGTGTCGGCAAAACTACGGCGTTGCGGGAAATTGCCAGAGTTTTGGCTGATGAGTTACACAAACGAGTTGTGATCATTGATACTTCCAACGAAATTGCAGGTGATGGCGATATTCCTCACCCCGCTATTGGCAGGGCAAGACGGATGCAAGTTGCTCGTCCTGAACTGCAACATCAGGTGATGATTGAGGCAGTGGAAAACCATATGCCAGAAGTCATTGTTATTGATGAAATTGGTACGGAACTCGAAGCCCTGGCAGCTCGAACTATTGCCGAAAGAGGTGTTCAGCTTGTTGGCACGGCACACGGTAATCAAATTGAGAACTTAATCAAAAACCCAACTCTTTCTGATTTAGTTGGTGGCATTCAAGCCGTAACTTTGGGCGATGATGAAGCCAGACGCCGGGGCTCTCAAAAGACGGTTTTGGAGCGCAAAGCCCCGCCGACTTTTGAAATTGCTGTAGAAATGCTGGAAAGGCAACGTTGGACGATTCATGAAAGTGTTTCTGATACCGTTGATGATTTGCTCAGAGGGCGTCAACCCAACCCACAGATGAGGACAGTTACGGAAAGCGGTAAGGTGGCTGTGACTCGTGAGTTTCCTAGTGCTCCTGTTGCTACGCCTCCCAATGGCAGGAGTATGATTAATCACAACCCACTGGCAACGCCTGCTAGACCGACGGGTTGGCGCTCTACGGGGCAGATGAAGCCCCCGGCACGTCAAGCCGAAACTTATACAGATAGCTACTTTGAGCAGATGCTGGATAAGTCCTGGCATCAGCAAGATGCTTTTGGTGGTGTGCGGACGCCGGGACCAAATGGGGAAGATTTGCCGTTGCATATTTATCCTTATGGTGTCAGTCGCCATCAAATTGAGCAGGTGATTCGGGTGTTAAATTTGCCTGTGGTCTTGACAAAAGACATGGATAGTGCTGACGCGGTGTTGGGTTTGCGATCGCACGTCAAGAATCACGGTAAGTTGCGCTCTATTGCTAAGGCGCGGCAAGTGCCAATTCATGCGGTAAAAGCAAGTACCATTCCTCAGATAACTCGCGCTTTGAGGCATCTGCTGGACATGGAAGACCCTAGCACGCCTGATGCGGCTGATTTGCGGTTATTTACGGAAAATAGCAGCGAGGACGAAATGGAGGCGCTGGAGGAAGCACGTTTGGCGGTGGAGCAAATTGTGATTCCCAAAGGACAACCTGTGGAGTTGCTACCGCGATCGCCTAAATTGCGGAAAATGCAGCATGAGTTGGTAGAACATTATCGCCTGAAATCGGATAGTTTTGGCGATGAACCAAATCGACGCTTGCGGATTTATCCAGCGTAAAGTGAGTGGGGATAAAGGAGGATTTTTGATGCTTCTTTATCCCCACTTTTGATTTTTTCCTAAAAACTATTGACACAATCCGCCCCTAACCTGTTAGGATAAAAGACGTGACACCAATGGGGTGTAGCCAAGTGGTAAGGCAGCGGGTTTTGGTCCCGCCATTCCCTAGGTTCGAATCCTAGCACCCCAGTTGAAAAAGTAATATTCCCAAATTAGGTTGTCGAGTGGCATACTATTAATCTTTGCTTGTTAATAGATTTGGTGCGAATAATCATTTTTTGATCATTCGTAGCTATTAGGAGACATTATGTCAGCATTTCCTTGGCAGTGGTGGATTATGGGTGTGGTTTGTGCGCTCATTAGTCCAATTTTTTCCATAACTTCAGCACAAGCGGCACAAAATATTGTACTGCGTCGAGGTTCTACTGTGCGATCGCTTAGTGTGGCTGACTTGAAAACTTTCACTGAAACTGGCAATATTTCTCCAAGTTTGTCAAATGCGGCACGTATCCTCACGTCTCAACAAAAAATTTTAGTTCAAGATGTTTTGAAGACTAAGTTAAATTTGGATGTTGTGTCAACCAGTGACTTGTTAGATACACAAGTTGGCAATAATTTGGCGTCTTTGTTGGCATCGGCAACACCAAGAACTGATAATGTTGGGTTGTTAGATGTGAAAACGGCTTTAATTTTGGGTGCAAAGTCTCCTCAAGGACTTTCTTTGCTAGGTTTTATGGAAGCGTATCCTAATGAAAGTTTGGATATTGATGTTGACCGTGTATTTGAGGTATTAAGAAACTTTAATGGTGCTTTTTGGCAGTCTCAAGCGTTTATGGCAGCGATCGCACCTCAACTTGCGCCTAAGCGTCCTAATCTTAATTTACCATTTGATCCGACTCAACCGGGAAGTTCCAAAGTAGAAGTATTAAAGTTTAATTTTAATGATAGAAAGCGAGGACGGGAAATTCCTGTTGATATATATTGGTCAAAAGATGCGAGTTTAAATAAACCGATTATTGTCTTTTCTCATGGACTAGGTTCTGTTCGTACTGACTTACGTTATTTAGCCCAACATCTAGCATCTCATGGTTATGTTGTGGCGGCGCTAGAACATCCTGGAAGCAATGAAAATCATGTGAAAAAGGCACTAGCATTACAAGCACCTCTTTTGGAAGCTGAGGAGTTTTTAAATCGTCCCAAAGATATCAGTTTTATTTTGGATAACCTCAAACTAATTAATGATAGCGCTGGGGTGCTACAGGGGAAACTGGCATCAGATAACGTTATGGTTGTGGGGTATTCTTTGGGAGGTGCGACGGCGTTATCTCTTGCTGGTGCCGAGTTGCAATTAACTGAATTGAAACAGCGTTGTCCTGGTAATGTTTTGGCTTTTAGTTTGGGCGAAAATGCTCAATGTTTTGCTAAGAGTTTACCAGAAAACACTTATCAATTGCGTGATGAGAGGGTGAAAAGAGCGATCGCTTTTTCGCCGACGACTTCTTTATTATTTGGTGAAACTGGCTTGACAAAAGTCGCAATTCCTACATTAATTGGTTCAGGTTCTGCTGATAAAACGACTCCAGCTTTAACGGAACAAGCGATCGCTTTTGATAAGTTACCGACACCAAAATGGTTAGTTGGTTTTGTGGGAGGGACTCATTTAAGCGTCAAAGATCCGGCGACGACTATGGATCAGGCGGGTCAACCTGATACGCTGTATAGTGGCGGTGAGGTGGTGGGAGAGCAAGCGGTTGAAGTGAGGAGTTATGTAAAAGCGATCGCTCTTGCTATGGCATCACAATTAACAGATAATAGCGCAGCGGATAAGTATAAGATATTTCTTACACCTGAATATGCTCAATTAGCTTCAACTGAACGTTTCCCAATTCGCCTTATTACGAAAATTCCACCAGAAGCTGAGGCAATTATTCAAGATTTTGTGAGAAATAATCAAGAAAAATCTGAACCTGCTCAAATTCAGCCATAATTTAGTTACTAATTTCCGACAGGTTGCTGATTAGTATGAGCAATTTTTTCATCTGATACGATTAGAGGTGGACGGATACAAAGATAAAGCAAGGGACCAATTAAAGGAAGCATTGCAACCCAGAATAATGAAGAATTTTTTATCCCTCTTTTTGCCATATCATCCCCTAATAAAGCTGGAAATAATAGACACAACAGGCAAAAATCTAAACTCATGACATGAATAAATCGGCTTGTTTTCCACTGTTGAATAAAATCTGCCCAATTACCATTAAATAAACCATAACTTAGTAAAAATATTGCCCCGATAGTGAGAGCAATACCTAATAAGCGAGAGTCTAAAATTTTCAGAAATAAGTTTTTAGAACCTGTAAATTCTTGATTAGGTTCTCGTAATGCTAAATACGGTAATAAGGCAAATGCACCAACGCCAAAGGAAGCAGTAGAAAATAACCAAGCTGGGATTTTTTGTTGTCTGCCGTCGATAAAGGTTAAAGCACTATAAATCAGGGGCAAGACACCCATAATATTGAATAAGGAAACGATGATAGGGTTAATGCCATCCCATTTGCCAGTTGAAAGATTTTTAATTAATTCAATAGTATCAGGTTGGTCAGGTGGCGCAAATACAAAGGCGTAAATCACTAAGCCAAGCCACAGTAGCCAAAATCCAATTTTTCTGCTCATATAAGATGTTATATTCCTTTAAAGATTGATTACGTCGGGATATTTTGCAAGAGTTTTAAGCTATTTCTATTACTATCAATGATTATATCTTGTTTGGATTCAAATTTGCCATAATTTGCTGATTCTATTACCTCAGTTTTTAATTATTAAGCACCCATTCCGGAGTATTGTTTTAATCCTTTGCGCCATAACCAACGGTTACAGATGAAAAATAAAATAATCCAACCTAACATCATTAATAATCCTCTGCTAATATCTACAGGTAACCCAATTAAAACCGCTGCAGGAAAGTGAATTAAATAAGGAAATGGTGTCCACAGAGCAATTTCACGTACTGCTGCTGGAAAGACTTCTAGAGGCGCTATCATGCCAGAAAGAAAGAGATAAAACAGAAACCAAAATTGTTCAATTGCACTTGCACGCTCTGTCCAAAAGGCAAATAAAGCAAAGGTATATTGTGTTAAAAAGCGTAGTATAAAAGCTAATCCTAATATAGGTATAAATAATAAAATATTAGCTATATTTGGTTGCCAAATTGCTGCGGGATAAAGCAAGAAAAAAAATAGAACTAACATTAATGTAAAGGGTGCTCGTGCCAAACGCTCCGCTAAATGTCCAGCAACGTGATGCCAAACTGGATCAATTGGTTGTAAAAGTCGTGGTGAAAGACGACCTTCTACAACTTCTTTTTCAAACTCCCAAATCACCCAAACTGCTGTAATTTGTCTAATCAAAAATACTGTCAGAAAGTAACGTGCAAAATCTGCAGGTTGTAGACCAAATTGTCCAGTTTGAGATGCCTTTGTCCAAACCCCCATTAAAATTAGCGGTAAAGTGCCCGACAATGCCCAGAGAAACAATTCGGCTCGATATTCCAACATATAAGCATAGTAGACTGAGAGGAAGGCTTGAGCTTGCTTAATAATCCGATTCATGAAACAACTCCAGCACGAAAAACACGACCAATTACTTCTTCGATTGGCGGTTCAGTTACACTTAAATCAATTACTTCTAATTCTGCTAAAATTTTGGATACAGTATTAGTAAGATTTTCTTGACGTACTAAAAAACGTACCTCTCGACCCTCTACAGATTGTAATTCAGCATAACTCGCTAATTTTTCTTTTGGCAATATATTAGCCAATTCCAACTTTACCTCACGATAAGGTGCAAATTGAGCAATTAACCCATCCAAAGAGCCATCATAAATCAATTTACCTTCATAAATTAGCAATACTCGATGGCAAAGTGCAGTGATATCTGCCATGTAATGACTAGTTAATAAAATTGTCGCACCAGTACGTTGATTATACTCACGCAAAAAGTCTCGTACTGCTAATTGGGCATTAACATCTAATCCTAATGTTGGTTCATCTAAAAACAATACTTGGGGTTGGTGGAGGAGTGCAGCGAGTAATTCTGTTTTCATACGTTCCCCCAAAGAAAGCTTTCGTACAGGTTGAGTTAGCTTGTTTTCTAAAGACAACATTTCAGTTAATTCACCAACTCGATAGCGAAAATCTTTATCAGACATTCCATAAACAGCAGCATTAATTTTGAGAGAATCTAATGCAGGTAAATCCCATAATAACTGCTGTTTTTGTCCCATTACTAAGGTAATTTTTTGTAAGAATTCGGTTTGACGCCGAAACGGAATATGATTTGCTACTCTCACATTTCCACTGGAGGGATGAACTAGTCCAGTGAGCATTTTTAAGGTAGTGGTTTTTCCGGCACCGTTGGGACCTAAAAAACCGACAATTTCGCCACTGCCAATTTCAAATGATACGTCTTGAACAGCTTTTATATTGCGGTAGGTACGGTGTAGAAAGTGAGTTAACGTGCCTTTAATACCCGGTTCTTTTACTGCAACAGGATAAACTTTGCTGAGGTTTTCGACTAGAATAATTGACATAATGATTTACTTTAGCAGGACTTATGCCTTATTTGCTCACTTTCTAATTTTAGAGATAAAAATGTTTTTTAATAGATATTGGAAAAAGTTTGTTATTAAATGTTTTTCAAGTGTACCTCTACATTAAAGAGTAAATTAAAATCTTTCCCTTAGTTCACAAAGCATTAATTGTTTTATGTCCAAGCGCGAAAAAATGTATTATCTTCCCAACTCATAAATGTGCGTTGTTCAATTTCTTGCAAAGCTGTTTGATTTAGAGGCTGAAATTCTCGTGCGACTTGAACATTTGACTCAAGTTGAGCGACTGTTTCAGCAGCAACAACACAACAATGAACTCCTGGTTGAGAAAGAGTATATCCCATTGCTTGGTGCATTCCCTGCAAAACTCCTGGTTTAAATAAGCGTCCGTAAGCAGGAATTTTCATAGCAACAACGCCAATATTTTTTGTTCGCGCAATTGGTAATACGTTAGGAATAAAGGGTCGAGGATGATGCTTATCGGCAGCATTAATGCAAACGAGCGTTACATTAAAAGGATAGCGACGTAAACCTTCAGCAATAACATTTGGTTCGTGATGTCCGGTAATACCAACAAAGCGAACGAGTTTTTGTTCTTTAGCTTCTTCTAATGCTTTAATTGCACCATTTTTGCTAAATATTGTTTCCAATTCTTGTGAAAATGAAACGTGATGTAGTTGCCATAAATCTAGATAATTTGTATTAAGACGTTTTAATGATCGCTCTAATTCTCGCCATGCACCATCACGATCGCGTATTGCTGTTTTACTTGCCAAAAATACCTGATCGCGATGTGCTGGTAATACTTTTCCTAAATAATCTTCACTAGGACCATAACTTGATGCTGTATCAAAGTAACGGATACCTAATTCCAAAGCACGTTGAATAATTGCCACCGCCGCTGTTTCCTGATTTTCCCAAGATAAGGGTGTTTTCCCTGCACCACCCAAACCAAAAATTGGTAACTGCACGCCAGTATTTCCTAATACTCTTTCTGGCATTTTTGTTAATACTGGCGGCTTATTTTTGGCAACGGAAGTAACATTTTGTTTTAAGGTTGTAGCTCCAATTACTCCACCTGCGACAGCAACACTTGTTGTTAAAAAAGTTCGTCTTGTTGTTTTTCGATTCATACCTAGACTACCATTCTCGTTGAGATTTAACCAACATATTTTGGTATTATTAAGTGCTGCCGTTTGTCTTGGCATCTTGCTCGCGAAGTATTTTATTATTTAAAGATTTCTCTTAATAATCATCTTGACCATTTATTTAGTAAGGGATTGTTAAAATTGCTACAGTAATTAAATCAGAATTTTTTGTATACTTTAATTTAAGATGAAAGTAACAAACTTGGCTACAAATCTAGCAAATGTATTTCCAGTCACTTATGCTGATATTGTAGCGGCAGCAGAGCGACTGGCTAATATTGCTCATCAAACACCTGTTCTGACTTCCAAAACAGTTAATACTCGTGCAAATTGTCAAGTGTTTTTTAAATGTGAAAACTTCCAACGTGCAGGGTCTTTTAAGTTTAGAGGAGCCTATAACGCTTTATCTCAACTATCGAATCAACAACAAAAACAAGGTGTTTTAACTTTTTCATCCGGAAATCATGGACAAGCAATCGCACTTTCTGGGCAATTACTCAACATTCCCACAACTGTTGTCATGCCTGATGATGCTCCTAAAGTTAAGCAAGCAGCGACTTGTGGCTATGGTGCTGAAGTCATTTTATTTAATCGCGCCGAAACTTCACGAGAAGAATTGGCTCAAAATCTCGCAACTAAGCACCAACTTACTATCATTCCTCCCTACGATCATCCACATATTATTGCTGGACAAGGTACAGCCACAAAAGAACTAATTGAAGAGGTTGGTAAGCTTGATTTACTACTAGTTTGTTGTGGGGGAGGTGGGCTATTATCAGGCAGTGCCATTGCTGCAAAAAATCTCTTGCCAAATTGTCGTGTTGTTGGGGTGGAACCCGCACAGGCAGACGATGCTACCCGCTCGTTTCATACTAAAACCTTACAGACTATTCACAACCCAAATACGATTGCTGATGGTGCAAGAACTCCTAGTTTAGGGCAGTTAACTTTTCCCTTAATACTAAACTATGTTGATGACCTGATCACTGTATCAGAACAGGCAATATTAAGAACTATGTTTTTCTTATGGGAACGCCTCAAAATTGTTGTTGAACCTACAGGTGTTTTAGCTGCTGCCGCTTTACTTGAAGGTGCGATTAAAATACCTGCTCATGCCAAAGTTGGAGTAATTATTACGGGAGGTAATATCGATTTAAAAAACCTTGCTCAACTGTGGGTTAATTGTTAGCACAAACTTGTCATGACTTGTATTAATTCCTTTGATAAATCTACGGCACATTCCTGCTGATTTTTAAACAAAACTCCAGCTAAAAAGTAGATTTGCTCTGTATAAAAAGCCCTACAATTATCTCGTAATTCTTTAATTGTATTTTGTACTTTTGGCTCAGAGCTATAATAACCAAAAGGCAAAGGTACAACGACAAAATCAGCGACCGAGTAACCTTTTGCTTTAGCGTGATTAATGGTTCCTTCTGGGTCAGAAAAACTAGAAATCATCATTAAAGCATTATCATAACCCAATCCTAAAAGCTGTTTAGTAAGAGTTGAACCATCAGTTCCTCCATATAAAAGTGGTAGATAAATATCATCATCTGGTGCAGGAAGATAAGGTGGATTTGAGATTAAATACTCGGCATCAGGCTTAGAAGAATCGAAAAAACATTGGTTATGAATGATATATTTATCTGATAAGTTGTAGTCTTCAATTGTAGAACTGGCAACCTTGCAAGCAGCACTATTTCGTTCAAAGCCATGTATTAATCCCTCAAATCTTGTCCTCAATAAAGAATTAATTACAGGACTACCATCGCCTGAACCAAATTCAATTAGTGAGTCAGAATCTCCACAGTCATGAAACACTAATGTTTCAATACAATGGGAATAAAACTTAGATTCTTCAGGACAAAAGAAGATGTCTTTCATGAAATTATACCTGGTGATTTTAATGAGGTAATTATGAAAAAATGAGATAAAAACAGGTCATATCTGTTTTTAGCAAAGGTTTTGCTGGGGGCGTAAAGTTTACGCCCCGATATAAGTGTTAAAGAATGAGCGTTTTAATAACTTCCGCTCTTTATTCAACACAATGTAAGCATTTATCTAGCTATCACCAACTAAAGATAGTTGAGACTGCTCAAATTCCTTGACTGAACGTACTACTGCAGCACCAGCGCGATCGCACATCAACTTCTCTTGGTCATATCCCAAGACAATTTCCCAGGCATAATTAGGGTATCTTTTTATTAATGGCAACGCTACATCATCCATCATCCAACGACCGTGACGTTCATCTTCCTTAATATGCAACTCCCAATATCCCATTGCTGCTTCTGAAAGTTGCAAACGTTGTGCAGCGGCAAGATAATTTCGATAAGCAGCGGGACCTGCTACTTCAAAATAGGCTAAACCACCGTTGTAACGCAAGAAATGACGCTTACATTCAGTTAGCAAAAAGTTATGATTAATTGATGCCAAAACTTCCCAAGGAACTATCTCAAAATAGGCTTCGGGTTCCGTATTCATGCCGAATTCAGCTAACATTTGGGCGAAAAAGGTTGAGTGCTTGCGAGAAAGTCGCCCGTTGCCGTATTCTTCAATTAAAACTCGCGTTAAGGTGCATTGTATTTCATTTGCTGCACCACCTAAAATGCGTGAAAGTCGGCTAGCTTCAATTAAACCATCAAAAGAAGCGATCGCGAGTAAATGCTGATAGCCTACCTCACTCATTTCTTGACGCAAATAGCGACTATCTTCAGATAGTGGAGGGTTAAGATCAAACGCTGCACGTTCAGTTAATGCAGAACTTACATCTAATTGTTGAAGCGCTACAATATCAAACCTTGCTAGTTCCCATTTTTGCCAAGAAGTTTCTATCTGGTTGCGAACTTTTTGTAAATAAAAAGATCGTTCATTTGTGTATTGTTCTAAATCATCATACCAAAACAAATTCAGTCGATTAATCTTGTAAAGAATACGCTGTAAAAAAAGATGTGATGCTACACATTCTTGCTTCTGTTCATAAGCTTTTAGGATAGCTGAAGATAGTACATTTTCAAAGCTAACAACTATCGATGGTTCCGACGCAATTCTTTGATCCAAATTCTCCATTGCTAAAATTTGGATAAATTCTTGCTCGGCATTGCTATAGTTTTTAGATGTCAGTTGTTCATCTGACATACTGTTAGCTTCATTAATCTTTTGAACTGTAATTGTCTGACTGGGCATTTAAATTTTCTGCTTGATGTAACGAGTTGAACAGCTTGAAGAATACCAAAGACTAGCAGGGATAACTCTTTGTAGGAGTTCCAAAATTGAATCTTAATCTATGCTGTTATAGGTTTTATTATAACAGTATATAACAATGCTTACAAATTAAACCTGTTTTTATAATGTAATACGGTTGATTTTTCAGTTCGTCTACCAAAAGATATAGGTAATTATTAATTTTTCAGTATCACGTAATACAAGAAACTAAATAATACAACAGCTTAAGGAAGATATTTGTTAAACCATTTTTAATGTTGTCTTGCCAAATATTAAACACTTTGCCACCGTTTACAATTACAATCTTAAAAATCAATCATTACTATGATTATAGATTTTGATAAAGCTAACAAAAACTATGAAACAATTCAAAATCCAACTGCGTGTCCGCTACCACGAAATGGATGCATTAGGACACGTTAATAACGCCGTCTATCAACATTATTTAGAGCAAGCGGCAGTTGAACATTCAGAACATCTCGGCTTTAATCAAAAACAATGTGAAGAATTAGGCGGTGTTTTTGTCATGCGAAAAATCGAAATTGACTATCTCCGTCCCGCTGTTGCTGGAGACACTTTAGAAATTACTACTTGGTTACAAACTATGCGTGGACCACGAGCAGTTCGGCGTTATGAAATCCGTCAACAAGATGATGAGCAAATGTTGGTAACTGCTGAGGCACTGTGGGTTTGGGTAGATACTAAAACTATGCGTCCAAAGGCAATTCCACGTCCCCTAATTGAAGCTTTTGAGCAAGCCAATTTACCAAATATGATTAATTCGACATCAAGTAATAAATAATTCGTAACTATTAATTGCCTGGAATGTATCTTCCGATAGAAGGGTTGATGACAATAAGAATAGTAAAGTCTGTTCAGGCAGCAAAAGCTTGCTCAAGTACAGATACAACAATAAGTTGTATGTTTTAAGCAACAAAAGGATGATAAATATGCAGCGGATTATTTCAGCTATTGGCAAGCGTGTTTTGATTATTGGTTTGATGAGTTTATTTTTGTCTGGCTTGTTTATTTTTAACAATAAACCTGCTTTTGCTAGCAGAACTTCAGCAGCAGAAGCTGCAATTGATCGTGCTTATGACATGAGTGAAGCAGCAGGGTTTAAAGAAGAAGACCGACAAGAAGCTTATGAAGAAGCGACAGAAGCTGTGGCTAACCCAAAAGTAGGTTTGGAAAAGATTTATGAAGAAGATTTGAAGGAATACAGAGAAGAAAATCCCAGTGAGAATGTGTTAGTTGAAGGGGCAAAAGAGCTAGTTGAAAAAGTAACTGGCAAAGACTAAAATAAAAAGCCACTATATCTATCTAGACATTAATTAATGACAATTTAGCGTCTGGTTTAACCCGGCTATCGCTCTACCCGTTTAAAGGGTTTATTAAGGAGCTAGCCTTGGTCAAAACTAGGCGCTTATATTTTTTTGTTCACCCAGTTGGGTGAGGTTTAAGCTATGATATCATTTGTACACTACATTTTGTAGTATAATCTAGAAAAAGCTAAAAGTTAAACACTATTGGCTAGGAATTTATGAGGATAGCATCTCCAAAGTATCAAAGCAGAGAAATGATGGCATTAAAGGTTTATGACTTATGGAAAACCTATGGTGCTAGAGAGGTGGTTCAAGGTATTAATTTCACTCTTGAACCAGGAGAAATTTTAGGACTTTTGGGACCAAATGGCGCAGGTAAAACCACAACTGTAGGGATGTTATATGGCGCTGTAGTACCCAGTCGCGGGTTTGTACAATTGGGACAACATCAAGTCCAATCTCAAGGGCGACAGGTGCGTAGGTTCATGGGAATTGTTACCCAGGAAGACAATCTTGACCCTGACTTTACGGTTTTTGAAAACTTAGTTTACTTTGCCCATCATTACAAAATTACAGGCAAATTGGCACGAAATATTGCTGGAGAATTATTAGCACAAGTTGGACTGCAAGAGTTTGCCAGTAACCGTGTTGATGAACTTTCTGGAGGTATGAAAAGGCGTTTAGTTTTGGCAAGGGCGTTAATTAATAATCCGCAAGTGGTGTTTTTAGATGAACCAACAACCGGACTCGATCCCGATGCGCGGCAGGATTTTTGGAAGTTAGTTAGTCAGCTAAAACAAAAAGGTTGTGGAGTGTTGTTAACGACTCATTATATGGATGAAGCGCAACGATTATGCGATCGCTTAATCTTACTCCAACAAGGAAAAATGATCGACCAAGGCACACCAGCAGAATTAATTGAACGGACAGTTGGGCAAGAAGTTGTCGAAATTGAAGGTATCCCAGAAGCAACTCTTCAAAATTTAGCACAACAATTCAACACTTGGTATCGACCTTTTGGTAGTAGCTATCTAATTGGTTTACCTATTGATAACTCCCAACCTTTGTGGGAAAAATTAAGCCATTTTCAGCCCCAATTTTTAACGCGCCGTAGTACCAATTTAGAAGATGTATTCTTACGACTTACAGGGACGGCATTAGAATGAAAAATATTTCATTAACACCTTGGGGAGTCTATTCAGTTTGGCATCGTCATGCCAAAGTTTATCAAAAAACCTGGCTAGTAAATAGCCTACCCCCACTTTCTGAACCGATAGTTTATCTAGTTGCTTTTGGCTATGGTTTAACTCCGCTTGTGGGCGATGTAGCATACCACAATCAAACTGTACCATACTTGAAATTTATTGCACCAGGAATGATTGCAATTGGAGTCTTATTTCAATCATTTTTTGAAGGATCTTTCGGTAGTTTCTTACGTCTTAGCTATCAAAAAACTTGGCAAGGTTTACTAACAGCACCTTTGAGTTTTACTGAAGTATTTTTAGGTGATTGGTTGTGGGCAGCAACCAAAGGCATACTTGCTGGTTGTTTAACCACTATTGTCATCTTAGTCTGGGGACTTTATCCGCCTTGGTACTTTTTTATTGCCCTACCTTTAATTATTTTAGGCAGTTTACTTTTTGGGGTATTGGGATTATTTGTAGCAGGAACTGTACGCACAATTGACCAAATTAATGTACCGATTTTCTTGTTTGCCGTACCAATGTTTACGCTTTGCGGTACTTACTTTCCACGAACTACTTTACCGCCCATTCTTGGTAAAGTTGCAGGAATTTTACCGTTATCTTCTCTGGTTGATTTGTTACGCTTACCACTAGGATTGCCCAGTTATTGGTTCTTAGAATTACTGTGGTTATTGCTGTGGATTAGTGTTTTTTCTGTTCTAGCTTGGCGACAGATTTATCCTCAGTTATTTAAATAAATCAATTGCCAAGATTAATAAATAATCACGCCTTAAAGACCATTGCCGGGTCAAGGCGTGTTACTTTTTGAATAGCAAAGATTGCTGAGGCAACACACATTGTTACCGTCAAACCGAAAATTGCGACTGTAGAAACAGGCGTAATTAAAATTAAAATTCCCTTTGTAGCTGCCCAAATTGCCACACCATAACACAGAATCATACTGGGAATATAACCCAAAACCGACATCCATAATGCCTGTTCTACGATCACACCATAAATCACCCAATCAGAAGCACCAATTGCCTTAAGCGTGCCAAATTCTTTAAGATGGTCAGATACCGAAGAATAAAGAATTTGACCAACAATAATTACCCCAACAATTATACCCACCGCCGCACCAAGTCCCAGAATAAATCCAATTCCCGTACGCCTAGACCAAAAGTCTTGATTCTTCTGGATTATTTCGGCACGTGTATAGGCTTTTATATTAGGTATAGTCGCCTCAAGTTGCTTTTTAAGAGCTTGCAAATCCTGCCCTGGTTTTGCTTGAATTAATACATAAGTAATCAAGTCTGATGCTACTAATTGCTTGGGTGTGGGAGGCGGTTCGTTAGGATTCGTAGCAGGAGCATTGGAATAAGTATTAGTGCAAATTAAGTCTTGAGAACCTGTTGGTAATTTACAAGATAAATTAGAAGTTTGACCTGATGTTAGATAAGCATTGGCATTTTCTAAAGAAGTAAACATAAAAGAATTCGAGACAATTGAACGATTTCCTTGTGTGAACCCAACCACTCTTGCAGGTAAAGAACCAACCTTTGCTTGATCGCCTATTTTTTTGACATTTAAGGACTCTTGGTTAGTCGTATCAACAATTACACTATAAGGCTGTTTCAGCTCATCTACATCACCTTCTTTCAGGTTTTGCAGGGTAAATAATTGTCCATTTGGATCAAAACCCACAACTCTGACAAAGGTAATTTCACCTTCAGGATGACGCCACAAAACAGTACTAAAAAATAAAGGTTCCGCAAGTGCCACACCTTCTATTTTTTGCGCTTGCAGTAGGTGAGATACAGGTATAGGCAATGTCACTTCAAGTTGCACAAAACTATCTGAAGCAACCCAAATATCAGCATCTGTATTATGAATTAATTGACCAACTGAGCGAGTAAATCCATTAAAAATACCAGTTTGAAGAGTAACCAAAGTAACCGCAAACATGATTCCTGCTTGAGCAACCAAAAAGCGAGGAATGTCTTCGAGCAGGTTTTTACGAGCCAGAGAAACCATAAGAAAAACAGCTACAAAAATTACATATTAGTCAATTAAAATGGTATAATGATGTTATACTTTTAACTGACATAATCATTTAGCAAACTTTCATTCATAAACAATCTCTACTAACTTAGCCAGTAAATCTTCTGCCAAATCCAGTAACTCGATTGATTTCTGCTCATTTTCTGGCTTGATCACTTCAGGCGTTACACTACCAGTTAAAACCTTTTTGATGGCAGAAATTTGCTCATTTTTATCAGGAATACCCAGGCATTTTTCCAACTCAGTAGCAACATCTAAAAGTGCATCATCTCCCAAGCGCTGCCTTACTTTTACCGCCACCACATCATCACTTTTTAGAAACATTGTCAAATTGATAACTAATTTACTTAAAGGATTAGGAACAGATATAACCTGAGTTGAATCTTCTTCTTGCCATTGCTCTAACCAATCTCCCTCTACATCTTCAACATACAAATGTACTGCTTCAAGTCCATATTTTAATAAATCATCCTGAAATCTTTGAGCTTCTTCTACAGCGTGGAAAAACGTTTCTAATCTTTCTTCATAGTCAGTTGATTGTTGTTTAACCATGATCATTTTTAGTTATGGTAGATTTTTTTAAGACCTTAAGAAAAAAATTGGCAACTACAGACTGAATTTCAAATAAATACCTGTCTTCAAATTATCGCTGTTGTAAAGTGCTATATTTACTATCTGATTCTCAAAATCAGTTTTACTCGGATTAAAACTTAAAAAAAGTCCTCTTTCGATCTCCCAGAACCGTAGAGTATTTTCCCAATCTTCAGACTTAGTTTGAGAAAATTGATCAGAGAGAGTTGTGAGTTGAAGACACAAAGGCTTCTCCTGCTGCTTACTACTAATAATCATATCAGTTGCCATCGATAGGTCAGCAATATAACGTTGCACAACTGTACCCTGACGAAGCTTGATAATATTGTCAATCGCTCTAATTAAATCGGCATCCTTTTGACTAAACTGCCCCGCCATTAGCTTTTGTCGCCAGAGCTGAAATTTGGGATCATTTTCGTTTAACCATTTGTCAAATAAATAGCTATACCAATATTTTACAGCCGGTTTCAGTTTGTCGAAGGCTAATTGTTGCTCTTGTTCAGATAATGATTTTAAGCGCAGCCACGCCTCGGCATCCCTGATAATTTGCAGCAAAAAAGCAACCACAAACCTTTTTGAGGTCAAGGAACCAGGCTTGACATCTTTAACCCAACGATTGATCTCGTCTAACCTTCGTGCTAAACAGGGGTCTATCGCAGAGGCTTCCCTAATCAATGACTTTAACTTATCCTTAATTTCTTTTGCTTGCAAAAGAGCTACCTGAAATACTAACGCTTATCCTGGAAATTATTCCATAGTTTTAGATTAATTTTTTCAACGAATTATTAGCAACAAGTTTTACTCGGCATCAATACAGAT
Organism: Coleofasciculaceae cyanobacterium; assembly: GCA_049671305.1. Taxonomy (GTDB): domain Bacteria; phylum Cyanobacteriota; class Cyanobacteriia; order Cyanobacteriales; family Coleofasciculaceae; genus CADCTM01. Next base: position 127,479 of record JBATUR010000013.1, read on the forward strand.
ATCTAATTAACCAAAGGTGGTACTTCTAGTTAATAGCAGCTACCACCTTTGAGTTTTTGTATCCTTGCTATCTAAAAACGAATTTCATCAAGTTTATCACGAACTACCTGGATATCTTGCCACATCAGCCACTTAGGACTACCTTGCTCTTTGGAGGGATTTCTTAACAAGTAAGCTGGGTGAAGAATTGGCATACATAACCGTCCTTCCCACTCCATCCAACTACCTCTAATTTTAGTAATTCCCGTCTTATTACCCGTTAAACCTTTTACCGCCGTCGCCCCTGTCAGCAAAATAATTTCGGGGTCTACCAAGCGAATTTGCTCTAATAAATAAGGCTTACAAGCTGCAATTTCATCAGTGGTAGGAACGCGATTACTTGGTGGTCGGCACTTGACAATATTGGCAATATAGACATCCTTTTCTGTGTCCAGTTCAACTGCCGCTAGAATTTTTTCTAACAGTTGCCCTGCCTTACCGACAAATGGTAAACCTGTCTCGTCCTCATTTTGACCCGGACCCTCCCCAATAATCATAATTGGAGCTTGGGGATTACCTCGTCCAACCACAGCATGAGTACGAGTTGTACCCAAATCGCAACGGAAGCAATTGTTGCAGTGTTCTTTAATCGGTTCTATGGAATCATAAGTACCTGCAGGAATCGTAATTTTAGCATCAGTAGGAATCAATTCCAGGTCAACATTAGCTGTTGATGCACTCACTGATTGGTCAAAAAGGCTCAGTTGTTCTTCAGTATTCATCGCTCTTTTGGGGAATTTAAGAAACAGTCATCAGCTTGATCACTGCTATTATTTACTATTATCTAACTAATTTTGCAAGCAGTTACTTAATTAGCAGATTTATTAGCTTTTCTGAGTTTAGATAGACAATCTGAATAATTGTCAGCATCAATTGAGAAAACTCCCTCCTCCTTAAGAAGTAAAACCTGCCAATTTTTTCTAACAAAAGCCTTAGTTCAACCCAGCCACATCAAGCTTTCATTAACTAACTAAACTAAGATTTGCTAAAGTATTAAGCTGCTCTACCCAGGTATTCAAACCATCTATATTAAGGCGATAACTTAGAGGGTGAGCAATCAGACGGGCTGTACTTTCAAACAAAACATCAATCTCAATTAAGCCATTTTCTTTTAAAGTTTGACCAGTTGAAACCAAATCGACAATTGCCTCTGACATCCCGGTAATTGGACCTAGTTCTACTGAACCATAAAGTGGGATAACTTCTACCGGTAAATCCAAATTGTTGAAGTACTCACGGGCACAGTGAACATACTTTGAAGCAACGCGACCATTATGAGGTAAATCCAATGAACGTTGATAAGAACTTGTCGCCCGGACTGCCACTGACATTCGACATCCACCAAAATTTAAATCAGCTAGATGAGCAACTTGAGATGCTTTTTCTCGCAAAACATCATAGCCAACAATTCCTAACTGAGCTTGACCATATTCTACATAAACAGGGACATCTTGCGCTCGTACTAGTAGGGCTTTAGCGGTTCCAGTCGAGTCTTGAATTTGTAATTGGCGATTAGCTTTATCTAGAAATCCGCTAAAATCTAATCCCACAGATTGCAATAGCTTAATACTATCATTGAGAAGTGCGCCTTTCGGTAATGCAACGGTCAGCATAGAAATCTTGATTAGAGTTGTTGTAATCACGAGGGTTTTAGGCTCAATATAAACTGTACCTCGCGTTTTTATAGTAGTTTAGAATTTACTACTGTTTTTTAGAAATAGCTCTTTTCTCCAGAGCAAAACGCCACTTTGACTATGACCGATCTAACTTTGATTATTGGTAACAAAAATTATTCTTCCTGGTCACTGCGCTCTTGGTTGGCGATGAAACAGGCAAAAATCGATTTTACTGAAAAACGGATTCTTTTAGATACCCCGACGACGTATCAAGAAATTCGGCGCTACTCTCCTGCTGGCAAAGTTCCAGTTTTGCAGCATAATCAACTTACCGTCTGGGATTCTTTGGCAATTTGTGAATATGTGGCAGAGTGCTTTGCCCCTACTTTGTGGCCCGAAGATCGAGTAGCAAGAGCGGTGGCACGTTCGGTAAGTGCAGAAATGCATTCGGGTTTTATGAACCTGCGGCAAAGTATGCCAATGGACTGCCGCGCCCGACAATGTGTTATTGGTATAAATCCAGCCTTACAAGCTGATATTGACCGCATTATCAGCATTTGGCACAACTGTCGTCAAAAGTTTGGCGCGGGTGGTGATTTTTTGTTTGGTCGGTTTTCCATTGCTGATGCTATGTATGCTCCTGCTGTTTCGCGGTTTATTACTTATGATGTACAGTTAGACTCAGTTGCACAAGCTTATGCTAAAGCAATCTACGAACTTCCCGCGATGCAGGAATGGGTAGAGGCGGCAAGTTGTGAGCTTGAGAGTATTCCTAACTTCTATCTTTAATGGCAAGTCGCCGGTATGATGCGGATACGATGCGAATCCTTTTAGTTGATGATGAAGTTGAGCTGACTGTTCCCTTAAGTCGCGTTTTAACTCGTGAGGGTTATGGTGTTGATGTGGCTTATGATGGACTTTCTGGCAGTCGTTTGGCAACACAAAGCGTTTACGATTTGCTAATTTTAGATTGGATGTTACCACAGTTTTCTGGCTTAGAAATTTGTAAGCAATTACGACGTGCTGGACGTACAACTCCTGTACTTTTCCTAACAGCTAAAGATACCTTGGATGATCGAGTGCGGGGTTTGGATGCGGGTGCTGATGACTATTTGGTAAAGCCGTTTGAATTGCGGGAGTTGTTGGCAAGAGTTCGGGCTTTGCTACGGCGTTCTACAACTACAGATGCTACAACAAATCAGCGCCTAAAAGTTGCCGACTTGGAGCTTGATAGCGAAAATCAGTTGGCTTATCGTGGTGAGCGTTTAATTGAGTTGTCGGAAAAAGAAAGTCAGTTACTAGAGTATTTTATGCGTCATGCTGGTCAATTACTAACACATGGACAAATTCATCAACAATTGTGGACAGAAGATGAACAACCGAGTAGTAATGTGTTAGCAGCTTTGATCCGTTTGTTGCGTCGTAAAATTGAGAGTAAGGGCGAATCGCCGTTAATTCATACGGTTTATGGTAAAGGGTATCGCTTTGGTGAGAGTGGGTAGTAAGCATGGGAGTTGCTACTTGCCTTGAGTGGCAAAGTTATGAAATGGTAGTTAATAATGTTCCAATTATTCAAGATTACTAGTGATAAATTTTAAGGCTTCGCTACCGATTAAGGCGGGAATAGTTGGCACTGGTTTTGCCGCAAAGTTGCGGGCAGAAACTTTGCAATCAGATCCGCGATCGCATTTAATAGCTATTAGTGGTCATACTGCAGAAACTAGCCAAGAGTTTGCCCATAAGTATGAAGCTGTCGCCGTCGAGTCTTGGCAGCAGTTGGTTGAGCATCCTGAGCTAGATTTAGTAATAATTTCTACAATTAATCGTGATCATGGTGCGATCGCTCATGGTGCCCTCAATGCTAACAAACACGTTATCGTAGAGTACCCGCTTTCTCTTGATCCTGCCGAAGCCGAGTCTTTAATTGCCCTAGCCGAAGCCAAAGGTAAAATACTTCATGTCGAACATATTGAAATTTTAGGCGGCTTACATCAGGCTTTGCGGCAATCACTAGCAGAAATTGGCAACGTTTTTTATGCCCGTTATGTTACCATCTTTCAGCAGCGCCCAGCCCCGAAGCGTTGGACATATAATCATCAACAATTTGGCTTTCCTTTTAGTGGTGCCGTCTCTCGAATTCATCGATTCACTGACTTATTTGGTAAGGTTGCCTCGGTCAGTTGTCAGTCGCAGTTTTGGGAGGATGGAGATTATTATACATCATGTTTGTGTACGGCACAATTGCGATTTGTTAACGGTATTATTGCCGAAGTAACTTATGGGAAAGGCGAAGTTTTTTGGCAGAACTTACGCAATTTTGAAGTACATGGAGACCAAGGCACGCTGCTTTTTGAAGGAGAGAAAGGCAGTTTGATTCGAGGGGAAGAAAAGACAGCTATTGAAGTAGGAGGAAGGCGCGGCTTGTTTGCCAAAGATACAGAAATGGTGTTGGATTATTTAGTTGAAGGAACACCTTTATATGTGTCGGCAGAGGCAAGTTGTTATGCCTTGAAAGTGGCAGATGCAGCGCGTCAGGCGGCAGAAACGGGGAAAGTTGTCAATTTAATCGGTTAGTTGTACTCCTTGCGTCACCCGCCATTCTGTTTAAACCCCTGGCTAATAGCGGAAGTCCACTCAAGTGGACTTAATGATTTGCACGGCAAGGATTACAGTCCATTTTAATGGACTTTCGCTATGAGACGGGGAATTAATTCCCCGGCGGGTGTTGCTGCTGACTGAGAATGGTACAAAATTTTAATTCCCCAATCTTTGCACAACCCAACGGCGAAATAGTTCCACAATAATACGCCAACGTCCATCTTTCTCGGCAATTACATCATGGCGCTTTAGGGTTTCCAAGGCGGCGTTTAACGTTTCCCACCGTAGGGGCAAACCCCCCGTGGTTGCCCCCACCTCCTGTAATTGCATCATTAATTCTTCTAAACTTAAACCTTCTCGATGAGGTGCAAGGGCTCTTAAAATCATCTGCTGCCCTTCACTACCCCGCGCCGCTTGTCCCCAAACGCCGTAAAAATAGCCGCTTCCTGAAGAGAAGAAGTCAGGATTATTAACAACCGCTTCCACATCTTCGATGGTAAAGACTGGATTACGAGAGCGTCCTTGTTGGAAAACATAATCATTGTAGCCGCGAACCAGCCGGAATCCTACGAGTTGCACTAAAAAAGGTTGTCCTGCTGTCAAATCATGGATTAAGTCTAAGGCTTCTGGGATGTAATCGAGGAGAAATTCTTGATCTGGATTAGCTAAAATTTGACGAGTGAAACCAGGTTCCATAAAGCCGACGCGGATCGGAATAATACTGCCGAAGAAGGGGTGAAAATAATCTGCTGTCATCTCATCTAAGGTGTGCAAACCTGCAAAAGCAAAGGCAATTTTGGAACTCATTTGCACTTGCCCTCGCAGAAAACCCATGAAATCTCTGGGAATTTTGCCAGTTTCGATCAAGTCTTCAATTTTCTCGAATTCATCTAAGGCAATAATTAAACCACCATTTAAATTAGCGGCAACCTGTTTGAGATAGCGTGTAAAAGTAGGGTAGGGGAGATTTAGTAAGTCATGATCATTTGGTGCAGGCAAGTTTACTGCTTCAGAAATGGCATCACAAATTGTTATCAAAACTTCCCCAACACCTTGAGGGCTATCTCCCACATTGAGTAAGTTGACATAAGCAACTTTGACACCTTCCCCCAGACACCGCGCCGCATTCAACAGGATGGAAGTTTTACCCATGCGCCGATGTCCGTAGATGACGACAGACTGGAGATGATGATCTTTAACCCAAAGTTCCTCTAATTGTCGCATGATGTCTTCTCGCCCTACGAAGAGGTTGCCTTCTACAGGGTCACCGATAATATAAGGATTAGTTACAGGTTTGGTGATGGAAACTTCCCCGACTTCACCTGCAATTTTTAATAAGGCAGTTTGCCAAGTTTGGGCAATATCTAAGATTAATTCCCTTTCAGCTTGGGGCAGGGTTTCGGCATTATCGATGATGCTCCGGAGTTCTCCTAATGCGCGGTTGAGGGTTAGGGAACGGGTGAAATTAGAGACGCTGTGCTGAATAATTTGGGTATCTTCTATAACTCGACGCAGACTATTAAGTGCTTTCCAGGTAATTGGGCGGAGATGGGGTTCGGTTGGGAAGGCAGGAAGTTGTAGGGCGGCGATGGTGGATAGTTCTTTTGTATCGTGGAAGGCTGCCAGAGTTTGGGCGAGGATGAACATTTCCTCACCGTAAAGGAGAGGACGCACTTCGGCAAAAGCTTGCATTGCCTCGGTTGGTGCATTTAGGTAGAGAAAGCAGAAACCAGCGGCAGTGGCATGGGCAGGGGTATCTATTTTTAAGTTAATGCTTATTCTAAAACGATATAAAAGTTGCTGTTTCCAACTATTAGGGAAAAAGAAAAATAAGCTTTGTACAGCCTTGACCTGGAGCCCTTTGTTTAAAGAAGCTGAAGCAAAACGTACTATCTGCCAGTCAAAAGGCGCTTCTGCTAATCGAGAAACACGCCAAATAATTTGGTCATTGGGTGTTTTGGCAAGTACGTTATTAACGGCTTTGACAACGGTAGTAAATTGTTGAGTATATGCCAACAGTTGATTAATATTATGTAAACTGGTTTCCCAATCTTGTTGCAGCCACTTCTGCAAGCGAGGAGCAAGGTAAGGCAGGGGTAGGAAAGTTACATGAGAAAGTAGCCAACGCTGCTGGCGAGACAGGAGGTTTAAAAGTGAAGCAATAACCCAGGTTTCAGGACGAAATATTCCCACACCTAACAGTACGCCTAACGCCACAACGAACGGCATACCCAAAGGCACGCTCACCCTCGTGTCCAACCCCGCGCCTAGAATCCCAATTATTACACCTAACATCACACCGAGCATTATGAGGAATTCGACACTGGACACTACACCCAGCGCTATAAATACCCTCACACCCTGCACCATAATCAACGTCACACCGCCCGTCACACCCCTCACCACACGAGACCAATCAATGCGAAAGCCTATTCCTTGAAGGATTCCACAGACAACGAGAGGTACAGCAACAGTCAATACCAACCCTTGTAGTAGCAACTGACGCTGAATTGGGTTCTGACGTAATCTTTCCCATCCCTTGCGCCAATTCATTTCCTCTACAGGAATATACCCACCCCCGAAGGTGTCTACATACCACCGCAAAGCTTGGGGAAAGTAAAACACCCAGTACAACAGGCGTAGGTAATCTAGCGGGTTCCATAATGAGAGGGGGCGCTTGAGTTTGGGGGCTAAGTCGAGGCGGGGTACTGGGTTTTGTTGATTCATTGCCCTCTCTCTTTATACTGAGCATAAATTTGATAGCAACCTTGCATCAAGCGCCGAGGATGTCCACCACTTTCCTGCACTAACTGACATACTTCTGCCTCAGTAAATCTCACCACAGTCCTAGCAAGACGCGCTTCAATAAAATTACGAATAGTAGTTTCGTCCCAAGGTTCGAGGGTTTCTTCTAGACAAATACCTGCCAACGGCGATATCTTGCCTCCCTCCTGACTATCGTCAAAGAGAATATTTAAAGATAGATTAGCGGCTAAAATCAGCTTGAGTGGAGCATTACTAGTTTCTGCCAAACCACGTAAGCGATCGCGTACTCCTCTCGTAAACCCTGCCGATGTCAACTGCCCCACATTATCCAGCGCCAGCAACACTTTTTTACTTCGTTGCTCCAAATTGCGCTTGAGTTGATAACCTATACTTTCAGGAATATCAGCCTCACTGCACAAAGCATAGTAGAAGTCATCCTCATTACTAATATCATTTAAGTCTAAAAAGATCGGCTGGCGCGGTATGGTAAGTTGATTCTCTGCCAATTGGCAAACCGCATGAAGTAAAGAAGATTTGCCGATGCCTTCCTCACCAATTAGCGCCACACTACTACCACTATTAAGTATTTCAAATATCTTGCTGATTGTTTGCGCTCTGTCAAAGAACTGTTGAGGGTTGTCTACTCCTCCATTTTGAGGGACGAAGGGGTTATGATTTTCGTCTTCAGGCGGTTCAGGTAATTTATTTGGTTCCTCAAGTTTTTCTTGGGCTGGCTTAGAGGAGTATTGTTGGTAATAGTATTTTATGGGATTAACAAAATTTCGCTTGCTAACGATTATCTCTAAATCTTCTTTGATTTTCTTGAATAACCTTCCACCAAGCTCTCTAGCATATCCTGCATCTGTAGGAATCTTTGCTGCAATGTCTGGGTAAGTTTCATTTTCCCAACATCCTAAAAATAGCTTTGCTTCCGATTCATTTAATACAGGCTTCTTTTTTTCATGCAAAAGCTGATTGATGAAGTTCAGGGCTTCTTGTGAATTCATTGAGGCTGATGTATTTTCTATTATCAGATTTTTTGAGCTGCGGTTAACAGCATTTTTCAAACCAAGAAAATTGTAGGGGCGTACGGCTGTGCGCCCTACGTGTGCAACGCTATATATTGCTTGTAGACATACATTATCCTACAAACATACATTAACCTACTTTTTCTGCAAAAAAGGGTTTCTAATCATCTTACATTTACGAGCCACAAGCCTATAGGTCAAAAGATATCGTTGATTTATGGAAATCGATATGAGGTTTAAGACGATTATGAACAACCAATCAGAACATCAAAAACAACAGGCAAATCAGTTCTTTCATTGCCAAGAAGTTGCCAGCAAGCCAGAAAAATTAATCTGTACAACACAAGTGAATATCCCGAAGGAAGTCATCAAGTTTGACCCCACTAATTTTACTACTACTATTCATGAGCTAACGCTGCTTGTTGTGGCTTTAACTCGATTTGGTAAGTTAGTTTTGCCTTTGTTTCCTTGCAAGCCTAAAAAAAATATTCCGCCTAAAGTGAAGCAAAAAAAAGGATAAAAAATCTTAGTTGATGTATAAAATCTTACTAAATTAAGCTTGTCGCTTTACCTACTCAGCCGCCGGGGAATTAATTCCCCGGCTAATAGCTTAAGTCCTCTAAAGAGGACTGAGGATTTGTGTTGATTTTTTAATGAAATATCTGGGTTAGTGTAAATTATTTTTAAATTTGTAGCGAAAAATACTTGCTTTTGTGTGGACAAGGTGCTACATTGATATTGTTGCAACGGCAACGAGTAAGAAGCCAACCCCGCAACGCTAGAAAGTCAAGGGTTGGCTCTTGCTCCAACAAACATTACGAAAGAAGGAGTCAGACTTATTATGACCGAAAAATCAGGCATTAAGCCTTGGGTGGTTGTGCGACAACTACCAAATTTTAAATGGCGTATTATTGCCCGTTATCGATCGCGTGCTGATGCTGACGGGCATCTGCTATTATTGCGTCAACGTGTGGCTGATGTGCATTTTGAAGTGATCTTTGAGCATTCTGAGTTCAAAGAATAGGCTGAAGTACCCCTTCCTAGAGGGGGTGCTTCATTACCTAATTCAACGCTGCCTGTGCTTCTTGGGCAACTTCCTCTTTTTCATCCTTCGCCAAAGCTTCTAGCATGGTGCGAGTCTCTGTGCCGCCCAACTTACCTAGCGCTTGCACTACCCGGTAACGAATTTGCCAGTCTGAGTCTGTCACAAATCGCTCTAGCAACCCTATGGCACGATTATCACCCAAATCACCAAGAGAACTAATAGCCGCAGTTTGCACTAAACTAGTTGGTGAGTTGAGGGCTTCCTCCAAAAGCTCAAACGATCGCGGATCGCCCAACTCTCCTAAAGTGGCAATAATACTAAACTGCACTAACCACTCAGGAGTTTGATGATATATCTGCTTCAAATCATCATAAGCTTCCGTTAGCTTCAAAGCGCCCAAAGCATCAGCCGCTGCAGCTTGTACATCCGGTTCCGAATCATTGAGTAAGCGATCGCGTAAAATATTCAAAGTCAACGCCAAATCTTGATCACCCAACGTATCCAACTGACTCACCGCCGCATAACGCACACGAGTATTAGGATCAGTAATTACTTGCTGAATTAACTCAAACGCTACAGACTTTTCTAGCGATCGTAATTGATTCACCCCACTAATGCGCTTGCCAAAATCTTCTGAACTTAGCAATTCCTGTACAGACTCACGAGTAACGCTCATTAGAATTCATTTATTATTAGTTGTTTGTGATTAGCAGCACAAAAAGCACTCTAACTCAGTAGCAGTTTAAGCTGTTGCGGCATAAAACCCAAAACTGCCTCATGAACACACTACTAAGAATCAATTTCAGCCGCCATTGTGCGTACAATATCACCAGGCGTCACAATACCAATTACCATACCAGCCTCATCTATAACTGCCAAACGCCGGATTGATTTTTCTTGCATCAGCTTGGCAGCTTTCCGCAAGGGTTGATCAGGTGTTATGGTTAGAGGATCGCCGCTCATTACTTCTCCGACAGTTTGCCCCAGTGCTTTGTGCAATTCTTGATCATGACGGGCAGGGTTTTCTAGATAAATCACACTATCCAGAAACATGATATATGTTGGCATACTAACTCCAGTTTGCTGCCACAACAAGTCGGTTTCTGAAATAATGCCCACTAGTTTGCCAGCTTGATCAACCACAGGCAAACCACTAATCCGACGATCAGCAAGAAGCTTGATTACATCCTTAATTGGTGTTTCAGGTTGCACCATGATTGGATCATGGCTCATCACATCAGCAACTGTTTTTGCCATAATTAGACTTTGCATTCCTTACGGTGTAATGACTTCATTGTAGGGAATTGCGGAGATCAATTAGGGCTTTTTGTCGGTTTTGGGCGGCAAAAACTGCTAAAATCAACCTTTTTGCTGATTTGATGATTACAGATGCCTTGCTTACCCTTGCCGCTGCTGATTTTGAAGCTGTCGTTAAATTCTATTGTGAGCTACTTTCACAAGAACCAAAACCTTATATTTTGAATGTTTATGCAGAGTTTCAGCTTTCTGGGCTAAGGTTGGGAATTTTTAAGCCAAAAGCTGCCCATGAAGCTGAGTTTGCCTCTGTTGGTGGTGGGATGAGTTTATGTTTAGAAGTTGCTGATTTAGAAATGGCGATCGCTTATCTTACCAATTTAGGCTACCCACCACCAGGAGAAATTACCACAGCCTCTCACGGTAGAGAAATATATGCCTATGATCCGATGCATAATCGTCTAATTTTGCATCAAGCTCATAAATAAGGCATCAAGTCCGCAAAAGTATACAAACTATAAAGTAGCAAGGCAGCGCTAATTATTTTAAACAAGTTACGATGAGGCATCGGCAGCATCAATACTCTTACCCAAATTGAGACAGCAGCACCAACAGCCAAACTAGCACTAAGCACAAGATAGGGCCATTCTGGTGTGTAAAATCTTCTCATAGCTAGAGCCGTGGCAAATGAAACCATCAAATACTCAATAAACTGAGGTGGATTATGCTGGATCGAAAAAATTAAAGTCTGCCACCAATTTCGCCAAAATCTCATTGCTCAGTACTAGTAGTTGGTTGGTTGTTAGTTGCCAGTTTTTCAAAATAGCAACTAGTTTTTTTTGGGCTGGTTATTCGTAGGATAGTCCAGTGTTGGCGGTTTGGCTACCCCAGGCATTTAGTTTTAGCTGAATGTTGATGAGCTTTTGTTGTATTGCTGTAATGCTATTAAAGCATCTTGGGTGGCAACTTGGGGAAATTTGGCATAAAAGCGACTGACACTCCAAAAGGGATCTGGGGTTTGCAAGATGATTACTTGATCGCTCCATTTTTTTAACCATTTAAGCAAGCTAGGAGGGGCAACAGGGGCACAGATCCAAATCTGGCTTGGGTTTTGCTCTTTTAGTTCTAGAGTCGCTGCAGCCATCGTCATGCCTGTGGCAATGCCATCATCGATTAATATGGCAATCTGTCCTTCTGTCTGGGTACTTACTTGAGGGCGTCCACTAGCTAGTTGAGCTAATTGTACTGTAGCTTTTTCTTGGGCTTGCTGTTGAATAGTTGCCAATAATTTGGTATTTTTTTTATTAGAATAGATGCGTTGTTTTGCCCAAATCACTTGCCCAAGTGATGTGACTGCACCAACTGCTAATTCTGGGTTTTGAGGCAGGGTAATTTTTTTTGCCACCACAATATCTAGAGGGCAATTTAGCTTATCTGCTACAGGAACTGCCACAGGTATACCACCACGCGGTAAGGCGTAAACGATTGGTGTTGCAGCAAAACCCGTAGCAGTTAGTTCCTGGAGATGCAAGAGGATGGCTTGAGCTAGCTGTTCACCAGCATCAATGCGATCGCTAAACAGCGGTGCAGATGACATGGTTTGCTCCGGAATTTATGATCAGCGCTGCCTCAATCATGACTGATTTTAGGTCAAACGGCATTAAACTAAAAGCTGAGTTGTTGGCATCCAGGCTTTTTATAGCTGCTACCAAGGATTACCTATCATTGTAAATGCCGCCCAATAATAAGGATGTTGCAATGTTTGATTCTGCAATGCCAATTCTGACGGCAGAGAAATCTCAGTTTTAGGCGTGATTAACTTACCATTTTTAATCAAGACTTGACCTTTGATCATCGCAATTTGAGACTGTCGTAAGGCTTCAGATTTAATGGGGGCACTCTTTAACTCTGTGTAAAAATCCGTCATTAAGGCAAGTGTGCCTTGGTCACTAACATACCAAAGACTGGCTAATGCTGATTTGACTCCTGCCAGCACTCCTAGCCCCGCAAAGCCTAGCTCGGCTTGCTGATCACCCAAGGCGGTACGACAAGCACTTAATACTAATAATTCTACTGGTGGTTTATTCCAACCTAGTTGGCGCAGTTGATCGAGGCGTAGCTTGCTATCCCATAATTGGATATAAGAATTCTCCGGTTCCCCTGACTTGAATTCGCCATGAGTTGCTAGGTGGATAATGCCAAAAGGTTGTTGCTGCCGCGCTTGTTTGAGATTTTCTAAGGTGAAAGCATTGTTGAGGAAGGACTTGCCTTGCCAGAGGCGTTGGGAAATAGTTTGAATTTCTGTTGGCACGGCAGGTAAGGGAGCTTGCTCGGTAAATGTGTCTGAACCCATTGCTAAGACTTTGCTATCTTTGATGTCTTTATAGCGGGTATCGGCAAGACTGAGACTCGGCATCAAGCCTACACTATAGCGCTCGATCAAAAAGTTTTTGCCGTCGTGGAGAGCTGCTATGGGTACGGAACGTAAGCCTGTATCCATGATAAATGTTAGGTTTTGGATCTCCCTTGCTTGCAAATCTCCCTCTAGTGGGGCTATTAGCCACTGGTACAGTTTTTGGGAGGGGGCAAGATACCCCTGATTGCTTCTGAGATTGGTGACTTGCTTACGGTATTCTTGAGCGACTTTGAGGACTTGTTTTCGTGTTGCTGCTAGGCGCTTGCGGATGGGTGCACCTTTGGCTGTGACGACAACCAGTTCAAGCTGATCACTGTCTTGGGGTTGTCTGGTTGCAGAGGAAGCAAGGGTTGGTGGTAAAAAAGCAACATAAATTAATGCTGGTTTAATTCCTGTCGCTTTTTCTGTTTGATTTAAAATTTCTCGTGCTTCGTCTAAAGTTTTCAGTTGTGTCGTTGAGGACTGTCCAATATATTGCTTAAATTGCTGAGTGAAATTATATTCAATTTGACCTACTATTAAGTCAATTTTAAATGGTGGTAGTTCACCAGTTAAGGAAAATCCTGGGAAGGGATTTTTGGGTACAAAAAATGGGGGCGGAGTTGGTGGTACTGCGTTTGGGCTAATATCGATATTAGGGCTGCCATTAGGTATATTTGATTGCGCTGTGGCATTTGTCGGCAGAAAAATTAGTGCCAGGGGCAAAATAAAAGTTAGTATCTTACATGATTTAATTTGTGATAGTTTCCTTTGAGAAGTAAGACCAGAGTAAGACTGGCAATTAAAAGTATTAATAACTACAGAAGTGGGTACGCTCATAATTCTAAGATTTGGTGAGAATGATTAGCGATGGTACTTTGTTAGAGCTGACTGCAATAATAAAGATGAAATTATTTGCTGTTATTTTGTAAATTGATCAGATATAAAGTCCTTTGGTGAATAGGCTTTGACATTTTTTAGAAAGTAAGGTTATCAAAGAATTTCCTAGCTAATCTGTCAAGTATTGTTAAGAAATCACCCAATAAATGCAGCAACACCAACAGTAAGAGGTTTTTCCTAAAACACTCTTCTTTTGGAGACATTTATTTATAGCTTAACTTACGAAAAGCTGTCTTGAAATGAATCTTTGTTTACTCTTTATAGACAAAGATTAAATATTTATATAATCTTCATTAAAGAAAAATCCGAAGTTTGATGAGGTGCTAAATTTAAAATAGGATCAGCAGACGTTGTAAAACTAAATAAGTTGCAGTAGTTTAATATTCTTATCAAATATGTCAGATAAAATCTCTTGCTGAAAAGTATACTCAGCATAAGTTTTCCAATTTCAATCAAGATTAGCTTGATATTTATCTATTTTTCCGACAATTCACTGTTTTACTGCTGTACTACTTTCAGGTAGAGATATTAAATTACTGCAACTTATTTGTAAAAAGAGCAGATTAATTTCTCGATATCTTCTCAATAGTTGCCATAAATTATCAAGTATTTCTTGACAATTACCTGAGTTATGCTGTGGAAGTTTTCAGTTTCAAACAGATTTACTGCTGAGGGTAGAATTAACAGGTGCGTGTTCTAGTAAACAATAAGGACGGCTGTAGGATAAGGGCGACTCTAGGGCGTGCTGTGCCAAGAATTCTGGATCACTCATTGCCGCCTCTGTCTTACCATCAAAGACAATTTGCCCTTGGCTTAGGATAATAGTGCGATCGCATAATTCCAATGCCAGATCTAAATCATGGGTGGCAATTAGTTGAGTTAATTGTAAGCTTTGTAGTAGTTCAATTAATTGACGACGTGAACGAGGATCTAATTGAGCAGAAGGTTCATCAAATACTAACACTTGGGGTTGCATAGCTAGTACACCTGCGATCGCTATACGTTTTTTTTCTCCCCCAGATAAATTCTCAGTACTGCGTTGTCCGTAATGGTCTGGATCAATATTAACAGCTAACATTGCTTGGCAAACTCGTTCAATCAAATCTTGATCTCGCAGCCCCAAATTCATTGGACCAAATGCCACGTCTTCCCAAACTGTAGGCATAAAAAGTTGATTATCAGGGTTTTGAAATACTAACCCCACAAAATTTCTAATTGTCCGTAAGTTCTCCGTAATTACGGGTAAATCTCCAATAATTATTTCTCCTTCTTGAGGTAAGATTATGCCATTGAGATGTAATTGTAAAGTTGATTTACCAGAGCCATTTGCTCCAATTAAGGCTACTCGCTCGTTGGCTTTGATTGATATATTAATATCTGTTAGTGCTTGTGTACCATCAGGGTAATTGTAGCTGAGGTTTTTGATAGAGATAGGATTATGATGCATCGCAATTATTTGTGACTTTAATTAAGATTTCAAATTTAGTTAAAAGTTTATTTAAATGATTATAAGGAAAGTTTTAAATCATAGATTTAGCTGGCGTTATGGGTACTTTGTTGGAAAATTTTAGATAAGTTAGTAAGGTTTTTAGTATAAGTAAACAGCTTGTCCTAGCAGTGCAATAACTGTAGTCAAAGTTATTGCTAATAAGTCAACCCGCCCACCTTTGGGTACTTTTTCTACGGGTGGTACTCCTTGATATCCTCGCGCTAGCATAGCTTGATAAACTCGATCTCCTCGCTCATAAGTACGAATAAATAGTGAACCGATTATGTTACCGACAACCAAACGTTGCCAACGGTTGCTACCCATTAAATTACGAGATGCTGCTGCTCTACGCATAGCGTTAAACTCATTAATTAAAACACTAATATAGCGATACATTGATGCCAGAATTGCTACTAATAAAGGAGGCGTTTTTAAGGCAACCAAAGCATTAAGTAATGCTGGGACTGAAGTAGTTAAAGTTAGCACGTTCATGACCAAAAGTGAGATCAATGCCTTAATAGATACACTGCCTAAAATAGTTAATCCAACTGTGGTAATTTTGAGGGGTCCCCAAGCCCAAAGCAGCGTACCACCATCTCTAAATAATGTGCCTAATATCACAACACCAACAAATGCAAATTCAACAGCAATTCGCTTGAATAGTACTGACAAAGTAACACGACTTATCAGGATGAGACTAAGTACACCTATTCCGTAAATTGCCCAAGTCCACCATCTGCCATTGGGTGTGAGAGCAGTAGCAAATACGATTAATAGTGAACATATTAGTCTGGTACGAGGTGCTAAGGAGTGCCAGAGAGTAGACCGTTTACTATCAATATCGAAATGTAATGTTCCAATGTGCAGCAGCATTTAATTAGTTAAACTTTGGTTAATAATTTTAACAGACTTAAGGGCAGATTTTTTGCTTAATCTTAGAGAAAAATACCAAGATTTAACTCAACCTGCCCTTAAATAGTTAATACGGATATAGAGTTTTTTTCTATTCCAATGGTTGGTCTAAATCGTCTGATTCTGAAGCAGATGAATCAGAACCACGAATAGCAATTTTGCCAATTCCCCAAGCTAAACCAAATGTTGCTAATGTTCCGACTAAACCTGCAATGGGAGTTGCAATACTTTCAGGTACGCCTCGCACTGCGTACTCATCAAAAATTGCATAAAAAGGTAACTGTTTTGCGGGTGATTCTTCGGTTGCTTTATTGGAAAACTTTAGATCTTCTGAAACTCTATCTAAACCATCTGGATCTTTGCTGGCAAAAGGAGAAACAAAAACTGCAATAAGCAAGGCAACTCCTAATCCAGCAATTACAAAAGCACGATTACGGTTTCGTGATAAGTTGTTACTCATAAAAACCTAATTAACGGGGTGAAAAAGAGCGAGATTTAGACAAATTGCGGGGCGGAGTATAAAACAAATCAGGTCGAGTTCGCCAAATAAAACTAAGCGCTACTACCGTAATTAAGGCTTCGCCAATGCCAATTAATATGTGCCAAGATACCATTGCCGTTAAAGCAACAGCTAGAGGAACAGTTCCTGAAAACGCTAACTGGAACGCACAAATAATTGATGCCACCATGACACTCGTCCAAGCGGCAATAGCAGCAGCAACTAGCATTCCTTGAATGCGATCGCGACCGATAGCAAACCGAATCGCTTTGTAGAGATAATAACCGCCAAAAGTGCCAATTAATCCCATGTTAAAAATATTGGCTCCTAAAACCGTTAAGCCGCCATCTTGAAACACAGTCGCTTGCACAATGAATACTGCAACCATCACCAGTGAACCTGCCCAGGGACCTAATAATGCTCCTGCTAGGGTTCCTCCCAATAAGTGACCTGTTGTACCTCCAGGAATGGGAAAGTTAATCATTTGTGCGGCAAAAATGAACGCGGCACAAACTCCCATAAGAGGTACAGCTCGTTCTTTATATTCAGCTTGTGCTCGATTCAGCGAAACGGCAATCAAACCAATCGCTATCACCCAAGTAGTCACAATCACAGGTAAATTCAAGAAGCCATCTGGAATATGTAGCGCTAACTGCGGCGGCATGATCCATAGACGAGATAATGCGACTGTAAGCATAATTATCAGTCCTTTACAGTCAAATGTTTAATTATGTGTAACCCTCTAATAAAACTTGTCTCAGTTAAAAAAATCAATCCTGTAGGGGGGCATCTACAGCAGCATAGAGATTAAGTCTTTCTAAAGACTTAGATTTATGGCTCAACGAGAAAACCGCTCCATCCTCCACACCACAACGCTTACCAGCACCGCCAGACCAAGAATTAGCGCCGCAACCTGAAAAGCCCCCTGTACTCCATAAACCAAAGCCTCAATTGGCGCAGCTTTAATATCTGTATATGCTGGCAAATTAGCGTAACTTAAGGTCAAGCTAGCAAAAATTGCTGCTAAAAGTGGTAAACCTGCTGTCTGCCCCAAGGTGCGAGTCAAAGATAACAAACCCGAAGCAATGCCCAATTTTTCACGAGAAACTCCACCCATAATGGCGCTATTATTGGGTGACTGAAACATCCCGAATCCCAACCCAAAAGGTACAACTCTTACTATGTAGCCAAGTTCAGTTAATTGGCTGTCAAAAGTACTGCACTGTAGGCAACCAATTACCATCAATACTAACCCAGTTGTGCTAATAACTCGTGGACCAAAACGGTCAGATAAAGAGCCAGAAATAGGGGCAATAATACCGCCCAAAATTGGTGAAACTGCCAGTAATAAACCGATTTGTTGGGTAGTATATTGCTTTACCCATTGCAAGAAAAAAGGCAGAATAAAAATTATACCCGCAATCACAACAAATACCAAAACTCCTGTTAATAAGCTGAGGCTAAATTGAAGATTACGAAAAATACTTAAGTCGAGCATGGGATGTTTAATTGTAGTTTCCAGTACCAAAAAACACGCCAAACCTATGGCGGCAGTTGCCATTAAAATCAAAGTTGAAGTACTAGTGAAGCCTTGGTTTTGTCCATCAGTCATTCCCAGGGCAAAGCAAGTTAAAGTCGCTGTTATAATCAATGCCCCAAGCGCATCAAAGCGTTGTTTTACCCTACTTCCCGATGAGGAAGGAACAAAGCGAATGATGATGAAAGTTGCAATAATACCAATAGGAATATTAACCCAAAAAATAGTCCGCCAACCTGCGATTTTAATCAGCAGTCCTCCCACAGTTGGACCGAGGGCAACTCCTAATGAGACGACGGCGCCAATGATCCCCAATGCCCTGCCACGTTCATAATTAGGGAAAACTTCTGTAATAATTGCTGTACCTAATGCGGAGATAAACACGGCACCAAACCCTTGCAATGCCCGAAAACCAATTAACCAGTGAACTCCTGGGGCAAGTCCACACAAAAGTGAGCTAATGGTGAAAACAATCAATCCTCCCAGGTATAATTGTTTTTTGCCAAACATATCACCCAATCTGGCAGCACCGAGTACCAAGGCGGTAATTACTAGCAAGTAGCTCAATACAACCCATTGTATGGTCGCAAAGGTGGTGTTGAGTTCTTGTACGAGTGTTGGTAATACAATATTGACGGCGCTGGTGTCGATAGTATACATCAGGACACCCAGCCCAATACCGAGCATTGCCAACCATTTATTTTGAGGTTGGTTTGCTGAGGAGTTGGTTGTGCTTCTCATAGTTGATGTTTGTTAAGTGACTTTTAATCACTTATGAGTTTTT
Organism: Coleofasciculaceae cyanobacterium; assembly: GCA_049671305.1. Lineage (GTDB taxonomy): Bacteria > Cyanobacteriota > Cyanobacteriia > Cyanobacteriales > Coleofasciculaceae > CADCTM01. Next base: position 146,341 of record JBATUR010000013.1, read on the forward strand.
GCTGATGTCATACTCTATTTGGCTGAGTTTTTTAAGAAATGTCTAATTATTAAAGTGCAAACTATGAGCTTTCAATATGTCTTTTGGTGTATTTTTATAAAGGGAATTCAATCTATAAATTTAGGGGCTGTTCTTACAGCCCCAAGCCTTCAATAATACCTGTGATACAGGTTTTTCTTAATCGTTGTCAATTAAGAATTTAATTAGGCTTAATGAAGGCTTTGAATCAGTGCTCCTGCTGCTGCTTGAAGCGAGGCATATTCTACTGTTGGTTGACCATTAATATAATATTTCCCGTCTACAGAAGCACAAATTGTGCCAACTACCTGTCCTTCTGCTCCAAATACTTCTAGTACCTGATCAATTTTATCCAGTTGAAAACCTTTGATGGTTGTGTCCCAATTTGTTTGCTCAATTGAGCGAATTCTAATTGTTTCTTCCATGTAATTGTCTCCTAATAATTAACTAAAGGTTTGGAAAGGTAATGTTGTCTTGCAAAATTTATAAAGTCTCGATGGCATTGAGTAATTGCTCAACTTCTGCATTAGAATCTAGGAAGGAAAACAGATGCTTAAAATATAGTTTTCCTTGTTTGTCCAACAAGAATTGAGCAGGTAGAGGGGCACCAAGTGCCTGACCGGTTTCGTATGCTTGAAAACTTTGGCAACTAGGATCACTCAGCAACGGCATCTTTAAATTTAAGTCTTTGACAACTTGTTGACTTTGCTTGGCGTCTGTACTTGTAATCATTAAGACTTCAACACCTTTGGCAAGAAAACGTTCGTAGTTCTCATTCATAGCTTTGATATGAGGAAAACAAAAAGGGCAATATTGCTTTTCGGTAAAGATGCGCGTAAAGGCAAGTAAAATGGGCTGCTTATCCCGGTAATAGGATAGCTTGACTTGACGGTTATTGGTAATATCGGGCAGCTCAAAGTCGCTGGTTTTTTGCCCTAATTTTAGGGTATTGGTGGCAGGAATGGGCAAAAAGTTACGGAGGAACCGTTCATTAAGTAGACCGCTAAAGTCATTGGAAGTCAGCATGGAGTGGTTGATCCTGTAATAAACACACTATATAAGTTTTAGCCCCAACACGCACTGTGTTGAGGCTCTGATTATTGAAAGTTAGAGCTGTTTAGAATATCAGTACTTAAACAGCGGCGAAGAAGACTTTGGCTTTGACGGGATCTGGTATCATTGTTTTGTCTCCTGGTTGCCAGCCTGCTGGGCAAACTTCATCAGGATGTGATTGCACGTATTGAATCGCTTGTAGGGTACGCAGAGTTTCGTCAACGTTACGACCAAAGGACAAGTTGTTGATGGTTGAGTGTTGGATCACACCATCTTTGTCGATGATGAATAAGCCACGCAATGCGACGCCTGCATCAGGATCAAGGACGTTGTAAGCGGTGCTGATTTCTTTTTTGATATCGGATACTAGAGGATAGTTGAGGTCGCCGATACCGCCAGATTTACGCTCTGTTTGAATCCAGGCGAGGTGGGCGAATTCACTGTCTACGGAAACTCCCAAAATTTCTGTACCTATGCTTTGGAAGTCTTGGGCGCGATCGCTAAATGCGGTTATTTCGGTTGGGCAGACAAAGGTGAAGTCGAGGGGATAGAAAAACAGAACGACGTATTGTCCACGATAGTCAGAGAGTTTAATCGTTTTGAACTCTTGATCAACTACAGCGGTAGCAGTGAAGTCAGGCGCTTGCTGACCGACTCGCAGACATCCTTCTGTTGGGGACATAAATTTATTCTCCTTGAATATTTATGGCTTATAAGAGCATTGCAACTTGATCGAAGCAATGGCAATTTGATTTGTTTACGAACTGTTACAACTATATCATACTCATAACGATTTTGAGTAAGGAAAAATTACTAAGGCGGCAAACTGGAGACGGGCAGCAATTTTTAGTACAGTCAGGTTTGGGGAGCATCCCCTACCAAAGCCAATTTAGCAGCATTGCCGAAGACAGAAATTGAGCTTTGGGCAGAGGTTTCCCTAAGCTGACACCATACACTCAGTGATATGCTGATTGATTGCAAATTCTCAAAAGAGCCATAGTGAAAGAATTAGATAGGCGGGAATGGCTGTTAACCAATGGCTTAGGCAGTTTTGCCAGTGGGACAGTTTGTGATGCTCGCACTCGTACTTATCACGGTTGGTTGATGGCAGCCTTAGAGCCACCAGGTGAGCGTACTTTGTTGCTATCTCATCTAGATGCCAGCCTAGAAGTGGCAGGAAAACTTTGGGCGCTGTCAACGAATTTTTGGTATGGGGGCAATATAGAACCGCAGGGTTACCAATTACTGCAATCTTTTGAGATTGATCCTGTGCCAACTTGGGTTTGGGGGGCGCATTGGCAACTAACACGGCGGTTGTTAATGCCTTATGGTTTGATTGAGGGAGAACATTCTCAGTTGTGTAACCGCTTATTGATTCAATATCAATATCAAGGCAAGGAGAGCGCCACACTCAGATTACGTCCCTTAATTGGCGATCGCAATTTTCACCACCAACAATTTGAGCATGAAGATTTACAATTTTCCCAATTAGTCACACCCAATCAAATTTACCTACAAAGCGTTCGTACAGGTCTAGTTGGGACACCTTGGCAACTGCGCTGGAGTGCAGGTGACTATCAACCAGAAGGGACTTGGTACAGGAACTATTATTATCCTGAAGAAAATCGACGCGGATTAGGTGACAGAGAAGA
>JBATUR010000014.1:0-17720 GCA_049671305.1 Coleofasciculaceae cyanobacterium
GCAAAATGTAAAACTCGAACAGTTGTTAGACAAACGCACTGAGCAACTTGCCGAGGAAAAGCAACTGCATAGCGAAGCGCGTTTATTGGGGGGTGTGGCAGCGGCAATGCGGCAGTTGTTGATTACTCCTAATTATGAAGCGGCGGTAACGAGAAGTCTAACTGTGCTTGGTGTGGCAGCAAATGTTGATCGTGTTTATATTTTCAAAAATCATCTTGCAGAAACAGGCGAAAAACTTACCAGTCTACGCTTTGAGTCGATTAGAAAAGCAGCTACAGCGGTGCCCAAATTAAACAATCTTTCATACCAGCGTGGCTTATCGCGCTGGTATGAAAGTTTGGCTGCAGGTAGAGCAATTAAGGGAAGAGTATCAGATTTTCCGCTTATTGAGCAAGAAATTTGGCAACCTGCAAACATTGGCTCGATTTTAGTGGTTCCCGTGATGACGGAAGGGACGTTTTGGGGCTTTATTTGCTTTGCGAATAATGAGCAACAGGAAGATTGTACCAAGTGTGGCAGCGATCTGCTTGCAGCAGCGCAACGCTCTCGCCAATGGACAGATTATGAAGAATCTCTACTGATCTTAACCGCCAGCAGTATTGGTGGTATGGTTGTCCGACAACAAACCGAAAAAGCACTCAAAGAGTCGGAAGCTAAGTTTCGTAACCTATATGAGTCAATTAGTACGGCAGTTATGTTGCTGGATCAGCAAGGGATTTTTGATGCCAATAGTGCTGCGCTACAGTTGTTTGGTTGTACAAACACAGCGCAACTTTGCAGCATTCCCCAATCAAAAAAACCAACTCATCCCTTGGGTTTCTTGCCACTAGTGCAACCGAATGGACAAGATTCTGTGATGCTTGCCGATCAGTATATGGCAAAAGCGATCGCTCAAGGTAGTTGCCGCTTTGATTGGATTTATCAAAAGCGCAACGGTGAAGAGTTTCCCGCTGAAGTGACGCTAACCTTAATTCAACTGGGAAATCATCAAGTCTTGCAGGCAGCAATTTATGATTTAGCTAATCGCAAGGCGACAGAAACCCAGCTCATGCAAGCCAAGGAAGCCGCAGAAGCCGGAAGTCTGGCAAAATCGCAGTTTTTAGCCACAATGAGTCACGAGCTGCGTACGCCTCTGAATGCGGTGTTGGGCTTGTCTCAACTGTTGTCACAAGAAATCTTTGGCAGTCTTAATTCTAAGCAACGAGAGTATGTTGATTGTATTCAAAGCAGTGGCGAACATTTGTTATCTCTAATTAATGATATTCTTGACCTCTCCAAGGTGGAAGCTGGCAAAGAGCAATTGAGTTTTGTACCCTTGGATATTCCCGAACTTTGTGACTCTTGTTTGGCAATGGTACGAGAGCAAGCTTATGAGCAGAGTTTACAATTAACTTTAGATATAGACGAGCCAGCGAAAATTTGTATTGCTGATGAGCGCCGCTGTAAGCAAATGTTGCTTAATTTACTCTCCAATGCTGTTAAGTTTACCTTAGTTGGTGAGGTGAAATTAATGGTGCGGCAATTGCCTAATGGTACTGCTTTTATGGTGCAAGATACAGGCATTGGCATTGAGCAAGACAAGCTTTCATCATTATTTGAGCCATTTCACCAGCTTGATAGTGGTTTAAATCGTCAGTTTCCGGGGACTGGTTTGGGTTTGGCGCTAACTCGCAGCTTGGCTCATCTTCATGGTGGTGATGTGACTGTTGAATCGACTTTAGGACAGGGTAGCAAGTTTACGTTGTTTTTGCCAAATTGTCCGATAGATGAATTAGCGCCGTCGTCACCGCAAGATTTGGCAACTTGTGAGGGGCAATGTTGTCCTTTAGGGGCAAACCGCCGTATTCTTTTAGTGGAAAATGATCAACGTAGTACTTTATTATTGAGAGATTATTTGCAGGTTATTGGTCACCGAGTTGAGGTTTTAACTGATAATAATCAATTTCTTGAGGCGGTACGTGGCTTTATGCCTCATTTGATTTTGATGGATACACAGCTAGAAGGATTGACAGGGTTTGATTTATTGGCTTTGTTACGCCAAGAACCCCAGATGAAGCAGATTAAGGTGGTGATGGTGACGGCTATGGCTATGGTAGGCGATCGCGAACGCTGTTTGCAAGCTGGTGCTGATGATTATTTGAGCAAACCGATTGGTATTGCCCAACTAGAGGCAATTTTGCTACGCTATTTTTAGGATAAGAAAAATGCCCTCTGCCTTCGAGTTAGAGAGCATTATTGGCTTTCGTTGTTTGGATAAAGAAGTTGACAAGAGTGTCTTCTTCCTACCTTAGATTAGTCAGTTGATGTGACGCAAGAGTGACGATGTAATGTTGATTATGCGATCGCGTAGCGTGGGTGCTCAATCGCTTTTATTCCCAATAATTTATCGCTGAAAAGATCATCCAAACTATTACTCAGCTTCACCAACATCAACTAGACAATTAGTGCTTATTTCCAAATCGGCAAACTCTGCACAAATGTTGATTGTAACAACCCCTCATAAGTCGGCTGTATCATATTAAGTAAAACCACAACATTCTTGCCATTTGGAGATAAGCGCACTTCTCTAATTGAATACTTCTGCACCGCCTCACGATAATTATCTAAACTACCAACAGTAAGTTGACGACTTTGGTTATTAATGATCAGTCGCATCGAAGCTCGCTCAATATCAGAAGTCCCTCTTGGTGATAAAATAGAAGGTATATATTTCTGCTCTAAACGAATCTGCATCGGTTCTTTTTGCTTCGGCAAACGTACTTGAATAGTCTCACTTTTATCGGCTTGATTTTTACGCTCAATAATTGGTAACTGAATGCCAACTTTCAAACGAGTTAGCCCGACACTCTGCCGCAATGATAAAGTTTTTTCTAATAAACTATTTTCCGCCGCTTGATTGCTAAGATTGCTGGAAGAACGATCATATTCTGTCTTAATACAACCATCTTTTTCACAAGAATTAGTCGCCACCTTGACAATTTGGATTTTTGCCAAAGGTACTTCCGTAACCGCGTTGCGAGAACTTTCCAGATAGATATAGTGACTACTATCTGTAGAAAAACCCGACATTCGCCGCGATGCTTTAAAAGTTGTGGCTAATACTTGATCAAATAACAAAAAGGCAGTGGCACTCAAAGTCAGGGAAAATAAAACAAAGCGTTTCTTAATCATTTTAAATTTTAATTATGGAGTAACAACGTCCGTAAGCGATTTAGTGCCGCCGCCAACTCGAAGCGACGAAACATGACTAAATCTCCTTCTCTTAAAGTAGTTAGTATATCTAATCCTTGGGTATTAATGTCTACCATCACGCGGTCTAAAATTTCTGATAATGTGGTAGAACTATCCATATAGCGCTTGCTATAAACTAGGGCTTTTGCGATCGCTTTTAGTTGTCCAGTCTCCACGATTTGCTCAACTGCCGACAAATCAATCGCTTCATTGCCAAAGCTAATTTCAGCAATATCTCGAACTTTCAATCTGACATCTCGTTGCCCACGACTAGGATCAATACTATCGGATTTGGGCACGCGAGAGGTAATTTTACCAAAGTTTTCGCCACCTTCTGGCGTCCGTTCCAATATACTAGCTTTAGCGATTGCCTTGGCTTTTTCGGTAACATCTTGAGGCTGAAAATTTTCCATCGCAATAACTCTATCTGCAACATCAAAATAATCGCCGCTACCGCCCATCACTAAAATAGTAGAAACGCCGTAATCGTTATATAATTGCCGTACTTTGTCGATAAATGGAGTAATCGGTTCATTAGCTTTAGCAATCAATTGTTGCATTCGGTAATCGCGAATCATAAAATTATTTGCCGCCGTATCTTCATCCACCAACAAAACCTTTGCCCCTGCTTCCAACGCCTCCATAATATTTGCCGCTTGAGAAGTACTACCACTAGCATTTGTGGTAGAAAATTGAATTGTAGAACTTTGAGGTAGTTGATTAATAAACGGCGAAATATCCACACTTGCCACACTACGCCCACCCTCTGCCCGAATTTTTACCGCCTTTGCTTGGGTAACCACAAATTCTCTACCATCATTAGGAATGTGATTGTAAACGCCTAATTCAATTGCTTTTAATAAGGTAGATTTTCCGTGATAACCACCGCCGACAATTAGCGTCACACCCGCCGGAATGCCCATTCCCGTGATTAAACCACGATTGGGGCAGGTAAACTCAACTCGCAAGGTTTCTGGAGTTTGAAACGCCACTGCTGCCGCATCTAAAGGTTGGTCATCAACACCACTACTTCGAGGTAAAATTGCACCATCGGCAATAAATGCCACTAAATTATTTGCTTCTAATTGTTGACGCAACCAGTCAGCATCTTCCACGGTTTCAACGTGATTTTTTATTGCCGTTGCATCCAATGATTGATACTTAATACTATCAATAATTTTAGGCAAATCATCGCACAACATTTGAGCCGCCATCCTCCCGGCAATTTGACGCCCGTGGGCAGGAAGTCCGACAATAAAACGTATTTCTAATAATTCATTATTAATTAAAACAGCGCTACGTTCAATAACCGATTGTCCGACAGAGATAATAGAAATTAGTCCACTATTTCCACTACCTCGGCGACTACTAATTTTTTGTGTTGCTTGACAAAAAGCACGGATTATGTAGTCATCTAGGGCAATTGCTCTGCTATGATTTTGATATAAGTTATTAGGAAAACCAGCAATTGATTGAGGAATTTGCACTCTTAGTTGACTAGGATTTGCAAAAGGATCGCCTTGAACACGGTCTATTATTAATGTAAATTCAGGGAAGTTGTAGCTATTTTGAATTGATTTGTAGGCTTTATAACTCCGTGCATCAAGTTGTAGTAGTTGTTGGCGTAAATCATTTTGATTGAACATGAATAATATTTTATATTGATTTGAATATCTGCCGGAAAATTAATTCATCGGTTCAATATTATACCGAAGCTAAATACCCGCAGAAAGAGAAACCTGCCGTCACAAACTCAATATTCAGTCCGCGCAGGCGGACTTTGTTTATATAGCCCCACCCTTTAGGGTGTGGGCAACATTACTTTAAGTTAACACCAATACACAGCCCCGGAGTTTTAGTGAGAGCACAGACAATCTGTCCTATTTACATTAAAATGATGAACCTGGTTGTTTAAGAAATTCAGCTTCTTCTGGTGTAGTTTCTCTGCCTAAAATTTCATTACGATGAGGGTAGCGTCCAAATCGTTCAATTACTTTAAAATGACGGTTTGCGTAATCAAGGGGTTCAGTGAGATTTTCTTGATCACGTAACTTTTTAAATAATTCAAGAGACTGATATTGATGCTCAATATTTTCACTATGTTCAAATGGCATATAGACAAACCAACGCTGTAATGGCAGTAATTCTTGATCAAAACCTTGAGTAATGGCGTGTTGTGCGTAGGCAAGTGCTTGAGAGTCGGTAGCAAAGGCTTTTAGTTGTCCGCGAAACATATTGCGAGGAAATTGATCGAGTAAGATAATTAAAGCCAGACAGCCTTGAGGTGAAGTTTTCCAATCATCTAGTTGACCTGTGGCTGCTTGTTGGTATTGTGAGGTGAAATGCGATCGCACCTCTTCGTCAAATTCTGGGTTTTTGGTAAACCAAATTTTGCGCTGTTGTTCATAATCAGCATTGTCGGGCGTACCAAACCAAAAATCTAAAATTTCCTTAGCTTGTGACATTAGTCTCTCCAATTACTAAGCTACAGCAGATTCAATTCTAATGATATTTTTAATTAGGAGCATTTAGGTGTAATAATTGTTCTACCTCAACGGCTTTTTCACTTACATCAAGTTCACGATAGATTTTTAGACTTTCAGTTAAGAATTGAGTAGCAGTTTCCTCTGCATTGAGTTGATTATGTTGGACGTGTTTTATGTAGATTTCACCTAATAGTTTACGGGCGGATGCTTCTAGTTTTCGGCGATTGTATTCTTGATATATTTGTAATGATTTTTTGGCTAGTGATTCTGCTCGTTCAAGGTTTTCTAGGACATTATTTTCTAGATAAAGACGGGCAATATCGAGGGCTTTATTTGCTCGACTTACTATCTTGCCTAGTTCAGTAAGATAGGTGAATCCTATATTGTAATACTCTTCAAATTGGGTGATTTTTTCTGGCAGTGATGGATCGTTGGTGGGCAAAATGTGTATGTGTTCTGACCAGAGTAAGCCCAATTCAATGTAGTCGTAGGCGAGATTATTTTTGTAGTCGCCTGCTGTATTTAATTGAATGGCTTGATGAAGGTTTTGTTCGGCTTGAGTCAACAAATCTAATACTCTTGATTTATCAAGATTATCTTTTGCTAGCAAGCTTTGGTTGTGAGCGATTCTCCTGTAATTTCGAGCTATGTTTTCATCTTTACCTAACTGTTGATAGAAGTTCTGGCTTTGTTGGTAATAGGAAAGTGCTTGTTCATACTTACCCCAAGCTTGATAGATGCGTCCTAACTCATAATAAACATTTGCTATCTGCAATTGGTCATCAAGTTGTTGACATAAAGTTAGACGTTTTTCCTGACAATTAATTGCCTGATCATATTTTCCCCAGATTCGATAGCAATCAGCTAGCCAGTACCACAGATTAGCGACATTCTTTTCTTTACCTAATTGCTGATATAGTTCACGACTTTGTTGGTGGTAATCTATAGCTTGTTCATACTTACCCCAAGCTTGATATATGTATCCTAGTTGATAGTAAGCATCTGCTATATTCCGTTGGTCTTCTAACTGCTGACGAACTGCTAAATCTTTGAATTCACACTCAATAGCTTGCTCATATTTTCCCCAGTCGCTATAGCAATCAGCTAGCCAGTACCACTGATTAGCGACATTCTTATCTTTACCCAATTGCTGATATAGTTCACGGCTTTGTTGGTGGTAATTTATAGCTTGTTCATACTTACCCCAAGCTTGATAGATGTGACCTAATAGAGAGTAGTTGGCAGCTATTGATGATTGGTCATCTAGAGTCTGTCGTATGGTCAAACACTGCTGCTGACACTCAATTGCTTGTTGATATTTGCCCCAGTTGCGATAGCAATCAGCTAGCCAATACCACAGATTAGCGACATTTTTTTCTTTACCTAATTGTTCATAGATTTGACGACTTTGTTGGTAATAGGAAAGTGCTTGTTCATACTTACCCCAAGCTTGATAGATGTATCCTAGTTGATAGTAAGCATCTGCTATATTCGGTTGGTCTTCTAACTGCTGACGAATTGCTAAATCTTTGAATTCACACTCAATAGCTTGCTCATATTTTCCCCAATCTCTATAGCAAATAGCTAGCCAGTACCACTGATTAGCGATATCCTTTTCTTTACCTAATTGCTGATATAGTTCACGACTTTGTTGGTAATAGGAAAGCGCTTGTTCATACTTACCCCAAGCTTGATAGATGTATCCTAGTTGATGGTAAGTTACGGCTATAGCAGATTGATCATCTATTGTCTGTCGTATTGTCAAACACTGCTGTTGACATTCTATTGCTTGCTCATATTTGCCCCAAGCTTGATAGATGCGTCCTAGTTGATAATAAGCTGAGGCTATAGCAGATTGATCATCTAATGTCTGTCGTATCATTAAGCATTGTTCTTGACACTCAATAGCTTGTTCATACTTACCCCAATCTCTATAGCAATCAGCTAGGTTGTACCACTGATTAGCGATATCCTTTTCTTTACCTAATTGCTGATATAGTTCACGACTTTGTTGGTAATAGGAAAGCGCTTGTTCATACTTACCCCAAGCTTGATAGATGCGTCCTAGTTGATAATAAGCTGAGGCTATAGCAGATTGATCATCAAGTGTCTGTCGTATTGTCAAACACTGCTGTTGACATTCAATTGCTTGTTCATACTTACCCCAATCTCGATAGATGTGACCTAGATAATAGTAGGCATTTGCGATATTCGGCTTGTCATCAAGCTGCTGACAAATTGCTAAATCCTTGAGTTCACACTCTACTCCTTGATCATACTTACCCCAGTCTCGATAGCAATCAGCAAACTGATGCCATAAGCCCACCACAATAGTTTCATCCCAATTTAAATTCTGGCAAAGCTGAAAAATTTTCTGATAGAACTGAATCGCCTGCTCATATTTACCCCATTCTTGATAAGATCCTCCTATTAAACCGAAAGCTATTACCTTAGTTACTGATTCCACACTGTATGATAAATCTGTATTAGGCTCTTGAACTAGAGCAAGTGCTTGATGACAGCATTCTATTGATTGTTCATATTTTTTGATTGAAGCATAGCAACTTCCCCAATCTAATAAAAAAATCAACAATTCTTTTGACAAAGTAGTTTTGCTAAATTCGTCGAAAGCTTGTTGGTAAAAATTAATAGCCTTATCATATTCATTTCTATCAGAGTGATAAGCTGCAAATGTCCATTTTATATAAGGATTCAATTGATTATCTAATTCTTCTAAAAGAGTGATAGCTTTATGATGGTAGTCTTTACGGATGTAGGATAAAGCAGTTAAAAGTGATAGAGCTGACTTGCTTAACCCCTCAAAATTTTGGCTGTGTAGAGTCGTTTGTAAGGCAAATCTCATATCTTCACCAAATGCCTGAAAAAATAGCCTGATACAACCAAATAAAAATGGATTTAGGTTATTAACAAGATTACTTACATAGGAGACTAATTCAATGCCAGGTTCGCCACATACAATATATAAAATAGCTAACTGTGCTTTTATATGCACTAATTCATATAGCGTCGAGTTGTCGTATGCCTGTTGTAATTGAGCTATTGTTTCACCTTTCTGATGAAAAAGCTCAATTTGACGTAGTAACCTCAAAAGTTGTTTGATTGTTTCAATCTCTGTATCAAAGCGAAGACCAAGATAAGTCAAAACTAACTGCTGAACCAGCTTTCTCCTAATACTGCTATTAACCTCAACTTCCGCCAAAACCTGACCAGCAAACAACAAATCCTTCAATCTTAAGTCCGACTGACTACCTACAGTTGTTGACTCATCTGGCAAAGCTGACCAAATTAAAATTGCATCCTGCGATGAGCCATTTTTGACTTTAATCTCACCGCCTTGAATTGTTGGTTGATAAACCTCAAGATTGCTGAAAAACTTATTTATTAACTTGTCAATTTTTGTACTACAATGAACGCTGTAATAACCAAATGCTAATAAAATCGTCTCATTCCAGCGTGGCTCATGGAGATGTGAGTGAATGATTTCCAGAATATCACTTTGGTCATTTTCAGCAATGTAACGTGCCGCAAAATACTCCTCAAATGTCAAATGCATAAAACCATAAACCCCAGGCTCACGCTCCACAAATAAACCCGTCGTTTCCCGCACTTTCCGCAAAAATTCCACTACCCCCTGCCGCACCAAATCTGAATCAGGTTCAGCATCATTTGCTTGCGCCAATTGTGCCGCTAAATTCTCCTCCACTTCTGCTTGAGTCACCAAACCTGAAGGCTTCTCTTCATGCATCCAGTAAGCCAACGGTGTTAAAAGTTTCGTCACCTCATTTTTCTTCAGTATTACTTTTCGAGCATCGGGCAAATCTTTAGCCAGTTGCCAATCTTCAATTAAAGTATCAGCAGCCAACTCATAGAGTTTCACCCTCTGACTTGGCAATCGCGAACCATTGCGGTGAATCAACGCCAAAATTGTTAAAAGTAGCGGGTTTGCCGTCAGGCGCTGCACACCCTCATTAGCCTGAATCGCCTCTAAAATCGCCTGTGCCTCTGCATCTCCTTTCCTTTGGCATTGCTCCTCACTAGCATCTGGTTGCTGTGCCCGTTCAATCGCCCGACACCACCGATGGAGGAACTGCTCCGCCTGCTCATACCCCATGTCCTCAATAGTAAACTCAGCAAAGCGACCACTCAGCTTCACATCCTGGTATCCCGCAATGCGGCTAGTAATCACAAATTTGTTACTAGAAAACTCCTCCACAAACTGATTAATTTGTTCCACAATTTGTCGGCGGCTTTCCTGGTCAAATACCTCATCCAGCCCATCCAACAGCATCAAGCAATTTCCGTGGCGCATCTGTTCTAGCAGCAGTTGGATAATATTTGTTCCCACATTACTCAAGCTCCCTCCTTGTAGGAGGGAGGCTGGGGAACAAGTCTCCTCAGTCTCAAAATAAGCCTCCCACTGCCGATAAAACTGCCGCAGATATTCCAGCAAACTCAAATCAGGTTGCTTACGCAGTCGCTCCGCATAATCAGCAATGCGAAACAAAATCGGCAACAGAGACTTACCCAATTCCTCTTGCGCTGCCCCACCAAAAACGATTTCCTTACTGTCACGTTTTGCCGTAGCAAAATGCAGTGCCAAATACTTTAATAAGGTAGTCTTTCCCGCCCCAGGAGCGCCCAAAATCACGCTGTACTGGCTCTCTCGCACCGCTTGGGCTAAATCAACCTTTTTTGTAACGGTTTTAGTCCTAGTGACATCCGAGAGAAAATCTGGCAGCATCGGCTCAAAATCATCCAGCAGCTCAAAGTCATCATGTGCAGAACTACTTCGCCGACTGCTGCCATGCTGCGAAGTCACAGCCTCAAATTCCCCTAGACTTCGATGAGATATTTCCGTAACTTGCTGTTGCTTTTCTGCTTGCAAAGAGACATAAATCTGATCCAAAAAAATATCTACCTGGCGCTGCACCTGCATTACACCAGTAATTTTTAGATAAGAATTCTCGGCAATTAGCCACTGCAAATAAGGATAAAACAGCGAATTAAAAACTGGGCGTGCCTCAAACTTAAGCATCTTTCCCCGCCAATCCCAAAAGTCAGGCGCACGGTGACGAAACTCGTCTAAAAATTCAGCTTTATTCAGCCAAAAAATCAATACTAATTCATGCCCAAATATCGACTCTCTGCCCAAATTCAACTGCTTCATTTCACGCACTAAGCGAGGTGTTGGCAGTTGGTCAAGTCCAAACGCCATAACTACTTTGCGCCCTTCATCTTCTCTAGCTTCCTTTTCTAAGGAGGGTTGGAAGGCTCCAACACTATTAACCTCATCTAGACTGTAGAGAAAATTATGCAGCGAGTTATCACTATAGAAAAAGTTTTGAAACTGAAAATTCTCCTCACTAGCTGATAAAAGAAACTTGAGCTGTTCTACTACTGGATGATTCGGTCCACTCTCCAGTGCAACGGCAAAAATTGTAGTCGTACCACTAGATAATTCCAGGATACTGACTAATTTATTTAGTTCTGCTTGGTCAGCTTCGCTCAGAGAATGAGAGAATTCGTTTGGCAAAGTTTGCATTTGTGACTCAGATATTTAATTGGACTTCTAAAACATGACTATTAAGGTTGGGTCGGATTAGTTGCTTGCCAGCGTTTCAATTCTTCAATAAGAATTGGATTTACATCAAACCAGGAAGTATGACTGGCATCGTAATAACCTAAAATAAGCTTGTTTTTCAAAAGCTCATCACAAATAACAAATTCACCTTTATTAGGTTGGCTATGAGTCTTAGTCGTTAGACGACCTGTACGATGAATCTCAACCATTTCTGGGAAATGGTAATCACTTAAATTATATGCCCTACCTTCTTCTTGTATAGCTTCTTGTGCAACAGCTAAATCTACGTGGAGCAAGTTGTTTCTCAAAGCAATACTACAGGAAGTACGAGCAAGTCGTACTAAGTCTCTGATCACGCCACCACTCTTTTCACAAATTAGTTCTAGTGCCTCTGGACTAAAGAGATTTTTGGAACTATGACCTAATTTTGCCAAACGCTTGTTAATAACACTGATTAGAATATCTCGACCAACTCGATTAGGATTTGCCGTAGGACAAAAATTCTGATCACATTCAAAAACTGGAGGATTCGTTAAATCTAAGCAGTTTTGAAATCTTTCCTTTGGTTGACGAAAGCTTGGTGAATATCGCAAAGAAATTGGAATAGAATACACGATATGGCAGTCTAACTCAGTCAAGAGAGAACTAGAAAACATCTCTAAAGCGTCTTTTTCTTCATGTCGGTCAAGACCATCTACAAGTACCAGTAGCTTTTGTTTTCTATCTTTTTCTGCTGCTTTGATGATATCGTTAACTCTAGTAATAATTTCGCTTAAAACTGGGCGAACATTCAAATTTCTAGTCATTTCTCTGGTTAGCCCTAACTTGAGAGTCATGCCCATTTTTTTCAGAACTTCGGGAAGTTCAAGTCCATCAACTTCGTCTTTTTTATCCTGATAAATGACAGTTTTTAGACTGTTTTCTAAAGCTTTAAGTAAGCGTTCATCCTTTCTTGACCACCAACCAGGTTGAATTGCTTGACGACAAATTTCTTGACCGATAAGTACCACAACTTCTGCATAGCCTATATTGTAGCGCTCAAGAGCTGTTTCAGTATCAATCCAAATAACAGTATATTGATTATCTAACTGTTCTTTGAGTTGTCGAAGTTCTGTCGTTTTACCACTACCAATATGACCGGCTAGCAAGAACTTAGCTGGATCATCCTCCATTTCTAGAGTAGTGATTAAAGCCTTTACAGGACTATCAGTGCGCTGAACATAGAAATTATTGAGTTCTTCAGAAGTAGTAAGGGGTTCCTCTGGCTTAAAAAGCTGATAGACGGGCTTCCAAAAACTAGTGTTGCTCATTGTAATGATTTTTGAGGTTCAAGTAATGTTTCAGAGCGCACCGACTTGAGTCAGTATAACTCATTATTTTATACACCCAGACTTTTTTATATGTGACTAAGTTAAATGTAAACCTTTCTAAAAGCTTATAACTATACACTCTTACAGTGTTACGACTATCTGGATTGGGTGATCCCCGACTTCTTAAAAAAGTCGGGGATCTCAGGCGCTAACTCCTTTTTTTTCCTAATATCCTTCTAACTAACTCTTACCCGCCAAAACATTTGACTCGTCACTTTGCAACAAACCCGTCAACAAAGAAGCCGGACGTTGACCATAGGGCCAAGCAAAGGCATGACGAAAGGCGGCATCTTGACAAGCTTTTAATTGCTCAAAACTAATCACATCCTGCGTCAACAAATTCTCGTATTCAAAGGGCAGACGTACATTATGTAAACCCGCATTATCTGTACAAATAGCAATATCTACACCAGCCTCAAAACAGCGGTCAAAAACTACTTTTAGTTGCCGAATATCCTCTAAAGTACCTGTTTGCAAATAAGTTGTCGGACAAACTTCTAAACATTGCTTAAGTTTTGCCACTTCCGGTAATAACTCAGGATACCTTAAAGGAATCTGAATGCCATGTCCAATTCTCATTAAATAAGGCAGTAATTCTGGATAACAACCACTTGTAGTTTCATACAAATGTCCAGTAGTTTTTACACCCAAAGAACGGGCATATTTATACAAGCCAATAAATTCAGCCAAACGCTCAGAAATACAAGCATCTCCTCCTGCCAGATCTATTGCACAAACATACTGTTGATGTGATGCTGCCAAATCAACAATTGCCTTATTTACTTCATAAGGTAGCCGTGAGTGCATACAAAGAATTTGACTAGTAATAATCGGATATTCATCAACCCGACTTGCTGAACCCACAATCTCCACAATTTGTGTCATCAGCTCAATTCTTTCTGATTGACTTAAGTCTTCAGGAGTTCGTAAAAATGGGGTATAGCGTAACTCTAAATATGCCAAATTTTCAAAAATATAAGCACCACGAATTAAGCGATAAATGAAATAAGGTAAAGTTTCGGCAGTTTGGACACTTTCTACTAAGGTATGCAATTCTAAATACTCATCAAGAGTATTTCTTGGTCGCGTATAAAAATCTTCAAACTCAGGATATTCAGGAAAACGTTGCGATAAATCGGGATTTTGGCGTTGGAAATAACGCCAGAGAATTCGAGGTACAACCGAACCACCAAGATGACGATGTAAATCAGCGTATAAAGTCACAAAAACCTCTCTGAAAGTGTTTTGGAATTAATTACAATGGCGTCAATGTAGTTCAGTCGAGAATCTACACAACGAAAACCGATAGACTCATAGGTAGATTTGGCGATCGCATTTCCCGCCGCTAGCCAAACCAAATCTCCCCCTGTCTCAAAATGGTCTTTAATCAAAAAGCTACACAAACTCTTTGCCACACCCAAGCGGCGATGTTCTGGTAAAGTGGCAACACCAGCAAGTTCACAAACTCCCATCATTGGCATAGTCGCGCCGACTCCTGCCGGAATACCATTAAAATAAGCTAAAGCGCAACGGCTTGCACCGCTTTGGATGTCTTGGCACAACTCAATGATTTCTTGTGCTGTTGGCATCTCATCTGTTATTCCATAGAAACTGCGATTACGCACCTCTAAATAGCTGCATAAGACTTCTGGATCATCCACCGTCAAAAGCTGTACCTCTACACCAGCCGCCTGATAAGGTTGAAAATCAGCCTCAGTACAAATCAGCATTGGATGCCTAGCTTCCAAATTTAGCCCCGCTTGTTCTAAAATATTTGGCAGTTTGGGACAAAGAGATTCCATAAATTCAAAACGTAAAGTGCGATCGCTTTCCTCAAAAACCGATCGCAGTTCCATAATTACCTCAGCAACCTGCAATGAGGTTCCCAACGGCTCCACAGGCACAGCATAATTTAGCCAAGTAAACTCATTAACTGGGTCAATTAACGCCCAAAATGAGCCAACAGCAATTACATTACGATTTTTTGCCGCAAGCTTGCGACTGGCAAGCTCAATTCGAGCTAAAAGCTGGTCTAACGATTCCTCCACCCACACATCCTATGCTTAAGAAACAGGATGCACAGCTCTTCCTTGATAATTTCCAAGTTGACACTTATGACACCCCATGTTAATAATTGTAGGTTGTGAAAATATAGTATTTTAACAAAACCTTGGCTAACGTCGTAGTAATCGGTGCCCAATGGGGCGATGAAGGAAAAGGTAAAATCACAGATTTGCTCAGTAGGTCGGCAGATGTCGTAGTGCGTTACCAAGGGGGTGTCAATGCCGGACACACCGTTGTCGTTCAAGGACAGACTTTTAAGCTGCACCTGATTCCTTCCGGAATTTTATATCCAGATACAGAATGCATTATTGGCAGTGGGACAGTCATCGACCCGCAGGTTCTGATTCAAGAAATTGACCAGCTAGAAGAGCTGAAGATTTCCACAGAAAATTTGTTGATTTCAGAAACTGCTCACGTCACGATGCCTTATCATCGCCTCATTGACCAGGCATCGGAAGAGCGCCGGGGAACCCACAAAATCGGCACAACTGGGCGCGGTATTGGTCCAACTTATGCTGATAAATCGGAGCGTACAGGAATTCGAGTCTTAGATTTAATGGACTCAACTGCTTTAAGAAAGCAACTGAACTGGACGATTAATTATAAAAACGACATTCTCGAAAAGCTTTATGAGTTGCCGCCTCTTGACCCAGAAGCGGTAATTGAACAGTATTTGATTTATGCTGAACGATTGCGTCCTCATGTGGTTGATTGCTCACTGAAGATTTACAAAGCATTTCAGAAGCGTCGCAATATATTATTTGAAGGCGCTCAAGGCACACTGCTAGATTTAGACCACGGCACTTATCCTTACGTTACCTCCTCGAATCCCGTTGCTGGCGGAGCTTGTGTCGGTGCTGGTGTGGGACCGACAATGATTGATCGCGTCATTGGAGTTGCCAAAGCCTACACTACTCGTGTTGGTGAAGGACCATTTCCCACCGAACTGGACGGTACACTAGGAGAGTTGTTATGCGATCGCGGTGCAGAATTTGGCACAACCACAGGACGCCGCCGCCGTTGTGGTTGGTTTGATGCCGTAATTGGTCGCTACGCCGTCCGTATTAACGGCATCGACTGTCTGGCAATTACCAAACTTGATGTCCTCGATACCCTCGAAGAAATCCAAGTCTGTGTGGCATACGAAATTGGCGATCAAAATTGCCAGGATTTTCCTAGCAGTTCCCGCCTGTTTGCCAAATGCCGACCAGTCTACAAAACCTTACCAGGTTGGCAACAATCCACCGAACACTGCCGGACTTTAGAAGACCTACCCAAACAGGCGTTAGATTATCTGAAATTCCTGGCAGAGTTAATGGAAGTACCGATCGCTCTGGTTTCACTCGGAGCAAGTCGCGATCAAACCATTATCGTGGAAGACCCCATCCACGGACCCAAACGGGGGCTTTTGCACGCCAACGGCACCCCAGTCAGCTCGGCAGTCTGAAGTTAATGTTCTCATGACAAATGACTAACGGCTAATGACCCCAAAATTAATCCTTGAAAACTTCTAAAAAGCTACAGAAATGGACGTTACAGTTGAATGTCAAAAAAGACAAGAAGGCATTAACCCCAGAGCATTACGTCGCTCTGGTTTAATTCCTGCTGTCCTCTATGGTCACAAAGGTACAGAATCAGTTTCTCTGACTCTGACCGCCAAAACCGCCGAAACTTTGCTCAAACAAGCCAAAGTTAACAACACCTTGGTTGATGTCAAAATTCCTGATATTTCCTGGAATGGCAAAGCCCTGGTGCGAGAAGTCCAGAAACACCCCTGGAAAAATGTCCTCTATCACCTCAGCTTTTTCTCTGTCGCCTCTCAAGATAGCCTTGAGGTAGGAGTACCCCTACACTTCGTTGGAGAAGCTGCAGGCGTCAAAGAAGGCGGAGTTCTGGAAGTTATGATTACCGAACTTCAAGTTCAATGCGCTCCTAGCGACATTCCTGAAACCATTGAAGTTGATGTTACTAATATGCAAGCTGGAGATAGTTTGCGTGTTGAAGAATTGAACTTGCCTGCAGGCGTTGTGGCAATGGTTGAACCCGGAGAAATGGTCGCCACCATCGCCGCACCTCTTTCGGTTACAGAAGAAACAGAGGAAACAGAAACAGAGGGAACAGAAACAGAACCTGCAGCAGAAACAGAACCTGCAGCAGAAGCTTAAATACTCAGTTGGGGTTTGCCCTGATAAGATAGTTAGACCAGGGACTCTTCATCCCTGGCTTTTTTATGAGCTTAGGTAATTTTCAACTAATTATTTAAACAGAAAATGACACAGACAGAAATGCCCGCTTTAATTCAAGCAATGCTGCAACCAGACTTTTATCCTCACCCGGTAAAAGAACCAATTCAACTAATGCAAACTCACGTCTCTTATGTGTTTTTAACGGGAGATTATGCTTACAAACTTAAGAAACCTGTCAACTTCGGTTTTTTAGATTTCTCAACACTGGCAGCAAGACAACATTTTTGCTTAAAAGAAATAGAAATGAATCGGCAGAATGCACCAGAAATTTATCTGGAGGTTTTGCCCATTACCCAAACGGATAATAGTCAGTTTGAACTAAATGGCACTGGGCAAGCAGCAGAATATGCCATAAAAATGCGCGAGTTTCCCCAAGATGATTTATTCATCTCACTATTTGAGCAGGGAAAACTCACAGAATCTGATCTGGAAGAATTGGGACGAGTTGTGGCTCAATTTCATTTTATAACTCAAACAAATGATTATATCCGCAGTTTTGGAGAAGTTGCTCAAGTTCGTCAGGCAATTGATGAAAATTATCAGCAAACTGAAAACTATATCGGTGGTCCTCAAACTCAAGAACAGTTTACAGAAACGAAACAATTTACTGATACTTTCTTTGAGCAGCAGCAAGAACTTTTTAAGAGTCGTATTGAAGATGACAAAATTCGAGAATGTCATGGTGATTTACATCTGAGAAATATTTGTTTATGGAACAACA
>JBATUR010000015.1:0-35725 GCA_049671305.1 Coleofasciculaceae cyanobacterium
CCCAAGCAGCCTGAAAAAAGTCTCGTTCACACAACATGGCATAACGATACGCTGATTTTACAGATGCCGTCATCGCTGTATATTTATCAGTTAAAACCTCTAATTGTTGAGCTAAATCTTCAAATTCTGGCTGACTATAAGTTCTAATCCAGTCAGTATATTGGTGTTCAGGAATGCCATTTTCAGCTAACTTTTGAGCCAAAAAAGCATAGAGGCGCATACAAGGCGTCATCGCCACCGTAATTAAACCAAGATCACTACTCCAAGCAGTTGCCATTAAAAAATCAGTATAACGGCGCGTTGCAGTTCCTGGCTCAACTGTTCCTAAATCTATGCCCCATTTGGCAGCATAACTTTCATGCAGATGTAATTCCTCCAACACGCCGCTAGCAAAAGTATGAAAAGCCTTAAAACCATGCCAGTCGGGAGACTTTGCAGCAGCGATACTGTAGGCGCGTGCAAATGATTCTAAGAAAAAGGCATCCTGCCCAACATAATAGGCAAATTTCGACCTATTAAGAGTGCCGTTGGCAATGCCTTGGACAAAAGAATTTTCCAGACAAGCTTGTGCTAAATCTTGATTGGAATACCATAAATCTTTGCTAATTGTCATAACAAAATTACTCAACTCAATTGAAGAATTATTGAAGATTATAGATTTAATAACCTGTAACTTGTAGGTTGATTTGAATGCCAAAAACTATAGATTGAGACGTGGAGTTTTGTAATACTCAACCCAATCTCTAGCAATTATTTAATACTCATTGATCAACTACACAAAATCCGCAGCAGTAATCAGATTAGCAGATACTCCCGTCAAAGTAGCTAATAATCGATCTGTCTCACTAATACCAATTAAAGTATCATCATTAAATTGAGTAATCGACAATTGCTCAAAGGACAAACCACCAAGTAAATAGAAGGAATCAACACCACTTTCAAAATCAATAATAGTATCGCTGCCAGAATTAGCTGCTAGTAAAAAGATGTCGCTCCCCATACCCCCAGTCAACAGATCTCTCCCCCAACCACCGAACAAACGATCATCACCATTGCCACCAATCAAAGTATCATTGCCCCAATTTCCCCGCAGCGTATCATTACCATTGCGACCATTAATTAAGTCGTCACCTCCCAGACCTCGGATGAAATCCCCGGCATTAGTACCAATGAGAGTATCATTGTCTGGTGTTGGAGAAGCAACAGAACTTACACTGCCAAAGACCACATAGCTTGAGATAGTATTGTTGCTGGAGTAAGGATCACCTGTACCAATAATGACATCATCAATGCCATCACCGTTGATGTCACCCAAACCTTGAATTGAACTACCAGATTTTTCATCTGCCACAAAACCGTTAATCACAAAGCCGTTGCTACCATCAAGTTCAGAAAGATTAAGAGTGCCCTTCCCTCCCAGAGTTGTGCCACCAAACACCACATAGGTAGAGCCTGCATTATTGATATCGTTAGGGTCAGCAAAAGGAACACCAAAAATCAGGTCAGTAATACCATCATTATTGATGTCGCTGGTAGTAGTAACTGAAGTACCGGAAAAGTCCCCTTGAGTAGCTCCATTGATGACAACGCCGTTACTGCCGTCCAGACTAAATCGGTCAAGGCTGCCACCCGCACCGATATTTGTGCCGCCAAACAGCACATAGGTGGAGCCTGCATCAGTTAAGCCGTTAGGGTTAGCCAAAGGAGCAGCAATAATCAGGTCAGCAATACCATCACCATTGAGGTCGCTCTTCGTAGTAACTGAACTATTTCTGAAGTCACCTTGAGTAGTGCCATTGATCACGAAGCCATTACTGCCGTCTAGGGTAGATGGGTCAATGCTGCCACCTGCTCCTATATTCGTGCCACCAAATACGACATAGGTGGAGCCTGCAACACGGATGCCGTTAGCATCAGCATTAATAATCAAGTCATTAATACCATCATTATTGAGATCGCTGGCAGCAGTCACTGAAGTACTTAAGCCTTCATTTTGAGTAGTGCCATTGATCACAAAGCCGTTACTACCATCCAGGGTAGAGCGGTCAATGTTGCCACCCGCGCCGATATTCGTGCCACCGAACAGCACATAGGTCGAACCTGCATTACGGATGCCGTTAGGGTTAACATTAGAATTACGAATAATCAGGTCAGTAATGCCATCACCATTGAGATCGCTGGTAGTAGGAACTGAAGTACTACGTGAGAAGTCACCTTGATTAGTGCCATTGATCACAAAGCCGTTAGTGCCGTCCAGGGTAGAGCGGTCAAGGCTGCCACCCGCGCCGATATTCGTGCCACCGAACACCACATATATAGAGCCTGCACCACGGATGCCGTTAACGTCAGCATCAGGAGAATGAATCATTAGGTCAGCAATACCATCACCATTGAGGTCACTGGTAGTAGTAACTGAAGCACTACGTGAGAAGTCACGTTCATTAGTGCCATTAATCACAAAGCCGTTAGTGCCGTCCAGGGTAGAGCGGTCAATGCTGCCACCTGCCCCAATATTCGTGCCACCGAACACCACATATATAGAGCCTGCACCACGGATGCCGTTAGCATCAGCATAAGGAGAATGAATCATTAGGTCAGCAATACCATCACCATTGAGGTCGCTGGTAGTAGTAATTGAAGGACGAAACAAGTCACGGTCATTAGTGCCATTAATCACAAAGCCGTTACTGCCGTCCAGACTAGAGCGGTCAATGCTGCCTCCCGCACCTATATCTGTGCCACCGAACACCACATAGATCGAGCCTGCACCACGGATGCCATTAGGTTCAGCATAAGGAGCGTTAGTAATTAGGTCAGCAATACCATCATTATTGATATCGCTGGTAGTAAATGAATTATTTGAGGAGCCATCTTGATTAGTGCCATTGATCACAAAGCCGTTACTACCGTCTAGGGTAGAGGGGTCAATGCTACCTCCCGCACCTATATCTGTGCCACCGAATACCACATAGGTAGAAGCTGGATCATTGCCTGTGTTTGGGTCAGTCCCAGGAGCGCTAATAATTAGGTCAGCAATGCCATCACCATTGATATCGCTGCCAGTAATCGCTGATAAATATATTTCACCCTGGTAGGAATCGCTATAGAAAGTGCCGTTGAGGCGAAAGCCATTGTTGCCGTCGAGAGTAGATAGGTCGATGCTGCCATTCGTTTCTACATTTGGACCGCCAAACACTACGTAGGCGCTTCTAGCCTGAACATAACGAAAGGAATAACCATAAGGAGTCGTTATCTCAGGCACATAAGTATTATCTAGTCGCACAAAGAGGTCAGTGAAACCATCACCATTAATGTCTCCAGCGCTGCTGATGGTCTGTTTTGATGACTGGATGATTAGCCCTGATAAAAGGGAGTCGCCATTATTCTGATGAGTGATGACGAAGCCATTACTGCCGTCGAGGTCAGATAAGTTTAATGATGAACTGGGCATAGTAGATTCTTCTTTTTTAGTGGAGTTCTGTAAAAGTCAATTTTTGTAGCGAGGGAGACTAATCATTATGGCTTTTTTTCCTGATTGGGCAAAAGGCTTTGGTTTTTTGATAAATAGTTTAATCATAATTTGTAGACTGATTTAAAAGCAAGAAACCCAACTCGTCTAAAATGTTGAGTTTCGCTCTTGTTTAACCCAACCTATAAGAGTTATTTAATCTTCATTGCTTAATGCTAAATTACATAATTATTTGAAATTAACTTTTGTCTCATGACTCAATCCCCTGCTCAAGCAACACCATCCCTAGAAATTACTAGTTCACGCCAGTTTAATGCCTGGTTAGCTGAACAAAATATCAGCCTTGCCTTTACAACTTATCAAGTCGGCAAAGTCTTTTTTATCGGCTTACAATCCACAGGGCAGCTATCAATATTTGAGCGCAATTTTGATCGTTGTATGGGTTTGTGGGCAGAGGGTTCGCGACTTTATCTGAGTTCCCTTTATCAACTCTGGCGCTTTGAAAATGCCCTGGAGCCTGGACAAATTCACAATGGCTATGACTGTATGTATGTGCCGCAAGTCGGATATGTTACAGGTGACTTGGATGTGCATGATTTGGTAGTAGATGAATCAAAAAAAGTTGTATTTGTCAATACCCTATTTAACTGTCTTGCTACTGTTAGCGAGAAGTACAGTTTTATTCCTCTTTGGAAACCGCCGTTTATATCTAAATTAGCAGCAGAAGATAGGTGTCACCTCAATGGTTTAGCAATGCGAGAAGGTAAGCCAAAATATGTAACTGCGGTGAGTCAAAGTGATGTGGTAGATGGGTGGAGAGATAGAAGGCAAGATGGCGGTTGTTTGATGGATATTAACAACAATGAAATCTTACTTCGTGGGCTTTCTATGCCTCATTCACCGCGCTGGTATCGAGGTAAATTATGGCTACTTAATTCTGGTGCTGGCTTCTTTGGTTATGCAGATTTAGAACGAGGATTTTTTGAACCTGTAACCTTTTGCCCGGGCTATTTACGTGGCTGTGCTTTTGTCGGTAATTTTGCCATTATTGGCACATCAAAAGCTAGAGAAAATAGTACTTTTTCTGGTTTAGCATTAGATGAAAATTTGCGTTTAAGAGATGCCGAACCTCGTTGTGGTTTGTTGGTAATTGATTTAAGAACAGGCGATATTGTGCATTGGTTGCGAATAGAAGGAGTAGTTGAGGAATTATACGATGTGGTGATTTTGCCTGGAGTACAGCGTCCAATGGCAATAGGTTTTAAAACTGATGAAATTCGTCGCATTGTAACAATTGGTGCTGCTTTGTAGACATTAAAAAAGCTGAGAAAGATAATTAATACAGATAGAAATAAAAATTTAATAAACAAGCAACAAGTAATCAAAACCAGCTTGCCAAATTTAATTTTTAATTAATAAGGAAAAAATTCTTCATGCCTAGTTCAAGCTTCAACTTATCCGAGCTCAATGGCAGTAATGGCTTTGCAATTAATAGCGTTGAGAGAGTTGACAAATTAGGCTTTTCTGTCAGCAGTGCTGGAGATATTAACAATGATGGCATTGATGATTTTATTATCGGCGATCCTAATGGCGGCACCTCATCGGCTTCAGGAGTCAACAAGTTGGGAGCTAGCTATGTGGTGTTTGGCAGTACCCAAATCGGGAGAGGTGGCAACATTAACACCTCCTCCCTTGACGGTAGCAATGGCTTTGTCATCAACGAAATTCAGTCAGGTAACAGGGCATTCGGTTACTCGGTTAGCAATGCGGGAGATATTAACAATGATGGCATTGATGACCTAATTATGGGAGAACTCACGGGTTGGTATAGCTCAAGTAGCAATAGCTATGTAGTGTTTGGCTGTTGGGGCAATGATACTCTGACTGGGGGTGTGGGAAGCGATAGCGAAGCGCTGCTGCAAGCAGATAGATTTCTACTAGCCAAAAACAGCGGAACCGATACCATTACCGATTTTGAAAGCGGTATCGATACCTTGGCGTTATTAGCTGGTTTAACTTTTGAGCAGTTAACTATTACTCAAAGTAATAATGACACGTTGCTGAGTGTTAGTAGTACAAGTCAAGTATTAGCTACCCTCACCGGAGTGCCAGATAATCTAATCAGCGTCACAGATTTTGTAGTTCTTTAAAACTAGCAGAGACGTTCCGCCAGAACGTCTCTACAATTATTCCTCTGCCAAATCCTCAACAACCGCCTCGACTAATTCATTTTGCAAAGACTCATCTGGTAATATCAATTTCTTGGCATCTGTGGAGTCATCGGCGGCGGGTAAAACCCGTACACGGGCAAATTTTAACCCCGTGATGCCCTGAAGCGGTTCAACCGTCCCTGATTGAATTTCTGGCTCAATCCAACCTTCACGAGATAAATAGCGCAGATATTGCTGATATTCTGCCCATTCTTCTTCGCTGGAATAAACTAAAGTTAGCATACCGGGTTGAGTAATTCTTGTCCTTGATTCTTCATCAACAGCTTTATCAATGCGCTTTTTGACAATTTCATAACGGATATCTCTTGTGCCTCGAACTTCAAAAAGTTTCTCGGTATTTTCATCATGAATAATATCAACTGTCAGGTCTTGAACTAATACCAAATGAGTGACTTCCATTTGCGTATTATAGAGAGTTTGAAACTTAAATGCAGTGCGGGCACAGTCACAAACAGCACGTAATTGTTCGTAGCGCAAACTGCGGAGATGGTAAACCGAAAACTTAGAATCAATTGACTCACCAACATAGATCATGTGATTGATGCCGTCTGTCGATTCAACATCACAATAATGGGGAGTTATTTGTTGCATTCGGACTTGCCAACGTTCCCAAGTTTCCTTTAACAACGAGTTGATTTGGCTGATGGTTTGGTCATAGTGAGCGCGGGAAATGTAAACTGATTTGTGGCTGTTGTTGCAGCTTTGACGATAAGTTTCAACGGCAGCTAGTGCCTCGGTTCCACATTGTGCAAAGTAGTCTAAATATACCTCAAGGCGATCGCTTAATACTCTTAAAGCAGAAACCTCGGCATCAACTGTAACTCGTTCTTTGATTTGTTCGATATAATCAAGCAAATCAAGTTGCAATTGTTCGCCTAAAGAGCTTTCTTGAAATTGGCAAACCGCTTCGACAATTCGCATTCCTAACTGAAATTGTTCTAGTAAGTCAGCTTGAATAGCTCGATTTCTTTCTTCAGAAGAACCACGAATATCAGATATCCCATATAACGGATAAACATGAGCAAAGACAATTGGTTCTGATGATAAACCCCAACTGCGGCGCTCGGCTTCTTGCAAAAAACGCCATTCAACAGCAGGATGGATATTAGTAAAACGTTGCTGAATAGCTTGACGAAGTGCAGCGGTAAAAGCAGGCATTAATTCCTCAGCATATTTACAATCTAAGCCATCAAAATTATGAGTGCGATCGCTAATTAAGCCCACAATTCCCGCTAATTGCTTTGCACCTTTGTTTTTGATAGCGCGGACAACCAAAGGAATTAGTAACATAGAGCGTACACCTTGATTAACTAGCATCCGCTCACAGTCGCTTTGACAATCTAAACTTAAGTCAGCAATATTCCAAACTCGATTAGCTACCTCGGCACGGGAAAAGTGCGATTCTGCCAAAGAGTGCATCGAATAGACACTTGACTTTAATGCCTTGCGTTCCGTACTCATAAACAGCCGCATCTGCTCATTTTCCACAGTCATGATCAGACTATTAGTGGCACGAAACAGCGATCGCAAACGTTTATTGATGCGGCGAAATTTATCAGGACGTAAAATCGAATCACGGTCAATTAATAAGCCAATAATATGGCGAATCGTTTCCCGTTCCGTGACATCAGAACCTTCTAGTAACAACTGTCCTGATAATTGATAATTTTCCAAACGCAAGCGCACGCCCCAAGCTTCCAACTGCGCCGAGTCGAGCAATTGTGCCGAACGATCTTCCCCCAACAACTGTTCTAAATCCAAATCGGCAAACTCATCCACCTGAGCATCTAAACGTGCAATGGTTAATTGTTCAGAGCGAAAAGCAAATTCAATCAAGCGAGTTTCCGGATAAAGCGGACTTTTCAAGGAAACAATAACTGGTTGGTCTAATAGCCGCAAGCGAGGAATTTTGATTTGATAAATATCCCGCAAAACTAAATGCAGGACGTGTTGGCGATACAAAGCTTCCACCGCCGAACTTTTTAAGTCTGGCAACAAATCAGGTAAGCGAATTTCGCGGTTCGTCAAATCCGCATAAGTGCCAGCAATACCCATCAGACTACAAAAATAGTCATTGGCATATCGTAGGGTAAAACTTCCAGGCTCCACCATTGCCATCAACAACTGGCTATGGTGTTGGAAATGACTAAGCCAGCCAAAATCTAGCCCTAAGTCGGACGCCTCCTGATCTTGCAGTGAGCCTGTCGAATCTGCCAGTTGAGGATCGTCAAGGGAGGACAAATCAGCGGACAGTGATAAGACTGACTCACCAGAAGCGCTGGACTTAGAATTGCGACCTGCTTTTGGCGGGGTCACATTTTTCTCCAATTTGGAGTTTTGCTTACGGATAGGCATAACAAAAGTATTGATGAAGGGTAGCTGGTGGCAAGTGCGTCTTCGCAACTAAACCTGACAAGCGAGACAAGAAAACAACTACTACTGGCTCTCACCAGGAGTTTTCTTGACTGCTTCTTTCAAAGACCCAAGATTGCGGAATGATCATCGGTTATAGGGGGTAGTGCTGCCGTGCCTACCCACTCTCCTGACGGAGTAACCATCGTTCAAATGCCCCTGCAGTTTCATCTTTTTGATGGGCAACGCTGTGAGAGCTTATACTCAATTTGTTATCTGTCGCCGCAATGATTGGGTCTTTCAAGAATGCACCCTGTTCAATTCTAGATTCCCTGATTCCAGGTCGTCATTAGGGAGAATGTGCGATCGGGCTTTTGGGGACTGGCATTGACGCCAATTTCAGCTAGATTCTTTTTTGAGAATTGATCAGCGCCACCACAGGCAATTGCCCTAATAATTTTGACATTGCTGCAGCCTGGTAGATACTAGTTTTAGCTGGAGGCAGTGGCTCTTTGTTCAGAGAAATTAATCGTAAATTCCAGCAGTTAACCTGGATACATGAGTACATATCCCCTTTGCTCAAGTTAATTGTCTTTAGTTACAGAAAGTACAACGCTATTAATATGCGTATAAATTCGTTGTTTTAGAGATGCTTAAAGACTGTTATTTTTTTAGCGCTCAATTGTAGCTTACTAAAAGGTGATCCTCCTAACTTTTAAACATCAAGTTATAGGTTTATTTCAAACCAATCAAAAGGCTACTTAGCTCAACACAATACAATAAGATTCAGCAAACATGAACAATTAATCAAATCACACCATTATTTGGTTCCGTAAAGGCGATCGCCTGCATCCCCAAGCCCTGGTAAAATATAGCCATATTCATCTAATTTATCATCAATTGCCGCCGTATAAATCGGCACATCAGGATGCTGTTCATGAAAGTATTTAATACCTTCTGGTGCTGCTAATAAACACAAAAATTTAATTGACCTTGGACTAACTTCCTTAATTCTATCAACAGCAGCAACCGCTGAATTTCCCGTTGCCAACATTGGATCAACGACCAAAATATCTCGATGTTCAACATCATAAGGCAGTTTAAAATAATACTCAATCGCCACATAACTACTTGGCTCTCGATACAAGCCAATATGCCCCACACGGGCAGAAGGCATCAACTCCAAAATACCATCTAAAAGCCCTTGTCCTGCCCTCATAATTGAGACAACTACCATCTTTTTTTCAGGCGCAAGCACAGGCGCTTTCATAGTTGCTAATGGAGTTTGAATCTCTTCATACTTTAGCGGCAAATCCCGCGTTACCTCATACGCCAACAACATTCCCACCTCTTTTAAAAGTTGACGAAATTTTGCTGTACTAGTATCAGCTTGACGCATTAAAGTTAATTTGTGCTGCACAAAAGGATGGTCAATTACAGTAACTTGAGACATTTTGACTATTTAGTAATGAGTTGTGAATTCAAGGACGTTTGAACCGTTACAAACAATATCTAAAATACCGTTCCATCGCTCTCTATTTGAAGAGGAGGAACACCACCGCTTCTCAATTGATTAGCAATTCGTCTTCCTGCCGTCCAAGTTCCACCTTGTAAAATTTTCACTAATGGTAACTCAGTTGAATTTTGATGTAATTGCTGCCGGATAGTAGCCGCAATTTTATCCAACAAACTAACAGTAAGTGCCCGCCATTCAACAATTACCTCAGAACTAGGTAAATGACGCTTTTCTAAAATTGCTATATCCTTAACTTCCAACAATCCCAAATCCAAACATAAACCACCATTTCGATACTCAGATAAACCCGTCATCTCGTCCAACCCAGTAATCTCTAAACCCAGTTCCTGCAATGGCTCCAAGAGGGAATACGTTAGCCACTGTGAAAGCTTGTGAAACGGCACATACTGGTCACTGGGATGGCTTCCAACTAGCGCTGAATGCAGCCAAACATCTCCTAAATTGACGCCATCTATAGTTAATCTGCCTGACCAAATATTACCTAATCCTGCTAATACAGCACTTAATACCGTAGTCGCTGCTAGTTGTTGTTTAACTGGTGCTACTTCTTGTAAGCCCCAACCGCCAACACCTCCTGTAAGCGAGGGCATAGAATCAGATTTGGCAATTAAGTAATTAACTAAATTACCAGGACGTGCATTTTGTGTACCAAAAAATTCCGGCAAACTAACCAAAACTTGTCCTAATTTTTGTAAGAGTTTGACTCTACCTTCCAAACCCAAAAGAGGATTTTGCTCACTAACTTGAAAAGCTTGGGCTAACTTTTTGGTAGTTAGTTGTTGTAGCCCTTCAGCATCAGCTTGTAGAGGATTGGAATTACTAGAAAAAGCGCCTTCACAAAACATCCGAAAACTAGCAACAGCTAACCCTTCAGAGCGAGAAAATACCAGTCCGGTTTGGGGTTCCTGATATTGCCAACTTGCCCCTGCACCAGCATCAAGCAACACACTAATAATTGCTAAATCAAACTTAGTTTGGGCTTTTTCAATGGGGCTAAGTCCTGATAATTTTGATTCTAATTCGCTTAGTCGCCCAATATTTCCTACTTCAAAATGCCGCCAACGACTATGGAAAGGAATATTTAAATCTGGGTACTCGTCGTACATGACTTCGATGACATAATTAGCTACGGCATCGAGCTTATCTAAATTGCAGCGAAAATATTTTAATTGGTCAGCACAAGCTAAATTAAAAAGGCGATCGCATCTTTCTCTAATTGCCGTTGTTGTTCTCAAATAAGCGATAGCTTTGTGTTGCTGATCAGAACAGTTTAACTTTTCCTTAGTATTCACTCACTACACCCTTTTTATTATCCTGAAATTAAAACAATTAAATCATTAACCACAGATGAACACCGATGCAAACGTGATAGCTTCTTGCTAGAAAAACCACTAATTAAATCTGTGTCCATCTGTAGTAAAATGCTTAATCTGTTAAATCACGTCCTTTAATTGTTGCCAACATCTCGGCATCTGGTGCAGCAGTTTCGCTGTAATAACCTGCTGCTTGCTTTGCTGCAATTTCTACCATTGCATCTGCTGGAATTAACTCATCTGGAATGGCAACACGCTGTATGATTTCAATGCCAGAATCGACGATCGCGTTATACTTCAAATCGCTCATCGATACAAAACTGTCAATCCGCGTAATTCCCAACCAATGCAACACATCTGGCATCAATTCTTGGAAGCGCATATCTTGCACGCCCGCCACACATTCGGTACGGTTAAAGTAATCTGAAGCACTATCGCCGCCAACAGCACGTTTGCGGGCATTGTATACCAAAAACTTCGTCACCTCACCCAAGGCACGACCTTCTTTACGAGAATACACCAATAACCCCGCACCGCCTGCTTGTGCCGTTTGCACACAAACTTCCAAACCATGAGCTAAATAAGGACGGCAAGTGCAAATATCAGAGCCAAAAACATCTGAACCATTGCACTCATCATGCACTCTTACTGCCAAAGGTTTGTCAGGGTCGGTAATTGCTGATACTTCACCAATTAAGTAGACCGTAATGCCACCGATAGGCGGTAAGTATACTTGTAAATCGGGGCGCGTGATTAATTCCGGAAACATCCCACCCGTTTGTTGAAACAAAGCTTGGCGCAAGGCAGTTTCATCAACATTCAGGCGCTTGGCAATTCCTGGCAGATACCAAACTGGATCAATTGCCATCTTGGTAACAACTAAGCTGCCGTTACTTTTTAAGATTTGACCATCAACTGCCAAACGTCCTTTCAGCACAGCATCCTGTAGTTCAGGCATATTAATGTGTGCTTGAGTGACGGCAATTGTCGGGCGAATATCATACCCTTGGGCGTACAACGAGGCGTAAGCTTCACCCACCACTGCCCCAAATGGGTCGAGGGAAACAATGCGATCTGGATTATACCAGCTTGGATGGGGTCCGACTGGCACAATGGGGGCAGTGTTGGTAAGATCGGCGCGATGATTAGCTTGCAGCGCCCCACTAGCCACAGCCAGAGCGCGGTAAACTGCATAAGAGCCAGAATGAGTGCCAATCACATTGCGATGCGATCGGTTTGCCAGTGTGCCAACAATAGCACCACGTTTGAGCGGGTCACTATCTCCCCAGTGAATACGTTTGGGTTTCGAGACAGAACCGCCAGGATGAGATGTTAAAACAATATGCTTCGGCTTAGATACGACTTTTAACTCTTGCATAGAAGCTCCAGTAGAATGCACCAAGACTTACCGAAACTGGCAGTTAACCCAGCTCGGTAAAGAGAGAAGTACTCATCATAGCAAGCTCGTTTTGGGTATTGAAGTACTTGAGGAGGCAAAATGTCAACAATTGTCTTTCTTTGAGGCAAGATCACAGTATTACACCCGGATTTTGGTTAAGTGAGGTGATATTTATGAGCCAAAGTATCAGTAAATACACTGACGAGTCGGCAGTCTCATCAACTGGTGGTTTGCCTGCATCTTTGCCAGACCATACTCAATTGCCTGATTCTGATGGTAGTTTCGTGAAAAATTTTCAAGAACCTCCAGAAGGAGATCTTTTAACTGACTGCATTACTCCAGTTTTGCAACAAATCCATCCAGATGGTCAGTATTGCATTGGTCGAGATAGTGGAATTTATTGGCGTTTAACTGAACCACCAGAAGCACCAGAGAAAGGCGCAGAAGCACCGGATTGGTTTTATGTCCCTGATGTTCCACCTGTACTTAATGGGGAAGTGCGTCGTTCTTATGTTTTATGGAAAGAGTTTGTTGCACCATTAATTGTACTAGAATTTGTTTCTGGCGATGGCAGAGAAGAACGGGATACTACTCGTTACAAAGGCAAATTTTGGGTTTATGAACAGGCAATTCGTGTGCCTTTTTATGGTATTTATGAATCCAAAAAGTCGCTTGTAGAGGTGTATCAATTAGTTAATGGACGCTATCAACTTATCCCGACAAATGAACGAAATCATTATCCGATTCCACCTTTGGGAGTAGAGTTGGGAGTTTGGCAGGGTCAATATCAAAATGTTGATTTTCCCTGGTTGCGTTGGTGGGATGCTCAAGGTAATTTGTTATTAACGGCTGAGGAGCGTTTGGAACGAGAGCAACAACGTGCTAACCAAGAGCAACAACGTGCTGAAAGATTAGCGGCTCAGTTAAGAGCGTTGGGAATTGAACCGGAGGATTAATTGCAACGAAAACAAGCTAAATTTATTTAAGAAATTAATGTCGATAAATTGAAGAAGTTTTTTTTGTTGGCATTAATTCATTCTCAAAACTTGAATATTTATAATGGATAAAACAATCTCACTTTCAGCGATTATCTTAGCCGGCGGACAAAGTTCTCGCATGGGTCAAGATAAGGCTTTGATTGCATTTCAGGGTGTGCCATTACTGCAACAAGTATGTGAAGTGGCATTAAAATGTACTGCCAAAGTTTATGTCGTCACTCCTTGGCAAGAACGATATCAAGATATCATACCAAGTGCTTGTTTGGTAATTCGAGAAGTCACTAACCTCAGTGAAACACAACGTCACGGACCATTAGTAGGATTTGCTCAAGGGTTAGCTCAAATTGAGACAGATTGGGTGCTGTTACTTGCTTGTGATTTGCCGCACTTGCAGGTTGAGGTGTTGCAATTATGGGCAAAAGAGTTGGAAAATGTACCGCAAGAGGCGATAGCTTTTTTATCTAAACAAACCAAAGGTTGGGAACCTCTCTGTGGTTTTTACCGCAAAGAATGTTTGCCAAAACTGACAGAATATATCAACGCCGGAGGGCGCTCATTTCAAGGTTGGTTATCACAACATACTGTACAAGAACTACCTGTTAGTGACACCAAAATCTTTTTTAATTGCAATACTCCTGCTGACTTGCAAGTATTACGAGAAACTAAGGACTAGCTACTTGACAAAACAATATATAGAAGTTAAAACAGGATTAATCGTTCCAGGAGTAACGCCGCGCACTTAACCCCACATTTTATTAATTACCTGGTCTTATTTTCAGGAAGTCGCTCTGCTGCTATTGAAACATTAACAAACTCAAAATTACCCTTGAAAATGCCATCACCTTTATCCGTATTAGGCTTAACTGTTTCCTTATTCGCCACTTCTACTTTGGGTTTATTCACTAATCCAGCCGTTGCTCAATCTAGAAATACCCTAGCTCAACCGCAAGTTGCTACTGTAAAAAAGATGGTAACTGGTGACTTGATGTGCTATGTAACATTGGTTGATGAAAAAGGTGTTAAATATGAAAGTGTTGGGGCAACATTTGAAATTTGTGCCAACGAAAAAGCTTACCTAAATAAGAAAGTAGAATTGGTTTATCGTCAAGTCTCGGTTAATGATTGTCAAAGTAGTGAACCTTGCGGTAAAACTAGACGACAATATTTAATTGTACAAATGAAGACCATTGCTCAACCACAAGTTGCTACAGTAAAAAAGATGGTAACTGGTGACTTGATGTGCTATGTAACATTGGTTGATCAAAGGGGTGTTAAATATGAAAGTGTTGGGGCAACATTTGAAATTTGTGCCAACGAAAAAGCTTACCTAAATAAGAAAGTAAATTTGGTTTATCGTCAAGTTTCGGTTAATGATTGTCAAAGTAGTGAACCTTGCGGTAAAACTAGACGACAGTCTTTAATTGTACAAATGAATATCGTTCGTTAAATCGGCATTATTTAAACAAAGTTTGGTAGCACCAATGTGCTACCAAAACTTAATCTTCTACAATTCTCAACAAAAAAAAGTTTGTTTGACTTCATCTAAACAAGTTGCCAAGCATTTAACTCAACTCAAACGCTGACAGCAGATAATCTTGTAAAATTAATTGATATCCTGCCACCGACAAAGGTTTACCCAATTGCACAGGTGAAGCTTGTAAGTCTTCTGTTGATAAAGATAACTCTAGGTTATTAGGACGCAAACGTTGGCAACTAACAAGGGCAACATCAAATCTACAAGGAATGTCTACCAAATGGGGTTTTTCTGATAGAAAGAGTTGTGCAGTTTGCCATAGTTTAGCTTGTTTTTGTGGCGTAATAGCAAGCAATCCATCAGCATCCCAATTACCGCGACTGCGAGTTTTAACCTCAACAAATGCCAAAAATGGTGAAGCTATATTAAGATTTTGTTGGGCAATTATGTCAATCTCTCCCCAGGGACAACGCCAACGGCGATTTAAAATTGACCAACCTTGTGCCTCTAGCCATTTAGCAACTAACCATTCTCCCAATTCTCCAACATTATGGTTAGGGATAAAATTCACAGTGCTTCCTTACTGGTAATATTACTAATAGGATGATGCCATAATATTTAGGTTTGTTATTTAAAAAAGTGGGTCATCATAACAACTTTTTTGCTAAACATAGATTTTTGGAGGTTTAAAATAATATGACTCGTCAGCATTTGGGTATTCCCAGTATTTTATTAAATTTAGTGCTTTTCTTGGTTGCGGCTATTTTGATGTTTGGCATAACCACCACTCCTGCTTTAGCTTTAGATTACAACCGAGAAAATTTAGTTGATGCCGATTTTTCCAATCGCGATTTAACCGATTCTGAATTTACCAAAGCCAATCTGCGTAATGCCAATCTCAGCCACTCAAATTTGCAAAGAGTCAGCTTTTTTGCTACTAATTTAGAATCGGCTAATTTGGAAGGTGCTGATCTTAGTTTTGCAACTTTAGACGCGGCTCGTTTTGTTCGTGCTAACTTAAAAGATGCTATTTTGGTGGGCGCATTTGCCTCCAATGCTAAGTTTGAAGGTGCGAATATTGAAGGCGCTGATTTTACCGATGTTTTGCTGCGTCGAGATATACAAGATAAGCTTTGTCTAACAGCTAGTGGCACTAACTCCACAACAGGGCGCGACACTCGTGAAACGCTGTTTTGTGATTAATTGCATCGGTTACCCATTTGAAGAGTAAAAGTTAGTTCTCAAGAACTACATTATTAAGAATGTCGGAGATATTAAATAAGCGTTGTCTGTCAAGTTCTTTAATTCGTTGATCTACTTCCCGGAACTCCTTTATATAATACTCTCTGCGTTCTAAATTAGCCGATGGGTCAAGTTTTTGCCACTGTTCAAGACAATAACGCCGACGTTTTTCGCAGGTGACTTTTTCTAAGCAAGCAGTGGCAGCACGAATTAACAAAGGAGTACGCACAATATCTTCTTGGCGCTTTTCATCTAAGTGGAATAAGTGAGTTACTTTAGCCATTTCTTCAGGAAACAGTAGTCTACGTTCACTCAGTAATGAAATTAAGGGATCTGGTGTTTGATAGGAAGTTTGGATCACAGTTTGGATCTCTAAAATTTGCCGCCACAAAAATCGATGATGAGACAAACTAAATAGTAAATCTTGCTCTTCAAGGGCGTCGATAATCATTTTACGATATTCAGGACAGTGGAGATAAATGCGTAGAAGTAAGGCTTCTGCTTGTTCTAAAAGACTACGTTCTGAACCAACAGGTAAGCTTGAATTAGAAAGTTTTTTATTTTGATTGGTTGTCCGAGGCGATGATTTTTTGTACGGCGTCTTTAGTGCCTTTTTAATTTGAATATGTAGGTTTTCAATAAATAAGGGAATTAGTTTAGTTTGCCCTTGACTAAGTAATTGAGCGCAATAATTAACGTAAGAAGTTAGCTTGTTTATATCATCTAGTTGGTTGAGTAACTTAACCATACTTTCAGCAACTTGCTGTAATTGATCAGCTTGTTGCAAGTCTTTTCCTACTAAAAGTTGGTCAATTTGCCAATCAAGCCACAAGGGAGAACTTTGCAACAATTCACGATATTTATGATTAGCTTCGCTATGACTTTTAAGAAACTCATCGGCATCTTTACCATCGGGAAGATTGAGTACTTTTAGCTGAACTTGCCCACCATAAACCAAGGGAACTATCTCGCCAATTGCTCTTTCTGCTGCATTAGTACCCGCAGCATCAGCATCAAAATTAAGGATAATTTGTTTTGATTCTGTATAACGTAATAATTGCTTGATTTGCGCTTGAGTAAGTGCTGTTCCCATTGAAGCAACAACATTTTTTATGCCAGCAGCATGAAGCGCAATGACATCAAAATACCCTTCAACAACTACTGCTTGATCCTGTTTAGAAATAGCATCTTTAGCTTGATCAAGAGCAAACAAGGTTTTGCTTTTATCAAATAGTGGTGTTTCTGGTGAATTCAAATATTTAGGTTGTTCCTCTCTCAAACTTCTACCACCAAAACCAATTACCCTGCCTTGAGAGTCGTGAATGGGAATAATTAAACGATTGCGAAACTGATCATAATAACCACTTTTCTCTTTTCTAGGCTTAATTAAACCAGCTTGCAATACCTGTTGTAAAGGCTTACCTTTCTGTTCAACTAAATAGCGATAAAGGGTTTCCCAGCCATCAGGTGCATAGCCTAATTGAAAGGTTTGTATTGTTTCATCACTCAAGCAGCGAGTTTCTTTTAAATAACTTAAAGCTACTATACCTTGAGGAGCCAAAAGTGCGTGTTTAAAAAACTGATTTGCTAATGCTAAAATCTCATATAATTGCTCTCTAAGTGACAACTGACGCTGCAACTCTCCCCGTTGTTCTGGTTCCAATGTTTGGAGGGGTATTTGATAGCGTCTTGCCAAATCGAGAACGACTTCACTGAAGGAACGCTTACCAAATTCTTTTAAAAAAGTAATAGCATCTCCACCTGCATTGCAGCCAAAACAATAATACATTTGTTTGGTAGGACTGACGCTAAAACTAGGCGATTTCTCTTCATGAAATGGACACAAACCCAGATAGTCTTTGCCGCGCTTGCGTAAGACGACGTGTTCTGAAACAACATCAAGGATGTCAGCTTTCTGCTTGACTTCTTCAATTGTATCTGGATGCAGGCGAGGAATTTCCACTTGTTCAGGTAATCTTACATAACTAATATAGGTTATTTTAACCTAACAATTTATTCACAAAGTAGTTTTATTTATATATTGTGTCATGCAGACAATAATTTTTTCGGTTTTTTATAAGCAATATCACCATAATTAAATTTAAATTAAAGTTGATTTTTGCTTTTATAAAAATTGATTATTAAAGTGTTGTTAGCCATGATTGATGTGATTGTTGTAAGCATTTTTAAGCAAAAACTGATGCTTCTTAGGCAGATTGCTTCCAAGCAATTAACTTTCTTACCTCTAGCGATTAACAACAGATGCAGTAATAATTAGCCAATTCAAATAATTTATTTATATCTTTAAGTGCCAATTAATCCAGTAAAGTTTTAGTGAAACTAGACATAAAAGTTTCCTCCATGAAACCTGTAAAAAGTCAAGTTTAAAAGTGGTGTAATTTCGCTTGGAAGGTTGGTAATAATGAAAAATTTACAACAGTTAATCTATAGTAGTTTTCTCATAACTGCAGTTTTAGCAGTACCAGTAGCAGCTCAGACAGTTAATACAGAAACAAATGCTGCCGCAACAAACACTTCATCAAATAGCAATGAATTAGACAAGGCAACGATTGTGCCACTATTTACACGTAAAGAATCTGCAAAAAGTGTATCGCCAACAGTCTTACCGCAGAGTGCCTTTGAGCCAAAAGAAACACAGTTACCGCAGGTATTTAAAGGGCAGAAAGTAGCCGACACACCACAGCCGCAAACAGCCGCTACGCCTACCTCAACTGACACAGCGCAAACCCTGCCCAGCGCCAATCCTAACGCGCTAGAAAGCGAAACTGCTGCAATGGAGCAAGTCACCAACGTCACCCAACTGCGGGACGTTGCACCAAGCGACTGGGCATATGAAGCGCTACGCTCCTTAGTTGAACGTTACGGATGCATTGCCGGCTATCCTGATGGCACTTTCCGGGGTAACCGCGCCATGAGTCGCTTTGAATTTGCCGCTGGTTTAAACGCCTGCCTCGCCCAAGTTGAGCGCCTCATTGCCTCCAATTCCGGTGGTTTTGTTACCAAAGAAGACCTCGCCAGAATTCAACGCCTACGCGATGAATTTGCCACAGAAATCGCCACCATCGCGGGCAGAGTCGATAAACTAGAAACACGCACAACCACATTAGAAGGGCGTCAATTTTCCACAACTACCAAACTCTTTGGACAAGCAGTCGTCGGTTTGCAAGGACGCACAGAAAATCAAGGAGCAATTTTTGGCGTCAAAGTCCCCGATCCTGATACCAATATCAATGTTATTAGCAACGTACAATTAAGCCTGCTGACTCAGTTTAGCCCCCGCAGCCTCTTACTTACCGGACTACAAGCAGGTTCTGGTCGTACTAGCAGCTTTAATCCCAACTCTTTAAACCCCACCTTCAAGCGCTTAGGATATGAAGGCGATACTAACAACTCCCTCTTCTTAAGTGACCTAACTTATCGCCAGTTAATTGGCAATAACTTTGCCTTTATTGTCGGTCCTGCCGGTGTTAATGCCGTCAACGTCTTCCGGGGCGCAAACCGCGTCGAAAGTGCTGGATTTGGTCCAATTTCCGCCTTTGCCCAACGCAACCCCATCATTAATATTGGTGCTGGCAGTACAGGCGTCGGTTTCGATTGGCAAATTGTCCCACGCATCAGCTTACAAGCAGTCTATTCCACAGATTCTGCCTCAGACCCTGGAAATGGTGGCATATTCGGCGGACGCACTGGCAGAACCGCCGCAGGTGTACAATTAGCCTTTGCACCCATCGACACAGTTGATGTTGCCCTAAATTACATCAATTCCTATAGTCCTAGTAGCACATTTGGCTTATTAGGTACAGGCATTGGCGATGACCAAATTACCGTTAATGCACCTCTGAAAACCAATGCCTTTGGTGGTACTGTGTCATGGCGAGTTAGCCCACGCTTTACCGTTGGTGGTTGGTTTGGCTACACAGATTCCAAAAGCCCTGGTCGTTCCGGCAGTGCTGAGACTATAAACTGGATGGGATTCCTGAATTTCCCGGATTTATTAGGTCGAGGCAACTTGGCAGGAATTTATGTCGGTCAGCCGCCTAAAATTACTAGTAGTAATTTCCCTGTTGGCTTTAATATTCCCAGTTTGTTGACTGACGGTAATGGTGATCCAGGTGGTCAACCAGGTACGGCAACTCATGTCGAAGCCTTCTATCGTTTACGACTTACCGATAATATCAGCATCACTCCTGGAGTAGTTGTCGTATTTAATCCGGGTCATAACTCTGCTAGCGATACAGTAACGATTGGTGCTGTCCGTACTACCTTTACTTTCTAACGCCGCTGCTGACAGAACCTGATCAGGTAAAAGCTGCATAAGTCTAAGGTTTCTAGAAATAGGCAAATTTAGGAACTTATTTCTCAACCTCATGCTAGCAGTCGCTAATATTAGCAAATTCTTTTCTTAATTCAGCTCAAATTATCTACCGAGGCTTTTTATGATCAATATCAAATCTCCACGATACGTTTTACTAGCTTTAGCAGGCGGTTTAACCTTTATTTCAACTCCCACTCAGGCACAACAAAGACCGAGTGATTTAGTTCCTATTACCGGTGGACGTGCCACTTTTACTGGTGGTGCAGTCCTTGTTCCTAATTCTGCCACTAGTCCTGATCCACGGACATTAGTTCAGGGAAGTAGTGTCCCCAGTGACAAATTAGTCATTCAAACAACTTTGGGAAATATTCCCCGCCCCATCTTATTTAAACCATCAACTGTTCCCAACTTAGATATTACTCCTGGAAGCGTGCCAGTGACTGGAGTTACGGGTAATGTGGAGGGTAATGCTTCCTTTCGTGGTTTTACAGCTAGTGGTCAACCCGCATTATTTGTGGGAGTCCCAACTAGACTTGAATTCACTGTAAATTCTGGGGCATTTTTAACTGCGCCTATTATTGGCACAAGATATCAAACTCCTCCTGATTATGTCCTGACTACCTCTGGTGGAGTCACTACTTCTGGCGGTTCGACAACAACTGGCAGTGCTCAACAGGTATTTGTGTTTCAATTCCAACCAACTGGAACTAGTGCTCAAAATCGAACAGTGCTGGGTAATAATATTCCTGCTTCGGATTTTACCGTACGCATTCCAGCGACTAGTTATCCCAGTGACTTTGATACTACTTTGACGGGTGGTTATGTGACTTTGCCCTCGCCTCCAGGATTTAGCCCAACTGGCGCGACGACAACAACTAATAACACTAATCCAACTTCTAACAACACAACCAGCTTTGTCAGGACTAGTACGACTTATATTCCAGTTTTTAGTAGTGATAATACTCGCATCGGTGGGATAATTTATACCGAGTTTAGTCCAACTTTAAATAGCGAGGTTCAATCAGAGTCTAATAATAGTAGCTCTTCTGGTCGCATTTATCGTCTGACTAGTGGTGGTAGCACAACTTATGTAACTGTTGGTCTACCAAGTCGCGTTTTTCCTGGCTTAATTGGTGTTGTACCAAGTCCCAGCCCAAGCCCAAGTCCAAGCCCAAGTCCTAGCCCAAATCCAAGCCCAAGTCCAAGCCCAAGTCCAAGTCCAAGTCCCAGCCCCAGCCCAAATCCAAGTCCTAGCCCTAGTCCAAGTCCCAGCCCAAATCCAAGTCCATCATTTGGTGGTGGCTAGTAACTAGAAAATTGTAGAGACAGACTTTAAGTAGGTGAAGAGCGAATCAGGGCGTTGCTGATCGTAAGGTATGAAATATTGCCGACGAGATCCCCGACTTCTTGCTGAAAACCTGGATGCTATGGCTCAATTTGATGGTAGAAGTCGGGGATCTGCAACCGCTCATATCTTGATTCAGCAATGCCGAGTGAATCAAAACAACTTGATTTGTTCTTCACCTTTAATTATGGCGATAGCGAAGCGCTGCCGCCAAAGGCAGATCGCACTTTTCAGTCTTTAAGTCTCAAGTGGCATAAAATTAGGACTAGCCGTTGTACCCCAAAATCCTTATTCTGGATTAGTGATAGCAAGTGCTCGCTTGAAGCGAGTCAGGAAAAGAGCGCATGGGACGAATATTTATTTCTGCGGGTCATGGTGGTATAGAAGCAGGCGGGCTTGACCCAGGATCGGTGATTGCTGGTACAACAGAAGCTCAGGAGATGATTTTACTGCGCGATCAAATCGTGCCAGAATTGCGATCGCGTGGTTTTGAGGTACTGTCTGTCCCAGATAACTTGAGTCAAGCCCAGACTATTCAATGGATAAATGCTCGCGCTGCCAAGGGCGATGTGGCGTTGGAAATTCATGCTGATGCTTTTTCTAATCCTGATGTGCGGGGCGCAACGGCTTTTTATATTGCCAATAATACTGAGCGCAAAAATAATGCTGAACTATTACTAGTCGCTTTAGTGCGGCGCCTGCCTCAATTACCTAACCGAGGTGCTAAACCTGATACGGCAACAGGTATTGGACGGATTAGCTTTTGTCGAGATACGGTTTTGCCTTCGTTGTTGATGGAAGTTGGGTTTATCAGTAACCCAGATGACCGCTTTTTGCTGCAAAATCGACGCCGTGATTTGGCTTTGGGTATTGCTGATGGTTTGGCGGCATGGAGTCGGGCGATTTCTGGTACTGGTTCAACGCCACCACCATCAAATGGTTCAAGCACCTCTTATCCTCCAATCAAAATCAATTTTAATAATCGCATCTATGGCGAACAAGGAATTTTGGTTAATAATAATGCTTACATTCCGATTGATTTGGTAGACCGGATCGGCATTGATTTGACGACTGCGACTAATGTACGTCGTGTTCAATATCAAGGTGTGGTTTATGTACAGGCGATCGCTTTACGAGATTACAATGTTGCTGTCGGTTGGGATAATGCTGCTCGTGCGGTAATTTTGCGCTCAAATTTACAGTTTTGTCCTGGTCAAATTGACCGAATTGCGGGGCAAGGTAATACTTCTGAAGTGCAGTTGATGATGTTCCTCAAGTCAAATAATGATAATGCTTTAACTCAGTATCCTGACTTGCCAAAATTGTATCGAGAAGAGGCAACAATTGAGGGTATTAATTATGATGTTGCCTTTTCTCAAGCTTGTGTGGAAACCAATTTTTTGCGATTTGGTAATGATTTAAAAGCTAGTCAAAATAATTTTGGCGGTTTGGGTGATGTGGGCGGTACAGCAGATGCAGCAACGTTTCCTAGCGCCCGTCTTGGTGTCCGTGCCCATATTCAACAATTAAAAGCTTATGCGAATGTCGAGCCGTTGGTGCAAGAAGTTGTTGCGCCCCGGTTCCGCTTTGTGACTCGCGGTATTGCGCCTTTGGTAGAGCAGTTGAGTGGTCGTTGGTCGGTAGAAAGTGATTATGGCGATCGCATTTTAGCAGTTGTCCGTCGTCTTTATGAATCAGCAGGCTTGTTGTAAAGTTATTAATTCTGTTGTGTGTGTCTTACTATCTTTAAGACAGCGAAAATTCATATTCTTACTCCCCTTCCTTACGAGGGAAGGGGTTGGGGGTTAGGTTCATCTTGATTAATCACTTTTAAGCTGTCTTAAAAAAGCGGATAATTTCTCTTACATGATCAAGGAATTGACCATCAGTTGATAATTGTGCGATCGCAACTCTTGCTTCACGAGATAAACGTTCGTGTTGGGCTTCATTTGTGGCACGAAGTTCTTCTAATGATGCCCCAAGTCTCGCTAATTCTTTGCGAGTTTCGTCTTGATAGCGTTGATTTGTAGCAATCCAAGAGTATGGTTGTTCTGGGTTCATTTGGTCTTCAAAGCGCTGCATAGAGGCTTCTAGATTGACAAAACGGTTCCGTAGTTCCCAAACGTCTTCTCTGGGATAGGTAAATTCCTGTTGAATCATTCTTAACCTGGTAGCAAGATATTCGTAGGTTTGGATAGCAGGGCGCAAAGCGGTTAAAAGTAAGGCGGCACCGGAACTGACATAACCAACACTACTAATGCCTGTGGCGGCAAGGGTGTACAATCCAGCGGCGGAGAAGACATGAAGTGCGATCGCAATCCAAAATGAGCGTGTTGCTAAAAGTTTGACATATTTGAGTTGTTTCTCATCAACTTCTGTACCTTTTTCTGCCGAAA
Source organism: Coleofasciculaceae cyanobacterium (assembly GCA_049671305.1). Lineage (GTDB taxonomy): Bacteria > Cyanobacteriota > Cyanobacteriia > Cyanobacteriales > Coleofasciculaceae > CADCTM01. Next base: position 24,093 of record JBATUR010000015.1, read on the forward strand.
CTTCGGCTTCTGCTAATACTTGTTTCGCCTGAAAGTGGACATTCCAAGGAACTGTCACAATCACTAATAACCACCAAAAACTTGCTGCCCCAATTACCCAATCAAGCAGACTACCTGCCTCGATATTCAGCAATTGTAGAGTACCGAATGAGCCGAGAACTAAGATAACCAGTCCAATACTAAAGCCAAGGAAATTAAAAATCATGGCAATTTATGAAATACAGTACTCCTATGCTGCGTTGCAATTACCTTAGTTGATCAAAGGTGTGTGATGGTTTCGTAAGCTTCACAGTATCGTAGGGGCGCAAACCTTGCGCCCTTCATATTTTCAATGCTTGTGCAACAAATGATCTGGGCGTATACCATACGCCCCTACAGTTTCATATCTTTAATGTACAAAGCTGCTTTTCTTGTAGTTGTTGATCTTGCAATTCAGTCGTCGCCAAAAAATCCGTAATAGTATTAGCAATACCCTTTGCCGCTAAATAAGGAACACCATTACCAATAGTTTTAAACATATTAGTCAGCGTCATATTATCGGGCAGTACAAAATCTTTTGGTAAAGATTGAATTGCCAAAGCTTCTGCAACAGAAATACGTCGTATTTTATAAGGATGTAAATGAACTTCATTATTTCCATAACAAGCTGTGGGAGAATAACGCCATCTATGCAAACGTTTATAGGACTTTTTAGAAACATCTCCTTCCTCAACTGCAGCAAACCTAGTAATACCTGCCCTTGGTTGAAAATAATCTTGAGAATTAGGATGATTTAATACATCATTTTTCTTAAACCAATATTCAACTGTTAATTCTTGCCAGATATTTTCTGGGCAAGATAATTGAGAATCTTCTTGAAAAGTCGTAGTAGAATACCAAGGTAAAGAAAAAGTTTCCTGTAGGTTATATAAAAGATGCTTCTGCCAAGGAAACACGCCTTCAGGAAGCACTTGATTATTACTAGTTAATCTAATACCTAAATTATCGATTAAATTTTTAGAGAAACCGATCAGAATAATTCTTGCCCTATCTTGAGGCACACCGTATTCTATAGCATTAATCAGACGTTCTGTTAATATATAATTAGCTTGATTGAGCTTATATTTAAGGCTTTCATAAAAGACACGATGTTTGGTTGTTTTCCATAAACCTTTGACATTTTCAAATAAGAAAAAATCAGGTTTTTGTTGACAAATTAATTCAATATAAGCAGCCGATAGTTTACCATGATCACCTGCACCGCCTCGGTTTTTTCCCCCAACTGAAAAATCAGGGCAGGGAGGTCCACCAATAAAGCCAATAATGTTAGTATACTTGCGGGCATCCTCAATTAATTCACCAAGCTGTGATGCTAGTTTGCCTTCGGTAAGTTTAATAACATCTGCCTCTTCTCCTTGATGATATCCGTATTCAGGTAAGGGCAATTTAAGCACTGCCCTTGAATGAGAGTAAGCTTGCATAAATGAAGTATTAATCTCATTTACATAAGCGATATCAAAGTTATTTAATTCAAAACCTAAATCAAGAAAACCTGAACCTGAAAAAAAGGAAAATATCTTAGGGCAATGGCTCATACAATAATCTTCAAGTCCACAGAAGATTATTATATTATTTCCGCAGCTTTTAAACTAAAATTTCTTTCAATGTTTATCAGCGCGATTTTCCTTAATTAAATGAATTACCGAAGGAATCACAGAAATCACAATAATTCCTAAGATAATTGGCAGTAAATACTTATCTATTTGATCTCCCGGAATCACCTTACCTAAAAAATATCTAAAAGTGAACAAACTCTGCTCAATTTTTGTCATCTCGTGGGGGTTTTGATTGTTTCTTTCTAAAAATCCAAACAGCAAAAGCCACAAGTATCAAAACTAATACACCCTTAGAAACAGGTGCAAGATACTCTTCGACAACTTGATAATTATTGCCCAACAGATATCCAGCACCAGTTAAAAAGATTACCCATAAAGTAGTGCCAATTGTTGAATAAATCAGAAATGGCACTAAGGGCATTACACTAAGACCAGCAGGCAAAGAAATTAAAGTCCGAACTCCTGGTACAATGCGCCCAAATAACACGGCATTATTACCGTATCGATCAAACCATCTCTTGGCTTTATCAATATCTTTGCTAGAAACGGTAATCCATTTGCCGTATTTATCAGCTAAACTTTTTAGGCGTTCTTCACCAACAATTTTACCTGCATAATACCAAGGCAGTGCCCCTAAAATTGTGCCAACGACTCCCGCCAAAACTGCTAGCGTAAAGTCCATCTTTCCCTGTGCTATTGTAAATCCTGCCAACGGCATAATTAACTCTGAAGGAATGGGAGGAAAAAGATTTTCGGCAAACATTAAAAGTCCGATTCCCCAATATCCCAGGGAAGTTATAATGTTAGTTATTGTGTCTTGCATCAGTGGTTGTTTAAAGATTAAAAATGATTTATTTGGCTCAAATAGTTTTCTAACGTACCCAACTTTTAATTAAATCAATTAAGCTGGTGCCGCCCCAAAAAAGAGCTCCTAAAATCGAAATACTGAGAATTCCCCCTATCAAACAAAGCACCAAACCACCTATACTAATTGCACCGTCATCCTCCATCAAACCAAAACCGATCACAAAAATCCCGATCGCTGGTAAAGTATTTGTACCTGGAATTGGAATCATCATCGAAATACCCATTAAAGCGATCGCAATTCCCAGCGTCACACGTCCAGGCAAACTAGTACAAATGTAACTTAAGCGCGGACGACTAAGCAGCTCAATGCGCTTTAACCAAGGAATTCCTGCCTTAATCACACCTTGAAGTTGTTTGAGCTCAATAGCATAATTACTAACTTTTGCTGGTAGCCAGGGCAATTTAGCACCAGCAATTAACTGCACAGCCAATAAAAACAAGACTAACCCAAACGGCGTCGAGTAACCAGGGGCAGGAACCGGCAATGCTGAAGGCAAAGATAAGATCACAAACAAAAAGCCAAAAATTCGCTCCCCTGCTATCTCCAAAACTTCATTTAAAGTTACCTTAGAAGAGCGTTCTTCTTCAAAAAAATAGCGCTGTAATTCTACCGAAAGTTTAGCCATTACGCTGAGAAAACCTTAATTTTGCAAAATTCCTGCCTAAAATATATCCGAAAATAATTCAGACATGATTAAGTCAGGTGATGAAAAAAGGACAATTTTCGCTGAATTATCATATTGCTAATCTTATTTCTCTAATTTTTAGAGATTTGTTCTTAGTCTCTCCTTAGCAAAAGGATAAAACAAATCAGTTCATCTGATATTCTATCTTCAGTAACTAATTTTCCTAAACTCTATCAAGTTTTTATAGTGATAGAAAATAGATTATTTTAATCTTCATCATAATTTTGTAAATATCCGGCTAAAATCAGCCAGCTTTTGAACAACTTAGCCTTCCTAACCCAGTCACTTTTAATCAAATTCCAGCTAACAACTAGCCAAATTATTTCTCCCCTCAAAAAATAGTGGAAAATGCCTACCCCTTGGTATCGATTTAAGGTGAAACCCATATTCCGAAAGGGGTTGAAACCCCTGCCTCAAAGCCCAAGTCCTCTGAAAGAGGACTAATGACTTGACTTCTTTAGTCCTCTTTCAGAGGATAGCGATTAGACGGGGACTTAAGTCCCCGGCAGTTTTCTTAGGTTCCAGAAGTCCAAGAATTGATATACTCAGTCTGCTCACTCGTTAAGGTGTCAATTTCGATACCCATTGCTTGCAACTTCAGACGGGCAATTTCTTTGTCTACTTCAACCGGAATTGAATGTAAACCAGGTTCCAACTTACCCTTATTTTTCACCAAATACTCACAAGCCATTGCCTGATTAGCAAAACTCATATCCATCACAGCGCTAGGATGTCCTTCTGCTGCCGCCAAGTTAACCAAACGTCCTTCACCCAAAACAATAATCGACTTACCGCTAGCTAGTTGATACTGTTGGGTAAATGGTCTGACTTCCTTGATTTCTGCAGCTTTTGCACCTAGTGATTTGAGGTCAATTTCAATGTCAAAGTGTCCAGAATTGCACACCATTGCACCATCTTTCATCACATCAAAATGTTCAGGACGAATGACGTGCTTGTTACCTGTAACCGTAATAAACAAATCACCCTGAGCTGCCGCCTGTGCCATCGGCAAGACGCGGAAACCATCCATTACCGCTTCGATCGCCTTTGTGGGGTCAATCTCTGTCACAATCACGTTAGCGCCCAATCCGCGTGCCCGCAGTGCTACGCCTTTGCCGCACCAGCCGTAACCAGCAACCACGATCGCTTTACCTGCCAACAAAACATTAGTAGCGCGGATAATGCCATCTAAGGTAGATTGACCTGTACCGTAGCGGTTATCAAAGAAATGCTTGGTATCAGCATCGTTGACATTCATCGCCGGGAAAGTCAACACGCCGTCGTTAAACATTGCCCGCAAGCGCACAATGCCTGTGGTGGTTTCTTCTGTCGTGCCAATTAAATCAGCAATTTGCTCTTGGCGGTGCTGCACCATAGCGGCAACCACATCGCTACCGTCATCAATAATGATGTTAGGGCGGTGATCTAGGGCAATTTCAACGTGACGGCTATAAGTTGCCGCATCTTCGCCTCTGAAGGCATACACAGGAATGCTGTAGTCGGCAACCAAGCAGGCAGCAACATCATCTTGGGTAGATAGAGGGTTGCTGGCAATTAGCACCGCGTCAGCGCCACCTGCTTTGAGAGCGATCGCCAAATGAGCAGTTTCTGTTGTCACATGGCAGCAGGCAACTATGCGAACTCCGGCAAAAGGCTTTTCGGCAGCAAAGCGATCGCGAATTTGACGCAGCACTGGCATTTCCCGCCCCGCCCATTCAATCCGTTGTCTGCCTTGAGGTGCGAGGGATAAGTCTTTGACTTCGTATTTGGGTTGAGCGGACGTTGCAGTCATATTTTTTCCTTTGAAAGGTTTATCTAGATTAACCTCTATCACTTTAATCGTTCTATCTATTTTGCGGATAATACACTCTTAAAGTTTTTATGAGTTTAATTGATCTGTCTCGGTTGCGGATCATTAGCCCATCTGGTTTCTCCAACTAAAGAGGCAGGCAATACTGATCGTGTTGAGGTAGTTTTTAACAGGTGTGTGCCACAGAATCTTCTATTGGAGGAATTAAAAAATGCGATCGCGTAGCCTGGGCTTTGCCCTATCAAAATTTTTGGGGCGTCGAAAGGCAGTCACTTTATTTCAAACGGGGACAGTTATTCTAGCAAATTCCCTTGCCTTTCCAACACACGCTCAGTTGCCACTTTTACGAGATTTAATACCCACACCCCAGCTAATTAATCAAAACCTGAATAATCGAATTGTTTCTGCTTGTGTCCGACTTGATGGACGCTGTTTGTTTAAAATTGCTGACCAAAAATCGGCTTTACCTGACCGAATTAATGGTATCGAACAGCGTTTAAATGATGTTAGTAGTCTTTACTTTAAAGAGAATTCCTCACCTCTAAAAATTCGCTCTGCCAAAGAAGGAAAATTACCCAATATTTATATTAATATTGGGAACCGTGAAGTCCGCCTGATGAGCGTCACCGCACCTGATGCTGATCTGCAAGGCGTCGAGCTTGAAACCAGAGCTGATCAACTAGTTGAACAGTTAGAAACCGGATTAAATCGGGCAAAGCAAGAACGTCAATTGCCATTCCTTATTTATCAAGGGAAAGTCGCCGCCGCTATATTTCTAGCAATGCTAATTGTCAGCGTTGCTCTTTATCGGTGGCAACGTCGCTCCAAGCACTCAAAGAAATCACTAGACTCATCTAACTTATCTCCAACTCAGCCAATATCTACTCAACTAACTCAACAGCAACAGTGGAATATTAAAGAAGTTCAGCATCGCTTGACTCAACTTGCTCAAGCTAGCATTTTAGGAGGAGGAAGTTTATTTATTTTAGGTTTGTTTCCTTACACTAGAATGTTTCAAATCTTGATTATTACAAGCTTACAAATTCCTGTAAAAGTATGTATAATTGGAATAGGAACTTATGTAATTGTTCGTCTAAGTTATGCCTTAATTGAGCGTTTTGCTTGTGTGTTCACCCAAAATTCTTTACTCACTCCAGAAGCAAATCAAAGATTGCGTTTGCGTATTTCAACGATTTCTGGTGTGACAAAAGGAATTGTTACCGTTACCTGGACGGGAGTGGCAATATTAGTGACTCTGATGACGCTAGGCGTAAATATTGGACCATTACTAGCGGGCGCAGGTTTAGTAGGCGTCGCTTTATCTTTGGCATCTCAAAACTTAATTAAAGATGCCATTAATGGCTTTTTTATTATCCTGGAAGACCAATATGCGATCGGTGATGTAATTTCTGTTGACACAGTAGGTGGGTTTGTGGAAACAATGAATTTACGCATTACTCAACTGCGGGATGCCGAGGGAAGATTAATTACTATTCCTAATAGTGAAATCAAAATTGTTGCCAATCTTTCGAGTAGTTGGTCACGGGCAGATTTAAATATTCCTGTTGCTTATCATGCGGATGTAGATAAGGCGTTGGAAGTGATTAATCAGGTTACTCAAGACATGACTCAAGATGAGTTTTGGCGGCAGTTAATTTTGGATAAACCAGAAGTTTTGGGAGTCGATGATTTTGGCACACGGGGCTTAATTATTCGGGTATGGATTAAGACAGAGCCCTTGAAGCAATGGTTAGTTGCCCGTGAGTGCCGCAGACGCTTGAAAATCGCCTTAGACAAAGCGGGAATTTCTATCCCAATGCCGCAGCAGGAGGTGTGGTTTAACAATCTACCTGCGAATTCTCCCCAAGATGAACAGGCGATTCACCACCAAAAGTAGTACAAAGGTACTATAATAGAGAGGTGAGATTTGATAGTCGGTTAACGCCCAAAACCCTCTAAAATCAAGGTTTTTACTCCATGACAAAGCACTACATCCTCAGCATCAATCCCCATGCTCAGTACGACTGGGAGCAGTGCAGCTTGCGGGACCCAATCACCTCAATACAACCGGATTTTGCCGATTTAATTGCTCAAGCGGTGGGAGATGAAACGGGTTCCTATTTAGTGGCAGTTAATATTGAGGTCAAAGTTTTAGAAAAAAAGCTAGACTTGCAACCTCAGCGGGTTCCTGTGGAAGTAGCAGCAGTGACTGTTAATGCTACCTCAGAGATGGTGGCATAAATTCCGAAAACTTCAGAAATTTTCCCCCTAGCTAGCCAATAGGGGGTAATTACACAAATCCTTTTTACTTGGAAGAATACCTATGAAAATGAGTCAGTTTCCTGCTGCGATCGCCCAAGCAGCACAAGTTGTTAATGAATTAGACTCACAAATTGCCGCTGTTAATCAGCATATCGCCCGTTTAGAAGGCAAAGCCGATCGCACAGCAGCCTTTGAGCAAGGTTTGAAAAATGACAACCAGCGTCGGGGGCGTCGTTTTGAGTTACTTTGTGTTGACCAGGAATACCAAACGGCACAGAATACCTTGATGCGGTTGAACTCAGAAAAAGCCAGTGCGATCGCCCATTTAGAATATCTCCGCAATCAATTTAGCGTTGCCAAACTAGAAGCAAGAATGGCGATCGCACAACAACTAGCAGGCGTCGAATTTCGTGACTTAGTGGGCGTGTAATTAATTAGATCCCCGACTTCTTAAAGAAGTCGGGGATCTTGGGATCTTAACCTCAACTAAAACTTAGCCCTGCGCCACAGTCGGCAGATCAGGGAAACAAACATTAGTGCCACCTAAACCGCAATATCCACCGGGATTCTTTGCCAGATACTGCTGATGATAATCCTCAGCATAATAAAATTCAGGAGCCTCAACAATCTCCGTAGTAATTTCCCCATAACCAGCCGACTTCAAAGCTTGCTGATACTTATCTCGTGAAGCCTCAGCTTGCTGCTTTTGACGGTCAGAATATGTATAAATCCCTGATCGATATTGAGTGCCAGCATCATTACCCTGGCGCATTCCTTGAGTTGGGTTATGGCTTTCCCAGAAAACTTGCAGCAGTGATTCATAACTGATCACCTTGGGATCAAAAACCACCAGAAACACCTCATTATGCCCCGTCATGCCGGAGCAAACCTCCTTATAGGTGGGATTCGGCGTTACGCCAGCCGCATAGCCCACAGCCGTCGAAAACACGCCATCCTGCTGCCAAAACTTGCGTTCTGCACCCCAAAAACAGCCCATGCCAAATACTGCCGTCTCCATGCCTTCGGGAAACGGTGGTTTTAGTGGGTTGCCATTAACGTAGTGTTTGGCAGGTACTTTCATCGCCTCAGCGCGTCCCGGCAAGGCTTCTGCAGCCGTTGGTACGGTTGATTTCTTACCAAATCCAAATATTCCCATGAGTTTTAAAGCTTAATTTTTCAACTTTACGTTTCTTGATTTTATCGTTTTCCTTGCTGACAGGAATGGCGGATTTCCTTACCAATTTGGGTCAGAATAAAGATTAATGGTCAGTTCGTCCTTGCCAGCCGGGACGGCGCTAATACAGGCACAAAGCGTCGGACCATTCTCAATTTCCACCTCGCAGGCATGACAAGAACCCATTAGGCAACCTGTGGGAATGATTACCCCGGCACGTTGGGCAACTTGTAGTAGGGCGTCTCCTGCTTCAGCATTTACGGTAACGTCGTCGGGTAAAAAGCGAATACGAATACTCAGATGAAGTACCTCTTGGTAATGGTTAATGTTTAATTCAATCTATCTCACTTAAATTAAATGAGATTACAAGATAACTCCTCTGGTGCTGGCTGCCAAATTGCTGGAAATTTATCCTTTCGACTGCGGTAAAATTGGGTTTAGATCTAAATGAGCTTCCACGATATCGGCAAGTGAGTTGAGGACGGCTTCTCGTTGTTCGCGGTAGTTGGCAACACCTGTGGGGAGAGAAGGTAGTCCGCGTTGCTGTCGCAAGTGGTTTAACCAAGCACGACGCCAGGGACCATTATCAAAAAGCCCGTGCAGATAACTGCCCCAGATTGATTGACTAATATCAACAATACCTAAACCAGAGTCGTCAAATAAGGGTTTGAAAGAACTTTGTTCACCTTCGGTTTCGATCATACGCGATCGCCCTTGATGTATTTCGTAACCTGTTACTGGCAGTCCAACTTGGGGATAATTCGAGGTTACTAATCGTTGACGCGCTACTTTGTTGCCTGTAATTACCGTTTGTAATGGCAATAAATCTAAACCATTATAACGCCCTTCATGCCCTTCAACGCCTTCTGGATCTGCCAGCATTTTACCTAACATTTGAAACCCGCCACAAATACCTAAAACTGTTCCACCAGCGGCGGCGTAGCTTTGAATTTCTTCTGCCATGCCAGTTTTTTGCAGAAATAATAAGTCAGCAATAGTAGTTTTTGTACCCGGAAGAATTACCGCATCAGGATGTCCCAAAGGTTGGGTCGGCATCAAATATTTGATCGTAACAGTGGGTTCAGCTTCTAGGGGGTCAAAATCGGTAAAGTTAGAGATGCGCGGTAGTCGGATCACAGCAATATTCAGTTCACTGCTGGGTTTTTTGCGGGCAATGCGATCCAGTAAGTCTAACGAGTCTTCAGCGGGAAACATTTCATCCATCCAAGGGACGACACCGATCACAGGAATGCCGGTTCGTTCTTCTAGCCAGGTGATGCCAGAGTCTAAAAGACTGCGCTGTCCTCTAAACTTATTAATTACCACACCTTTAATTAAATCTCGTTCATCTGGGTCGAGTAATTCCAAAGTGCCAACCACATGAGCAAATGCCCCACCGCGATCGATATCTACAACTAGTATTGTGGGCGCATTTAAGTGCTTTGCCACCCGCATATTAGTTAAGTCACGGTGTTTGAGATTAATTTCTGCTGGGCTACCTGCGCCTTCACAAACCACCAAATCAAAATCATTACTCAGCCGCCGCAACGACTCTTCTATCGCCTGCCAACCCTTATCAAAATACTGTTCATAATACTCGGCAGCACCTACTTTTCCTACTGCTTTTCCCATTAAAATCACCTGGGAAGTCATATCACCTTGAGGCTTCAGTAAAATTGGATTCATTTCCACACAAGGCATTACCCCTGCTGCCCAGGCTTGTACAGCTTGGGCGTGTCCAATTTCTCCACCGTTTGGCGTTACATAAGAATTTAGCGCCATATTTTGCCCTTTAAAGGGTGTAACACGCCAACCGCGTCGCGAGAGAATACGACACAAAGCGGTGGCAATTAAAGATTTTCCTGCATGGGAGGTTGTCCCCACGACCATAATTGCTTTCATATTTAGAGTTATAAACTAAGGGTGAGGTGAAGCTTGAAGTATAGAAGCAACCCTTGAGAAATTTGTTAAACAGGTAGTCTGAACCAGCGAATTAAAGCATTATAAAGCCGATCTAAAAAAGATGCCGGTGGCAAGGTTCCTCCTTGGTTTTCCCACTTTTCTAACAGATAACGCCCTAAAGGTGTCAGGCGAAAACTATCTGTAATGCCTTGCCCGTCTACTTCTCGGCGTAAAATTCCGACTTGAATTAGCCACATTAAGCCACTATCGGCGGCTAATTCGGAGATGGGGCGTTTTGTGTAATTATTGCTGATACCTTCTTGATCGGCGATCGCATTTAATGCCACGCTGGTATTCCGCATTGCGGCAAACAATGGTATTTGAAATGGTAAACAACGCATTGCTCGTTCAGCGCGTCTGATAGTACGGCTAGGATATTGAATAGATTGAGCTTGATCCTGAATCAAAGTCATTACAACAATTGGGTAAGCTTACACCATACTGACTCCCACGGTCAGGCTTTTCTATCTTAAGCGCATTCTGGATGTAGCATAAGCTCGTAAATTGCAAAAAACAAAGGACAAACAATTGGACAGCACAATCTTTCAAACTATAGATGAAGCTGGTATTCGATTTGTTCGTATTCTTTGGTGCGACAACGCCAATATCATACGCGGCAAGGCAGTACATCGAGGCGCTTTATCAGATTACCTGCATTCTGGAGTTGGCATTGCCGCAGCACAACAAGCTGTGCCTGTGATGTATGATGCTCCTGTAGCTGGCAGTGGTCTTAGTGCTGTTGGTGAAGTGCGTTTGGTGCCTGATTGGAATACTTTTACACCTTTGCCTTATGCGCCAACTCAGGCTCGTGTAATTGGTGATATGCTCAAAGATGGCGATCCTTGGAGTCTTTGTCCCCGCAACTTCCTCAAAAGAATGGTAGCCCAGGCGCAAAAAGAGGGTTTGGAAGTTGTGGCAGCATTTGAGAATGAGTTTTATTTGTTACGGCAAACGGCAGCAGGAATATTGCCCGCAGATAAGACAGTTTTTGCTTCAACCTTGGCAATGGATATGCATCGAGAGGTAATTGAGGAAATTGTCGAAGCGTTGATTGAGCAAGGCATATTTGTTGAGCAGTATCATCCAGAATCGGGTCCCGGTCAACAGGAAATTTCGATATTATATTCCAAGGCATTAGACGCGGCTGATCAACAAATTACTTTTCGAGAAACCGTAAAAGCGATCGCTTATTCCCACAACCTCATAGCTTCATTTTTACCAAAAATCTTTGCCGATAAAGCAGGTAGCGGTTGTCATCTCCATCTCAGTCTTTGGCA
>JBATUR010000016.1:0-37755 GCA_049671305.1 Coleofasciculaceae cyanobacterium
AAAACATTACGACCAGAAATTTGACGCGCAGTACCATCAGGTAAATACTTAAGATATTCGGCTATTCGTTGTTGTGGTGTTTCAGATTGCCCTTGACGGCTAATGCTGGTTGCTTGTTCTCCAACCACAACCAAGGTAGGTTGAGTAATAGATGCGATCGCTTTTTCATAATCTTGCCGCCAAAACCCAGCCAAAAAGGAAAACACTGCATAACGACTTGCAGGATTAACCGCACCTTCAATCAGCGTATCTAACCATTGAGCATCAATTTTGCCGCTATCAGCAAACAACTGACGTGCTGAAAATGACTCTAAAAATTTCCGACTACGCGCATAACGATAAAAGGAACTACCCAAAGGTGAGTCTAAAAGATTCCAGGTTACTTTTTGCTGCCAAGTTGGAGTTTCTTGAGTAATTACTGCCCAAGCTGGCGGACCTGCTAATACTAAACTGTGAACTACGCTATCATCTTGTTGCAACACTGCCAGCGCTAAGGTTAACTCTGCCCCCTGTGCAAGCAAAATCACAGGTTTTTTGATCACTGTCTTAATTAAGTATTGCAACTGCCCTGCCCAATCTGCCGGAGTATAAGCAGCACGAGGCATATCACTTTCGCCACATCCTAGTAAGTCTGGGTTATAAATAGCATTGCCATAACCTGCTTGACGCCACTCGTTACAAAAACGATGCCAAAAGTAGCGGGATAACCCTACACCAATCGGATGCAGCAATAGTAAAGGAATGCTCTGGGTTGCCTCACTTGCCGGATAAAATTCGTAAGCACATTGGTAACCCTGCCAAGTGTACACTTCTGAGGGTGGGTTGGTCATACTTGCAGTTGGTGGTGTGGGAGTGGCAGGCATAGTTGCTATTTTTTCTAACCAATAAAGGACTTTAGGGCAAAGTTAACTTAATCTCCGATTTTGATTCGCGCTCATTGGTTTTCCTGAATATTTGTGATAATCAATTGCCCAGCTTACCGCTTTTTAGCAGAATCTGATCAATTTTGCTCGATTTCCTTGCGGATATCGGTTTAGTGGAATAATATACAGATAGGTAATACAAGTCTTACGCCTGTATTACTACTTGAAAGGTTCATATGAGGAAAGGTGTTGCACTTTCTTTTAGGATGACTCGGTGCATCGGTATTTTGAAGTCTTTTTTAAATCATTCTTAGACTGTGCAACACTTCTGTAATCATCTGTTCCTTGATTTTGTGGCAATATTAAGCGGTCATGCCTTAGCTGAGGTGTAATACGAAAAAATTAGCACCATTGACAACTGAATTTTAAGCCCAGGCTCCAACTTTGATTTCATTAAATTCTGAATGGACAGCCACAGAAGCGGTTGTATGATCACCAAAAATGGGATTATCAGTATTGAGTAGATCCAAAAGAATCTGGAAACTTTCTGAATCTAAATCCATCGTGCGTCCTCGATCACCATCAAAATAAGTCAGCCAAAAGTGACCTTTATTTTCTTGTGGTCGCCATAATGCCTGATAGCTAGTTATTCTTTTCATTTCCATTTATTGCTTCTTTTTCTACCCCTCTAGTCTCTTCTGTCTTACTCTATTCTTTTGTTTAGATATCATAAAGAAGTTGCAAGCTTCGATGAATATCTTTTAAATTCATTACTTGAGCAAATAGTTAAACCAATAAGTATTACTTGCCACGGTTTAAACCTCTTATAGCTGTATTGCCATCTAATTAAAAATTGTTATATTGTCTCTACAAACTTTCTTCGTCCTATTGTCATCAAAGATTAATGCAACTTTAACTAAGACCAAGCACCCGTTTTCAGATCATTAGGTTGGGAATGTACAGCTACAGCAGAGGTAGTATGGTCAGCAAAAATCGGCTTATCTGTATCAAGTACCTTAATCATTGTCCGAAAACTTTCTGCATCTAAATCAATTGTACGTTCTCTATTGCCATCAAAATAGGTAAACCAAAAGTGACCTTTATTTTCTTGTGGTCTCCATAAAGCTTGATAGCTAGTTATTCTTTTCATTTGATCAGGCTTTTGCTCATCAGTAGTCTGAGTCATATTTGGGGGTTATCTTAAGAATTTTTCCGCTATTCTAGTCTATCCTGCCCTGGAGCAATACCTAAATACTACCAAGAGTAAATAAACTTCAATGTAAGAAAAGCCATTTTGGGCGCTCAAACAAGACTAATATACAGTACTGATGCGGCTTAAAAAAGCTTGTAGGCGATCGCTTTTTGGCGAATTCATGATCTGTCGTGCGGGTCCTTCTTCTGCCACCAAACCTTGATGCATAAACAATACCCGACTTGCCACTTCACGGGCAAACTGCATCTCATGAGTCACCACAACCATTGTCATGCCTTCTTCTGCCAGTTGCCGCATTACTTGCAATACTTCCCCCACCAATTCTGGATCGAGAGCGCTAGTTGGCTCATCAAAGAGCATAATTAAAGGATTCATGCACAAACTACGCGCAATAGCAACCCGTTGCTTTTGTCCTCCAGATAACTGCTCAGGATAAGCTGCTGCCTTGTCTGGCAAACCCACCTTTTCCAAATAAAATCGCGCTTGCTTTTCACTTTCAGATTTATCAGTTCCCAATACCTGACGCGGTGCTAATGTCAAATTATCTAACACACTTAGATGAGGAAACAAATTAAACTGCTGAAACACCATACCAACTTGTGCCCGCAGTCTTCGCAATTGTTTATGATCAAAATTAGGCTGGGATAAATCAATGCCATTTACCACCAAGCGCCCCGCATTAATTGTCTCCAAGCGGTTGAAACAGCGCAGCAGCGTACTTTTACCACAACCTGAAGAACCTATTACCGCAACGACTTCACCCCGGTTTATTGAGCCGCTGATGCCTTGTAATACCCTTAAGGAACCAAAGCTTTTTTCAAGATTATCAAAAGCGATCGCGGGGGCAGAGTCTTGCATCGGCAAATCTACTGTACTAGTTGCTTTAGTAATAATTGTAGTGGTTACAAGATTTAATTAGGAGAAAGCCTCAGACTAATGAATAAGTTATCATCAATTGCTATAAGCAAGACTGGCACAGGCAGAACCTAAGAGGAGATACACGAAATATGACTAGATTAAGAAAAAGTTGGTTACAACAGTTAGTGCTTGCCCTTAGCTGTTTGGTATTAGTGGTTGCTTGTAATAATACATCGGAAACATCTGGAGCTAAAACTTTAAAAGTAGCAATTGATCCGACTTTTGCGCCTTTTGAATTTCAAAAAGATGGCAAGTTGCAAGGTTTTGATGTGGACTTGATTAATAGTATCGGTAAAGCCGCCGGTTTCCAGCCTCAGTATGAGACGATGCGTTTTGATGCCATGATTGGATCATTGCAAGCAGGCAGTGTTGATGCTGCGGTTGCTGGGATGACGATTACGGCTGAACGTGCTAAAACTGTAGACTTCTCTAAGCCTTATTTTAGATCAGGATTAGCGATCGCCATTTCTGACAAAAGTAAAAATATTGGCAAGTTAGACGATCTTAAAAATAAAAGAGTTGCCGTCCAAATTGGCACAACCAGCGCCAAGAAAGCTAAAACAATTCCTGGTGTAAAAATCTCTACCTTTGATACTTCAGACTTAGCACTTCAGGAACTTTCTAACGGTAATGTCGATGCTGTAATTAATGATCGTCCAGTTACACTTTACGCCTTCCAAACCGGAAATTTGAAAGGATTAAAAGTCGTAGGAGAATTGCTTACTGAGGAATATTACGGCATTGCCTTACCAAAAAATTCCCCAAATTTAGCCTTAATTAATCAAGGCTTAGAAACTATTATTAAAGATGGAACTTATGCCACAATTTACAAAAAGTGGTTTAATGAAGAACCAGCCAAACTTCCTGATGCCGCGCCTTTGAAATAGTCAGTATTATCCTAATATTTTAATCTTGTGGTTGAATCGATTCAAGTCATCTTATCTGCCCTACCAGCATTACTTGCCGGTGCAATTGTCACACTACAACTAACAATTTTCTCGGCTATTTTTGGCATGGTTGGCGGTTCCTTAATGGCGCTTGCCCGTCTTTCACCTTCGGCACCTTTACGTTGGTTTGCCCGTATTTATATCGACTTTTTCCGGGGGACGCCTTTATTAGTGCAGTTGTTCATGATTTACTTTGGATTACCTGCAATAGTACAGCAAGCTTTTGGCTTTCCTTTAAGATGGGATCGTTTCACTGCCGGAGTTGTGGCACTAGGTTTTAATAGTTCAGCATATATTGCCGAAATCATGCGTGCAGGCATACAATCAATTGATTTAGGGCAATCAGAAGCATCTCAGTCACTAGGTTTAAGTTCAGTTCAAACCCTGCGCTATGTTGTGTTTCCTCAAGCTTTGCGACGGATGTTGCCACCCTTGGGTAATGAGTTTATCACAATGTTGAAAGATACGAGCTTGGTGGCAGTTATTGGCTTTGAAGAGTTACTTCGTAAAGGACAATTGATTGTTGCTCAAAACTACCAAGCTTTTCAAATTTATCTCGCCGTTGCCTTGATTTATTTAGTGCTGACAATCTTTTCTTCAAGGATATTTAGTCTTTTAGAAGATTGGATGAATCCTATTAAACGGGCAAAAAAAGCTAATAATCAAACTGTAAACTAGCTTTTTAATTCAGCTAAACCACGCCAATTGGAGTGCAAAAAGTCTTTCCATAACAGGATTTTTTAGAGCGACTTAAATTTTTCTAAAAAACTATTATTCATAATAATTATACCACTAAAAATCAGCAAATTAATCGTAACTCACTGAGATTTTTTGTCAAAATAATTAATTAAAAGTAAATTCTTTCTAGGCAACACCAACTAAGCAAAAAAACCATCCCAAGTTACCTCAGTTGGCGGCGACATCAACCCTAATCTTGCCTGACAACGTTCTAAATAAAGCTGTGCAACACTATCAGCCTGATTTTGTTCAAGCACTTGCTCAAAATGTTTTAATGCCTGCACAAAATCTTCTTGAAACCACGCCTCAATCCCTAAATTATAGCAAGATTGAGCTTGCAGCTTTAGCCGATCCAAACATTGAGTTTGTGTTCCCAAAACTTCGTATAACTCAAGTACAATTTGCTTACCACGAGGCGTTACACGATCAACCCAGCGACAAGGATAAATTGTTGCAGAAAGATCGGGAGTTTTGCTGCCATTTTTCAGATTAATTTCAGGACTTTGATAACTAGTTTGTAAGTGATTAATCGTTGTATGACTTGCAAGAATTGGACAACCATAAAGCTTAGTTAATTCTTCTAGACGAGCAGCAGTATTGACAACATCACCAATAACCGTAGAATCCATACGTTGCTCAGATCCAACAGTGCCAATTAAACCAATTCCGGTGTGAATACCAATACCAACTTGAATTAATTCTTCCAAATTATACTGGAAGCGATCGCTATTAAATTCCTGCAAACTTTTCTGCATTGCCACCGCCGCTTTGAGAGCATCTTCAGCATGGCTTTGTGCACGATCAAAAACTGCAAAAATAGCATCGCCCAAAAACTTATCAACAAAGCCATTATGAGCAGCAATTGCCTGACTCATCTGAGTAAAAAAAGCATTTAACCACTCAAAAGTTTCCATTGCTGATTGTGATTCGGCAATCGAAGTAAAGCCCCGAATATCACAAAATAAAACAGTAAGTTCTTCCTCATGAGCATTGCCCAGTTGAATAGATTCTACCCCGCGAGGAGCAATGCGATTTAAAAATTGTTCCGGCACAAACAAGCGAAACTTTTCCGAAATATAATCATTCGCTTCCCAAGCTGCCGCAATTTGATGCCGAGATTGCTCTTTAACTAACTGCTTAATTTCTGATTGTACTTGTTGCGATCGCATTTGATGCAAACGCAAAACACTCTTAATCTTTGCCAACAACATCTTGCTATTAATCGGTTTTGTCAGATAATCATCTCCCATCATCTCCAACCCCCGCAAGCGAGAATCATCATCATCCAACGCCGTCAAAAAAATTATCGGTATCCCTTGTAAACGCTCATCTTCACGTAAACGGCGGCAAACTTCAAAACCGTCCATGAGCGGCATCATTACATCCAGTAAAATCAAATCTGGAATAGATTCAGCAGCAATTGCTAAGGCTTCGCTTCCTGACGCCGCTAATAGAGGAACATAATCTTCACACAACAATAACTCTTCTAGTAAGAATAAATTACTGGGGTCGTCATCGACGAGCAGAATACGGGGCGCAGCGTTTGCCATGAACCTAACAAGAATATTTATAACTAAATTAAAGAAGACAGCCTTAGTGCAAAAACCACCCTTAAGAGTAGATGCAAAAAGTTGATCTCTTTTCCTTTTGATAAAACTGTGCAGCAGGGCGAAACTCAACTCAATTCCTGTTGTAGATGCCCCCTGAATCCCATGCCCTTGCTCTCGTCAGCTCTTATTAACAATAGTGACACTGATTAAGGTTTAACTTGTGGGTTGGGTGCCAAAAAGAACAATATATCTTTCTTAACATATGCAACCCCCTCAACAATGGCAATGCCCTGAAGGCATATTTCCTGAACTGCAGGAAAGAACCGTTAAGCTTTGGATTAATAGATTACTCAAGCAAAGAACGCACAGTAGTAATCACTTTTTCTAATTCTAAAGGCTTACTCAAGTAATCATCAGCCCCAGCCTCAAAACAAAGCGAGCGATCGCCTGGCATAGCCATTGCCGTCACCGCCACCACCGGCACCTTTTGCCACACCGAGTCAGCTTTTAACTGCCGAATTAGCTCAAACCCATCCACCCCAGGCAGTTGAATATCCATCAAAATCAAGTCAGGCAGCGACTCAAGCCTTAATTGCTTAATCATTGAAAGCATTGTCTCACCATCATCAATCATCTCCACCAAATAACCCTCAAGTTCTAGCACTTCCAAAATCAGCGCCTGATTGAAAGGTTGATCTTCCACAACCAATATTCGTTTAGCATTCCCTAGATCCGGTGAAGTTTTGAGAGAAGAATCTGTTTTTACATCAGCTTTCCTCTGATCAGTAGCGGTTAAACTAGCCCTCAATTCCGTCAATGGCAACCAAACCCGAAACCGACTGCCCACATTTTCCTCGGAAACCACAGAAACCGTACCACCGTGGAGTTCTGCCAATCGCTTCGTCAAAGCAAGTCCTAATCCTGTACCTTCATGACGGCGTGTCAAAGAAGAATCAACCTGCTGAAATGGTCGAAATAACAAACGCAACTTATCTTCGGCAATACCAATGCCACTATCACTGACCTCAAGACATAAATAAGGCGTACTAGAATTAACCGGACTGCGATCGGGTCTAACTTCCTGTTGTAGCTGAAAACCATATAACAAACTGCCTGCCAGCTTCACAGTGCCACTTTCTGGGGTAAATTTCACGGCATTAGAGAGCAAATTAATTAAAATTTGGCAGACACGACGTTCATCTAAAAAAGCCCTGTCTAAACGCGAGTCAAGTTCCACAGACAAGGATAATCGTTTCTTCTCAGCACGCGGCTGAATCATCTTCAAACACTGTTCAAATATAGGTTGTAGCGCAACCGCCCTTAGATCAAGCTCGGTTTTTCCGGCTTCAATTTTCGATAAATCCAGAATATCGTTAATTAACTGCAGCAAATGCCTGCCGCTAGTTTCAATTGCCTTAACATGATTAATCTGACGTGGTGCCAAAGTGCCACCAGCACCCCGCTGCAACAAATCAGAGAATCCCAAAATACTATTAAGAGGTGTCCTTAATTCATGGGACATCGAGGCAAGAAACTCAGATTTCAACTGAGACGCCCGTTCTAATTCTTCATTGGCTTGACGTAGGTGTTCTTGAGCTGTAGCACGTTCAATTGCCACACCCAAAGTCCGGCAAGCTGCTGACAACATATCATGTTGTGTCGCTTCCTGAAGCTTTTTCCCGGAGCGAGATTCCAAAGTTAAAACACCAATAATTTTGCCTGTAGCACTGGGAATGGGAAAAATGCCTAGTTGACCAATTCCAGGATGACGGAATGCCTCAACAGCTTGGGGATGATTGTGGTAGTCTTCTACAAATAGTGGCTTACCAGTGGCTACAACCTCCCACAACAGCCCTTGACCATAGCTTAAGCCTCGATGTAGCATCGCATCCATTTCTTGGGCTACTCGCGTGCCGTAGGTGGCAATGAACTGGCTAGAGATTTTATTGGTTAGCAGACCGGCAGAGGCGTTTTTGCCCTCACCATTAATTACTTTGACATCTCCAAAAGCAGCGTCCATTGTCTGCACCAGGTAGGATAGGGCAAATTCTCCAATTTCACTCAAATCGCTAGCAGGTTGCAGCCTTTCTGTCAATTCTTGCAAAAATCTTAGGCGTTTGATTTCGGCGTTCAAACTCGCCTGCATTTGCAGTTCTTGTTGTTGGGATCGTTCAATGACGGTAACATCCCGAAAGGTTAATAAGCGTCCGCCGGTGGAGGTGGTAGTTATGTTGACTTCTAAATGAATTTCGTTGAGTTGTTTGAGTGCAAAGGCAATATTTTCGGTTGACAGTAGGCTGGCTAAAATTTGTTTGGCTTGAGATTTATTGAGGTAGCCCTGGGCAACAACCTGAGCGCAAACGTCATAAAAGGCTGGCTTTTGAGCTAGCCAGTTGGCACAGAGCCCCCACTTTTGGGTTAATTGTTGATTGAACAAAACTAGATGGTGCGACGAGTCAAGAAGTGCGATCGCTCTGTCCACCTGGTTTATGATTAGTTGTTGCTCTGCTTTTAGTTGTTGTAAATGCCGCTCAATTTGCTCAGGTTGCATAATTTTCATCGGCGCTTGTGAGAGGTATATAGTAACGCTTCTTCTAAGTTACGTTTCGTAACATTTATTAGTAGTGAGTGATTGTTGGTGAATCTTGTGATCTGCGACACAAAAATGGCAGATCGAGGTCATAATCGGCAATTGTTCCTGATCAAGCACTCAATGTGATGAATCAGACACTTATCCGATGAGTGCGATCGCTTCTATTTAAAATTGAATGTGTTGGAATAACAGAAGCCGCTACTAAGTAAAGTTTACTCATCGCAAGAGAGGGTTGTCATGCAAACTTTAAAGCAGGGGTTTGAGGAACGCAATCTCATGACATTAGCGGATGCATTGGAGCAAGAATGGCGAGATCGTTTAATCAATGACGATCTAGACCAACAAGTCACAGCTAAAAGTATCATCCAGTGGTTACTGGGCGAAGATATCGAGCGGTTTGACACTATGATGCCAAACCAAATAGCGATTGCCCGCCAAGCGATGGACTATCGTTATCGGATTTTACGACAGCGCTATTTGGGAGTAGAACCCCAGAAAGCTTATCGTAACTTGACCACGCGATTAGCGGGGCTCGTAACTTTACGGAATAAAATTCGTACTTGGGTATCTCTAAGTCGCGATCGCCAACGGGCGGTTGTTGATGTTTTACAAGAAGTTATTCAAGAATTATTAAACAGCGATCGCTATATTCAAAAACAAATTGCTTGGATTGCTCAATGCACTGACGACAAACGTCTTCGAGATGCTCTACTATTAACCACTATTGAAGAATATTGTTTGCGTCCTATCCGCAACCAACCTTTATTAGTGTATAGATTTGTAAACTTTTTGCGTCGCTCTCAACGTGGTGGCATGACTCATCTACCACAAGGTGAGTTGGTGCGCCTGGTTTCTGAAGAAGTGACTCCCGATGATGCCGACACACCAATTAGTTTGTTGGATCATCAAGCAGTTGCTGATTATCAAAACAGCCAAGCTTGGGAAGAGCAACAAACACAGCGCTCAATGGTACGTCAAGAATTTTCGGCTTACTTAAGCGAAAATTTAGGACCCGAAGCCGCACAATGGTTGCAACTTTACCTACAAGGACAAACACAAGAAGCGATCGCACTAACTTTAAATAAACCAGTTAAAGAAGTCTATCGACTACGCGAAAAAATCAGCTACCATGCCATTCGCGTTTTTTCAATTAAAGAAAACCCGGAATTGGTCACCAGTTGGTTGGAGAATTCCTTACAAGAGCATAGTTTAGGACTAACGCCTGATCAGTGGCAACAATTTGTAGATAGCCTGACACCCGCACAGTCTCAGTTATTGGAGCAAATGAAAGCCAAAAAACCGATGGAGGCGATCGCCAAAGACTTAAACTTGAAGATCAACCAGGTAATCGGGGAATGGAGTAAACTTTATTTAGCAGCACAAGCTCTCCGAAGCGCTTCTTAAGCATCGGTAAATAGCAAAGAAGCTCTTCAAATTAAAGTTTTTTAACCAAAATTGCTCGCAATATCAACCGGGCAAGCTTGGAGAAATTCTCCTTCCAAACCCCTATTATTGCTCAATTCTGAGAACTGGCGCTCCTGGGGCATCTCTACCAGTCGCTACTCAGGGAAAGATAAATTTTATGGTGCCCTCACCAAGTAACCCAAGCAAGTCGAACACTCCTAACCAGCTACAGTCCTCCCCTGTTGAGGCGTCATCAATTGCTGGCATGGATACTGAGCAAATGTTTCGGCTCATTGATAGTATTTTGCCTTTTGAAGCGTGTCTGTATTATCAGTTTTTGCCTCTTGCTTTAGAGGGAAGACATCTTAAGTTAGGTATGGTAGTCCCTCAAGACACCTCGGCGTTGGATTATGTTCGTCATATTCTGGCATACCTCAACTGTTCGCTGAAAATCAAAGCAATTGAGGCTCAAACTCATCAGGCGATGCTTTCGGCATATTTAAACTATAGCCGTACTACGGATGCGCCGGCTAAACCGAAAAAGCAAAAAAAGATTAGCGATCGCTCAGAGCGCGCAACTTTGATTCTGGATGATTCTAAAGCTGAATACGACCTTTCTGAGCCACCACCAATTCCCCCAAATACCAACCAAATAACACCAACTCCACCTCAAGAGGAAACGGCAGTAACTGCTGTTGCACCAACGCCAAAAGTTTCAGCCGCCGCCCAAACGCTGTTGCCGCTAGAAGTGCAACCACTGCATTTATCTCGTTCGATCGAATTTATTGGTACATTAGCGCCCAAACAGATGTTACAAGAGCTATTGGGGCGAGTTTTAGTCGGTGGTATTGGTCGGTTATATTTTGAGCGTCAAGCTACTCAAGGTCGTATTTTGTGCAGTCAAGATGGAGTTTTGCAGTCGGTTTTAGAAGGCTTGAGCTTGCCAATTTTTCAAGGCTTAATTATGGAGTTGAAGCGGATCGTCAACTTGCCCTTGATGCCGATGATCCAGCCCAAACAAGTAGAAATTGAGCGACGCTATCAGCAAGAAGCTTTGTTATTACGCTTGCGAGTGATGCCCGGTACTCATGGAGAAGAGGCAACGCTGCAAGTGTTGCGGGGTGTTGCTTTGAAGTTTTATCAGCGCCAACAGTTGGAAAAACTGAGTCAGGATGCCCTGAAGCTGGCTCAACAACTGCAACGCAAGCTCAATGAAATACGCGATCGCTCTGGGCGCTATCCCATGCCTTTAGAAGTTTTGCCAGCTCTCAACCAGTTGCTAGAAGGTTTAGACGAACAACTTGAATTTCTGGCACAGTCACAAGTCAGTCAGTCTTGCGAAGACAACACCGAAGAGGAATAACTTCTGCCACCAACTCGTCAGATGCTCAAGAGCATTGCATAATTCTCTCATTTAGCGACCGAGTTAAATCGAGATGAGAACCTAAAAAGGCTTGGCTCTAATTCGAGTCTTTTGTCTTTTAGCTAAAATTATTGAGAATTAGATGACATTTATTATCAATTAAGCTAAATTTTAAAGAAAGGTTAGTAAGTCCGGGAGAGCAAATTGTCTAAAAGCGCCAAAGTTTCCACATTTAATCTAGAAGGTCGTTTTATCGGTTTTGTTGGTGAGCTAGAAACCAAGCCAAAGCTCTTAAGGCTAGCCACAGCAGAGGGAGAACGCTATATCAAGCTGGAAAAAGAGCTCCGCAGCTCGTCGTTATATGAGGCGCTGACTCCCGGCGACTGGCTCAAAATAGCCGGAGAACAGAAATACAAATACAAAACAGGAGAACTGAAGCTAAAAGCGCAGCAAGTGACCTTAAAAGCTGCTAACCCTCAAGAAAAAGTCTTTCAGCCAGCGGCTGCTGCCCCTAAGACCAAAGCTTGTGTGATGGTTTGTCAAAAATCATCTTGTTGTAAACGAGGCGCTAGTCAAGTTCTGGGCGCTCTTACAGAGTCGATACGCACTCGTGGCTTAGAAGAGCAAGTCGCAATTAAAGGCACAGGCTGCATGAAGCAGTGTAAGTCAGGTCCTTGTGTCGTTTTTATGCCCGATAAATCACGTTATACCAAAGTAGCGCCCAAAGCAGTATTAGGTCTTGTAGACAAACATTTTGCCGCTAAACTAAAACCAGAAACAACTGAAAAACCCAACACCTGTAAGGTTCAGGCAATGCAGACAACCTGAGAAATCTAACTTTTCTTTACGCCTTGTCGTAAGAGATATTTACTTTTTTTGAGTTAGTTTCATCTATGCCTGCTCGTACTGTTGAAATATTTAGTTAAGAGCTGTAATTCTTTTGTGAAAATATTTTTAGCCGCCTGATGAGCGCAATCTAAAACCGTTTTATAGACTTGACAGGGTTTGATAGACTTTAGCTCGACAATTTGCCTAATCAAAAGTTGTCGGGTAGACAAATTGTTGCTTTTAGCTGGATCAAATAGTGAAAATATTAAGAACCCATAAATTAAGCCGCCTGCTTATCCAAAACTACTTAGTAGCTCATGGTAAACTGGTACTCTCTAAAATCACCTGTATTTAAGAGATCAAAGTTAGTTAGGTGAAGTTCCGATGACCAACATTCCGCCGCCCGACCGACGCTCGTCTGCTCTTGGTTTTGATGAGTTTATCGCTGTGGTGATTGCCTTCGCCGTCATCGGTACAATTTTCCTAGTATCGGTGCGTCAAAAGCAAGTTAGTCTCAAAAACTCAACCCCCTCACAAAAGACCTCAACAGACAGTCCCAGCGCTGCCGCTATTCCGATACCAGTCCCCATCAATCAAAACCCCGTAACATCCATTGACCCAATTCCTGCGACAGCTACCCCCACGCCACAGGCAAAGTTAGCGCCTCCAGCAAGAATATTACCGGAGACGGAGACATCTTCTTTTAGCACGGTACCTCCAATTCTTGCCATCTCTCCTGTAATAGGGAGAATTCAGCAAATACCCGCAAGAACCGTAGACTTTCCTGATCTGCCACAAGTTTTCTGGGCACGCCCTTATATTGAAGCCCTAGCCAATCGCGGTGTGCTTTCTGGATATGAAGATGGTAATTTCCGCCCTAACCAAGTTGTAACACGAGCCGAATTTGCCTCTGTATTACAAAAAGCCTTTGATCAAAAAGTAGAAGTTCCTGGACAGGAGTATAAAGATATTTCTGATCGCTTTTGGGCATCTTCAGCTATTCAAGAAGCAACTCGCAGTGGCTTTTTGAGTGGATACCCTGACAATACCTTTCGCCCACAAAAACAGATTTCTAAGGTAGAAGCTTTGGTTTCTCTGACTAATGGATTAGATTTAACTGCCAAAGAGAAACCAAGCCAAGTTTTAAAAACTTATCAAGATGCCAAGATAATCCCCAAATATGCAAGAGATATTATAGCTGTAGCTACAGAATATGGTTTGGTTGTCAATTATCCCAATCGTCAAATTCTTAATCCCAATAAACCCTTGACTCGTGCTGAAGCCTCTGCCTTAATTTATCAAGGCATGGTACAAGCCGGAAAAGTTCCAGCAATTACTTCTGAGTATGTGGCAAATCCTCAATAGCCTTTTAGTATATTTTTGTTAAGAAATTGTTAAAAAAGCACCAATAGACTGAATAATATTTGTCTCAGTCTACTAGTGCTAGGTGTATTGGTATTGTATGGAAAGAGATAGATAAAGTAGACCTCTTTCCTTACTCTTGATTGAGCTTACTTACCGACTACTTGCCCTTTAAGAGCTTCAAGCTCTGCTCCTAGCTCTTTACGTGTTTCTACTTTGAGTAGATAGCGATAAACAAACCAGGCAGTATAGCCAATTCCCACCAGTTCAAAAACAGGCGCCAGTAGGGGAATGTCATTCAGAGCATCTAGTACCGCCAAGGTTACCTTAACCGTAATTACACCTGACAGAATCAGTGCTAGGGTAATCAACGGTTGTTGATAACTTTGAAAAAAACCACCCACATAATCAGGTAATTTTGACAAAAACTCAGAAACAGGTTGTACCCATTCCTGCCACGCCTGATCTGGTGAAGAATTGCTAGAAGTAGTCGCGGGTACTATTTCACCCCGTGGTTCATTATTTACGACTGTTTTGATTGTTTCTGTTTCAGTTTGCACTTTTGACTCCATTATTTCCTCCACCATCATTTTAAGTAGGACATTTTATCGTGTGGTCAGACAACACCGATCGCACTTGTCGTCGTCGGCTGACTAACTTTTGCCCATATTACCAAAAGTTTTTTACCAACTTAGTAAGTGGGACAACAGCTTATGTCAGTAGCCAATGATATATCTAGATATCTATTGACCAGTTTCCTGTTTACACCTTCTCTAATGTTGAGAATGATCCGGAACTGATTTTACAGGAATTGAGACTAAGCTTTAAAGTCCAGTCGCTGCAAATTTCACTCTAAACAGAGGTCAAAATTGCTGCAGTTGGTTGTTCTGTAGTTGAATTGGAAGCAGATTGAGTGCAGTAAACTTCACAAGAATTATTAGGACTTTCAATTAGCTTAACTTTATAAAGTTGCGCCCCTAACTCTTGAATCGGTTGTTGCAAAAGCTGCCGAATACGGATCGCGATATTTTCAGCAGTCGGCACAACTGTTGCAAAATAAGGAATATCTTTATTGAGGAAAGTATGGTCAAACGGCTCAACAACATACTGCTCAATAACTTGATTCAAAGCCCCTAAATCAACAATCATGCCAGTGCGTTCGTCAATTTCGCCCTTAACAGTGATTTCCAGATGATAATTGTGTCCGTGTCCGTTGGGACGAGCACATTTTCCATAAATTTCGCTGTTTTCGGCAAAACTGAGGTCAGGATGAGCCAGCCGATGAGCCGCGCTAAAGTGAGTACTAATCGTGAGAGATGCTTCCATACCGTTTCCTTGATAATCAGCCCAAAGTTCGGGATGTTCAAATATTTGAATATTTACAAGAGACAAATGAGGGGCAAGACGTTGCCAAATCACTCGTGCCAGATTTTCTGTAGTAGGTAGAGTTTGTTGAAATTCTGACCAAGCGTCGTTGAGATAAGAAAAATCCAGTTGACTGGTGACTTCTCGTTTCAGCACTTGCTTGACTTCAGACAAGTTTTGCACCATGCCATATTGATCAAGTTCACCGCCAATTGAAACAAACATTACATAATTATGCCCGTGTCCAGGAAAGCGAGAGCAGGCACCAAACTTTTCAACGTTTTCGGACTCACTGAGCTCTGGCAACCAGTAACGATGACTTGCTGAGAATCCAGAGCGACGGTTAATGATGCATTCCATTAGTTCTGTAATTCAGATGTGAAGTTCCGTAAACCAAACTGATTCTAGGATAGCGGAATTTTAGTCAGTAGTTAATTAGTCATGAGACGGAACACAAAAACGAGCGTTGTAGTTAGGGTAAATTGATTAAACTAAGTTTTTTAGGGCAGCTTGGGCTTCGTAGCGTAATCCGGTAGCAATTCTGAACAATTCTTGACCTGTGTGTAAGTAATTTTCATCATAGTTAAGTGTAAACAGTGCCAGCTCTTCAATGCCATCTCCCAATTGATTGAGACAGTAATAAAAACTAGCGGCAGCACCCGCGACGGTGGGAGGATTTGGTTGAGAACGAAAGATTTGTTGAGCTTGATTGAGGTATTGACGGCATTCCTCCAGATAAGCTTGAAATTCTGCCATCAAGTCGTCATCAAACGGATCAGCCGCAAGTTCATCAATTTGGTCATTGAGAGGGCTAAGAATGCGATTAATCAAGCGAATCACAGGTTTATAAACGTATTTCAACCATTCATTAAGTTGGGCATCTGCATCTTGCCCTGTGCGTCGATAGCGTTGATAGTGTTGTTGAGCATCTGCTGTGCGCTGTTGCTGGTTGCGAGTGTTGGGTAGGGGCTGGGTGTAGCGCAGTTGTCGGTCATAGGTACGGCGGCGGCTGGGATCTCCGAGTATTTCATAAGCGGCATTAACTTGAACGATTTTTTCGTTATTAGCGGTTTCGCTTTGACTATCGGGATGAAAGCGCTTGGCTAGGCGTCGGTAAGCTTGTTTAATTTCGGCTGATGTGGCTTGAGGGCTGACATCCAGGGTGTCGTAGTGGCTTTTGGACATGAGAGGACGTGTCAAAGGTTAATGAATCAAACGGTTGGTTTTAGCGTTGAGGGTAAACGCACCCAACTTTTAAGCTAGCGCAATACGCTTGATTTCATCAGCTAATAGCGAAGGGGTGCTGCTGTGACAAAACGGATCAGCAATCTTGACTCAATTTCCTGGCAGAGTTTTGATCGTCAAAGCTTGTGGAGGTTGTGCATCTGGAGGATAAATAAACTCTACCTTAACCAAACGGCGATCGCCTGGTGGCAGATTTAGCACAACCAAAGGTTTACCCTGTTCACCGCGTCGCTGTTCCAGATGTAGATATATAGTTTTAGGAACCCCTAAATCATCCTTATAACTAACTTGAACCGTACCTCTGAAAAATACCGGTCCTTCGGGTGGTTCCAAAAAGTGTAATTCATTGCGGCGGTCTTCTTGCTTATCCGGCGTCTGAATAGCCAGCGTCACCGTTTGAGGAATGCCAGTATTATTCAGTAAAGGCAAACTCAAGCTATAAAGCACCCCATAATTACCATGAGCCAGATAAGCCGTATCAGGATAGCGTACCGACAAAGGAGCACTTTGCACCTGACCTGTCCCCAAAGTCACCATACTAAACGTACTCAAGGGGTAAGAAAAAGCCTGCCCCGACTTGGGAATACTCAGATCTCTTGCACCAGGGCGATCAACAACTTCGCTGCGCCATACCGAACCTTGAGCGACACCTGCCACACGACCATAAATAATATTATTTTCAGTTTTATTGAAAGGAGTGGGAGATCTGTCTCGTGGACCTGCTAAATTGCCATTGATTAGTAACTGCTGCCATTCCTGCAAGTTTGGTGGACGATAGGAGGGCGGTGGAAACAACAAAAGAGGCATAAAATCATCAGGATCAAACTCAAGTTCTGCCGCAAGTTGAGCAACCATTGCCAAATTAGCCATGTATACTGGTCGATTACTCCGCAACCGCATTAAGGTAGAACGAGCATTGCCGGTCGCAATTGGTAAATTAAACAAAATCCGACTCTGCCGGGGCGGTATCACCAATTTGGAAGGAAAACTACTTTGATGAACTCCTCGTAAAATATCAGTTGCCAACCTCGAACCGGGACCTGAGAAAACTTTACCCGTGGCATTATCAACTTGGGCGGGTAAATCAATAAAGGGTGCATCTGGGTTGGTGACGTAACTTACCGCTTGTAAGATATCTAATGTAACGGGTAAGCTGCCTGGATTGTGGACAATTACGGCTTGGTACAAGGGACGCCAATCACCTGGAATTGTCGCAGCTCTGGCAATATGATGACTAAATAAATCAAAGCGTCCGACAAAAGACCAGTTTAAGTGGGCATTGGGGAAGATTTTGCCACTGCTAGGAAAGCTGGAAAGCAAGATGCCGGGAGTTTGGATGACTTCTGGACTATTGCTATTAAAAACTGGTACTTTATCCAATTGTCCTGGTAAAGGACGAACTTCTTGAGGTTGTACGATTTGTTCTTGTAGTAGTGGTGGCGGGGGTATGGGACCATTGAGTTGAGCAAGAGTCAGGAATGAAAATAAAGACAGCATCAAAGGATTAAGTTTGTGAAATCAACGACAAAGACAGTGGGAAAAGAGGCAGTTTAGCAGAATTTCAGCTTCGTACCTGATCTGCGCTTCGCAGCAGCGCTTCGCTATCACAAGTCTGTCTTGAGAATGTGTAAGTTCCGCTTTTGGACTGGACAAGATGGGGCAATTCGGTGGAAACTTTGCCCAAAACTCGCGAATTTTTGACTAATACCACTCTAAAGAAGGCAGATTTACTGGCTTTTTTGCTAATTTTTAGGGTTGCTTGTTGGTATTATTTGACCGCATTGTACTAACCGTTAACACCTGGGGCGGTGTGGCATCTGGCGGGTAAAGAAAATCTACTTGTACCAAACGTTCATCCTGTGGCGGCATATTTATCGTTACCAAAGGCTGACCTTGTTGACCGCGCCGCTGAACTAAATGCACAGTTCGCAGACCAGGTAGCCCCTGATCGTCCTTATAGCGAATTTGCACAGTTCCTCGAAAGAAGACTTGTTGGGCTGGCGGTGACAAAAAGCGTAATTTGCCCTGCGGATCATTTTCTTTGAGGGGTGTCTGAACTGTCAGGGTGACAGTTTGAGGCTGGTTGGTACGATTAACTAAAGGCAAAGTCAGGCTGTATTGAATGCCATAGTTACCATGTGCAAAGTAGGCTGTATCCGGATAGCGTACCAGCATCGTCGCACTTTGATTTTGATTTGTACCCATTAAGCCACCAGGGAGGGTAGCTAGTCCGTAGGAAAAGGCAAGTCCTGGTTCTGGGATACTAAGAAAGCGACTATTTGGATTATCTACGAGTTCTGTGCGCCATACTGAACCTTGGGCAACACCTGCAACTCGACCATAGATGATTTGACCTTTGCTGTTATTAGGAGGAGTGGGAGTGCGATCGCGTGGTGTAGCTAGTTTTCCATTATCTAATAATTGCTGCCATTCTTCCACAGTTGGGGCGCGTTCTTTCCCTTCGGCATCAACTGGCGCATATCGCGCTAAACTAGCGGCATAAACTGCCCCATCACTCCGCAACCGCATCAAAGTTGAGCGACCATTGAGGGGTGGTTCTAATGTTTTAACTGGTATACCTAAATTCAACAACATCCGGCTAGCTTGGGGTGGTATTACCAATTGGGCTGGAAAGTCAGCAGACCGAAGTCCCCGTAATATATCACTCATTACCCGACTACCAGGACCTGCATAAACTGTACCAGCAGGATTATCTACGACGGGCGGTAGTGGGATAAATGGCGCGTCTGGCTGAGAGAGATAACTTGCCGCTTCTAAAATATCGACGGTTACGGGCTTTTGTCCTGGGTTGTATAAGATAATTCCCAGATAGAGAGTCCGTAAATCTTTTGGTGTAGGGGCTTTGGCAATATGATGAGCAAATACATCAAAGCGTCCGACAAATGGAAAGTTTAAATGTGCTTCTGGGGTAGCTTTACCAGTGGGGGCAAAGGTGGATAATAAAATACCCTCTGTTTGTACAAGTTCAGGACTATTGCTGTTGAAGACAGGAACATTATCTAGTTTGCCTGATAGCGCCCGTACTTGTTGAGGTTGGACGATTTCTGTGGAGGGGGTTGGGGTTGGAGTTGGGGTTGCTTGAGACAGAATAAATATGGGCAGAAACGGCAGCATAGAGTAATGAATTTGGCGATAGCTAAGACAAGTTTGATACTGCGAGTTGCTTGCTTGTCTTCAATTTATTATCGGTCAATACGACCCTTTTTGATTAATTTAGGTAAATTGGCAGTGTTATCTAAAATTAAGAGTAATTTTTTAGTTATCCCAGATGAGGATGCTGCAAAAATCAACCAGAATACGGACTTCACCCCTTTAAATAGGAATAATTGTGAATTGGTAGTTTCCCCGACTAGCCGCTTCAAACTGGTGGGGTTCTCCTTTTTTTACACTACAACATCATTACAAAACACTTGCACTTTTTGTGACAATCATCTTACCGTCATACACCTGCATGACACTTATGGGGTTAAAGGTGTGAAGTTTCAGTTATTGGATAAATTTAGAGACTCTTTTTCAGCAAAAACTCTTGATTTGCTTTTTTGTAGCGTATGCATAAAAAGTGCTTGTATTACAGAAGTCTTAATAGTAAGTTTGATTGTTTACCATTGGGTTTGAGTATTTTGGGTATTTTCTATTTTAGTGTCTGCAACTTAATTCTTCAGCTTCACTTAACCTGGCGTTTTTTGAGCAAAAATGTAGCTGCCTTAAATTCAGTTCACCATCTAACTCTTTAATATCAAAGAATAACTATGAAACTCGGTCAAACACTAATTTCCGTGATTTATGGTTTAGGTGTAATAGGAATTACCCAAGCCGCTTCTGCTGAATCTTTAGCGATTTCTATGACCCAAAGAGACGGTATGGTAAGTTTAGAATCTTGTATGAATGAGGCAAAGACTGCCTTGCAGCGACGCAACTTTAAGAATATTGATGTGGGTGAAAAATCTATCAAAGGTGATTATCAAGATTATTTAGCGATTATTTCTTGTTATGAAGTGACATCAGTTAAAGGTCTTTTGGTACAATCAATTGTTGTGACAGGTCCAGTTCTTAGTGGTGCAAGACAGTTACGAGATGAATTAGTTAAAGCCATAGATTAACTGGTTATATAGCAATTTTTGAGGCAATCAAGTATAAAATATAGGTAATTAAATCCACATCACTGAGATAAGAATTATTATATATAAATTCTCAAATTTAAATACTAATCTAACTGGATATTGGCAAAAAGAATAGTAAGTTATTGTCAAGAAATTGCCGATTGGGTTGATTAGTTAGTACGGGAAGTGGTAACAGCCTTGTGCTAACTTGCTATGAAAAAAAGCGGACGCACTCCTCGCTGAAAACACCTCATTACCATTACCCTGACACTGCCCTATTATCTTTTCCAAATATTTAAATGAAGCTTTATGGAATCTTTTTCTATAACTAAGAAACTTAAAGCTTTAGTATAGATAACCCACAATTACTAGACCCTCAAAAGTGCTGTGTTAGATTGTATTTGGAAATATCCTGATTTTTAGGTTGTTTGGAAAAAACCTTGGAAAGCGTTTAAAACGTTCCCAAGGTTTCTTTTTATGCTTAATATTACTAAATTTTGTTATAAAAAGTCAAGAAATACCGATTGGTTTGGTATTTACAAGCAAACCTTAATTTGTTAGAAAAATTATCGATCTTAATAACAAAAATTATCCTATCTAGCTGGCAGTAAGGACAACTTCCAGAAATACCAATTTTTAGAATTTACCTAAAACAAACTAATATTCATTTAAACAAGTTACTTATTAGCTTAAACCTAATAAAGGAGCAATTTTTATTGTTGAAGTATTGAAAAATAGTGATTCAAATTAGGCAATTACTTTTCAGCTTAATGGCAATTGGCACTTTTTATGCTGTTGCTATAGTTATTGAAATCATAATCAACACAAAATCATCCACCCCAAGACATAAAAATAATCACCTTAAATAATCCTTAATATTTCCCAAAGTAGAGCAATCTGAGTGCAAAACAAGATTAATTATGATCAATATAGGAAATATCTAACCTAGTCCTCTGGTTAGCGAAATTGATTCAGATACCAGATAGCGAAAAATCAGCAGGATTGCTTATATCTTATGCGTAGCACACAAAATAACAGTCAGCCCTTCACCTATCAAGGAGTTTATACCTGTCCAGTTTGTCGCCTAAATCAGCTAAAAGCCATGCCCTTAATGGATGCAATGGCGTGTGACATTTGTCGCCACATTTTTGTTGCCGATTTGGAACAACAGGTGCTTAAAATGGCAGATAGACAACCACCCCTAACTTGGCACTGGAATGGCAAGCGTTGGACGGGAGTACATCTAGAAGGAGTAGAATGGGGTTGGTTTTATTGGCTATTTTCAATGGCACTTGTTGTGCTACCCACGACAATTATTGCCCTATCTACTTTTACCTTTCCACCTAATCCAGATAGTGCCTTGTCTTGGCTACCTTATGCTTGGATTGGGCTAACTTTTTTCTGTCATCTCTCTATTATTGGTTGGCTAGTTATGGAATTTTATCAATTTCCGCTTGCCACCTACTTAAAAGTAAGACGACAGCAACTTTTTGGTCGGCTAAATAACGGCTAAACCAAAGCTTAAGCTACCTCTTGCAGTACTCAAATGGCTTTATTCCAGGCTAAATTAAGATGGCAAGAGGTCAATTATTTACAAAAATGGTGGCAACAAAGGCAACAACAAGGTCAGAAAATAATAAACCAAAGGTGCAGTAAAAACATAACTATCTGTACGGTCTAAAATACCTCCATGACCTGGAATTAACTGCCCTGAGTCTTTAACACCTGCATCTCGCTTCATTAATGACTCAGTTAAATCTCCCAACAGGCTAGCAATACCAACTAGTGTGCCAAAAATTACACCACTAAGCTGCCAACTGGGCCAATCAAGATACCAAGCGCCAGCGATCGCAACAGCTATACTACCTGCAATGCCAAAAACTGCACCTTCAACTGTCTTTTTGGGACTAATACTAGAAAGACGAGTCTTACCAAAGTATTTGCCGAAAAAGTAAGCGCCAATATCTGCTGCCCAAATGCAACCGAAAGCCAGAAAAGTTGCCGTTAAACCCGCAGGCAGGGCGCCCAAGTCCCAAGAAGAGGGCCAATAGCCTTTTAGGGGTAAATTATTGGCGGCGATGGCTTTGGAGGGCAGCAAGGAAGCTTGATCTAAACCAACTCGCAGACGTACCCAATAACTGGGCAGATAACCGCCATAAAGTAAGCCTAAAATTGAGGCAGCAACATCAGCAATTGTTGCCATTTTGGGCTGGAAAAGCAGATAAAAACAGATAAATGTCCCCGCTAAAGGAAACACAGCATCTGTCAGGGTTGGGGAAACTGTGGACGTAACGAGTAATAGCAAGCTGACGAAAATTGTAATTTTTGCAGCCGGCATAATGCCTTTTGCCCGCACTAGTTGAAAATATTCTAATAAACCGAGATAGACGATAATGCAGAAACCAAGGGTAAAATACCATCCTCCAAGGATGATCATCCCTATTGCAACTACAATCGCAACAATTCCACTAACAATTCGGGACCAGGGCATAATTTAACTTTTTCTAAAAGACAGTATGAGTAAACCGTCTTGATGAGAAGGACAAGCTAAAACAGAGAGATAATTAAAATCTCAGGAGCAAAAAGGAAGGTTCTTTTGCATACTCTAACGAATTCATCGCCAACCGCAATCAAGATAGATTACCTCGAAGCTGCCTTGATAAATTTATCGAGCAATTAATCTAGCTTCTCACCACTTAGGATAAAAATGGGATTTACTGCCGCAAAAGTTTGATGATTGCCTCGCGTTTCCAGGCGATTAACGGCAGATTGCACAACTTCCAGATTACGGGCTCTTAAAGTTGCAAAGCTTTCACACAAGGCATAGAGGCTTTCGAGGTTACTAGCGGTGGCGACAACTCGTCCGGTGGGTTGCAAATATCGCCAAACTTCCTGTAATATTTCTTTAATCTGGCGTCCTCCTTCGATGCAGACTCGTTGAGGTAGACCGGGTAAGTTTTTCAGGCATTCTGGCGCACTTCCTTCTACGACTTGGGCATTGTTGACGCCAAAGCGGTCGCAATTACTGCGAATTAAGTTAGCAACATCTCCATCTCGTTCGACGGCGATAATTTGACCTTTGGGACATAATAACCCGGTTTCTACGGTAATTGTGCCTGTACCTGCCCCGATATCCCAAAGTAGGGTATCCGGTTGTAGTCGTAGGGCGCAAATGATCAGCAAACGTACTTCTCTTTTACTTAAAGGAATACCAGGTAATTGTTCAAATAAATCATCGGGAATACCAGGAGTGATGTAGGGCCAAAGTTGGGAAGACATTATATTTATTTATTACTGATTTTTTGAATTATTGGTTGTGACAAGATTTATGGGAAATTGGGAATTCAATCTATCTAACAAAAGAAGTGAGAATTGCTATTAGTTTTGCTCCTCTCTATTAGATATGATCACCTAAAAAATTGCCGTGTGCCTTGTAGATATATCAATATTTACGGTAAATTAAGCAGCAACTACTTTTAAAGTTTTTAAACTAGGGTCACTACAGCCTGTAATAATACCGCCTAAATGCAGGATTTGTTGCAGATATTCAATTGCCGCAGGATTAATCATTTCTCCTGGCATTAAAGTAGGAATTCCTGGAGGATAGGGACAAACTAACTCGGCACAAGTTCGATCTAATACTTGGTCTATTGGTACAGTTTCTGTGGTAGCAAAAAAAGCTTCACGGGGAGAAAGACAAGGCAGAATGGTGAAAGAAGAAGGATGAATAAATAGTAAATCAGCTTTCCATTGTTGAAATAATTCTTGCAGAGAACTCAAAGATTTGGAACGGTAGTTATCGGCACTTATCTGGGTAAAAGCTTGAATTAGTTTTTGAATATCGGCTTCTGTATTGCCTAAACTGATCATAAAAGTTAAATGTTGCAGAGTTGGTAATTCGGCGGTGATACCAAGCTGCTGATCAAATATTTTATCTACTTCAAAACCACTCAAGCCTAATTCAGCAACTCTTACTGTTAATCTGGTTTGGTCTAGGGCAAAAAAACCAGGAGTTATTGTTGCTTCTAATACAGATAATCCAGGAATTTTACTAATTTTATCTCTGGCTTGGGCGGCTAATTTGAGAGTGCGAGTCATTAATTGTTGCCCGTGCAATGCCATTTGTTGTCTGGCGGCATCTAATGAGGCAAGAATTAAATAACTGGGACTGGTAGATTGAACAAGTTGTAAGGCTTTACTGATTTTTTGGTGATCAACTCGCTTGCCCTGAATATGCAACATGGAAGCTTGTGTGATTGCGCCTAAAACTTTATGGGTAGACTGTACGGTTAAGTCGGCGCCAACCGCAAGGGCACTTGCTGGTAAGTCGGAATGGAAGGCAAAATGAGGACCGTGGGCTTCATCGACGAGGAGCGGGATGTTATATTGGTGGACGATTTGAGCGATCGCTTTTAAGTCGCCACAAACCCCGTGATAAGTTGGATAAACCATCATCACAGCTTTGGCATCTGGATGTTGGTGTAAAGCTTTAGCAATCGCAGTGGCTGTAATGCTGTGAGCTAGGTTGTTAATCAGGTCATATTCGGGGTTAATGAAAATAGGGATAGCGCCAGAAAGAATCAAACCCGCGATCGCTGATTGATGAATATTCCTTGGTAAAATAATCTTCTCTCCCGCACCACAAGTCGCTAGAATCGCGGCTATTACCCCAGCAGTAGAACCATTGACCAAAAACCAGGTTTGGTCGGCTCCAAAGGCAGCAGCAGCCAAATCCTGAGCCTCCTGAATCACACCCTGGGGGGCAAATAAGTTATCCAAGTCCGGCAATTCAGGCAAATCTGCCCCAAACACCGACGCCCCTAATAACTCCAAGAGAGGAATGGGGGCGCCTTGTCCTCGTTTGTGTCCCGGAGCATAAAAAGGAGCATGAACCTTGTGTGCAGAAGCGCCCAGGGCGTCTAGCAAGGGGGTTTTTTGTTGAGAGTAATCAGCATCTTGAGCGAATGGCATGAGCAACAAGTCAAAACTTGAATTTTATTGTGACAAGGTGTAGCTATTTGGGCAGATGTAAGCTGAAGGATTTCTTGATTAGCTGTAGCTGTAAGGAAAACGTAAGTCTTGAATTCAGAATAAAATTATGTCTCCTATTCCTCAACCTAGCCCAGGGACATTACCATCGTCACCAAAACCTGAACCAAATCCGCTGCCGCAACCTGATCCGACGCCCTTGCCCGAACCGATTCCTCAAACCGTGCCAGCGCCTATCCCCCAGCCTCTAACGCCACCAGCACCGGATATTATACCTGCACCAACTCCTGAGATTTCAGCACCAATTCCTCAAACAATTCCCGAACCGCAATAAAATCAAGAAGACTTGGTTTTATATAATCGCACTCGATAACTGAATCTGAAATTGCCATGCTAAGAGCCGGAATTGTTGGACTGCCCAATGTTGGCAAATCCACGTTATTTAATGCTTTGGTTGCTAATGCCAAAGCAGATGCTGCTAACTTTCCATTTTGCACGATTGAGCCAAATGTTGGGGTCGTTGCCGTGCCAGATGAGCGGTTGCAAGTTCTGGCAAAGATTTCTTCATCTGAGCAAACTGTACCGACTCGTGTGGAATTTGTTGATATTGCGGGTTTGGTTAAGGGTGCCAGTAAAGGCGAAGGATTGGGAAATCAGTTTTTAGCGAATATTCGGGAAGTAGATGCGATCGTTCATGTAGTGCGGTGTTTTGATGATGATGACATTATCCATGTTTCCGGTTCTGTTGACCCAGTACGAGATATTGAAGTCATTAATTTAGAACTAATTCTATCAGATTTATCACAAATTGAACGTCGCATTGAACGTACTCGCAAATCGGCACGAACAAGTAAAGAAGCGCAGTTAGAACTTGAGGCACTAGAGAAGTTAACTGCTGGTTTAAATGCAGGTAAAGCGGCACGGCATCTTGATTTAACTGAGGAAGAATTAGAAGCGGTTAAAGTGTTGGGCTTACTGACAGCTAAACCAATTATCTATGCAGCAAATGTCTCGGAAGATGACCTAGCAACGGGTAATGAATGGGTAGAACAAGTGCGACAAGTTGCAGTTACTGATAATGCTCAAGTCGTAGTGGTTTCAGCTCAAGTGGAGTCGGAACTTGTGGAATTACCAGAAGCAGAAATAGTCGATTTTTTGGCTTCTTTGGGTGTAGAAGAAGGCGGATTGAAATCCTTAATTCGTGCCACTTATGATTTGTTAGGACTACGGACTTATTTCACCGCAGGACCAAAGGAAACTCGCGCTTGGACAATTCATGCAGGAATGAAAGCACCGCAAGCTGCCGGGACAATTCATACTGATTTTGAAAGAGGATTTATTCGGGCAGAAACTGTTGCTTATAAAGACCTTGTAACGAATGGTTCGATGACTGCAGCGAAGGAAAAAGGTTTAGTTCGGAGTGAAGGTAAAGAATATGTTGTACAAGAAGGCGATGTGATGCTTTTCAGGTTTAATGTTTAGGTAATACACTTAGGAGTTACACGAGATGAATATTGTAGGTCTTCTTGTTGCCTGGCTGGTTACTTCTGTTAGCTTGTTTATCATTTCCAAACTGCCCACTGGTGTTGAAATTGATAGTTTTCAAAAAGCGATCGCTTCGGCAGCAGTCTTTGGGATTTTAAATGCTTTTTTACGTCCGGTTTTAGGATTTTTGGCATTTCCCATTACCTTGCTGACGTTTGGTTTGTTTTCTATTGTTTTGAATGGAATTATTTTTGGTTTAGCGGCTTATTTGGTTACGGGTTTTCGCCTACGTTGGGGGTTTTGGAGTGCTTTGATCGGAGCAATTGCTTTGGGTTTTATTAACTCGCTGATTTATCAATTGCTTGGTGCTTTGTAGTTAAATTGTTCTCAGAATCTAACTCTGGAATATTGCCTTTAAAGCCTGTTTATGGGGGCTTTTTTTTTGAGAGTAGGGAAGGGAAATGCGATCGCATTTACTTTCTTCTCTAAGTAACGATGTACCCCAAAAACAGAACCAGAAGTCTCCTATCTCTATACATGGGGATTGTATTTTAGTACCTATGCCACAATTGAGGAATTAACTATTTACCCAACAGCCGAACAAGCTTTAGCCTGTCTTTGCGTTTGTCAGATGTTATCCAACTACTACCGAGACATCCAGCTATTCCGTTTTAATGCTCAAACGAGAGAAGTATACATTTTTGCAAGCGATGAACTGGAAATTATCGTACCTCGTAATGGACTATGGAGGTTTTTAGATGAAACCGAACTTTGATGAAATGAGCGTGCCTGAATTAAGAGTTTACGTGCTGGCACATCGAGATGATCATGAAGCAATTCGCGCTCTATTTCATCATCCTAGCCTTAAGTGGAAAACTATGCCTCCCCTAGTTACGACCGATGGCTTACCTATTGAAGAGAATATTCGTATAGCAGAGGACGCAATTCGACAACGAGCACGCGGAAAACAACGAGAAAAAGAGTTACAAAGAGAAGATGAGGAAAAACTCAGCCAGAAAATTGAGCAGCAACAGGCTAATTTTAGGAAAGATAATATGACAACAGTTACATCAGAAGAAATTGAGCAGTATCGCTCTAAATTTGCAGATTATCCAGAAGCTCTAGATGCCCTTGACTTGATTGAGGAGAATGAAGGCGATTTAGAAATTGCCGCTAATTTGTTAGCACAAGAGGCTGGAGTAGTAATCGTTAGATCAAAACCCAGTTTCTTAGACGACTTAGCCGAGAAATTACGCAATGTTATATGTGATGAAGTATTCATAAATGACTTAATGGGTGGAGTATTAACTGCTGGGGTGGGATATTTGACAGCAAGTGGTCAAATTCCGACAGCAATGGCAACGGCGTTGGTTATCTACTTATCAAAAATAGGAGTGAGAAAGTTTTGTCAGTCTGACGACGGAAAGCCTAAAACCCCGTAGCTGTAAAGGCAGCCCAGTCAAATGGATTAGCAAAAGGATAGGAACCAAAGTTATTGATTCTTTTGTTGCAGCCTGTTAAAAAGGCTTTAGCTGATCTGGGCTTTCCTTTGAAGATTTCCTCAATTTGAGGCTTAATTTTCTCTAGGAATTCTTCACCCTCCTCAATACTCAGATTCCTCAGCCATTTTTGGGCTTGATTGAGGGCAATTGCTACATCTCCAGCTTGCTTTTGAGAAGACTGAAAGTTTTCATAAAATTTGAGCATTAAGAAGGCAGTAGAAAGGTCGCTTACTGTCCAAAGACTACTGACAACGCTGGGACTTCCTGCATAGAGGAAGCCACTGGGTAAACCAATATATTCATCACTGATACTTGTAGGATCAGTTAAACCCGTTTCGCAAGCAGAAAGAGTGACAAGGCGGCATTGATTGAGCGTTAATCCAAAGATTTCTCCTAAAGTTAGGCGTTCTTTATTGGCTAGGATTAATGCTGATTCTAAGGGTGATGTTAAGTTGAATTCACCATGACATGAGAAGTGATTGCAGTGAGCTAAGGGTAAATTTTGACTAGCATTGAGTGCTGTTTTGGTTGCTTCTTGCTTTACTAAAACCTCTGTAGAAGCGAAAGATGAGGAGATAATTTCTACTTCTAAGTTGGTGTAAAGCAAGTCCTCAGTTGGGTTTTGAATGGCAAATAGGTTGCTAAAGTCTGAGCGATCGCGTTTTTGAGTTAGTTGCAGTAATTGGCAACTGGGAGCATAACCTACACCTCTGGGGAAGCGATCGCACAAGTAATCACCGTTAGCCAAGGGTAGTGCATGGATAGGAAATAGATGTAAGTAGCGATGGGGAATGAGAATAAGGCGATCGCACTTTCTTGGAATGCCTTGGATGATTTCGTCAATGTGCAGAATTTTTGCCAGCAGATGTAGGCGTGTTCTCAGGCGGCGCTGCCAATGGGATTTGTGATTGTTGTATGCCTTGAGATAACTATTTGCCCATTTCTGCAATTTTTCCAGGTCTTTTGGCTCAGACTGCCAAACGATAGGCTGTTGGCTGTGGCGGGTGAAGATGAACGCAAGAAACTTATCACTTGTAATGTACAACTCCACAGCAACTGCACGATCGTCCAAGGTTTCTTTAAATTGTTTAAAGTTGAAGCTGGAACCGATGCGTATGTGTTCGTCTTGCAATTGATTGCCCTGCTGTCTTAGCTGCTGGAGATGTTGAGCTAGGGCAGTTGGGTTATCGGCTGTTGCTGTTTGGAGTTGGTATTGTTCGCTGGCGATTTTGTCTCGAAGTTGTTCTAGCTGACTAACAACTTCTAGAGGGAAGATGATTTTGAGGTCGCGGGTGAGGATGAGTTCCACCAGGTTACGGGTTTTGCTGCGCTCGGCGTATTCAATGGCTTGGTCGTAGTATTTCGGCTCATCTTTAGCGAGTTCTAGGCAAACTTCCACCATGCGTTGATAGAGCCTGTTCGATTCTTCTGCTAGTTTTTTCTTGTCTTCCTCCATGCCTGAACCAGAGACTATCTCGCCGCGTAGGGATTCTACAGTGTTAATGGCACTGGCAAAGGCAGGGTAAGCATTGCTAAACTGTCGAGCATTTTGGTAGGCAACACCAAGGCTAAATTGAGTTCCTGCATGGTCTTGAGGGAAGGCTTCGAGGGTATGCACTCGTAAGGCAGCTAAGTAACAGCGGATTGCAGCTTCCAAATTCTCTGCACGTTTCCCCCGGATGCGGTAATAGTAGGCAGTACCCAGATTGTTTTGGGTTGCTGCCCAGTATTGGGGGAAGGCTTCGCAAGTTCGTACCTCTAACGCATTTGAGAAACAGCGGATTGCCGCCTCCAAATTCTCTGCTCGTTCCTCCCAGATGCGCTCAAGGTAGGCAAGACCTAAATTGTTTTGGCTTTCTGCCCAGTATTGGGGGAAGGCTTCGCGAGTGTATTCCAGCAAAGCATTTGAGAAACAGTGGATTGCCGCTTCTAAATTTTTTGCTTGTTCCCCTTGGATGCGCTCAAGGTAGGCAATGCCCAGATTGTTTTGAGTTCTTGCCCATCGTTCAGGGAAGGCTTCGCGAGTGTATTTCTGCAATGCAGCCAAGTAATAGCTGAGTGAAGCCTCTAAATTCTCTGCTTGTTCTCCCCGGATGCGTTTACGATACGTCGCCCCCAGATTGTTTTGGGTTGCTGCCCAGTATTGGGGGAAGGCTTCGCAAGTTCGTACCTCTGACGCATTTGAGAAACAGCGGATTGCCGCCTCCAAATTCTCTGCTCGTTCCCCAATAATCCTTTTACCGTAGGCACTACCCAGATTGTTTTGAGTTGCTGCCCAGTATTGGGGGAAGGCTTCGCGAGTGCGTACCTTCAAGGCATCTAAGAAATACCTGATTGCTGCTTCCAAATTCTCTGCTTGTTCTCCCCGGATGCGCTCAAGGTAGGCAAGACCCAAATTGTTTTGGCTGGTAGCCCATTGTTCGGGGAAGGCTTCACGGGTAAAGACTGTGGCAACGACCTTGTAGCCTGTAATGGCAATTTCCAGGTTACTAGACCGCTTGCCCAGTGGAAACTCCCAAATCCGGTTGCTGAAAGTGCCAATAACTGCTGCAATTTCATGTGCTTGCTCTGGCTCCAGTTTAGGTAAGGTGGCTGTTGCGCAGCTTCGCAAAACAGTAGCCAGGTTATCATCCAGCTTGTCTAAGTTTGCTTCCAAGAATTGGTAAACGGCTTGTTGATTACAATTAGTATCCCTGATTGTCTTTAAGACTTTATCTAAAAAAGCTCGATAATCTTTGTCTGTTAGTTTTCTAGAGTTGAATCCTTTTCCCATTTTTCTTGATCCATATTCAACAATCAAAGTGTAGGGGCGAAGCATTCGCACTAGTAACTTATTGGAAAGTCCTAAATCTTTGTCCGCGAATGCTCCGCCCTATCTACGGTAAAACAATCAATCAAAATTCCGGTTTAAATTTAAGAATATTCTCCTCATCTTCATCCCAATTCAGAGGATTTTCCACAATGTACCGCCTGATATTCTCATAAGCTTTCTCATTACGAATAATCTCTTCATAATAATTCCGTTGCCATAACGTCCCTGAATTCCGAGTTATGCGGTTAACTCGGCGCGTTGCTACTGATTTGAAATTTTGAAGAATTGCTCCTATTGAA
This sequence comes from Coleofasciculaceae cyanobacterium, assembly GCA_049671305.1. Taxonomy (GTDB): domain Bacteria; phylum Cyanobacteriota; class Cyanobacteriia; order Cyanobacteriales; family Coleofasciculaceae; genus CADCTM01. The sequence continues at coordinate 31,598 of JBATUR010000016.1, forward strand.
CCTGATTGTGTGCCGCAAGGTGGTGATGTGTCGTTACATCCTGAAAAGGGCGAAGCATTCGGGGATGAAACTTGTGGTGCTGTGTCTTCATTTATTGGCACGAATGCTTCGCCCCTACTATCAGTAATAAAAATAATTCCGTGTATGTGATTGGGCATGATGACAAAAGCATCTAATTCAATTAACGGAAAATGACGGGGTAAACTGTGCCAAACAGATTGAACTGTTGCACCAATAATATTTAGCTGTATCACACCATCCTCAATTTCTCCCAGCAAACATCGCCTTTGATGACAACAAATGGTGAAATAGTATGCACCTTCTCGTGTGTAGTCATATCCTTTAAGACGAATTGAGCGGCGCTGATGTTTTTCTGGATTGTAGTTCATATTTATCTGGAGAGATGCAACCCTCAGATTAGTTAGTGGGACGGTACACCTATCAACTTATTAGTTACCTCAACACTTCATCTACAGTAAAACTAACATCCAAAAAAGCTTGAATAGTTAAACCTTGACCCCGATAATATTTATGAATAATCTGATAACTATTGCCTGAAGGTTGCCGATAAACCTCCAAACATTGCTCATTAATATCCACTACCCAAACTTCAGAAATTCCACTACTTGCATATAAAGGAATCTTGACTTCTCGATCAGATTCAATAGTCGTATCTGCAACTTCCACTAATAGTAATATATCTTCTGCTTGAGGATGCCCTGCTTCATAAAAATCATCGCGCAGTCGTAATAATGCTAGATCTGGTTGAGGTTCAGAATTATCCTCCAATTCCACTGGATTTTGCACTCCAACAATCACAAACTCTGCTAAACGTTGATTAAACAAAGCATTGAGACGGTTAACACAAGCGGCATGACGCCTACCTACTGCTGCCATTTCGACAATTTCTCCTCGAATTAATTCCACTCGGTCATACTTTGTTAAAATACCAGCTTCAATCATCTGATTGTATTCTTTGACAGTAAATTTACGTCTCAATAATTGAACAGACATCATAACCTCACTCTTTGTAATTAATTATCGTTTAATCTTGCTGATGAGCAAATTGATATGCTCCAACAACGGAAAATGCGATCGCAAAAGCCATTAAAATCGGGATATCGTACCAAGGAAACTCGGATAATGGTAAATATGCCGCCGCACGAAGTCCTGTACTGGTATAAGTTAATGGTAATAAATAAACAATTACTTTTAGTGCTAATGGTAATGTTGCTGGGTCAAAAAATGTTGCTCCTAAAAATGACATTGGCACAATCAAAAAGTTGTTAACCAAACCAACACTTTCTAGAGATTTCACATTCAAACCAATAATTACACCTAAACCTGCAAAAACTGCACAATTAAGCAATAATAAAAGTATAAATAAAGGATTGAGAAAACTCCAAACTTTACCTGTAAATAAAATTGCTACCAAAATTACCGAACCGGAAGTCATCATTCCTCGCACCACACCCGCCAGCATCTTACCTAAATACAATGCCAAAGGATGCACCGGGACAAGTAACATTTCCTCAAAGGTTTTAGTATAAAGTCGTTCACCACAAATCGAAAAAGTTGTACCAGTAAAACTAATTGTCATGGAAGATAGTGCCACCATTCCTGGTAAAATAAACTGTAAGTAATTGTCACCTGCCGCAGGTTTCATGGCTGAATCTAAGGCACTTCCTAGCCCTAAACCAAACCCAACAATATAAATTAGCGGCGAAATTAGACCCGTTGCGGCAATTTGCACAATTCTCACCCGTAAGTCTAGCCACTCCCCCCAAAACACAGTAAGTGTATCGGAAAGGATGGTTTGTAACGAGGAAACTTGGATATTTTTGTTAATGGATGAGGAGGAATATTTCACTAGTTAAGGTTAATTATAGATATTCTTTATTATTACTTGAATTAGGAAAAAAATATATTGTCTCTACCTCGTGATAGAAGCAAATTTTTCAAAATTATCCCTTAATACGGATGAAATTAAAAGCAAAAAGTTAGATACTATTTTATATCTTTTTTGAGGAAGCGTAAGTAGTATGGAAATCGCAGGCAAGGTTTATCCTAAGCGGGTTTTGATTAAGTACAAGGCAAAAGAAAAACTAAGACTGATGGATGGTACTGAAGTTGAGCAGTTATTAGATGAAGAGTTGTTCAAGGAAATAGCAGCAACTTTCTTTCGTTCCCCTCAAAATTGTAAATTTGCCTACCCCTGTTGTTCTAAGGCTGAAGCGAATGAGGTTGCCAATACAATTGCTGCAAAACTAGCAGAAACTTACCAACAAATCAAGTTTAGACAGCAAAATCAGACTGTACGATTTTTGAATGGTTTGTTGTAAAATAATTAGCTTATTTTATCAATTTAGAAAGGTAACCTTTTGCTCAAAAATTAAGGCTTTAGGGAGTGGAGTAAAAAGGCTTTTAGTCTAGATCGCCACTCCCTAAGTTTCTAATTATTGGCAAAACTTTTCCACACAGCGGACAAAGATTTCTACACCCATGCTTAAAGCAGTTTCATCAAAGTTAAAACGCGGATGGTGATGAGGATAAGCTAAATCTTTTTCCGGGTTAGCAGAACCTAAAAAGAAATAGCAACCAGGAACTTCTTGCAAGAAAAATGACATATCTTCTGCCCCCATTGTTTGACATTCTGGCACAATGCCGGCAGGTGTTTCTACAACTTCAGACGCTACAGAACGTACAATTTCTGCAATATTGGCATCATTAATTACCGGGGGATATTGATGCCAATAATTCAATTCATAACTAGCACCTTGACTTTGGCAAACACCTGCAATTATTTGTTCAATACGCTTACCCATAAACCCTTTTAGTTTTGGATTAAAATAGCGTACTGTACCATTTAGTCTGGCTGTATCGGCAATAATATTATGTTTTGTACCTGCATGAAGTTCGCCAATAGTGACAACGGCTGAATCAATTGGGTCAACATTTCGAGCAACAATTGTTTGCAAAGCATTGACAATTTGAGCGCTAACAACAATAGAATCAACTGTTTGGTGAGGCATTGCACCATGTCCACCTTTGCCTAAAATTGTGCAGCTAAAACATTCTACCGCTGCCATCAAAGCGCCTTGACGTACTCCAACTGTGCCGAGGGGTAAATTATTCCACAAATGTAGACCAATAATGGCATCTACATCAGGATTTTTGAGTACACCTGCTTCGATCATTGGTTGGGCGCCGCCTGGTCCTTCTTCGGCAGGTTGGAAGATGATTTTTACTGTACCAAGGAAGTTTTGCCGATGTTGTGAAAGATAGTAAGCAGTACCAAGTGCGATCGCCGTATGTCCATCATGACCACAAGCGTGCATTAGTCCGTCATGTTGCGATCGATACGATACCTGATTTTCTTCCTGAATTGGCAAGGCATCCATATCTGCCCGAATTGCCATTACAGGACCTGGAGAACCACTGTCAATTGTGGCAACAATTCCTGTCTGAGCAACGCCTGTTTGATGTTCAATGCCCCATTCTTGCAATTTTTGAGCAATGAATTGGCAAGTAAGATGCTCTTTAAAACCTAACTCCGGACGCTGATGCAAACCCCGCCGCCACGTCACCAGTTGAGGCTGCAGAGTCCGGATATCCAGTCTAATCTGAGATTGGTCAACTGAGTGAGGAAGTGGAAAAGTAGAAACCATTTTTTCTGTATCCAAATTATCAACACTGATAACACTATTGTGAAGGCATCAGCAGCTTTATGTTAACTTTTGCGACAGAAATACTGAAAAAATCACAATCTTAGGGTGTGGATAGCACTACCTCTAAGTTTGGCAGTCAGAATAAGAATTTCTCTACACTAAAAATTAAGACCTAATTCAGGATAAGTACCATGATTCGCACCAAAAATGTCGCTATCTTAATATTTAATGACGTAGAAGTATTAGATTTTTGCGGTCCTTTTGAGGTATTTTCTGTTACTCACGAAATTCATAGCCTCAAGCCATTTAATGTTTATACAGTGGCTGAAGAAGATAAACCTGTAATTGCCAGAAATAACTTAAGCGTTAATCCGAGATATACAATTCATAATTGTCCTAAGCCTGATATTTTAATAGTTCCAGGAGGACAAGGAACCCGTAAGGAAATGAATAATCCGGTTTTAATTAATTGGCTCAAAGAGTCATTTGAACAAGTAGAATTATTGCTTTCCGTTTGTACAGGCTCTTTGATTTTAGCAAAAGCCGGACTACTAGACGGATTGAGCGCCACAACTCATCATAGCGCTTTAGATCAGCTCAAAAAAACGGCTCCCAAGACAACAATAGTTAAAGATCAACGCTTTGTTGATAATGGCAAGATTATTACATCAGCCGGAATATCAGCCGGAATTGATATGTCTTTCTATGTAGTGGAGAAGTTATTGGATAAAAACGCCGTTGTCGCTACTTCTAAACAGATGGAATATAACTTAAACATTGGTTAATATTTTGCTCTAAAAAAGGGTTTGTAATTTTTTATTTGACAGTGGTGCTGTGGAAAATTAAGAGATTCATACCCTTTTTTGCCCCAGCAGATAATGATATTTAAAGGTGCGGTGGGTATTAAATACGATTTTATAGCGGTTTTCAACTGAATTAGATAAGTCCTGAAAGTGCAGAAATATAGAATAATGAGTAAATCAGCCTCTGGTTAAATGTAAGGGAATTATTCTTGTGGAGCAGCGTTTGTATCGCTTGGGCTTGGTAACAGCAACTGTGTTCGTGTCTCTAACTTCAACAATTAAACTGCCTGGAACTCCTTTTGATTGGGTGTTATCAGCACAGGCACAAACGAATCAAGACAGAAATAACGAAGCCTTGCGACTGATGAAGGCTGCTGTTGGACAGTTCAATGCAGGAAAGTTTCGAGAAGCATTGCAAACACTTGAACAAGCTTTAGTTATTGTCAAAGAAATAGGTGATTCGCCTAACGGTGACAGCTTCGCTTCACGTCAAATCGAAGGCATAATTATCAATAATATTGGGGAAATTTACCGCAATATTGGACAGTATCCCCAGGCATTGAAATACCAACAGCAGGCATTAGTTATTAGGAGAGAAGTTGGTGACAAAAGGGGGGAGGGGAGTAGTCTCAATAATATTGGGCTAGTCTACGATAATCTGGGACAGTATCCTCAAGCTTTGCAATACTTTGAACAAGCTTTGGTTGTGCAAAAAGAAATAGGGGATAAGGCAACACAAGGAAGTACTCTCAATAATATTGGAGAAGTTTATCGTAAACTAAGACAGTATCCTAATGCCTTGAAATACTTTGAGCAATCTTTGATAATTCTTAAAGAGATCGGCAACAAAAATAAAGAAGGTAGAACTCTCAATAATATTGGGATGGTCTACGATGATTTAGGAAAGTATCCCCAGGCTTTGCAATACTTTGAGCAAGCTCTAGTTATCGAAAGAGAGATAAATGACAAGGCGGGGGAAGGAACTACTCTTAACAATATTGGGTTAGTTCACAACAAATTAGGAGAGTATCCTGATGCTTTGAAATACTATTTTCCAGCTTTGGTGATCAGCAAAGAAGTTGGCAACAAGGCAATGGAAGGAAAAACTCTTAACAATATTGGAGTAGCTTATTACAATTTAAGACAGTATTCTGATGCCGAAAAAACTCTATTTGCTGCCATTGAAGTCTGGGAGTCTCTACGTCCTGGCTTATCTGATGCCTCAAAAATATCTATCTTTGAAATACAAGCACCTTCTTACCGTCTTCTGCAACAGAGTCTTGTTGCCCAGAATAAAACTAACATAGCATTAGAAATTGCCGAACGAGGAAGAGCCAGAGCCTTTGTTGAATTATTAGCACAACGTCAATCTGCTAATCCCAATAATCAACTAACAGTAAAACCTCCAACAATTGAAGAAATTAAACTTATTGCCAAAACTCAAAACGCCACATTAGTGCAGTATTCGATTGTTAATGATACCTTCAAAAACCAAGAAAAAGAAGAAGTGCGTCAATCAGCACTCTACATTTGGGTAGTCAAACCGACAGGTGAAGTTGTATTTAAACAAGTTGACCTCAAATCCTTAAAAACACCAATAGCAGACCTTGTTACTATTAGCCGTGATGCTATGGGTGTTAGAGGTAGAGGTCTTGGCGTGTTATCAAGAGATGATGCCCCAAATCAA
>JBATUR010000017.1:0-255262 GCA_049671305.1 Coleofasciculaceae cyanobacterium
ATCATTGCATAGATTTGCTTTTAAGGTTTATGCTTAAGGCTCAATTTTAGTTAAGTGACGCTGCCGAATTTCTTGACGAATTTTCATAAGGATTTTTCCTAGCTGATTTTGACCAGTTTTTTTCTGCCCACAACCCCAATAGTAATCAGTAGGCGAGTCTTCGACGATTAATTCTGCTGCTGTATTTAATAAAATTTCTTGAATATCTAGATGGCTAAGAAATTTTGTCCGCACAGCTTTTTCCATGATTTGTACTTTTACAGATTCCCAGTCAGGGCGTAGCTTGTGATCGCAGTCTCTTCCTATTAAAGCTGCATCCTCCGGCGTCGGTACTTGTCTAATTACGGCAATTAGGTTTGCTTTCTGGGTATCGACAAATTTTTGTGCTTGATAGTAATGTTCGACAGTTTGCCAATAATAACCATCTAATTGAATTGGATGGGGGGAGAAGTTGGAAAAGCAGCCATAGCGTTCGTCAACTTTATAAAAATAAATCGTCATGTCAAACTATTGGTCGATAAACCAAGGATTACTTTTAGTGGGGCAAGTCATCCGTTGTTGAGTGCAATCTAGATCCAACCACCCCAAGCTAATTTTATCTAGTCAATCCTAGCAAAGTTAATATTTGCCACGACGAGCGGTGTGTGGCAATCTATAATGATTTGTCTTAGTGACACCTATGGCAGTATATCAAAACTTGTAGCTTGTCCTCTAACTAGGCGCTTGGAGCAAGCAAAAATTAGATTAGTATTAGCAAAGTTTTTTTAGGAAACCTCGTCTTTAATCGGCATCATGTCACGGCAGTTTCATTCTGAATGCTTTGAATGTGTCTAATTTGAGCGATTTAGTTGAACTTATGCACCATTTTCGGTAAGATGCAACTATTTTTTTTGGTAAATATTAATACCAATCCTGCAATAATTATCAAGGCAGGCTAGCAATTGAGTGCGAAAAAACCGAATAGCCTGCACCCTTCAACAAGTTAATTCTAAAAAACCAAAGCTGAGATGTTGCCAGGTTTTGGCATCAACAATACCATCTCCTGACAAACTATTCGTTTGTTGAAAATCTTTGACTGCCTCTTGTGTACGCAAATCATAGACTCCATCTACATCAAGCTGGAAGCCTTTAAAATTTAGCACTTGCTGTAGAACTCTCACAGCGCAACCAGAGCTACCTGGACGGACAACTGGTAGTTTGATTTTCTTGGTTGTAGTTTGAGGGAAATTAGAATTGACCATAGTTAAACAATACAGGTTTTTGTCTTTCTATAGTTTTAAGTTAGAGGAAAAGACTCTGTTTAGCCCTCCTTCCATCGGGTGATGTTTGCCTGAAGTTGTTGATTAGCAAAAACAAAAAGGCTTTTTTAGTAGCTAAAATGTAGCTTAGATATCACTTTTTCTACGATTTAATGTGGAGTGATTAATTTGCTAAAAGTTCCGCAGCAACTAATCCTTTTTGAATCGCTAAAACAGCAGCTTGGGTGCGGTCGCGAACTTCTAGTTTTTGTAGAATAGCATGAACATGAACTCGCACTGTGCCGATGGCAATATGCAATAAATTAGCAATTTCTTGATTCGTCTTACCTTTTGCTATTAGTACTAAAATCTCTTGCTCTCGGTGAGTTAGGGGGTTTTGAGAATCCCATTCAGTTTTTGTTTGTGGCGAAGGAATGCCAGTCATCGCTGCCCGTATTTCTGCTGTACCTGTTTGATCCCACCACGAGGCACCGGCTGCGACTGAGCGCAACGCCAAAATTAAAAGTTCTGCTTCAATACCTTTAAGGCAGTATCCCGAAGCACCTGCGGCAATTAAGCGTTCAATCAGCGACTTTTGGGAATGAGAAGTTAACACCAAAACAGGCATTTGTGGATGCTGTTGTTTAATTTGGCGACAAGCTTCAACGCCGCCAATTCCCGGTAGTCCGACATCTAGTAAGACGACGTTGGGTAGGTGCTGATTGGTTAATTCTACAGCAGTTTCACCGTCAACGGCTTCAGCAATCACTTCTAATCCTGGTTCTTGATGCAGGCGCATATAGAGTCCCAGGCGAAATAATTCATCATCTTCAACTAGCAAAATCCGCAGTTTAGTCATTAGTCGGTGGTAAATTAGTCATTAGTTATTGACAAATAGCTAATGATCTGGTTCACAAGTAGATAGTCGGAAACCAAACAAAGCGCCATCTGGTATTCGGTTCTCTGCCCAAATTGTACCGCCATGAGCTTCAATAATTTGACGACTCAGATATAATCCGAGTCCTGAGCCTTTAGCTTGGCGATCGCTATGCCCTTGATAAAACCGTTCAAATAAGTGAGGAATTTGGCTTGTATTAATTCCAGGTCCGTTATCAATTACCTTAACTAAATAGTGAGTTGAATCTGATTCTAGGATTATTTCGACTTTGCCGCCCCTTGGAGAATGATTAATACCATTAATCAATAAATTGTTAAAGACTCGCTGCAATTGTAAGCCATCACCATTAACCCATACCGACCGTCGGAAGTCAGATTTGCCATAGCCAAGGCATAAATATACTCGACGTGTTGCGGCTAAATCAACAAGTGTAGCGATCGTTTCTTCGGCTATAGCAACTAAATTTATTTGTGTTAGGTGAAGCTTCAATCCTTCATTATCATTGCGATAAATATCTAAGATTGTTTCCAATAATTGTAATGTTGATTGATGAGAACGAGTCATCATTTCTAAAACATCTTGCTGCACTGCTGTTACTATCCCAAACTGATTTTTTTGTAGAGATTTTAAGGTTTCAATTGCACCTAATAGGGGGGTTTTAAGGTCGTGGGTGAGGGTAGACATAAAATCTTCTTTCACGCTTGCCAGTTTCTCTTGGGCGTGTAGTTGTGCTTTTTGTTGAGCAAGTGCTTGTTCATAACGATGACTGCGCTCACTTAAAATTCCTGTTACAACTAATGCCGCCACGGCAATTAATCGATTAGCAACCGTTGCTGGATTTGTTGGTTCTATTATTGGAAGGAACAAATTTGAAAGAGTTAGTACCGAAGCATATATGGTTACTTGAAAGATAGCTGAACGGTTTAAACGAGGTGCTAATAAAATAGGTCCTGTATAAAGGTAGCCAAATACATAATCTGAGGGTGTAGAGTATTCCAGCGCCATCACTACAGCGAATATTCCGGCAATTATCAAATAGGTTTTGCGATACTGATTGTTTGTCAAGATAAGCTGTTTAAACTTTAACCACTTTTGTTTGCTTGAGTTCATTCGTATAAATATTGATGTTTGTTCGGCAAATTAATCCGTATATTAACAAGGTTAAATTGCTCAATAAAACCCTTTAATAATGATCTATATCAGAAGGTATAGATCAGTCTAAACACTGTATAGATAATTTATTATATTGGCTCTGGAAAGATTTATGACTAAAATAATTTGGTGACGAACATTAATAACTTGGTCTTAGCTATTCTCAAATTTGAGGAGTATAAATTGGCTAAATAGTTCATATAACTAAAGTAGATTTACAGGCTTTAGTAGAATTAGTAAATCTAAAATACTTTCTTGCACCTCGCATTCTTTAATTATTTAGGAGTTGTGCTACTCAATGCTACAGGGATTTATTCAAATTTTTGTAACGCTACTTCTTTTAGTAGCAATCGTTCCTTTTTTAGGACGATACATGGCTGATGTTTTTTTAGGAAAAAGAACCCTACTTGACCCGATTTGTAACCCATTAGAAAACCTGATTTATCAGGCAAGTGGTATCCGGACGCGGGAGACAATGACAGGATGGCAGTATGCACGAGCAGTGATTTGCAGTAATTTAGCAATGGCTGTTCTCGTTGCCTTAATTTTGATATTTCAAGGAATTCTGCCTTTAAATCCAACTGGATTAAGTTCACCAACTTGGGACATTGTTTTACACACGGTAATTGCTTTTATTACCAACACCGACCAACAGCATTATTCTGGTGAAAGCACTTATAGTTATGCGAGTCAAATGCTAGGTTTGGGGTTTTTGTTTTTTACTTCGGCAGCAACAGGTATTGCTGTTGCCATCGCTTTTATTCGTGGTTTAACAGGTAGACCTTTGGGTAACTTTTATTTAGATCTAACTCAATCTATTACCAGAATACTATTGCCTATCAGCTTAATTGGAGCGACAATATTTATTATTTTGGGTATGCCAGAAACCCTAGCCGGTGTGCAAACTGTTACTACCTTAGAAGGTGCGACACAAGCTATTGCCCGTGGTCCTGTTGCCCATTTTGAGTTTATTAAGGAATTAGGAGAAAACGGTGGTGGGTTTTTTGCCATCAATTCCGCCCATCCTTTTGAAAATCCCAGTCCTGCAACTAATCTTATACAAATTCTGGCAATGCTTTGTATTCCTGCTTCCTTAATTATTACCTACGGCATTTTTGCAGGGAATACAAAACAAGGATGGTTACTGTTTGGTATGGTGTTTTTGTTCTATGTTTTCCTAATTGTTATTACGGCTATTGGTGAGTATCAAGGCAATCCTTTAGTCAATAATATTTTAGGAGGACAACAACCTAATTTAGAAGGAAAAGAAGTAAGATTTGGTTGGGCGCAGTCAGCACTATTTGCTGTTTCAACCACAGGCACAATGTGTGGTGCTGTTAATAGTTTGCATGATTCTTTTATGCCAAACGGCGGATTTTCTCTGTTGTTCAATTTATTCATTCAGATGGTTTGGGGTGGTCAAGGAACTGGAACCGCTTATCTCTTCGTCTATCTGATTTTGACCGTATTTCTGACGGGTCTAATGGTCGGAAGAACTCCCGAATTTCTGGGTCGTAAAGTTGAAAAAAGAGAAATTGTGCTAGCTAGCGTAATTTTGCTAGTTCATCCGATTTTCGTCTTAATTCCCTCCGCAATTACTTTGGCTTTTCCTGATACTTTGGCAGGAATTAGTAACCCAACATTTCATGGTATTTCTCAAGTAGTTTATGAATATGTCTCAGCAGCAGCAAACAATGGATCTGGCTTTGAAGGATTAGCAGATGGTCAGCCAGCCTCCACAGGTTTATGGTGGAATTTAAGCGCCTCAGTTAGTCTTTTGGCAGGACGTTATTTGCCAATAATTGCTCTATTATTATTAGCAGATAGTATGTACCGTAAACAACCAGTACCGGAAACAACAGGCACACTCCGCACCGATACAGGCTTATTTACGGGCGTTACCGCAGGCGTAATTATTATTTTGGGGGCGCTGACATTCTTCCCAGTACTGGCATTAGGACCAATTGCTGAAGCATTTCAAATAGCCAAAGGAGGCTGAATTAGCTACTAGTAATTATTGAGCAAAACGTCATTTACATCCCTGATTTAATGCCTTGCCAAATTACTTTTTTTGGTTTTTTCTTCTCAATATTAAACAATGAATACACAGAATAAAGTCGATTCAGTTAATACTCAAACTCAACCATCAAGTGATGGAGGTTCACGCAAACGTAAACCAAGACAGGTTAATACTAAGGGGCTTTATCAAAGAGCCTTTAAAGAATCTTTCGTCAAACTCAATCCACGAGTGATGATGAAAAATCCAGTCATGTTTATTGTCTGGGTTGGCACGATTATCACGGCTTTGTTAATAATTGACCCAACTTTATTCGGTCCTGTACCTGGAGAAAACCCGCGTCTTTTTAATGGCTTAGTGACGCTAATTTTATTTTTGACCGTGTTATTTGCTAACCTTGCCGAAGCCGTAGCCGAAGGACGAGGAAAAGCTCAAGCAGATTCTCTACGTTCCACAAAATCAGACACTACAGCCAGAAAACTTTTACCTAATGGAACAACCGAAGATGTTAGTTCTACAGCATTACGAAAAGGCGACCAAATTAAAGTAATTGCAGGCGATATTATTCCTGCAGATGGTGAGGTAATTGCTGGAGTTGCCTCGGTGGATGAATCAGCAATTACTGGAGAATCAGCACCAGTTTTAAAGGAACCTGGAAGCGATGTGGCAAGTTCTGTTACTGGGGGAACACGCATTCTTTCTGATGAATTAACACTGAGAGTTACCGCTGATCCTGGTCAAGGATTTCTTGATAGGATGATTGCCCTGGTTGAAGGTGCAGAAAGATCAAAAACACCTAATGAAATTGCTTTGACGGTGTTACTTGCTGTTCTAACTTTAGTCTTTTTAATTGTTGTTTCCACCATTCCACCAATTGCTAATTATGTAGGCAGTCCAGTTGGTGTCGTCATTTTAATTGCCTTATTAGTCGCGCTAATTCCTACCACAATTGGTGGTTTGTTAAGTGCAATCGGGATTGCAGGCATGGATAGGGTTGCTCAATTTAACGTCGTAGCCACCTCTGGAAGGGCAGTAGAGGCTTGCGGAGACGTTAATACCCTCGTTTTGGACAAAACTGGCACAATCACCCTAGGTAACCGTTTAGCCGAAGAGTTTATTCCTGTTAACAATTACTCCCAAGAAGATATTGCCCGTGTCTCCTTGGCGGCAAGCATATTTGATGAAACCCCAGAAGGTAAATCGATTGTGCGACTTGCCGAAAAATTGGGCGCTACCGTGAAGTTTAATAGTAACGCCGCCCAAGGCATTGAGTTCTCCGCCAGAACCCGCATGAGTGGCACAGACTTACCCGATGGCGGTGAGGTTCGCAAGGGCGCGGTAGACTCAATTAAAGGTTTTGTGCGTTCTCGTGGTGGAAATTTAACTCCTGATCTTGATACTGCCTATGAAAGGGTTTCACGTTTAGGCGGCACACCTTTAGCTGTTTGTAAAGATGCCGATCTTTACGGCATTATTTACCTCAAAGATATTGTTAAACCTGGTATTCGTGAGCGTTTTGATCAGTTGCGGCGCATGGGTGTGCGGACTGTCATGTTAACAGGTGATAACCGTATTACTGCAGAAGTAATTGCCGCCGAAGCTGGGGTAGATGACTTTATTGCCGAAGCAACACCAGAAGATAAAATTGCTGTTATCCAAGCTGAACAATCTCAGGGCAAGCTAGTAGCAATGACTGGCGATGGTACCAACGACGCGCCAGCATTGGCACAGGCAAATGTGGGCGTGGCAATGAATTCGGGAACTCAGGCAGCCAAGGAAGCAGCTAATATGGTGGATTTGGATTCTGATCCTACCAAATTAATCGATTTGGTCACAATTGGTAAACAATTGTTGATTACTCGTGGAGCGCTGACTACATTTTCTTTAGCTAATGATATTGCTAAATATTTTGCAATTATTCCCGCAATGTTTGCCCCAGTAGGTAGCTTGAATGTGATGGGATTAGCAAGTGCCAACTCGGCTGTTTTATCGGCATTAATCTATAATGCTTTGATTATTCCGGCATTAATTCCTTTAGCCTTAAAAGGAGTAAATTTTCGACCCGTAAGTGCAAATCGTCTGCTACGAGATAATATCTTGATCTATGGTTTAGGTGGTGTAATTGCACCATTTATTGGCATTAAAATCATAGACCTATTAATTACAGCAATTGGACTAGCCTAAAAATTAAGTAAAACAAGGAAGTTATGAAGTTAGATTTGCGGAAAGCCAAGCCAAATTGGAGTGAAATTGGGGAAATAATCAAAGAGCAATGGCAGAGAAATCCTTTGCCGATTCAAATCTTTTTCTTACTCTGCTTGAATCTATTATTAGCACCTGCTGTTGATGCTGCAACAGGAGCAGAAATTACCCGCAAGGCATCTTATGCACTAGGACTTTTGGGTATGGTTATTGTTGGTCTTTCAGTATATTTGTTTATTGTAATTTTTCAGCCGGAGCGCTTCTAAATCATGGTTAGAGATCTCATTACTGGTATCCGTTCGACTCTTGTACTTTGGGTTTTAACAGCATTAATCTATCCTTTTATCATGATTGGAATTGGTCAAACAATATTTCCTTATCAAGCTAATGGCAGCATGATTAAAAATGCCCAAGGACAAGTGATTGGTTCAGCTTTAATTGGTCAACCTTTTGCTTCTGATCGCTATTTTCAATCTCGCCCTAGCACCACAAGTTATAGTACAGGTGACCCCAATAAAAAAGAAGATGTAGAAGGGGTTTTAAAAACAGGTGTATCAGGTGCTAGTAACTTAGCTCCGAGTAATACGGCGGAGTTACTTAAAGATAGTAGAAAACCAGAAGATCCAGATTTAATAAAGCGCATTCGTAGCGATGTAGACACTCTCAAAAAGGCAGGTATTCAACCAACTGCTGATTTGGTTTATACCTCTGGCTCTAGCTTAGATCCTCATATTAGTGTGGAAGCAGCAAAGGCGCAAATTCAACGAATTGCCACAACGCGCTCTCTAGATGCTAACAGAGTCGAAATTCTGATTAATCAACACACTAATGGCAGATTTCTGGGTATTTTTGGTGAACCTGGAGTCAATGTTTTGCAACTAAATCTTGCTTTAGATGCAGCAAAGCCGACTACCTAAATACCAACACTTACTGAAAACTTATAGGCTCTTTAAATTTTGAGTGTTGGATCGTAATATTATCTTAAGTAATTAACGATTCAACTCTCAAATTTTCACTATCATGATTAATAAAAATGAGATTGCCAATCACTTGAATAACAATAATCCCCACTCTTTACTCTTCTCACGCCGCCGAGGTAAGCACAAAATGTACATCGGTATGGCTCCCGGCGTTGGTAAAACTTACCGAATGTTAGCAGAAGCGCACGACTTCAAAGAACAAGGTATTGATGTTGTTATTGGCTTACTAGAAACTCATGGACGCGCCGAAACTCTTCAACAAGCAATTGGTTTAGAAGTTGTTCCTAAAAAGGCAATTATTCACGGTGGCGTCACTTTAGTAGAAATGGATACTGAGGCAATTTTAGCGCGTCAACCTCAGTTAGTACTTGTTGATGAACTGGCTCATACGAATGTACCAGGATCAGAACGAGAAAAGCGCTATGAAGATGTTGAATTCATCATTAATGCAGGTATTGATGTTTATTCAACTGTTAATATTCAACACTTAGAAAGCCTTAACGATTTAGTTGCAAAAATTACCAGCGTTGTCGTCAGAGAAAGAATTCCTGACCGCATTTTAGATGAAGCAACAGAAGTTGTTGTTGTTGATGTTACACCAGAAACTCTACAAGAACGTTTAATTGAAGGGAAAATTTATGCCCCAGAAAAAATTGAGCAGTCTTTGCAAAATTTCTTCCAACGACGACACTTAGTTGCCCTGCGAGAGTTAGCTCTACGAGAAGTCGCTGATAACATAGAAGAAGCTGCATTTGCACAGCAAACTTGTAGCATCCACGAGCGGGTTTTGGTTTGTGTTTCAACCTATCCAAATTCCGCCCAATTATTACGCAGAGGTGCACGCTTATTTAGTGCAATGAAGGCACGTCTGCTTGCTGTCTTTATCGACCATCCAGAGCGTTTTTTAACTAAAGAGCAAAGCTTATATGTAGAAACTTGTGAACATCTTTGCCGTCAGCTTGGGGGAGAATTTTTACGAGTAAAAAATGCTAACATTGCCGAAGCAATTGCTGAAACTGCTCACAAATATCACATCACTCAAGTTATCTTTGGACAATCTCACAAATCTCGTTGGGAGTTATTTTGGCGAGGTTCCTTAGTTCAACAGTTAGTCCGTTATCTTAATGATATAGATTTACACGTTATTGCTACCGAAAAACAACCTAGCGGTAAAAAGTAAAGGCGGAAAATGTCAAGCATAATAAATAATAGAATTATCTTTTTTTAATTAACAGTCAAAAGTTAACTTTAATGTAATCAGTTGCAATCACCAAAATATAGCCTAACAATTCGCAAGAAAATAACGTATACTAATCAAATTAAAATGTGAATACAATAAATATGGGAAGATAAGAATTGATGACTCGCGTAATAGGCTTAATTAGTGGTACTTCCGTAGACGGTATTGATGCCGCTTTAATGGAAATTACGGGCACAGATCTAGATATAAATATTCAACTTTTGGCAGGTGAAACTTATGCTTATCCTAGCCAATTAAGAGAGCAAATCTTGCAAGTATGTGCAGGCGGAGCGCTATCAATGGCAGAATTAGCTCAACTCGATAATGCGATCGCTATTCAATTCGCCACCTGTGCCCAAGCAATTCAAACCAATCACCAAAAAGCCACTCTGATCGGCTCCCACGGTCAAACAGTCTACCATCAACCGCCCAACGGCTTAGGCTTAGGATACAGCCTACAACTGGGACGGGGAGAAGTTATTGCTCAATTAACCAAAACCAAAACCATCAGCAATTTCCGCGTTGCCGATATTGCACAAGGCGGACATGGCGCCCCCTTAGTCTCCAGAATAGACGCCTTTTTGCTTTCATCGCCAACACATGACCGCTGCGTCCAAAACATCGGCGGTATTGGTAATCTGACTTATCTGCCAGCGCGGCAAGGAAATTGGTTAGAATCAGTCTGTGGCTGGGATACAGGACCTGGTAATGCTTTGCTCGACTTAGCTGTAGAGCATTTTACCCAAGGACAAGAAACTTACGACAAAGAGGGCAACTGGGCAAGGCGTGGTACCGTTTGTACTCCACTCCTAGAACAATGGCTCAATCATGACTATTTTCAACTTCCACCGCCAAAATCGACAGGGCGAGAGTTATTTGGTGTAGATTATCTCAAAGCTTGTTTAGTCGCTAGCGAAGAATATAACCTAACACCAGCAGACATTCTTGCCACCTTAACCGAACTAACTGTTAGTTCAATTGTTTACAGTTACTATTTCCTACCTCAGATGCCCCAGGAAGTGCTGTTATGTGGCGGCGGCAGTCGCAATCTCTACCTAAAAGAACGCCTACAAGTTAGGCTAGAGTTGGTGGAAGTACTGACGACTGATCAAGCCGGAGTTGATGCCGATTTTAAAGAAGCGATCGCCTTTGGCATATTGGCTTATTGGCGCAATTCAAACCTTCCTGGTAATTTGCCTCAAGTCACCGGAGCCAAAAACGCTGTGCCTCTGGGAACTATCGCCGAACCGCTAGACTATTAAACAAAGGGTCATTTGCTTGTAATCTATACTTTAGAAGACTTTGGTTATACTGACTTAAGACTACTTATAGCCAGTCATCTTGATCTATGCCAGTCCTGGAAATCACTTTGATACACCAAAATACCAACCTGGAATCAGATCAAAGCAAACCACACTTCGACAACAACCAAAGGGTAAAACCGTGGCTCACACCTTTTTAATGGAGGCAGGACGTTGGACACTCCAGGGAAATTGGCTGGAGCGTAATGGAATGCCGATCGCAGTCAAAGGCGGCACAATCGTTGTCTGGGGCAAGGAAAATTGGTTTACGATGGTCACAAAACTAGTTTTTCCTGACAATGAGCGCGAAGATATCTCATTTCAGTATCGGGGGCATCTAGATGCTGGCGAACGACAGTATACTTTTGTTTTACAACATAGTGTCTTGGGTCGTGTAGAAGGCGAAGGCTGGGTAACTCCAGAATCGATCGTACAACGCTACTGGGTTTTAGGCGATCGCCAACGGCGTAGTGGTTTTGAGACACGACATCGGCTCAATCACAACACTTATTATCTTTCTAGTGGCATCATGGCAGGTCATTACCTAACAAGCACAATGGAGGCAACTCTAGAGCGTCAGCCAGAATAATCTACTTACTCTTTAATTTAGGTAATATTGCTTTAAATATTGTCTAAATTAAATACACTTTTGGTGCAACATTATTCTGCCGCATCATCAAAACTAATTTAGATTAGACGCTATGTGAGCGATATCGCATCTAGACCAAGACCTTAGCAATTTCGCTAAATTAGGGTAGCAGCCTAACATTTCCTAATTCGGGTCAAATTTGCAAATAAATCCGAATTATGCACAAACCAAACTGAATTAATAGGTATATTCGACAACTTTTCTAAACTGCACATACCAAATCATGACGATGGACCCTAACAATGGTCGATTATTAGCCAACCGTTATCAACTCGTAGAGCTGATCGGCAAAGGCGCAATGGGTCGGGTTTATCAAGCCAAAGATATGCTATTGGGAGGGGTGATTGTTGCCGTCAAATTTCTCTCTCAAGCATTGCTCAACAAGAAAATGCGCGATCGCTTTGAACAAGAAGCCACAATTTGTGCTCTACTCGGTGAAAAAAGCAATCACATTGTTCGAGTCAGAGACTATGGCGTTGATGAACATGAAATTTCCTTCTACGTGATGGAATTTTTAGAAGGAGATAGCTTAAGTGAAGTTATTCGCCGATACCCGCTTCATTTAAATCGCTTTATCAACATTTCTCGCCAAATTTGTTCGGGATTACAATGCGCTCACAAAGGCATTGTCATTGAGGGAAAACTCAGCCCGATCATCCATCGTGATATCAAACCCAGCAATATTCTGGTCATGCAAGACAGCTCATTTGGTGAGTTGGTCAAAATTCTTGACTTTGGCATTGCCAAGCTGATGCAAAGCGATAGCGCCCAAACTCACTCGTTTATGGGTACTCTTGCTTATTGTTCGCCAGAGCAAATGGAGGGCAAAGAACTTGATAAACGCTCCGACATTTACAGTTTGGGCATCATCATGTTTGAAATGCTGACTGGTGAAATGCCAATCATTGGCGAAAGCCATTCTTTTGGAGGTTGGTATAAAGCACATCACTTCGCTGCTCCCAAAAGCTTTGAGTCAATTAACCCTGACCTTAAATTACCCATTCCCATCAAAAATTTAATCATGAGTTGTTTGGCAAAAGAGCCAAGCGATCGCCCTCAAAATGTCGAAGAAGTCCTACGAGTCTTAAAAAGTGTAGAAGAAAGCATCGATCAAGGACGGCGACTAAGTGAGCAAATTGCTCAAAGACTCAAAGGAGCAAAAGTCACTTATGAGCCACAACAAAAACGCGCCCCTTCTGCTGACGAACTCTGCCGTAATCAATCATGGCCCAAGGACAAACCGCAACAATCAATTGTTTTTCCCCACATTATCAAAACCAGTAGCGAGTCTTTAGCCACTCTTTGGGTGATGCTCAAAAAACAAGACATTCAAAACCGTCAAGTTAGCACTCGTTACAACCAATTTTTGTTTATTGAAGCTCCTCATCCGATGGTACTGTGGATTACCGCCTTACATAACCGTGAACATGGTCCAAATTGGCTGCCTTGTTATCTAGATTTGAAGACACCTTTAGCTCAGAGAATTGTTAGGCTTTTAGGCGAAGTTGGTAGCTACCGCATTTTATTCTTTTCGCTTACAGAACCAGAGCGTTGTGCAAACGTGATGACTTCAACTATTGCTCTTGCCCAGCGTAAACTCTTGATCAAATGGGCAAATAGTAGTCAAACATTAAGCTCATCCGGTCAACCTCAATTTAGTAAAAAAATCCTCAAACAAGAGTTTGAAAAGCTTAAACCAAAGATTTTGATGAAGTTAGAAGCGATTCATACTGATGATCCAACCGATTTTTCTGGGTAGTGTTGGCAGTAAGATTATCTAAGTAGGGTTTTTGGGTTTTGCTCCATCTTTTGAGGAGGAGCGAACAATTCAATAAAAGCTTGATTCACCTGGTGCAGAAGCTCAGGCATCTGGTACAACCGCATCATCATAATCGCTCCCTGGGTATTACCCACAATTACTAAGGCTAGCTGTTCAGCCTCAGATTGATCATAAATTGAGGTCAGTAAATGGGCGACAGCCTTTGCCCAATCATCAAAGTAAGCTCGAATCAGTGTGGCAAACTGCGGTAGGGTATCCCCAACTTCTAAAGCCAGATTTCCCATCAGACACCCGCCTGGTTGAGCTGTGAAATAGATTTCAATAGCTTGGGTAAAACTAGCAACTCTCTCTAGAATCGGTCTTTGATCGTATGCATAAGCAAAGATATTTTCCCTAAAATAATCATGCACAAATGCCATTGCCGCGATCGCTAAGGCTTCTTTACTGGCAAAGTAATTATAGATACTGCCCTTCAGCAGACCACAAGCTGTCCCGATATCTGCCATTGAGGTTTTGTGGTAGCCCTGAACTTTAAATAGTTGCAGGGCATGGGAAATCACGAGTTCTTTGCTAGTTTTGCTCATAGAATTACTTTTAAAAATGTTATATAAGCATCCTCTTTATTGTTACCAAACGTTTGGATAAATTACCTTTCAACGCACTTTTTTAGAGCCAGTATTTGGGGTAAGTTCGTTCGGCAATCAAGTTATTAAACACAACAGCGCAAACTGCCAAAATTATGGAACCCATTAAAACTGGAGTTAGCAAAAAATTCCAAGATGCTCCAGTTAACATCACAACTAAAGGATCAGCGCCAGCAGGTGGATGCACTGTACGAGTAAATTGCATTCCAGCAATTGCCGTTGCCACCGCGATCGCCATTGACCACCATTGATGTCCAAATATTTGCAAGCAGACAAGTCCAATCAAGGTTGAAAGCAGATGTCCACCGATGATATTGCGTGGTTGGGCAAGAGGGCTATCGGGAACACCAAATGCCAATACACAAGTTGCGCCAAAGGGAGCCATTAATAATGGTGTATGAGCAATCAACGATAAATACCCAGTTGCCGCAATGCCGATAAAACCGCCCAGCCATGACCAAAGTATATGACGATAGGGCGGACGTGGTGGACACTTCATTTCGCCTCGCATCTTAGCGATATAACGTGAGCTGATACGCCGCATTGATGGCTGACGAGTCGAAACGGAGAACTTATTCACGGGTCTTTTCCAGGGTAAGTGTATTTAATTAAAACAAACGTTTGTTTTAATTAAATACACTTACCAAACGTTTGTTTGTAAATTTATATACAAAAACTTACTTTCAATCAAGCTTCCCAGCAAGAAAAAAGCGATCGCACGCAAAAACAGCAGGTTATTTTCCTTGTACACGTGCTGGTGCATATCTTGTTCAAAATAGCCTACCTGGGCTTGCTCAAACAGACGGGAGAGAGAAGGGCGATACCATGTTTCCTACGGTGTCATTGATCTGAAAAGTTGTCATGACTATTTCCTTGCTTAAATTGGAGCGAATGCCCTGCTTTTCCCAGCCCGATCGCCAAAAATAACGACTCGAAGCTGGGGAATGAATGCAGGGCTGCACTATGGCTTGAATTACTGGTTCAAAACATCTGCCTTGTGCTGGGGCGCGGCAGCGATCGCCGCAACTTTTGCCCGTAGCTCTTCTGAAACACCCATCTCCTCAAGCGTCAGCATTAAATTTTCAGCCACTGCATCAAAATGTGAGGCATTCAACCCTTGTTCAGCAACTAAGGCTTTGTGTGCTTCGCGCATATTTTGACCACTAAATTTATCGGTGCCGCCAAAGGCGTAGGTGAAAAAGGCTTTTTGGTGTGCCCTTTGTTTCGCCATATCCATATAAGCGAAAAAATGCTTGATTCGAGCGTCGCGCAAAACCCGGTCGTAAAACTTATCTACGGCTAGATTAACAGCAGCCGCGCCGCCGAGCTGTTCAAATAAAGTTGCCATTTTGTTCCTTATGTCAAGTGTGAATTTGTTGTTTAAGAGGTTTTTGGGTTACTGGACTGTGGTTTCAGCCGTCAGTAATTCCTGCGGTTGTGACTGGGTGGGTTGTTGAAAGATCCCCACTAAAGATCGTCCGACACAGTACACCATCATCAGGGCACCTACCGAGAAAACGATATCGCCAGGGATACGCAGCCAGACAGTCAATTGCATCCAGGGGGAACTAATTACCTCAGCGCTGCGGGCATACCAAGTGCCGTGATTGACTGATTGCACTAGTTGGTAAAATCCATTGGGAATCAAACCCGTTACCAGCATCATCACAAGTCCGCCATTGATCCACCAGAAGGCGAAGTTCATATTTTTCTCATCCCAGGCGAGATCCGGGGTAATTTCCCGCAGGGCGAATAGCATTAGAGCGATCGCTAGCGAACCATAGACGCCATAGAGCGCCGAGTGAGCATGGATTGGTGTTGTGTTTAGCCCTTGGGAATAATAAAGGACGATCGGCGGATTTATCAGAAAACCAAAGACTCCCGCTCCGATCAAATTCCACCAGCAGGTAGCGATAAAGAATTTCAGGGGCATCCGGTAGAAGCCTTGCGCCTCTTGTGATAATTTGAGGGATTTCACTACTTCAAAGCCAATCAGCGTTAAGGGAACCACTTCTAAGGCAGAAGCCACGGAACCCATTGCCGTAATGAATACCGGAGTTCCGGCAAAATAGAGATGGTGCAACGTGCCAATTACCCCACTACCGAGATAGAGAATCGTCGTCAGGTAAGTTGCCCGCAGCGCCGAGGAACGCTTCAGGAAACCCAGTTCGCTACAAAGGTAAGCGATCGCTACCGTGGCAAACACCTCAAAAAATCCTTCTACCCACAAATGCACCACCCACCAGCGCCAGTATTCGGCAATGCTCAAGTGCGTATGGTTGGTATACATCAGCCCTGATGCATAAAACAGGGGAATTGTAATGGCGCTGTAGAGGAAAAAGTGATTTAGCCCGGTTTTGCTGCCTTCTGCTTGAAGCGCTGGCTTGAGCGCCCGGTACATCAGCCATAGCCAAAACACCATGCCGCCAATCAGCAACAGTTGCCAGAGACGACCCAGCTCTACATATTCATAGCCTTGATGCCCAAACCAAAAGCTTTTATCCCCCAGCCAACCCTGTACGCCTGCCCAAGCACCAATCAGGGAGCCGACCACCACCACAGTTAAGGCGATCAGTAAGCCTCCATTTCCCCAGGCTTGCCCCTTGGGTTCATGCTTACCAAAGCGAAGACCAAAATATAACCCTGCCGCTAGCCAACAGGTGGCAATCCAAAACACGGCTAGCTGCAAGTGCCAAGTACGCGAGGCGGCGTAAGGCAAATATTGCTGAATCGGCACACCGTAGAGTTAAACTAAGCGATTCCCTCACGAGAACCGCTCGTCTTCAAAACCGGACGTGAGACTTTCACCTCATCCGGCTCCTCAGTGATAAGGTCATTGTCATCGATACCTCTGTTACCCGATTTGACGGGCTTAGGCTTGGCACTATTACAGCCAGATTTGTTGCCGAGACTTCCATCTTTGGTTGTCTTTTCATCATGGCAATGTCGGTGAAGTAGTTGTATGTTCTTAAACTCATTCTTTCCACCTTGCGATTTCGGAATGATATGGTCTACTTCCAACACCGATTCGTTAGTAAAGTACAGACCGCAGTGAGCGCATTTCCCTTTCTGTCTTTTCAGCAGTGTTGCCACTGTCTTAGGGACTTCTGGGTTATAACCCATTCTTGTACTCCAGTAAACTAGGTTGCCATCGTATGGGCTGGCATCGCTCTTAACTTTCACATGGCGGACTATTGGTGTCTCCATATGCTTTAGTAACCGCAGGGGATTTTTTCCTTCCTGCTTGGTTGCGAATACCCAGTTATCTCCGCCTATGGTTTGCCAGTATGTATTGGCTACCCATTTCCCCGATTTATTCGGGTGGCGTCTTTGTCCCCAGTTTTTTAGTTTTCGGTACACTTTTTCGCCTAGTTCTGAAAATGTATCTTTACTTACCTGCGTTCTGTAGTAGTTAGCCCACCCTCTAATGATTGGGTTTAAATGGGCTATCAGCGCTGCCTGAGAGGCTGCCTTATGCTGTTCTATTACATCTGCAATTCGGTTGTAGTGTACCTTTATCTTTTCTTTGCTGGGTTTGATGAGTGTCTTAAAACCAAGCTTGAGTTTGCCAGTGTTATATTTACTGACTGGGTGCTGCCTGACATTAAAGCCAAGGAAGTTAAACCCTGCGTCTTGCCCATCATATTCATACAAAGTGTGGGCAAGGCGTGTTTTGCTTGGTTTTAATTCTAATCCCATGCCTTTTAACCACTCAGAGATTATCTCTTTACATCTTTGGACAACGGTTATGTCTTCATGAAGTATCACGAAGTCATCGGCGTAGCGGACTACCTGGGGGGTCTCAAAGCTGGCTCCTTTCTTGTGAAACCATGTTTCCCTCCCTGTATGGGTCATTCTTGGGAATGCTTGCTTAATCCGTTCTTCCATCCCGTGGAGGGCGATATTAGCCAGTAGTGGGGAAATGACCCCGCCTTGTGGCGTACCCTCAGATGTGGGGAACAATTGATTACCATCCATCACCCCCGACTGGAGCCATGATTTTATCTGTCTCCTGAGCGTCGGAAACGTATTTAATTTTCTGAGAAGTTCCCCGTGATTGATGCGGTCAAAACATTTGGCAATGTCGGCATCCAGCACATATTTGGCTTTTTGCCAAACTGCATTGGCAATTGCTTGAACTGCATCATGGCATGAGCGCCCTAGTCGGAATCCATAGGAGTTAGGTTCAAATCTAGCTTCCCATTCTGATTCCAGCGCCAGCTTAACTAACGCCTGAAGCGCTCTGTCGTACATCGTGGGAATACCAAGAGGACGCTTTTCGTCTGTTCCTGGTTTATCTATCCATACCCTGCGAGTGGGTTTGGCTTTCCCCTTTAGCTCAAGAATTTTCATCATTGCCAACCTTTGGACGGGCAAGAGTTTTTTAACTCCGTCAACTCCGGCTGTATTTTTGCCCTGGTTATCCTGTGTCACTCGACGTACCGCCAGCATCCTTCCTGACCAAGACCTCATCAAAGTTTTTTGGAGTCTGCGAGCTGCCTTTAAATCCCCACGACTAGAGGCTTGGAATATTCTCTTTTGCAGCTTGTATACCCTACGTTCCAGCTTTCGCCAGTTCGTCTGGTTCCATTCCACCGTCTGATTGTTCAGCGTTTTAGACATATGTACTGCTACTTGACACTATTCCTTCCTTATCACCGTAAGTCTGTCAGCCTATCCCCTTCATTACAAAGAGGCTTTTGCTTCTGACTCAATCCCACCCATCCGCAGCATCCGGTTAGCACCTACTCCTGGTATTCAACCTCCAGGAGAGCTTACGGAGGGTTACTTCGTTCCGAGTGACCATACTATGAGTCTTTAGAGTTCCACTTTCCACCGGGTTTATTTGGAGATGCTGTAGGTCAGAGTGCTATTGCCTACCTCTTATCCTTTGCCTTTTGGCTCCAGCTAATCAGTCCTTTTTGCTGGTTGAAGGTAACGATGGTTCAGACGTGGATTCAAACTATTGTTTTACTCGGATGTGAGGTGTTACCACTCTCACTGGACTCTTTGCTTACCCCGCACTACCTTGGACTAGGAGTGGGGAAGGGTTTTTTTTCCCGCTTTACGGATTGATGGCTAGTCGCTACCGTAGGGAAAATGCTTTCACCTGGCATCTACAGGGGAGGGATTCGCACCCTCAAGGTCACTCAGTTGTCAAGGTTCATTTCGGGATTAATCCCTATTTATCCTTGCTGCCCATCCCTAAGCATTTCTGCTTATTTCGAGCAAACGAATCGCACAGCCCTCTCCTTCTACGGCATAGTGAGCCGTGACCATGCCCATCAAAATTTGCACTAGGAATAAGGTCATCGCCACGCCAAAAAACAGGGTGGTAACTTTTTGACTCGGTGTGGCTAAACGAATCGCTGGACGCACGGCAACTGGTTGTACCTCGTCGGCATCTTCCTGAGTGAGATAGATAAATAGGAAAAAGGCGATCGCGGCAATCAAGACAATTACCGAAACAATTGACCAAATCAAAAACTGGGCTGGCGCTTGGTTGCCAATCAAATCATCCTGGGGCCAGTTCGCGGTATAGGAAAAAGGCGCGTTGGGGCGATTTGCTGAGGCTGCCCAAGCTGTCCAGGCAAAAAATGCCGTGACGTTGCGAATCTCTGTGTCATCGCTGAACCAGCCGCTAGGGATGGAATGCACCGACGAACCAAGAGACAGCAGCAATTTATAGTCCTCAAATACTTTAGCTAATCCCTTAGTCTGAGCGGCAGTCAGAGTCAGGGCTTGGGTATCTGAGCTATAACGGTTAGTTTTAAATTGTTCCTGCAAACGAGCTTGTAGTGTTACCCGCTCAACTGCGGAGAGTCCCTCTAAATCTGTTTGCGTAAAGTCGGGGTTATTGTTGTACAAAATTCCCGCTGTGGATAGTCCCCAACGGTGCAACACATCGGCGGTCCAATCGGGAGCCAGGTAGCTGCCATGACCCCAAATACTGCCAATATGTTGTCCACCCCGTGCCAGATAAGTTTCCTGCCCGGATTGAATGTCCGCTTGGGTGAGAATAACTTCCTGTTGCACAGAAACCACCATTGCTGGAATCGGTGGTGCGTTTTTATAAATGACTGCTCCTGCTGAAATTAAAACTGTAAAGGTCACAATGCAAATCAGGACGAGCCAGGCTGGGAGAGTAAACTGCCAATTCTGCTTCTCTACTTTTGCTCCTGCAACATCAAAGGTTGGGTTTGCCATAGTCGTTTTTTCTGCCACTTAGCGTCTTCTAGCCTAGGATGGAGCCGGCTCAAACGCTTTGACTTAAGTCAAATCAGACCTTAAAATATTCTTAACTTTGCAATATCCTTAAAATCAAAGTGAAAATATAGCGAGTTATCGGTATTAAGTTGGACAATCAATTAAGCTGCGTTGCTGAAGTAAGGTATGAATTATGTGGGAGCGTCACGGCAATGCGCCCCCAGCCGATATGGCAATAAGCGCCTCAGACTCTGATTCAGTAACGCCCATTAAGTTTTTAGACCAAATAGTTAGGGTTTAATGTGTTGTATCCATTGTTAGAATCTAACTGAAAAGGCAAGGTTGCAGTGACTTTCTCTTAGCTCTTTTGAGTATGCATAGGCATTCAATCTAAGGGAATGATGCCTATTTATATAGGCGATTTGCTCTTAATCGTAACAACCGAGAATGAACGAATTGAATTTTGATGATTTAGAGAATTGGTTGCAGACTACGATGATTTTTCAGGGACTTTCCCCATCTCAACTGCCCCCCTTACTCCAAATTGCTCGACTCCAAACTTGGCAGAAGGATGAAGTCATCTTCAATCAAGATACTCCAGCTATCGGGTTCTTTGTGATTAAAACGGGTCGAGTTAAGGTGTTTAAAATTTCACCGACTGGCAAAGAGCAAATTCTCAGTATTTTTGAAATGGGAGATAATTTTGCTGAAGTTGCAGCTTTAGATGGTCGCACATTTCCTGCTTCTGCGGCTGCTTTAGAACGAGTGGAATTAATCTTTTTCCCACGCCAAGCTTTTCTAGATCTAATGTACCAAGATCCAGGCATCGCTATTAATATGCTGATTAGTCTATCCCAGCATTTACGCCATTTAGTTAGTTTGATTGAAGATTTATCTTTTAAAGATGTGCCTCAACGACTGGCTGAGTATCTACTCGCTCTCAGCAATGGTAGTTCTCAATCATCGGACAATTGCTCAAAATCAAGTAATGTTGTCACCTTATCGTTAACCAAAAGCCAGCTTGCCGCAGCCCTCGGCACAATTCCTGCTACGCTTTCCAGAGCTTTCTATCGTCTCAGTAGTGAAGGAATCATTACGGTTAATGGTGCACAAATTGAGCTACTGGATCGTCAGCGGTTGCAAAAACTCGCGTTAGCTTAGGGGAAAAAGCGATCGCTTGCCCTGGAAGTAACAAACTCCCAATTTGGCAAGATCCCCGACTTCTTCTGTGAAGTCGGGGATCTAAAACCTTAAAGCTGCTTCACCTGAGAAACCAACTGTGCCACCACATCCTTAGCACTCCCAAACAGCATCATAGTTTTGTCCTTATAGAACAAATCATTATCCACACCAGCAAAACCCGTACTCATACCGCGCTTAATCACGATCGCGTGTTTTGCCCTGTCTACCTCCAAAATCGGCATCCCATAAATCGGACTGCCTGCATCAGTACGCGCTGCCGGATTAACTACATCATTCGCCCCAATTACCAGCGCCACATCAGTTTCATCAAACTGAGGATTAATATCATCCATGTCATAAAGTTGCGGATAAGGCACATTTGCTTCTGCCAACAGCACATTCATATGCCCCGGCATCCGTCCTGCCACTGGGTGAATGGCATACTTTACCTCAACGCCCTTACCCTCCAACTGATCCGCCAACTCACGCACCGAATGCTGCGCCTGTGCCACCGCCATACCATATCCTGGAATAATCACCACAGAACGGGCATAACCCAACATCATCGCCGCTTCTTCGGCATCAACACTCTTCACCGTCTTATCTTGGTTGCCGCCAGCAGTTGCACCCGCCGCCCCAGACTTTGTACCCGAACCGAATGCACCAAACAGCACACTTGTCAAGGAACGGTTCATCGCCTTACACATAATCTGAGTCAGGATAATACCCGACGCACCAACCAAGGCACCGGCGATGATCAACATATTATTCATCACCACAAACCCCGCCGCACTCGCCGCCAAACCGGAGTAAGAGTTTAAAAGCGAAATTACCACAGGCATATCGCCGCCGCCAATTGGCAAGACAAACAAGATGCCTAAAACTAGTGATATACCTACTAGCCCCAAAAATACCGTCGGATTTTCTGGCGTTAGGATCAAATAGCCACTAACAACAAAAAAGCCCACTAATAGCAAAGCATTAATCGGCTGCTGCAAAGGAAACGTCATCGGTGCACCAGGTAGCAGCCCTTGCAATTTGGCAAAAGCCACGAAACTACCGGTTAAAGTCACACCACCAATTAAGACGCCCAGAATAATGGTAATTGTGTCGGTGAGAGTAACCGGTTGCCCGCTAGCAACTAAGCGCCAGAATTCGCCAATAGCAACCAACGCCGAAGCCGCACCGCCCAAACCATTGAGCAAACCCACCATTTGCGGCATATCAGTCATGGCGACTTTATAAGCGGCAACGGCACCAATTAACGAGCCGATCAGCAACCCTACCATAATCAACTGGTAATTGAGCACCTGCTGATTTAACAGCGTTGCCACCACTGCTAACAGCATTCCCACTGCCGCCAATAAATTTCCTTGACGTGCGGTTGCCGGGGAACCCAACTGCTTTAAGCCCACAATAAACAACGATGCTGCAACTAAATAACTCAGCTCAATACCTGTTGGCAAAAAGTCTGTCATACCTTCACCTCTTTTTTCTTAAACATTTGCAACATCCGATCCGTCACCAGGAAACCGCCCACAACATTAATGGTTGCGAAAATTATGGCAATTAAGCCTAAAATTACCGTGACATTCCAATCGCGTGGACCAGAAATTAATAAAGCCCCAATTACAGCAATACCAGAAATGGCATTAGCGCCAGACATTAGGGGAGTGTGAAGAGTTGGCGGCACTTTGTTGATTACTTCAAAGCCAACAAATGATGCCAAAACGAAGACAAACAAACTTGCAAGTAATGCGGTTGACATATGTTATGTATTATGTGTGCAATTTACCAATTAAACTGTTGCCCCAATTTGAGCCAGCGCATCTTTTACTCGTTGATTGCGTATTTCGCCACCATGAGTAATGCAGGTATTGCTGATGATGTCATCTTCAAAATTAAGTTGCAACTCACCATCTTTAATGAGATATTGCAACAAAGTTGAGATGTTTTTGGCGTACATCTGACTGGCGTGGACTGGCATCGAAGACGGCAAATTAATCGGTCCAATAATGGTCACGCCATGCCGGATCACATCTTTGCCTGGTTCGGTTCCTGCACAGTTTCCGCCTTGTTCTGCTGCTAAATCGACGATTACTGAGCCAGGACTCATTTGTGCGACCATTTCTTCTGTTACCAATAATGGTGCTTTTTTTCCTGGAACTTGAGCGGTTGTAATCACAACATCGGCATTTTTAACGTGTTCGGCAACAACTTCTTGAGTGCGTTGCTTGGAGGCTTCTGAGATTTCTTTGGCATAACCACCAGCGGCAACGGTGTCTTCGTCGAGTTTAACTTCTACGAATTTTGCACCAAGACTTTGCACTTCTTCTTTGACGGCGGGGCGGATGTCAAATGCTTCTACAATCGCGCCTAAACGTCTGGCAGTAGCGATCGCTTGTAAGCCTGCTACTCCTGCTCCCATCACAAACACTTTCGCCGGTCTAATTGTACCTGCGGCTGTGGTCAACATGGGGAAGAACTTTGGCAATGCTGCTGCGGCAATTAATACCGCTTTATAACCAGCGACTCCTGCCTGAGAAGACAAAGCATCCATACTTTGAGCACGACTGGTACGAGGAATCATTTCCATACCAAAAGCCGTAATTTGGCGCTCTGTTAGGTGCTGGATGGTTTCTGGCTGCGCTAGAGGGCTGAGGAAGCTTAATAAGACACTTCCTTGGCGCATTTGATTAATTTCATGGTCTTTTGGGATGCCAACTTTCAGCAAAACATCCGCTTCTCCCCATAATTTGGCAGTATCAGAGCTAATTTTTGCTCCTGCCGCTTCGTAGGCATCATCAGTAAAAAACGAGCCTTCCCCAGCACCTGCTTCCACCCAAATTTCCAAACCCTGTTTAACTAACCGAGCCACAAGATCCGGATTTAAGGCAACGCGACGCTCTCCGACTTCGATTTCTTTAGCGATCGCTATTTTCATGAATGCTCCTTTTCACTTAAAACCACTAATTGACAATTTATTTTCTTGACTCAAATTGTGAAGCGTCCTACGCCGTGCCTTGAAAGGTGTAATTAGACAACTACTTCATTACAATTCACCCAACTCAGGTTGGGGCAACACTTAAGCTCTAACCTGCAATCCTATGTCGCTCTTCAATTAGTGATGCTGATCTTTAACTTGTCTTAAAAATTCAACCACTTTGCCGCAACAAATCTTAATTACATATCGAGCCAGCTTCTCTTTCTTGAGTTGTATTTATTGTCAATATTGCCAGTTTTGCTGCTTTCTCTTAACAATTAGCAAGAATCTGACGCACTTCATGAGCAACAGCATCAGGCTGCTCTACCATTACCATGTGCCCAGAGCCAGGAATTTCGACAACATTTTCCCCACAGCCTTGAAAAAGCTTATGAAAACTGGCAAGATGGCGCACATATTTCGGCTCCATAACTTTATCCATCGCCCCAGCAATAAAATAAACTGGCTGCTCAATTTGAGATACCACCTGCGGTAGACGGTGAACCTCAGCTTCAGTAGTTGAATCAAGAAGAGTTCTCAAAGCCGCTTCCGGGTTGGCAACCACAAAATCGATTACCCGTTGGCGTCCCCATTGACGAGCCAAAGGACGAGCTACCTGTGTGCGTGTAAATAATAAATCCAAAAAAGGTACAGAACATAACCAGCGTGGGCGTCGTTTCAATAATTCCTGCCCTGCCGCCCGAAAGCGCTCAAACTCTTCCTTCAAATAAATGCCACCACCTGCATTTAGGCAAATCACACCCACTACTCGCTCTGGTAATTTCAGCGCCCCCCACAAGGCAATACTACCGCCTAGAGAGTGACCAATCAGCCAAGCCTGGTCGATCTTAAGCTGTTGTAAAAGAATGCCCAAATCAGCAGCATAAGCAGCCAGAGTATAGCTAGGAGCCGATAACTCAACCAGCTCAGACTCAATTGGTGATGGTGCTTTCTGGCTCTTATCAATTAGGGTTTGAGAATCACCAAAGCCCCGCAAATCATAAATTAGACATTGATAATCAGGTGTCAACCTTTCAACTAAAGGTTGCCAATAGCTACGGCTCAAAAGCCAGCCGTGGATGAAAACTAATACAGGAGCTGCCGTTGTCCTAGGAGGAGTTAATTCGTAGGCGTGGGTTGCTCCCAAAATTTCAATAGTTGCCATATTTTCATCCTAGCGAAGAATGGTGTCAAAATCGACGCCCCAAAAGTCGCTGCCGCATTCCCTCCGCAATTTTTTGCCCCAAATACTCAGGAATTAAGTTTTCATTAGGACCGAGTAAATACAAAATTAAGCGAGTACGTCCGCGCCAGACCAATAAATTGGCATTGACCACTAATAAATCTTCTTGCCAAATGGCATACATGACTTTGTAAAATAAACCCGGTTGGTTGTCTGCCTCAATTAGCAATGCTGGTAGATGGAAAACTGGATCGACATAAAATTCAGTTTCCACTTGCTCCAAACCAGCATCAAGATTAAACTCAACCGCCAACATTTCTTCAACTTCAAACCGCCCTGCCAAAGCTTCTCGAATTGCCCGACAGACGTTTTCTGCTGTTTTGGCAGTCAAAGCTTTGCTGCCACGAGAGACAACTAACTTAATAAACACCAACATAGGCGGACTAATTTGACCATAGAGACTGAGACTATGAATCGTCAGTCCGTATGCCGCCAAGACCCCAAAAATATCACTAAGTAAGAAAGACTGATTGCGGTAAGCAAAATGCAGTGCACTTTTCGAGCCTTCCGGTTTAATCTCAATTACAGCACGCCGACTTTTGTACAGTCGATAAGCAAGTCGGAGATTTTGCAGTTGAATCTCACTACTGACAAACTGTTCGTAAAACTGCGGAAACGCTCGGTTGAAGCGCTTGAGAAGTTCTAGTGTGGACGATTTTAAACCCGCAGCCATAAGTCTGGGTAGAATGCCTTTGCTTTAATCAAAAGCTGTAAGGGATACACAAGCCAAGTACGTTTTAGGTATAAGAGTCTACCGTATCTCCTTAGTCTCTGAGCAATTCAAAAGACAGAATATCATCAGTTTAACTAAAGAAGGTTTTTCTTAAGTGGTTACTGAGTAAGGCAATTGAGACTGCAGCTTAGGGATTTAATGACTGACTACCATCTGGTTTTGGCTAGACATGAAAGATCCGAGGCACTGAATCCTTAAGTCTATGTCACTTTCTCTTTAATTGGATGCACTCAAAAACAAATTGAGTAGAAAATTTGGCATGGATCACAAAAGTTCTATTCTCCAAGTAGTTGTAGGTCTAAGGTTTGGGATAAACTTAATCGTGTTGAGTCTGCTCTCTATTCAGTAGAAAGTCTCCTCCTTAAGGAAGAGAAAATCTGCCGAAACCAAGGGAACAGAAGTATAAAAATGCCACAGCCGTACCTGCATGGGTTTTTGGAAAAGCTTTTTTAGCAGTTCTGACGCAGCCGCGCCACAGACGCAGTTTGAAGAGGATGCCGTGGAAGGTACGAGCGAGTCTCCTTCCGAACAACGGAACCGTCCCGATGGCGGTTCCCGTATATTTTTTAGTACAGAGCGGGAAATTGATCTATATGAGTTAGAAGAACTCTGTGATGCAGTGGGGTGGTCACGTCGTCCCATGCGTAAGGTTAAGAAGGCTATTGAACATAGCTTTTTGGTCACTTCCATGTGGCAACAGCGTGGAAACACAAAACGCCTGATTGGCTTTGCTAGGGCAACCTCAGACCATGCCTTCAATGCCACAATTTGGGATGTTGTGGTTCATCCAGAATTCCAAGGTAAGGGCATGGGTAAAGCCTTAATGAGGTTTACCATCAAAAAACTGCGAGGCGAGGATATTAGTAATATCACTCTTTTTGCTGACCCTCATGTTGTCAATTTCTACCGCAGAATGGGCTTTATGCCAGACCCAGAAGGCATTAAGGGGATGTTTTGGTATCCTGATTAATTTGTCTTTGGGAAATTGGTTGACGAATAGCAGCAAAAGTAATGTACAATGCTAGTTGGAGAGAAAACGGGATGTAGCGCAGCTTGGTAGCGCGCCTGCTTTGGGAGCAGGATGTCGCAGGTTCAAATCCTGTCATCCCGATTACAGTTAGATTTTGCCAGAAGCGATTAGTGTTAAGGAGTGATCAAAAGCGATAACCCAATTGGGATTGCTTCAGACAGCTCGCCTCTGATTCACAGCTTGTGGAACTATTAAAGACTGAACAAAGTCAGGAAACTGACCCCTAAACATCAACATCAGGAAAACGATGCGCTGCTCATAAATAATTGACAGTAAAATTAAATCTCTAACTCTAAACCCACAAAGTAGAGATATTTGATGAGTATAATACTCATCCATCCAATCTTTCGATGTATCGTCTTTCAATAGGAGCACTATCCTAATGGTGAAGACGAATTTTTTGCTCAAACATTGAGGTAATAATGATGAATTCATTAGTTCGCTGGAGCGCAGCACTAGGTATAGTCGGCAGTTCTCTGCTTGGTTCGGTCTTACTTCCAAATCTGCCAGCATTGGCATTGCCAGATGAGCAAGTTATGCAAAAGTTACAACCTGTACCAGTATTTACAATCACTGATGCTCAAGGCGCACCACTAGTTGCCTCAGTTCCCAATGCTCAAAACCAACAAATAGCAGTTGCTCCCGCCTTTATCAGTCAAAAGGATGCTCAAGCTTTTGTAGAAAAACTCAAGACAGATAAACCAGAATTAGCTAAAACTGTGCAAGTTGTACCAGTCTCGCTAGGGGAAGTCTACAAACTAGGTAGACAGGGGCAAAGCAAGCCAGATGGCTTGAACTTTCAGTATGTACCCGTACAGCAGCAAGTACAGTCAGCGCAAGCAATTGTCAGTCAAGGTGGTAAACAAGGGCAGCAATTCGCCGGCACACCATTATTTGTGGCGACGGGCGCAACAGCACAAGAATATGTGGTTTTTCCTCAACAAAATGGTCAGCAGTCAATTCCTTTCTTCTTTGACAAACAACAATTGCAAACAATTGTAGACACCATTAAACAAAGACAGCCTGATACCAAAATTCAAATTCAAGTTGTACCCCTAGAAAGCGTCATTCAAAAACTGCAGACCAGCAACGACCCATTTGTTGAGAAAATTCAATTGGTTCGCTCTCCAGAAGCAGAACAATTTGTACAATCATTGCCAGCTTCTCAGCCTGGAGCTCAACCAGCACCCGCTCAAGCCCCTCGTCGATAAGCCTTAAAACAATTTTTGGTGGTAAGAAGATGGGATGGGCAATTTGGCATTAAGGCAAGACGGGTTGTCCAAAGAAGAAGGCAGAAAGCTTTGGCAATGGCGTCAGGAGGCTCTCAAGTCAGCAAGGGCGGCTGATGTGCCCATAGAGGAAGTAGACTGGCTCTGCCGCGAAGTTGCAGGGCTAGATTCGCTGGCGTTGCGTCTGGAGTCCTACAAAGGGCAACAGCTTAACTTACGCTATCCTCTAACGGTACTATCTCAGCTATGGCAGCGCCGCTTGCATGACCGATTACCAGTGCAATATCTGGTAGGAGTTAGTCATTGGCGTCATTTTTCTTTGCAGGTTTCCCCGGCAGTGCTAATTCCTCGCCCTGAAACTGAGTGCCTGATTGATTTGGCAATAGAAGCTGTCAAAAACTGCCCAACATCTCACCTTGATCAGGGACTTTGGGCGGACTTAGGTACAGGTAGTGGTGCGATCGCTTTTGGTTTAGCCGAGGCGTTTCCTTTTGCCAAAATTCATGCTGTTGACTACAGCAACGCCGCCCTATCCATTGCTCAACAAAACGCTCAACAGCTTGATTTGCAAGACCGGATTCAGTTTCATCAAGGCTCATGGTGGCAGCCACTTGCAGCTTTTTCAGGGGCGTTTAGTGGCATGGTTTCCAACCCTCCTTACATACCGAGTAGTTTGATCCCGCAATTAGAGCCAGAAGTCGTCAACCATGAACCTTTAGCTGCTTTGGACGGCGGCAGTGATGGTTTAGACTGCATACGACAATTAATTGCAACTTCTGCTGACTATCTGCAACCAGGTGGTGTTTGGTTAATTGAAATGATGGCAGGACAAGCCGATACTGTAGCTGGGTTGTTAGAAAGTCAAGGTAGTTATGGCAATATTCAGGTATTTTCAGATTTAGCAGGTATTGACCGTTTTGCCTTGGCTTATCGCCTTTAGTAAATGATGCAAAAATGACGCTAGTTTCCTTGTCTGCTTTGGTTGCCGGCGCTTTATCTGGCAAACTTGTCAGTTTTCCCACTGATACAGTACCAGCTTTGGCAGCGCGACCAGATTGTTCTGAGTTAATTTTTGCGGCAAAAGGACGCTCTCAAGATAAGCCTTTAATTTTGATGGGAGATTCTTTAGAGTCGCTATTGCCATTTATTAGGGGCACTGAGGCTCAGTTGGAGATTTGGCAGCAAGTCACCGAGCAATATTGGCCCGGAGCACTTACTTTGGTTTTACCTGCTTCGGCGCAAGTCCCGGCAGTGATGAATCCGACTGACTCAGCAACGATTGGGGTGCGAGTGCCGTCTTGCCAAATAGCGATCGCCATTTTATCTCAAACAGGTCCTTTAGCCACAACTAGCGCCAATCGCTCTGGAGAGCCAGCTTTGACGACAATGGCAGCAATTACCGCTCAGTTTCTTGATGTTTTAACTTTAGCTCCCAGCGAATTAGCAGTTAGTCAAACCCAACTTGGCGTACCTTCCACCGTTGCCAAATGGACAGAAAATGGTTGGCAAATTTTACGCCAGGGTAGCGTCCAGCTATAGCTTTGAGTACATATTAAGCCATGAAGCTCAAGAGAAAAACTCGCTATGCTTGAAAAGATTGGATTGTTAGGCATTGTAAAGACAGATTTGAGATCTAATTTGAGTTGAGAAGCATGGGCGCAATGGAACTGATTAGTTTAGTAGCGGGAGTCGGGTTAGGATTTGTTGCCAGCCGTATCATAGGCTCACGGAGAAAGCCAGAGGTTTCAGTCGCGTCACCTCCAACGGGAAGTCCAGGCAAGATTGAGCCGCTTGAGGAATTGAAGCCGGTACAACTGCCTGTGGTTGAAGATATTGAGCCGCTTGAGGAATTGAAGCCGGTACAACCGCCTGTGGTTGAAGATATTGAGCCGCAAGCGGAATTGAAGCCAGTACAACCGCCTGTGGTTGAAGATATTGAGCCGCTTGAGGAATTGAAGCAGACTCAACTGGCTTATGAAATGGCAAAGCAAGTAAGCTCGTTTAAATCAGGGTTTTTGGCGAGGGCTTCTCATGAGTTGCGATCGCCTTTAACTAGTTTAATTGGGATGCATCAGTTAATTTTGTCAGATCTTTGCGATTCTCCGGAAGAAGAGCGCGAATTTATTGCCCAAGCTAACATCTCGGCGTTGAAGATGGTCAAGCTTTTAACTGATGTGATTGATGTCTCAAAAATTGAAGATGGTAAAGCTCGCTTAGAAATTACTACCCTGCCTTTGTCTAAGGTTTTTGAAAACTTGCAGACTCTAACTTATATGCAGGCAGCTCATAGCAATCTGCGATTTGAAGTTATTGCTCCTGAGCCAGAAATTTATGTTTTGGCAGACCCACGGCGCTTCCAGCAGGTGCTGGTAGGAATTGTGGACACGGCAATTGCTCGCATGGAAAGCGGCAGGATTCAGGTTTCTGCGGCAAGTGCTAGCGCTCAGGAGGCTCAGATTTGGATTGATGTGGAATCTCCAACTCCAATTTGGAGTGAAATGACAGATTCTCTGGAGAAAACTCCCGAAACACACAATAAAGCTGGCAAAACATCTGAGATGTCGCCGGGGCTTAATTTATTGATTGCTCAGACTGTTGTTGAAGTCATGCAGGGACGATTGGAATTAGTGGCAGTTTCTGATCAGGCTGCCACTAATGAGGATGTGATTCGGCTACAGTGTTCTCTACCTCTGGCTACTCCTGAGTCTGCAGCGCCGGTGTCGGCATAGAGTGGGATAAAGGACGGTTGTGCAGCACCATTGTGGTTGTGGAGTTGTATTCAAAGCCGATACGTTCGTAAAAGCGCTGTTGATGGGTTGTCATGAGGTAGACACGCTCAACTCGGCTCATGCGGGGATGGCTTAAGACAGTTTCTACTAATTTACTTCCTAGTCCACTGCCTTGATAGTCAGGGTGAATTACTACATCCCAAATTGCGCCTCGGTAGATACCATCTGAGGTGGCTCTGGCAAATCCGATCATTCTTTCACTGTCCCACAGACTGATGACCGGTTCGCTATTGGCGATCGCCACTTTCCAATCTTCGATGCTACGGTCTTTTGCCCAAAACGCTACTAGGCGAAAGAGTTCCTGGAGTTGATCGTAGTCGATGTGTGAGTTGCTATCGCGAAATTGAATGTGGCGATCCATTGTTATTAATTTTCCTTCCAAACTATTTATGTTTGTGATGTTGGGGCTTGTTATGCCTCGACTTGAAGTTTGTCTGAATTATTGATTTAATTCCAACTTCTGTAATCGTAACGATTTTATACAGTAGTGCAATATGACAACGCTTTTTTGTTAGGCGTTGCTGACATTTATCGATAAGGTATTTTTTTTGACAGAATTTTAGACCGAGTTGGTGCGCAGGTTCTGTAAGATATGTTGCCATAGCTTGGTTTGATTGGTGAGCCGACAAGAAGTACTTGTTTGACTTGAAGTAAGTGACCTTGAACACTAACAATTAATTTTGAGAAATCAATGTAGGCTAACGACCTTGGTTAGATAAATATTAGTACATTTGTACTAGTTACTATTTTTGTCTATAATGGTATTTGTTGATATGCTACAAATTTTGTTAGCGTAGAGAGTTGTATTCAAGCTGCGGGTTGGGCTATGATTGACTGTCTAAATGCGGCTCAGTACTTTATTATCAGAGCTTATGAGGATGGTCTAGAAGCTGAAATGACCAACATGAAGGTTCAAAAGCTTCTGTATTATGCTCAAAGTTTGCATTTGGCACTTTATGATGAGCCATTATTTGAAGAAGAAATTCAAGCATGGCGCTATGGTCCTGTTTGTCCTCCTGCTTATCGGTTCTATAGCGATTTTGAGGCTAAACAGTTGCCTGTTCCTCTCAAAGAATCTTTATTGCAGCTTCCTGATGATAAGCAAGAACTTTTAGAAGAAATTTGGCAATATTTTGGTAGCTACCATGCTTTTAAATTGAGTGATATGACTCATCTGGAGTTTCCTTGGAAAAAGGCTCGTAGAAATCTATTACCTGAAGCAAGTTCAACAGAGCCAATTCTTCTTGATGACATGAAAGCATTAGGTTATCAAAAGCTTGATTTGATTGAGCGTGAACACCCAGCTTATAAATTAATAATGTCTGAAATTGTGCAGGATGCCTTTGCTTCGGAATCATCAAATCGTATTGTTAAAGGAGAAGTGAGTGACTGGCTCAACTTCCTTCTCGATTGAACATTCTGATAATTTTAAACGCTCTTTCAAAAAACTTGCAAAAGTTCACGGAACAAGCTTTATTGAACTGATTACGAGAACCTTTTACGAGAACCTTGGAAGATTTAATTGATGATCAGTATCCCAACAATTCTCGTAATGAGCCTTTGCCGAGTAAAATTCAGTTACTAGAAGCATGGACATTTCATAAGTTAGAGCTTCGAGTTTCTAAGGGTGCTTCAGGGCAAATTAGATTGATGTACTTGGTGAATGAAAATACTTGTACAATTAAACTGGTTTGGATTTACAGTCATGAACAGTTTAGCAAACGCCCTACTGATGCAGATTTGAAGAGTGTTATTAGAGACATTATCGATTTTTAAGAGTGTATCTACGTCGAGAAATTGCATTTATTCAAGTCTCATATTTTACCGATATCCTGGAAGCTCAACCTTAAAACAAAAGGAGTTTAATAGCTAAGTTAGGTTACGCTTTTTGATGATATCTTAAGATATATTTCCAATATACTTAACCTTCCAAGATATTTGACGACCTGAGCGACCTGACCGCACAAAACGAAATCCTTCGTAATCAAAGCTAATAGGATTTTTGGTAATAAACGAGCTGGATACGCCAAGTAATCGAGCAATTTCGCTAGTTGTCAATTCCAAGCCTTGCGACGCTGCTTGTTCTAGAGGTTCTAGATGCTCTGGGAAAAGATTTACCTCTGGCAAGGTAGGCTGAAACTGTTTGTCTGATGTAGGAAGAGGTTCAGTACGAAATGTTAGGGGAGTGGAGGGGGCCAAAATTTGAGAGAAGGATTGCGTGAAAGACGAAGCAACTTGAAGGCTAGAGATAATTAGATAAGCGATAAAATTCTGCGAGGAGAATGCAACCACGCCGTATTTAACTACGGGAAGCTGACGATTGTTGTTGAAACGTCGGTCTGCACCACCATCACGACGGACGTATTTCCAAGTTTGCCCAATCACCATAGCATCACGGGGAAGCCTTTCTTGCTCCACGTATTCCAGATCTTGTATGGACACTTGAATATCATCATAAAAAATCGCGCTGTAAACACCATCTTGAAACGCAAAAAAGCGATCAGGAAGCAGATAAATCTTGATGTTGCCAGCATCGACTCCCCAAACCTCAATATTAGTTTTAATGAGAGTTGGCGTTTGTTTTCCAATCTTTGCTCGTTGCCGAATAAGGGCTGAGTTTGAACCAGCGTTTCGTTTCCAATCGCCGACAGCAATCTTTGACTTCAACCGCCATAAGTTTTCTGTCATAGCTAGCTTAGACAAAGCTTCAATACTGTCATGAAACTTCTTTTCTGAGTAATCATCAGAAAACTCATAGAACAGTGGCGTTGTTTTGCGGCGAATGTCAGCCTTGTAAGCCCTGTAAGTTAAATACCCCAGAATGAGCGGCGGAGCAATGTAGGAGATAGTGAAGGGAAGTAGGAGCAATGTAGCTATTCCCCAATAGATAGAATAGTAAGGACTTTTAACTCTGGCGTTGATTTGATCAATAATCTCTGCTGCGGATCTATCTATAATTACTTCCTCGTACTCTTCTGACGCCTCCTGTGTAGAACCGTAAGCTCGCTCAGTATGCTGATATGTTTTCTGTTGGTATGTATTACCTTGTCTGCTAACTCGAATTAAGGTGTCTGGAGCCTTTTTACTTTTTTTTGCTGAAACCATTACACTATTTATTACTACTTTTTTTGTATAGGAATAATTGTATTCAAACTATTAATACAATTGGGATTTCCTAAAGCAATTCCTGAGAAGATCAGAATTACTCCAGAAATAATAGCTAAAGCTTTAGGCAAATTTCGACTAATGTGCTTTTGTTTGGTTGGTTCAAGTTTAGAGAATTTAGGTATCAATATTTTGTAGAGACGACTTGAAAAGAGATGTAAGTCCTCTTGATAAGCAACTTGATAAACCCGATTAGCCTCTAAAATCTTTGAGTTTTTAACAGCTTCAATAAGTTTGGGATCTGGTGAGCTTGGACGGAAATTATTCCACTCATATTCATCACTCTCGTAAAATAATTGAAATTCAGTAACTTTAAAAATTATAGCTTCATCCTTATCTGCAACTATAAGGTACTCAGCTTCATTTATTCGACCTTTTTTGAATAAGCGATTGATATAATAGATTGCTTGGGCGACAACTTTTGCTGCCACTTCTATATCTTTGAGCTTGACTGAGTATTTAAACTCAAATAAAACCTTATCGACTACTAAATCATGCCTTTCTTGAGTCTTGACTGGCAGAGAGAACTCTCTTATGTAAGCCGCCTTCACTTCTTCCTCATTAGTAGCACCTAACAAAGCCGATATAAAATTAAACTCCTGAGTATCTGACCAACGTTGTCTGTGCTTACTTGTTTGCTCTGCCTGCTCTTCCCACGATCCCATAAAAAATCGTCCTCATCGATTCAGAAGTAAATCTCGACACTATCTTAATTGACTTCACAGACTACTTCTAAGCCGCTTGTTTATCAATAACTTGAGCAACGTATACTATTAATTATTCCGCAGTTGCGGTCTAATCATACGAGTCTCTCCACCCCTTTATTATATTCCTACCCTCACGTCTTGCCAGTTGCGTAAGTTCTGAGTTTCACTGAAGGCGCGATCGCCTTTTCTCCTTCCCAGCGATCGCCTAAACCCTACCCTAAGTTTCCTCCACATCAAAAACTACAATCATTTCAACATCAGGTATCAGTCGCCTCAAAATTTGCAAATGTCCCTCTGCATCAGAACGAGTGCGGAAGCGACCGACCACAAGGCGCTGCATATTTGGCAATAGTCGCACGATTACCCACGGATTGTGCCGCTTACCATAAGTCATAATGGATTTATCTCCTATTTAGGTGGGAGTTTGGAGCCAGTCCCCGCTCGGTCAAAGGCAATGGACTGGCTTCTTGCGTTGGATACGATGCATCCAACAAATTAACTATATCACAATTTCAAAAAGAAGATAACCTTCTAATATAACTTATTTTAAAGTCAGTTTGTGGAAAAATAGTCGCCACAGATACTAAATGAGACTGAAAGAGATTGAGTTATCTATAAGATGCCATACATAGCAGGGGCGTACAGCCGTACGCCCCGATCGATGCTGCAATAACCAAGCAATTTTATGTGGCAGGGAGACAATCTGATTGTCTCCCTACAAACCATTTAAGAAGCCGCCCCTGGTAATTCACCAGTGCGAACCGATAAAATACTGGTCTTGCTACCGCGAATTACCTGAATTTTTAACGCCTGATTGACGCCACTACCTTCCACAACGCGCTGCAACTGATCAGCCGTAATTACACCTTTTCCGTTGATTTCGGTAACAACATCGCCGCGACGCATTCCAGCGGTAGCAGCAGGTGTATTAGGTAAGACTTGCGCCACCAAAACGCCGTTAACTTCCGGTACCATAAATGGTGAATTGGGGTCTTGATTGTTTTCTGTTGCCAGTTCCGGTGTTAAAGTAATCATGCGAATACCTAGATAGGGATGGTGAATTTTTTCACCTTTTGCCAATTGACCGGAAATCGCTTTAGCTTGGTTAACCGGAATAGCAAAACCAATACCCATAGCATCAGGACGAATGGCAGTATTAATGCCAATTACCTGCCCTTGGGAGTTTAACAAAGGACCACCGGAATTACCTGGATTAATCGCCGCGTCGGTTTGAATAAAGTCTAAGCGTTTGTCAGGGATGCCAACTTGAGCGCTAGAGCGTTGTAGAGTGCTGATAATACCCAAAGTTACCGTATTATCAAGACCTAATGGGTTGCCAACTGCGATCGCCCAATCTCCAACCTTTACCTGATTAGAATCTCCCAAATCAGCAACTGGCAAGTCTTTACCATCAATTTTAACAACGGCTAAATCAGTAACTTGATCAGCGCCTTGGACTTTGCCTTGAAATGTACGTCCATCTTTCAGCAGCACTGTAACTTTATCAGCTTGATCAACCACATGGGCATTGGTGAGAATAATGCCACTTTGGTCAATAATAAAACCAGAACCTTGACCCCGCAAATGTCGTTCTTGGGGAAGCCCAGAAAAGGCATCATTACCAAAAAAGCGTCGGAAAGCTGGGTCTTCAAAAATCGGATCAGCGCGACGTGTAACAGTCCGCTCGGTATCAATTCGCACCACTGCCGGACCAACGCGATCGACTGCTGCCGTTACAAAGCTGCTACGATTCCCTGTATCGGGTATAGGTTGCCGTTGTGCTGGCAGGGCTGTTGATGTCAGTGCTTGAGCAGGTAACATCAGGGTAAGACTGAGGACTAAAACAAGGGTGAGTAGTGAAATACCGCTTTGGCGTAGGAACTGAAAAAACTTTGTTAGTTGCATAGCATCAATTGAAAAGTTGGGCAAATGGTCTACAAGATGCTGATGTGGTAGTTTCGAGCATCTATATAGATATTGTTACAGTTCGCTCATCTTGACTGCGGCAAAGTTTGGCGGCGCGGCAAAAATAGGGTGTCTGCTCTACAGTAGGATTGTGTATAAAAAGCAAAATTCCTGACTAAGCTATGATTGGATCTGACCCATTGACGAATGAAAATGCTGTGTCTCGGCAAAACGAGTATGCTCTTAAACGAGAGCTGATTCATAGCCATACAGAACACGCTCATGGCGAGGAACTATCTACACATCCCCATGTCCATGATGAAGAGTCGCAGCGGCGAATTGTAAATCGGTTGTCGAGAATTGAAGGTCACATCCGAGGCATTAAAACGATGGTACAGGAAAATCGTGCCTGCCCTGATGTTTTGGTGCAAGTGGCTGCGGTACGGGGGGCGTTGGATCGGGTGGCACGAATTATTTTGGATGAACACTTGACACAGTGCATCGGTCGTGCTGCGAAGGAGGGTAATATTGAGGAGGAGTTGGAGGCTTTGAAGGCGGCTTTGGATCGATTTTTGCCTTGATTATTTGATTAGTCTGTAGATGGTGCTTTCGCCGCCGTAGTAGTTATCAAAATCGGTG
The DNA here is from genome assembly GCA_049671305.1 of Coleofasciculaceae cyanobacterium. Classification (GTDB taxonomy): domain Bacteria; phylum Cyanobacteriota; class Cyanobacteriia; order Cyanobacteriales; family Coleofasciculaceae; genus CADCTM01. The sequence continues at coordinate 37,914 of JBATUR010000017.1, forward strand.
TCAGACTCCCAACTAAAGCGGGCGCGTGATGAGGAGTTGGAGAGTACGGTTGCACAAAGATCATCTAGTCCAATGCCGATATGTGATTCTTCGTATGCTATTACTAAGTCTCCAGCTTTGGCGTCGCTTCTGTTGATAAGTTGACCGCGATCGCTTTTGAGTGCATCTACTAATGATGGGACATAGTTGGGATTTTCGCCTAATGGTGCAATGCCTGCTTGTTGCAAGACGCGGTTAATTGACCAAGCACAAGCGTTGTTGCCGCCGTCGGGACCGTCTGCGGTGTTCATATCTCGGAGAGTTTGGGCGGCAGTTGCGATCGCTTGATTAAGTTGTGATGTGGCGATTGTGGGTGGATAGCGCTCAAATAAATCATCGCCGGCAATTATTGTTGTTTGAAAAATATATTGATTATTTTTGAGATATCGCGGGTCTTGTTGGCACATTGCGATAAATTGCTGATGTCCGTCACGGGTTCTGCCTACCAAGCTGCCAGCACTCCAGATGCCGATGTCGTTGGGGGGTGCGTCATTTGCACCTGTTTGGTTGATGCCAAAGAAGCCGGTATCTAAGCGATCGCCTGTTCTTGTACCATCTTGATTTAAATCGCGGTAAACAGTTACTTTACCACCTGTTTGAATTAAAGCAACTTGGGAATTTTTTTGATCAATTTGACCAATGTTACTAATTTGCCATGATTGATATTGACCAAAAGCAATTCTTGCTGCGCCAGCTACATTAAACGGCTTTTCTGTGTAGTATTTTCCTGGTTCGGTTGTTGCTTCCCAAGCGCCGATAATTTCTGGTATGTCTTTTTTGAAATCAATCACCAAACGGGCATCATTCCAGACATTGAAAACATCATCGTTGAGTGTTCCGTCTGGGTACATTCCTTCTACATAGATGATGTTTTTTTCTCTAGCTCCTTTGTCAATTTTGTAGTTTTTTTCTTGGCAGTAGGCGATGAGGCGTTGTGCAAGGGTAATTTGTGTCACAGGTACGGTTTAAATTGGCGATAGTTCTATTTTAATATTATTTTTGTCTGGCAACAAATTATTTTTTACTTAACAAAATGTAAGTGTTCATTTCGCCTTTTCCTTTAATAGGAATGCGTCCCCGCATTTTAAAAATAAACTGTTCTTTTAATTGCTGATAAGTTGCAGATGTTACCTGAATTTTGCCAGGAATTCCTGTAGTTTCCATACGAGAAGCAATGTTTACTGTATCACCCCACAAGTCATAAATAAACTTGCTTAAACCTATTACGCCTGCTACTACAGGACCTGTATTGATGCCGATTCTTAGTTTAAATTCTTCGCCAATTTGAGCATTAATATTTACCATTTCGGATTGGATAGCAAGTGCCATTTGAGCAACTGCTTGGGCATGATCTTTTCGTGGTAAAGGCAAACCTCCTACTAGCATATAAGCATCACCAATAGTTTTGATTTTTTCTAATCCGTATTCTTGGGCTAATTGGTCAAACTTAGAAAAGATAATGTTGAGAACAGAGACAAGTTGTTTAGGTGTTTTGCGGTTACAAAATTCAGTAAACCCAACAATATCGGCAAATAAAACAGTAACTTCTTGGAAGTGATCAGCGATGGGGACTTGACGGAGTTTTAACTGTTTGAGGATGGGTTCTGGTAAGATGTTTAATAAGACTTTTTCTGTTTCTTTTTGTTGATATTTTAGAGCTTCTTGAATTGCTTTACGCTCTGTAATGTCAGAAACTGTGCCTTCATAGTAAAGGATGTTTCCTTCGGAATCGCGCACGGCGCGGGTATTTTCAGAAATCCAAATTGCTCGACCATTTTTGCAGTAAACTAAGGATTCAAATCCTTTAACTTTATTGTCAGATTTTAATATTTCAATAAGTTTTTGGCGCTGTTGAAAATCAACATAAAGTTGTTGAGAAATATCTGCAATATTATTAATTAAATCTTCTGGGGATTCGTAACCCAAAATTCTAGTTAAGGCAGAATTCACGCTTAGATAGCGTCCAGAAGGTGTGGCTTGAAAAATTCCTTCAACTGCATTTTCAACAATACTATGGTATTTTTCTTCGGCAATTCTGAGAGCGTCTTCTGTTTGTTTGCGTTGGATTAAGGAGCTTAATTGAATTGTTGCTACATTGACTAATTCAACTAAGTGCTTTTGATATGAGATTGCTGTTTTATTAAAGAAAATCAACACCAATATAACTAGATCATTTGCTAAGATAGGTACAGAAAAGCTAGCTTTTAATCCTAGCTTTGCTGCCGATTGAGCCCTTAAAAAAACTGGTGCTGTCTCAAGAGAAACATCTTCTATCCATTCGGTTTGTTGAGATCTCCAAGTGCGTCCTGGCAGTCCAACATTGGGTGCAATTGCTGTATTTTGTTGAACAAATTCTTTTAAATCTGAATCAGTACCGTACCAAGTTTGAGCATATTTAAGCGTACCATCACGATTGGGAATCCAAGCTTCTCCCAAATCCCAATTAATTATTTCACAGCAAGAACGGAGAATAATCGACAAAGCTGAGGAAAAATCCGCAGCTTCAGCAATTGCTTGAGTAGTAGAAAGAAGAAAAAAGAGTTCTTCTTCAGCACGTTGACGCACAGCAATTTCCGCAGCAAGTCGGTTGTTTTGATCTTTAAGTTGCCGTGAAAGCCGCTGTTGGTTGAGTTGATTTTCAATCCTAACTATTACTTCTTCAATCTGAAAAGGTTTAGTAATGTAATCTACGCCACCTACTTGAAAAGCTTTGATTTTGTCAAAAATTTGATCTAAAGCGCTAATAAAAATAACTGGAATTTCAGCAGTTTTTGAGCGTTTTTTTAACTCAGCACAAACTTCATAGCCATTCATTGCTGGCATATTAATATCTAGCAAAATTAAATCAGGGGGAATGATGTTTGCCCCTTTTAATGCCATTTGCCCACTGATTGCGGTTCTGACTTGATATCCGTGAGACTGGAGTATTGTAGACAACAACCGTAAGTTATCTGGTGTATCATCGACAATAAGAATGTTACCTTTTTCTGCTGGAAGTTTAGGGCTATTCATCGGCAATTGCCTGGAGTTAAATTTTAGTCATGATCAACACAATCGATAATTATATCTAGACGAAAGTTATTAACTAAATTCATTAAAAGACTGCTGAGGGCTTTTTGAGTTTCAAAAATATCTTGAATGAGTTTAGTAATAAGTTGATCATCCATTGCTAGTGCAGCTTGATATAACTGCTGTATCCACTCTTTGGGCATCAGGTTTAGGACTTGTTTTGTTAAATAAAGTGGTAATGGTTCAATTTGTGGAAGAGATTGGTCTGTTTTATATAGATAGCGTACTCCTAAGTGATCTGCAATTTTTTCAAACGATAAGTTTTCTGGAAATGGTTTACACATCAAGTCATCGCAACCTGTTTTTAAGATAACATCATCTAATTTTCACTTTTGATTGTAAGCCTTTCACTTAAATCAAAAATTACATCTAGCCTAAAATTATCGACTAAATCAGTTAAAGCTAATTTTATATCAGTATATTCTTCAGGAATTTGCTCAATAAGTGCCAAAATATCTTCATCTTGACAAGCTTCGGCTAATTGATGTATGCTTGCTACCCATTCTCTTGGCATTACATTAAGAGATTCTGGTTGAAGTTTTTTTAGAGGTGGTGGTAACTCTGGTAATTTTGGTTGTTCATAGATATAACGTACTCCTAAATGAAGTGCCATCTTTTCTAATAATATATCTGTCCGAAAAGGTTTACGCACAAAGTCGTCACAGCCTGCTTTTAAAATCGCTTCTCGCTGCTCTTCAAAGGCACTAGCGGTTAGAGCAATGATCACAGTATGGCAGTGACCAACTGCCATTTCTTTAATGGCTTTAGTTGCCTGGTAACCGTCGATTATAGGCATTTGAATATCCATCCAAATTAGATGGGGTTGCCAAGTTTGCCACAAAGCAATTGCTTCTTCTCCATTTGCCGCTTCTTTGATTTCAAATCCCAGAGGACGTAAAAGTTTAACTAATAAAAGGCGATTTACAGTAGAATCTTCTACAACTAAAATACGATATATGGGTTGATTTTCTTCCAAGCCAATTACTTGTTTCATTTGTGGCTTGGTTGTTACTATGAGCGTAGATGAACATCTGGTAACTTTGATATCAAAAGTAAAAATCGATCCTTGATTAAAAGTACTAGTAACAACAATATCGCCTCCCATCAAATTAACGAACTGACGGCTTATCGGTAAACCTAAGCCTGTTCCTTCCATTGACTGACGCCCAGTTTGAGTTTGTACAAAAGGAGTAAACAGGCTGCTAAGTTCTTCGGCAGCAATGCCTTGCCCTGTGTCCTCAACTTCAAATTTGATGGTCATTTTCTGGTTATTTAAATCTTTGTCGCTGCCGTTATTACTTAAGGAGGAGGAAGCATTACTAACCGACAAAACACGCAATAGCACACGTCCTTTTTGGGTAAATTTAATGGCATTTCCCAGTAAGTTAATTAGAACTTGACGCAGTTTGCTTTCATCAGTTTTGACATATTGAGGAATATTTATATGACGTTCAAAGCTCAATTCCAAACCTTTTACCTGAGCTTTTAGTTTTAGCATTTCTTGGATTGAGTCAAGAAGCCAATACAAATCGAAGCTATTTTCTTTTAAAGTAATTTGACCAGCTTCGATTTTGGACATTGACAAAATATCATTTATCAAAGCTAATAAATGCTCACCACTGCGATTGATAATACCTAAATTTTCTCGTTGTTGTATGTTTAAAGAATCGTCACGATTCAGCAATTGACTAAAGCCTAATATGGCGTTGAGGGGAGTGCGTAATTCATGGCTCATTGAAGACAGGAAATCACTTTTAGCACGACTTGCCATCTCCGCAGCTTGTTTAGCTTCTTTTAATGCAGTTTCTGCCTGTATGCGTTTGGTAATATCCATCGCAATCGATACTATGCCAATCACAGAACTTTGTTCATTTAGTAACGGTGTATCGTACCATTCACAAATAATAATATTGCCCGATTTCGTCAGATTTTCATTAATATTATTTCTGTTCTTTTTTTGTGTTTCAACTGATTTAATAATTTCATAAATTACCGTTATAATATCTTGAGGAACCAGGAGTTCAACCCCAATTTTGCCTATCGCTTCTGTTGCACTGTAGCCAAAAATGTTTTCTGCTGCTTGATTCCAAGTAACAACTTCTCCTTTGAGATTCCGTTCAATTACTGCTAAAGGCGCACTTTGAACAAGAAATGAGAGCTTTTGTTGGCTGTCTCTCAATTTTTCTTCTACTAGCTTGCGTTCGGTAATATCGGTATTAGCACCTACCATACGAATGGCTTTTCCTTGTTCATTCCAGACAGCTTGTGCACGAGCTAAAATCCATTTATAGCTGCCATCTTTCGTCCGCAGGCGATATTCTATCGAGTATCTAGGAATTTTCTGATCAAGGTAATCTTGATTGCGCGCTACTACCAATTCAAAATCATCTGGATGGATACACTCTAACCATTCGTCGTTATTATTTTTGATTTCATCTTCTTGATAACCAAGCATTTCTGCCCAACGTCGTGTGAAGGTAATTTCCCCGGTTTCAATATTCAAATCCCAAATCGCATCATTATTACCTTTGACGAGGATTTGCCAACGTTCTTCACTTTGTAATAAGGCATTTTCTACTTGTTGACGGTTGAATATTTCTTCTTGTAATTGCTGATTTTGTTGTCTTTCCTGTTCCAAAAGATTGGCTTGGGCAATTGCTATTCCAACTTGTGCTGCTACTGATTCAATTAGTTCAATTTCATCATCATCCCAATGTCTGTATTGGTCATATTGATGAACACAAATCAGCCCATTTGGTTTGCCATGATATGAAGTGCGGACGGCTAGCATTGATTTTAAACCAATTTGATGACACAAATAAATAACGGGTTTTAGTAGAGGTTCCTTATAAACGTCATCAGAAGCGATCGCTTGATCTTGAGATAGTAGCATCTCCGCATGAGGATTGTTTACTATAGGAATGTTGATATCTTTAATTGAATTGAAACCCTCTTGTTTGTACTCATTAGCAAAGCAAATTTTAGGGATAGGATGCTCAATATATGTATGGATAATTGCATAATTTGTATCTAAAGCTTTACAGATTTCTGCTGCCGCAGTTTGAAAAATTTGTTCCGGTTCTAAGCTAGAACGAATTTCTTGAGTGATTTGAGTAAGTAACAACTTACGCAGCATTTGTTGCTTCAAAGTAGCATTTTTTGTCTCAATTTCTAGTTCTGTCTGTTTGCGTTTGGTAATATCAGTTTGCACACCAATAAAATGGGTTATTTGCCCAATTTCATCCTGAACTGGAGTCAGGCTAAATTCATTCCAAAATAGCGTACCATCTTTACGATAGTTGCGTAAAATAACTTGACATTCTCTACCTTCAGTAGTTGCACGTCTTAATTCTTTAAGTCCTGGTTGTTCTACATCATCTTTGTGCAAAAAATCACAGTTTCTTCCTAAAACTTCCGCTTCTGAATAGCCAGTAATTTTCTCAAATCCAGAATTAACATAAACGATGGGATGATCTATTTCTTGGGCATTACTGATGATAATTCCGTTATTAGAAGCAGCAATTGCTCGTTTTAATAGTACTAATTGTTTTTCTGCTTGCTGGCGTTTGAGTTGAATTTGATAATTGCTGATCAGTCTGCCCAAGTCTTGAGCCATCAACTCGATAAGTTCTTGTTCTTGAGAGGTGGAACTTTTTAGTCTGTCTTTAGTTGAGGAAAAACTGAGAGTGCCATAAATGCTCCCATTAACAATAATGGGAGTGCCAAAATATGATTTTGGCTTCCAATAAACGGTAGGAGATAAAGTAGGAATAATTTTATTAATTTGGGCATGAGCAACTGTTTTTCTACTGTCAATTACTTCTGCACAACAGGTATCATTGAGATTAAAAATCGTACCAGGTACTAAAAAATCAAAGCACGATTCTACTGCACAGATTTTATAAGTTGAGTTAACTATTTCACTGATAATTCCAGTAGGAAAACCAAAGATATTACATCCAGTTTGGATATAGTCAGTAAATAATTCTTCAAAGTTATTATAAGAAGTTGTATTTAAACGATGAAGTTGTTTAAGATGATAGCTGAACTCAGCTAAATCTTGAGATTTATGTAGTAGTTTTTCTTCTGTTTGTTGACGATAATTTATTTCTTGTTTTAACTGAGTATTTTGATGTTTTAATAGTTTAGATAGCTGTTGTACAGTTAATTGAATTTCGATACGAGCTAGTACTTCTTCAACCTGAAATGGCTTGGTAACATAATCTATTCCTCCCACAGCAAAAGCTTTTACTTTATCAAAAGCTTCATTAAGAGCACTCAAAAAAATTACAGGAATATCACGGGTTTCTGGAATAGCTTTTAAGCGACGGCAAACTTCATAGCCATCCATGTAAGGCATAATAATATCCAGCAAAATTAGATCTGGAGGTGCGTCTGAGGCTGCGTTTAAGGCTAGCTGACCAGAAATAGCTCGTCTAACTTTGTATCCTTTCTCTGTTAATATCTTTGAAAAAAAATGTAGATTACTTGGCTTATCATCAACCACTAAAATGTTATGTTTAGAAGTACTCATTTTATATAATGATTATTCAATCGTTAGTTAGATTAGAAGATTGCCCTAATTTTAATGCTGCTTGAGTCAAACGAACTATCTCATCAAGACGAAAATCATTAGCCAAACCTCTTAAAGCTTTAGCCAAAGTTGCAGATGTTTCGGGAATTTGTTCTACTAATTCAAAAACCGATTCTTCCCGCACCCTATTGGCAGCTTCAGATAACTCACTAACCCAACCTATAGGCATCCCTGACAAAGCTTCTAGGAAAAATGAATCTGGTTGCCCAAGCCAATTAACTTTTCGAGGTAAAGTTGTCGGTTGAGGCAAATCTTCATAATAATATAACACTCCAAGGTGTTGCTGGATTTTTTCAAAAATTATTTCTTCCTTAAAAGGTTTACGAACCAAATCATTTGAGCCGGCAGCTAATACCTCCCCCCGCCTTTCTTCAAATATGCTAGCAGTCAAAGCAATAATAATTGTCTTTTGTTCAGTCTCTTCTGGATCTCTTTGTTTTTCTAAAGCTCTAATCTCTTGTGTGGCTTCTAAACCGCTCATCACAGGCATTCTTGTATCAAGCCAAATCAGGTGTGGTTGCCAACTTTGCCAAATAGTCACTGCTTCCGCACCGTTTGAGGCTTCACGTAATTCAAAACCGAAGGGCTCAAGTAATTTAATTAGTAAAAAACGGTTAGTTTTGGTATCATCAACTACCAAGATTCGATAAGGTTTTTGACCAGGTTCTAAACTAACAACTCTCTGACGCGGCGGCATTGTTATGTCTAACAAATTTGCTTCTAAGAGTTGAATAGTTAGATGAAAAGTTGCACCTTCACCAAAAACACTTTCTACTGTAATTTCTCCTCCTAATATTTGAGCGAATTTTTGGCTAATTGCTAAACCTAAACCTGTTCCTTCAGCCGCTTTAATGCCTGCTGAAGTTTGGACAAAGGCATTAAATAAGTTACCAATTTCTTCAGGCGCAATTCCTGGACCAGTATCGCTTACTGAAAACTGAAGATGAGTTGTTGAATCTACTATTTTTTGAACAGTAATAATAATGCGTCCATATGAAGTAAACTTAATCGCATTTGAGATTAAATTAATTAAGCAACCTCGTAATTTTTGATCATCTGCTTTGACATATTGAGGAACATTAGTTTCAATAATAAAAATGATTTCTAAATCTTTTTGTTCTGCTTGAATTTGGAAAAGCTCCTCAAGATTATCTAGCAACCGATAAAGATCAAAACTTCTCTCGTTAATGCTAGTTAACCCTGCTTCTATTTTAGATAAGTCCAAAATATCATTAATTAATTCTAGTAAGTTCTCTCCATTGCGATTAATAATTTCTAGATATTCTCGCTGTTCATTACTTACTTGTGGTTCACGGTTCATGACTTGAGCAAAACCCAAGATGGCATTGAGAGGCGTACGAAGTTCATGACTAATATTAGCTAAAAATTCGCTTTTAGCTTTGTTAGCAGCTTCCGCTTGAGCTTCCGCCTTGCGACGATCTTGAATTTCTTGTTGTAGCTGTTCATTTTTTTTATTAATTTCTTTAGATAGTCTTTTAATCGTCAGTTGATGCTCAATTCTTGCCAAAACTTCTTCAATTTGGAATGGCTTAGTAATGTAGTCTACTCCTCCCACACTAAAAGCTCGAACTTTATCCATCACTTCATCTAAAGCACTAATAAAAATGATGGGAATATCACAAGTTTCTTGAGTTGATTTCAATCGCTCACAAACTTCATAGCCATCCATTTCTGGCATCTTAATATCAAGTAAAATTAAATCAGGAGGTGATAATTTTGCTGTTTTAATAGCCATTTGAGCTTTGGCTGCACCTCTAACTTTATATCCTTGCTCAGATAAGGTATTAGCCAAAAGTTGTAAGCTTTCTAGAGTATCGTCAATAATTAAAAGATTTTCTTTTTGTGCAATCATTTTTTATAATTAGTTTAGTGAGTTTCACACCTTTCTTGTCGGTACAACTCAATTAAGTCGATAATCTTATCACAACGGAAGCTGTTAATCCAATTCGTTAATGTTTGTTTAAAAAAAGCTTGATTTGGTTCTAGTTGTTGAAGCAACTCTAAAATTTGTTCATCATCAATTATATTAGCGGCTTCATATAATTGCTCAACCCATAACAACGGCATACTAGCAAGAACTTCTTGTAAAGATAAACCTGTGTTCACCACTTTTTCAGTTGTCGTGGAAGCTATCTCTTCATAGACATATCGTACCGCTAAATATTCAGCCATTTTGTCAAAGATAATTTCTTCCCGAAACGGCTTTCTCACAAAATCATCACAACCAGTGGATAAAATAATTGATCGTTCTACTTCTAATGTACTTGCTGTAAGAGCTAGTATGGCAGTAGCTTGACCTTTTAACTGACTTTTAATATATCGTGTCGCTTCATAGCCATCCATAAGCGGCATCCGCATATCCATCCAAATCAAATGAGGTTCAAAACTTTCCCACATTTCAATTGCTTCTTTGCCATTACTAGCTTCTTGTACCTCAAAGCCAATAGGACTCAATAATCTCAATAATAATTGACGATTGCTCCATTTATCATCTACAACTAAAATACGATAACGGGGTTGATTGGGCTCTAAGGCAATAACGCGGCGAGTCGGTTTTTGGTTTTCAATATCCGTAGCATTAACAGTACTAACTTTTATGTCAAATTTAAAAATAGAACCGCGACCAATTTGACTACTAGCAGTGATATTTCCTTCCATCAATTCGACAAATTTTCGGCTAATTGATAAACCCAAACCCGTACCTTCTGCACAGTTTCTACTAGTTTGAGATTGAGTAAATGCTTCAAAAATTGACTCCAATTCATCACTAGCAATACCAATTCCTGTGTCTTCAACTTCAAATCCAAGAGACAGCAAGTTTTTCTGATTATTTTCTGAATCTTTTGATTTAGTAGGAGGTATTAAGACACTAACTCGCACCAGTATTGTGCCATTTTGAGTGAATTTAAGAGAATTATTAATGAGATTTATCAAAACTTGTCGTAATTTAAGTTGATCAGTGCAAATATATTGAGGGACATCAATACTTCGAGAAAACACTAACTTTAAAGATTTCTCGTTAGCATTAACTTGAAACATTTCTTCCAAGTCATCTAATAGTTGATGAATATTAAAATTAATCAGATCAAGAGTAGTACGTCCTGCTTCAATTTTTGATAAATCTAGAACATTATTGATTAATTCCAGTAAATGTTCTCCGCTACGAATAATCCTGCCAATATTTTCCTGATTTTCAACATTTAAACTTTTGCTGCGAGTCATTAGTTGAGAAAAACCCAAAATAATATTGAGAGGAGAGCGAAGTTCATGACTCATATTGGCAAGAAACGTACTTTTGGCAAGATTTGCAGCAATAGCCGCTTCTTTTGCCTCTTGCATTGCAGCCTCAGCAAGCTTGCGAACACTAATGTCACGAGCTACCCAAACAACAGATTTATTAGGTAAAGCAGAAATACTTGTTGAAAACCAGATTTCTTGGTTTCCAAAAGGCAAACTGTAATCAAAGTTTAGTGCTTCCTGTAGCTCCAAAGCTTGTCGAGCTTTGTCAAACCAAAACTCACCTCTTTCTTCCATAAAAAACTGTTCAATTGTCAAATTAATTAAGTCATATTCTGATTTATAAAAACGTCCTGGATTTGTTGGTGCTACTTCAATTGCGCCTTGCTCATCAATAACTAATACAATGTCAGTCATTGCTTCAAAAATTGCTCTGATTTTTTCTTCTGAACTCCGCAATTTATCCTCTAAAAATTTACGCTTAGTCATATCACGAATCACCCAAATGACTGAATCAGCAGAAATTGGCGTAATATTAGCGGCACACCAAAATTGTTGATTGTTAATGACTAAACTATACTCAACACTCATCGTTTCTTGAATAATCAGGGCTTGCTTAATATATTCTAAAAAAGTATTTGCTTGATTTAATTCATATACTTCATGCAGAGTTTTGCCAATCAACAAATCACTAGAGTAAGGTAGCAACGTTGGATTATTAGAAGCAATCTTTATAAATCTGCCTTGCCTATCAAAGACAAAAATTAACTCAGTCATTGCTGTAAAAATACCTTGCATTTCGGCTTCAGCTTTTGCTAATCTTGCCGTCCGCTCATTAACTTTATCTTCCAAGGAAGCATTGAGCTTTTCTAGTTTCTCATTAAGTTTTTGTAAGGCTTCGTTTTTCTCTTCTAATTGTTGGTCTTGTAGATAACTCCGCAAGGCTTCTGTAACAGTTAAACTAAGATCAGCTTCATCCCAAGGCTTGGGTACATAACGATAAAGATTAGCACTATTAACAGCATTAACAACAGCTTCTCTACTTGCTTGTCCAGTTAAAAGAATCTTCAACATTTTAGGATATTGAGCATGAATTTTAATCAGAAGTTCATCACCTTGCATCCTAGGCATAATTTGATCAGAAATAATTAGAGGAATTTCAATTCCTTCTTTTTGCAACTCTTCAACAACTAAGAGTGCCTCTTCTCCACTTTCTGCCACTTCAATATAGTACTTGTCGCCAAAACGTCGCTTTAGTTGCTCTTTTAAGCTGTCTAGAACAATCAATTCATCATCAACACAGACAATAGCTCGTGTAATCATTAATCACTTTCTCCCGACATATTAAAAGTATTAATTGTCAACTTATAGTTGTATTTATAATATAATTTTAACTATAATCAACCTGAATTATGATAAAATATAGTTTAACTGACTGTATAAGTTTAATTTTGCCCAGCTCAAATAAAATAATCGCTAATCAAAATTATCAGCAATAGCCAATTTCAATATCTCCTTGCTAAATTATTTAGCTTTCCACGCTTTCTTTAGGCAAGCAAACTTTAAAACTCGTTTTTCCAGGTTGACTTTCTACATGGATTTCTCCCTGATGCTTTTCAACAATTTTTTTGCTGATATCCAAACCTAAACCACTGCCTTGTCCAGAAATCTTAGTTGTAAAAAATGGTTCAAAAATACGCGATTGTATTTCCGGTAAAATTCCTGTGCCATTATCAGTAATACTAACAACTACTGACGGCGTTTTAATCAGTGAATTTTTAAACTCAATTAAGTCTAAATAAACCTTAATTTCTAATATACCTTGATTATCCATCGCCTGGACAGCATTATGAATCAAATTTGTCCATACTTGATTTAACTCATCAGGATAACAAAAAATTTTGGGAATCTCTGCATAGTCTCGAATCACCTCTATACCTTGTTTTAATTGATTATGATAAAGTTCCAAAACAGTTTCAATGCCATCAATGATTTGAGATGTTACCTTTTTTCCACTATGGTCATAATGGGCATATTTTCTTAAAGCAAAAACAACTTTTGCAGCTTTATCAACAGCATTGGTAATATTTAAATTATTGCTTTTCAAGCGAGTAAGATCATAAATGAGTTGCAAAATAAGTTCAACGTTAGCATCATTTAATAACAATAAATAATTTTCGATATTTTCAGAAATACCTATGTCGATTAAAGTATCAGCAATTCCTCTGGCTTTTTCAGAAATTTGATGATTTTGTAACTGAGAGATCAAACCCTGCTTGAGTTGTCGTTTTTCTTTAGAAATAATTTGTTTTTTAGATTTAGAAGACTGTTCTAATAAAGCAAAAAATTCCGATTGCTGCTCTGGTGATAAGACTTGAAACACTTTAGGAAGATTGTTTAAAGAACCTTCCAAAGCCTTGCTAATATTACTAGATGAAGCTTGAATTGCTCCTAAAGGTGTATTGACTTCATGGGCAACTCCGGCGACTAATTGACCCAGAGCTGCCATTTTTTCAGATTGAATTAAATGATTTTGAGCCGCTGTTAACTCGATCAAAGTTTTTGCCAAAACATCATTTTTTTCTTGAAGAGTTTTCTGGAGAGAACGATTTTCTAAATGAATATTGACACGTAACAAAACCTCCTCAATTTGAAACGGTTTAGTAATATAATCAATTCCACCAACTTCAAAAGCTTGGACTTTATCAAACACATCATTGATGGCGCTCAGAAAAATGATCGGGATGTCCTTAGTTTTGACATCTGCTTTCAATTGTCGGCAGACTTCATAACCATTTAGCTCTGGCATCAAAATATCTAGTAAAATTAAATCTGGTGCAGATAGTTGAACACTTGTAACAGCCAGTTTTCCATTTGATGCCGCGCGAACCTTGTAGCCATTTTCAGTTAAGAGATTAACTAAGAGCCGTAAATTAGCTACAGTATCATCAACTACCATGATGCTGCCTTTAGGAGTTATGCTTTGTTCGTAATTCATCATGAATTGTTTTTTTATTTCCAGAAATTAAACTTAAAATGTTGCTATTCTCATTAATTGGCATCAAAGACGGTAATTCCCAAAAATTAAGGAGAACTCCCTAAAGATGGAAGCGAACGACCAACAGACGGCACAAAAGTAAAGAGACAACTCTTTTGCTCCTTAACTACAAATAGAGCAATGCCGTAATTCAAGATGAAAGAGGTTGTATCTTTGCAAATAAGTAACAGCATAACGAACTCATGAGCAGTGGGGAAAAGATCAAGCAGCATCCTGATTTAGCGGGACTGACAGAGCAACAAGTTCGCGATCGCCTAGTCGCCGGACAAGGTAACGATGCCAAACTAGAAACTAGCCGTTCTTACCGCCAAATTCTCCAAGAAAACCTTTTCAACTTCATCAACGCCGTTTTTGCAGGCATTGGTATTGTCATGCTGTTGCTAGGAAGAATTGGCGATGCCATTTTAGTCGTAGTGATTATTTTTGGCGGTGTCTTAATCAACATCTACCAAGAAATTTGGGCAAAGCAAAAACTCGACGAAATTGCCTTACTACATCGACCTACTGCCACAGTCATTCGCCACAGTCAAGAGCACCACATCGACCCCAGCGGCATTGTTCTAGATGACATTTTACAAGTTGAGCCTGGTGACCAAATCGTAGTCGATGGCATCATTGTTGGTAATGGTCAAATAGAAGTAGATGAATCTCTGCTAACTGGAGAATCTGACCTGATTGCCAAACAAGCCGGAGACAAAGTATACTCTGGCAGCTTCTGTGTCAGCGGCACCGCCTGCTACGAAGCCCAAAAAGTGGGAATTCACACGGTTGCTTATCAACTGATGACAGGAGCACGCACCTTTCGTCAAGTCTTAACCCCAATTCAAAAAGAAATCAACCTGGTGATCCGCATCTTCATGCTCATTGCCTGCTTTCTCTGGATTTTAGTCGGCATCAGCTTCCTCAGCAAAGACTACTCGATCACCGATGTCGCCCAAAGATCAGCCGTTATTGCCGGATTAGTGCCTGCTGGACTACTACTGGCAATTACCCTAGCTTATGGACTCGGTGCCGTGAGGATGTTGGGGCAGGATGTCTTAATTCAGCAAGCAAACGCCGTAGAATCATTGAGCAACGTCAATATTCTCTGCTTGGACAAGACCGGCACACTCACCAGCAACCAAATTCAACTACAAGACCTCTACCCAAACAAGATTAGCTCAAGTCAACTGCAAAGCTTATTAAGCGACTATGCCGCCAGCACCACAGCAGGCAACAAAACCAACGAAGCGATCGCCAAACTCTACCCAGGGCAACCATATCCCCTCAAAGCACAAGTCCCCTTCTCCTCTGCCCGCAAATGGAGCGCCTTGGCTTTTGATAGCGTTCAAAGTATCAACCTAAAAGCAGGAGTTTACCTGTTGGGCGCACCAGAAATCTTAATCAATAATCTATCCCTAAGCGACCCAATCAGCGAATATATCAAAACCGGAACCGAGCAAGGACTACGGGTAGTTGCATTTGTCTACAGTCCCCATCTAGAAGCCTTACATGACCAAGCTGGACAGCCTCAACTACCTCCTAATATTGAGATTTTAGGCATTTTGAGGTTTAGCGACCAATTGCGCCCAGAAGCCAAGGAAACCCTAGATGGGTTTGCCCAAGCTGGAATTGCCATCAAAGTCATTTCTGGAGACAACCCGCAAACAGTAGCATCCCTGGCAAAGCAAGCCGGGTTAGGCACAGAAATTCAAGTTGTTTCTGGGCAAGAATTAGCACAAATGGATCAGGCACAGTTTGCCCAAGCCGCTCAAAATAGTACAATTTTTGGTCGGATCACTCCAGAGCAAAAAGCCAAACTCGTGCAAAGTTTGCGGCAACAAGGCAACTATGTGGCGATGATTGGAGATGGAGTTAATGACGTATTGTCACTGAAACAGGCTAATTTAGCGATCGCAATGGAAAGCGGCAGCAAAGCCACCCGTGCCGTCGCTGACATCGTATTGCTGAAAGATTCCTTTGGGGCACTACCTCATACCTTTTCCGAAGGACAGCGTATCCGCAACGGTATTTTAGACTTAATGAAACTGTTTATGGTCAGAACCGCTTGCGTCACCTTACTAATTTTTGCCACAGCGATCGTTACCGATAGTTTTCCCTTAGAAAATAAACAAAGTGCCTTTATCTCCCTAATTGGCGTGGGTTTACCAACTATGTGTATTCCTATCTGGGCAAAACCAGGAGCAAAACTTCGCTATAGTTTGGTACGTTCCCTGCTACATTTCGTTGTGCCAGCGACGCTATCTTTAACGATGGTTTCGTTGCTAGTTTATTTATTTTATCTAGTTGTAGCAGTGCTAGATTTGCCACCAGGCATGGGCATTGCTCAAGTCGATTATTCCGTACCTCGCAGCGCTTTAGTTGCCATTTTTGTGATGTGCGAATTGTGCTTAATTCCGTTTCTTAAGCCACCAACTAGAGCTTGGGTTGGCGGTGAACCACTCAGTGGCGACTGGCGATATACTCAAACTTCCTTGCTACTATTAGGAGTTTATATAATAGTTGTTCTTGTTCCACCATTACGCAACTTTTTTGAGCTATCTTCCCTCAGTTTGATGAGTTATTTGTTTATTGGTTTGGTGGCAATAGAGTGGTGCTTAATTTTGCGTTTTATCTGGCGGACGAGATTTTTGGATCGCTTTTTGGGAGTTGACTTAAGTTAGTACCACATTTAATTTTAGCTACATGAATGACACAAATCAACCAATAACTCCAGAGCCAGTTAGTATTAACGAAACAAATCAGCCAATAACTCAATATCCCGTCAGTATTTGGGAAGGAATCGCGATCGCTTCTGGTGCTGTATTATTAGTAATCACAGGCGTGGCAGGGTTGGGTTATAAAATGGTTAGGAATGCTTTTGCACCGCAACGAGCAGAAGCGATCGCTCAAAACTTAATGAAGTTTAAGATTCCTGGTGGTTCTCAAGGTGCATTTGGTCTTACTTTGGGCGGCGCCACTATTGCTGTCGTCACTAGTAAAAATTCTCTTAATAATCAGCCTGGGGCGATACCATATTCTAGTGATCGTCCCCCAGTTGTTGAATTAATTATCGCCAAAACTCCCCCAGACCGCGAAAGCAAAGATAACCCACCACAAAACTTTAATCCGGCATTTTCCTTCTCTGGTTTGTCATTTTCTTACCAGTCAGATAATGGATTTCAAGCAACATCATCTCGCTCGGAAAATAAACTATTTTGTGGCGAAGCTATTCCCGTGCTCATTCAAGAAGGACGACAAACTTTTGCCAACAAACCCAATAGTGTACCTGCAATTAAATATAGTGTGCGCCGTAGCCTCGATGACCATCAACGTCTAGTTGTGGTAACAGCAATTGGAGAGCAAGCCCAAAAAAAAGCAGCGACCGTTTTTAATTCTCTCAAATGTCAATAAACCACTTTCTTAAACACGGCGTAATAAGTTTAAACCATGAGTATCTGTGCCACAGGTATTCAGCAAATTATAAGTAGCACTCAACTGCTTAACCCGCTCAGTTTGTTTGGGGCTGGGCTGCCAAACTTCTGGGTTATTATAAGCATAATAAGCTTCTACGCCATCAATACCCAAATCAGCAGCACTAGCAATCAAATCCTCAGCAGAACGTCGATAACGTACAGGATGCGCCAAAACAGCCACGCCACCTGCCTGATGCAAAACCTCAATTACCGCCCCAGCTTGAGCTGCACTATAGCGAGGCGCTTTACCCCTAAGATAAGGCTTAATCGCTGGATGTTCTGGATTAAAAGCATAGCCGAGAATGTGAACTTCCACACCCAAAAGCTCAGAAGTAATTTCTACCCCCGTCCAGAGGTGAGGTATTTCAGGCGCTTGCTGCTGCCAGTTATCTAACCAATTTTGAGCAACTTTGTAACCCTCTACCGTATGATGATCGGTAATTGCAAAACCCTTGAGCCCAATCTTTACAGCTTGCTCAATTAACACCTCTGGTTTGAGCTGCCCATCAGAGCAATTTGTATGCATATGAAAGTTGTAAAAATATGGGCAACTCTCAGATCCAATGGTTGAGAAGACTTGCCTGAGTGCTTGTTGATTTTGTGCAGCTACTGATGATGAAGTAGTAGCTTCAATGTTAACTGCCATAATTGCCTTCTATCTATAAAGAGTATGTGTTGATATCGATGCTACCTTCAACCGCGAGCACCGGGAAATGATTTCTAATTGTTAACTTTACCTTAGCAAAAGTTAGTCGATTAGGACGGTTAAAAGGTTTAAACATAGAGGACTTTATATTTATGCCACTGTAGAGATTTTGAGAGCATCAAGAGTTTGTAGAGTTAAAAGTCACGGCGTTGCTTATTGCCAACTTTCAACTCTGACATACTGTGCGCCTCATACTGCTTCACTTACAGCATCTGAGTTGCGAACTTTCCAAGCAATATCTAAAACATGAGTCCAGCGCTTTTGTACCTGTTTTGGTGTGTAACCAATGGCTTTGGAGATTTCTGGGTCACTTTTATGTGCTTGCTTGAGAGCTAGCAATTGTTGTTGAGCTTCGTCAAGTTGTCCAACAAACACTTCCCACTGATCAGAAGTCATTCCCAGCTTTTGGTCAAGGTCTGCACCTAACCACTGATGAACAAGTTTCCAATGAGAAGAGCGAGAAAACTTCTCAACATGATACTTGAAACGCTGTTGCAGATAGTCACGTTGTCGGGGTGTTAGTCCGAGGATATTGTCGATATCTGGCGCAGCGAGGTCTTGCATTTTTAAGATTAGGTAATCTGCACAGTCGGCATGACCTTGGGCTTCTAGGTATTGTACAAGTTCAGCGACAACGCGATCGCGCAAGACAGCTTCACTCGGATCATTTGACTGTGCAACTAAGCGAGAGCGCACTTGCTGCATGGCAGGAGAGCGGCTATGCTCAATTGCATCTTCGCCTTTAGCAAACTCAACTGCCTGCTCAATATCTAAGGGAGTTTCGCTGGGTTGTCTCTTGGCAAAACTTTGTACTCTCAAGACAATTAACTGTTGGCTATTACGATTAGGTAAAGTAATGCGGCGCTTGGCATATTGCTCAGTGAAAGCCATGTATTCAGCGAGTTCAACTTGGCTACGGGGAGTGTAGTCAGCAGGCACGTCATTTTCACGACGAAAGGCTTTGAGAGACTCGGCGTAGAAGTCTTGGAGAAAATCTTCAATTAAGTTGTAACGAGCCGCAAAACTCAACTGAGCGTGTGCTGGGGCAATGTGACGATAAATCATCACACTGAGGTTGCTGTGCAGCTCAACACGACCTTGCTTGGAACCCAGTTGATGGTAGCGCAAGCACTTGGAGATGCGATGACGAGCTAAAGTTAGCTGCCAAGAACCGACATCACCAGAAGATTGAATGCGATCGCTTTTGTGACAAATTCGTTCTACCTCAGTAGCAATGCGATCGGCAACACCTTGCACACGGCTAGAGCCAACACCAATTTGCGCTTGCAGTTCTTCTAGTAATAGTTTATTGAGAGACGACTCAGTTTGTACACTTTCCGGAGCATTAACATAGTTCTGAGAAGTTTGATTGAGAGATGTCGCAGTTTTAACGTTCATGGTATTGCCCCAAAAAAAATTGTGTTCGTTGCCTGCAGAGAACTTGAGTTAAAGCGGTTGTAGGTGTCATCTACAAAGCTTTGCTTGTCCTGTTCTCTACATTT
Organism: Coleofasciculaceae cyanobacterium; assembly: GCA_049671305.1. Lineage (GTDB taxonomy): Bacteria > Cyanobacteriota > Cyanobacteriia > Cyanobacteriales > Coleofasciculaceae > CADCTM01. The sequence goes on from JBATUR010000017.1 coordinate 57,595, forward strand.
CGACTGTAAACGGCTACCCTGAACGATTGAATCAATGTTGTGTCACTACTCTAGATTGACTGCCTTCAGCTTATTGATACCTAAGCGAGTTAAATAAGATATCGTGAAAAAACCTTGCTGTATAAGCGTTATAGCTTTTGCAACCCTAAAACCAACAGCACCAACTTAAAGACATTTAGTAGACAATCAACAAACTGGGTGCATTAAAAACTCCCATCCGTAATCTGCCACCTTGCCCTTGTAGACTGTGGCTTCACTCTTAGAATGGCAGAATGAATTGTGTGATTATTTCACTCTGCCACGTCCTAGCCGAGAAACCTTTTATTGGTTAACAGGCGACATCCAAGTTGTTGCCGCTTCCCAACCCAAACCTTGACGCACCATGACAGGTTCGGAGCTTGTCATGTCGAGAATTGTTGAGACTTGTGTTTGCGGTTCAGAACCGTCATCCACAATAATGTCAACCAAACTATCAAACTCATCAAAGAGCTGCGCCTGTTCAATTGCCTCCAGCGTCGTTTCGTCTTGCCCAGGTAAATGAGCCGAAGTGGAAATAATCGGATTTCCCAAGGCTTCGACTAATGCATGGCACACAGCATGATTTGGGACACGAATGCCGCTCGTTTTGCGCTTGGGGTTCATTACCAAGCGAGGCACTAATTTTGTTGCAGGTAGCAAAAAAGTATAAGGTCCCGGAATCAAACGCTTCATAAGGCGGTAAGCTGGGTCACTGACACAGGCATATTGGGCAATGTTCGACAGAGAAGAACACAAAAACGTCAGGGGCTTATCATTAGATAATTGCTTCAAACGCCTAACTCGTTCTACTGCTGATTTCACATTTAGGTCACAGCCAATTGCATAGACGGTATCTGTGGGGTATAACATTACAGCACCATCTTGCAAGGCGTTTCTAATTTCCTCTATTCGGCGTTTTTGCGGAGTTTCCGGATGCACAGTGTAAATAGTTGCCATCAAAATTTATTATTGTTTGTTATTGGTCGATTCATAAAAGCCACGAATCCTGAATTATGAGGCTTGCTCACAACTCAATTGTCAAAACTTTATGACCAAGTTAGTTTACCTGGATTGTCCGACCGGAATTGCAGGAGATATGTGCCTGGGGGCATTAATCTCGGCGGGTGTGCCGCTGGAGTATCTAACTTTAGAGCTCAAAAAACTGGGTATTGAGCAGGAATATAGCCTCAGAGTCGAAAGTATTCATCACAATGGTCAGTTAGCGACAAAAGTTTATGTTGATTTGTTGGGTAATCATGATCACAGTCATGAACACGAGCACAGTCATGAACATGATCACAGCCACGAGCATAAGCACAGCCACGAGCATGATCATAGCCACGGACATGATCATAAAAGCCATAGCTTAATTGCACCCAAACCTCAACACCACGACTCAACCCGGCATCTCCCTGAAATTGAGCAATTAATCACAAATGCCGATTTACCACCACGAGTGTCAGAGTGGAGTCTTGCCGTTTTCCGAAAATTGGCAGAGGCAGAAGGCGCTGTACATGGCATCCCACGCGCACAAGTTCATTTCCATGAGGTGGGTGCCACTGATGCCATTGTAGATATTGTCGGGACTTGTTTGGGGCTAGATTGGCTAGGGATTGACCACCTCTATTGTTCGGCTCTCCCTACTGGTGGTGGTACTGTCTGGGCAGCACATGGTAGGCTACCTGTGCCTGTACCTGCGGTTTTGAAGTTATGGGAATCTCGGCAGGTGCCAATTTACCACAATGGTATTAATCGAGAATTAGTCACCCCTACAGGTGCGGCGCTGGTTACTGCCTTGGCTTCAGGTTTTGGGGTTGCACCACCCATGAAGTTGCAAAGGGTAGGTGTTGGTGCCGGTTCTTTGCAGTTGGCAATTCCCAATATTTTACGTTTGTGGATTGGCGAGGGGGAAGTTGAAGAATCTCCATTGCAAAATTTGATTGCTAAACCGGAAAATTTAACTTCCCAACCCAGGGTGGGCACGGAGGCATCGCCCCTACAAGGGTTGGAAAAGACAACTTCTAAGCCTGATTTGGAGACAATCTCGGTGTTGCAAACCCAAATTGATGATTTGAGTCCTCAAGCGGTTGGTTATGTGTTTGAGGTGCTTTTTAAGGCGGGTGCAGTGGATGTTTTTACCCAGGCGATTGGTATGAAGAAGTCTCGCCCTGGTGTCTTGCTGACGGTAATCTGTCATCCTCAAGATATGGAGTCTTGTGAAATGGTTTTGTTTAGGGAGACGACGACTTTGGGTGTACGTCGTTTTACGCAGCAACGCCGGATTTTGTCAAGGGAAATGCACTGGATAAAAACTCAGTATGGTGATGTGCGGGTAAAGGTGGCGTGGAGTGGTAGTTTGGCTGATCCAATTTATACGATGCCGCCACGTCATGCGATCGCTAATGTACAACCCGAATATGAAGATTGTGCTGAGTTGGCGAGGGCAAATAATCTACCCTGGCGAGAGGTTCATCAATTGGCGCTGCAAAGTTGGTATGAGCAGCACGAGCATTTAACATAAATGGGAAGCTTGTCTCATAAGAGTGCTGCTGTGAATTGCAGAATAAGAAAATAGCTATGAATCGAATCTTTTCACCTTTTCAACAGTTTCTCATTACTTGGCTACTAATTTTAGTGACAGGTTGGATGACGCTTCTTGCCCTCAGTTATGTGGGTGAATTAATTAGTATTTTGCTAACAGCGGCTTTGATTGCTTTTTTGCTGAATTATGCTGTGAAGGCAGTACGACCTTTTTTACCTCGAAGTGTTGCGGCTATTTTTGTTTATTTGGTGGCGGCAGTTGCTGTAGTTTTGTTTGCTCTAACTTTAGCACCGCCAGTGTTTAATCAAGGGCGGCAATTGGTGACAAATTTACCGTCTTTGTTGGAAGCAAGTCAAGGACAATTGGCGAGTTTTCAAGATTGGAGTGTGGAGCACAATTTACCTTTTGATGTGCGGATTTTGGCATCTCAACTGCTGGCACGGGTTCAAGCGCAGGCAGAAGCGATCGCTTCTACTGGTTTGGGTTTGGTGGTAGGTACTTTTAATTGGGTTTTGGATTTAATTTTAGTACTAGTAATTTCTTTTTATATGCTCATTGATGGTGAGCGAGTTTGGCGCAGTTTAACTGGTGTTTTTTCACCAAGAATTCGAGATGGTTTAACTCAAGCTTTGCAACGCAATTTGCAGCGATTTGTTTCTGGTCAGTTATTATTAGGCTTGTTTATGGCAATATGCCTGGCGCTGGCTTTTTTGGCGCTACGGGTACCTTTTTTCTTGTTGTTTGCTGTTTTTATTGGCTTGATGGAAGTTATTCCTTTTATCGGTGCCACTTTGGGTATTGCCACTGTTGTAATTATTGTGGCGTTTATTAATTGGTGGATGGCGCTACAGGTGCTGGCAGTTGCGATCGCTATTCAACAAGTCAAGGACAATTTAATTGCGCCCCGAATTATGGGCAATTTAACGGGTTTATCTCCGGTGATTATTTTTGTTTCTTTGCTATTAGGAGCAAAAGTTGGTGGCTTACTAGGAGTGATTTTGGCGATTCCGATCACTGGTGTTATAAAAAGTTTAGCAGAAATTACACTTGACCCTAAATTACCACCTCAAACTGGAGCCTTTTTTCATAATCCTTTTGTTAAGGATGGTTTGCAACCAATTGCTAGTGCTGATCAAAAAGAGGTATCTAAGAGTGAGTTACAAAACAAGCCTCTTTAATTCAACATTTTGCAGCATAAGTTGCCAACAAAAAGTGTTAAAATTTCGCTTATTTTGTAACTAAGATGATATTAAGTTTAACTACCGCGATAAGTACTGTATGACCAAGGTGAAACTAATAACGGTACGTGATAATGTGAATTAGGATCAGCAATGCCAAATTGCAGGGGAATTTGATTTAAAAAAGGCGGCTCAGTTGTTTTTGAATGTTGTGCAAAGTAGTCTCCTACCGAAAAAACTAACTGATAAACTCCTATTTTTAATTGATCATTTGCTAGTAAAGGATGATCCGTACGTCCATCGGCATTTGTTGTTACTGTTTTAAGGAGTGTCTTTTGCTCTAAATCAGAAATAAACCAAAGTGCGATCGCAATATTTGCCGCCGGACAACCATTAGCTGTATCCAGTATATGAGTAGTAAGTTTGCCTGACATGGTTTTGCTGTTAATGTAGTGGTCCTGCCATAATCACTTTGGTAATTGCATCTGTCACATCTGTCGGTTTTTCTTTGGTAATTTGCTCATACCATTGTTGCGTCACATCCGGGTCTTTACCATGAATTTGTTCTGCCCGTTTTCGTGCTTTTTCAACAACAGCATTGGCACGTTCTTTGCGTTCGGTTTCATAACGTTTTAGGGCATATTCCACACCTAAATTTGTCGTCATTAAATAGTTAGTTAAAACTAAACCATCTTCCATTGCCTGACAACCGCCCTGTCCTAAGTCTGGACAAGTGGCATGAGCTGAATCGCCCAAAAGTGCCACACGACCCCGCACAAAGCGCTCAATAGGTCCCACGTCATGGATTTCCGGACGGGCAACGCTATCGAGATCAATGCGCTCAATTAGTAGTTGCACGGGTTTCGCCCAACCTTGAAAGTGCTCTTTTAGTTCGGTTTTGTAGTTTTCCGGGTTGGCAGGAGTGCCTTTGGGCAATGGTACATCAAAAAAGTAGTAAAAGCGATCGCCTGCTACTGGCATCATGGAAGCTCTTTTGTGGTCGCCGACATATATCGCCCAGGTATCTTTGGGCGCGAGGTCTTCATCTGCTGGCACTAACCCATTCCAGTTAATATATCCGGCATACTTGGGTTGAATTTCTGTCCCCACTACATAAGTCCGCAACAATGAACGTACTCCGTCTGCGGCAACTAACACATCACCTTTTGCCTGATGACCGTTTTCAAATTTTGCTGTGACGCCTGTTTCGTCTTCTACCACGCCAATGCACTTATGGTCAAGTTTGACTTCGCCTGGAAATGCCTCTTGCAACATCGTCTGTAAGTCCCGACGGGCAACGGGATAAGGACACTGACCAACTTCGTGTATTAAGGGCATTAAATCAATGTCGTTGATTAGTTCTCCGCTTTTGGTGCGGTACTCCATACGCTCCATGATGCCGCCAATTTTTGCCATTTTTTCGCCCAAACCAAGGCGATTTAGCACTTTGACGCCGTTTGACCACAGCGAAATGCCCGCACCAACAGGAAGTAGATCTTTGACGCGATCGTAAATTTCTACTTCATATCCCGCTTGTGTCAAGGCAATAGCCGCCGTTAGTCCACCAATTCCGGCTCCAATAACTATAATTTTTAGCTTGTTCATTTGAGCTTTTGAGTAATTTAGATTTCAGTAATTTAAGTCAATTAAAGTTGCTAAAATTATGTTATAATGCGCTGTTTTTAATTTCTATAATTAAGTTATGACTCAACTTTATACATACCCTGGTAAACTAAAAGTTTTTGTATTCATTTTTACACTAAAAACTAACTTCATTATTAGTATTAAGGCAGATAAAAAAATGCTCATACCTGCCTTTATCAACTGCTCGATTAAGCTTTAAGCCTTTACTAAATTTGCTTTATAAGCTGCCCAACCCCCATAGTTAGAAATATCTTCCCATTGGTATTTTTCGACTAATTCACGGGGATACAAAAAAGCTGTTAAAGTTTTTCCGTCTTCAGTCACCACATCATGAGGATACATATGGGGTGGTTCGCTGGCGGCAAGGTCGGCAAATTCTGATAAAGTTAGTTCATACTCTTCGCCAGGAATCGCCATTCCACCTTCAGCTACTTGGTAAATCGCGGGATGCCAACCTTTTTCGGCGGCGTGTAGGCGATACAGTGGGCGCGTTTTGACTTCTCTGATAAATTTGGCATTTCCTAAGTTGCCGTGGTCAGGTTGCCCTCGCAGGGCAGAGCCACAGATGAAAATTCGTTTGGTTGCGATCGCTTCTTGACTCATATTTTGATCGTAGCACCCATAATAATGTATACCATATACTGTATACATTATTGACTCTAGATAATCAAGTCGAATTTATTTAATCAGGTATTTAGTATCATGATACACAGAAATACCTAGACACTTATGTATACTGTATACAAATATTTAAAGACTTATCATAATATAATACAGCAGATCAGGGTCTACAACTACTACAAACAAAGGCAGTGGCATGAAAGTTATTTCTAAGCTAGCAGTAAATGGCGATCGCCTCAACGAAAACATTAGTCGGCTGGCAAAAATCGGCAAACAAGCTGATGGCAGTATCTGCCGCCTCGCATTTACACCAGAAGACTTGCAAGCGCGATATCTTGTCCAGCAGTGGATGATTGATGCTGGGATGACCGTCAGAACCGATGCTGCAGGCAATATGATTGGTACTTACGCGGGCATCAAGCAAGCGCCAGCACTCTCCACCGGTTCGCACATTGATACAGTACCATCAGGCGGCTGTTTTGATGGCGTCTTAGGAGTTTTGGCAGGTATTGAAGTGGTGCGAACACTGCGCGAAAATAATTTGCAACTCAATCATCCCATACAAGTAATTGTCTTTAGCGATGAAGAAAGTACGATGATTGGTTGTCAGGCAATAGCTGGAACCGTTTTACAGCAATCACCAGAGCGTTATCAACCGAAAGTCGGCTATTCTATTCAAACTTGCTTAGAAATGGTAGGAGGTAACTGGGACGAATTAGCAACCGCCAAACGCGATCGCTCCAACATCGCCGCTTTTGTAGAACTTCATGTCGAACAAGGTGCAGTTTTAGAAAATACTAGCAAAGATATTGGCGTAGTCTTAGGAGTGGTTGGAATGCGACGCAAGCTAATCACCATTACAGGACAAGCAAATCACGCAGGCACAACCCCGATGTCAATGCGTCAAGATGCCCTAGTTGCCGCCGCTCAAGTCGTGCTAGCGGTACGAGATATCGCCTTACGGATGCCGAGTCAGCCCGTTGCCACCGTTGGCTATTTGGAGGTTTCACCTAATGCCGTTAACATTATTCCTGGCAAAGTTGAACTATCAGTAGATATACGCGATTTGTCTCAAGGTTGTTTAGATGAAATGGTGGAGCAGTTGAATCAGGAATTACAGGCAATTGCCGCTGATACTAACACGCAAATTGCACTAGCTCCTCAGCTTTGCGTTGAGCCAACCTTGGCAGCTCAAAAAGTGCAAACGACCATCGAATCAGTTTGTGAGCAACTAGGATTAAGTTACTGCCAGCTTCCGAGTCGCGCTGGACATGATGCGTTGGAAATGGGACGAATTACCGATATGGGCATGATTTTTGTTCCCAGTCAGGCTGGAGTTAGCCATTCAGAATCTGAGTATACTTCACCTCAACAATGTACTGAGGGCGTCAATGTTTTGCTCCAGACTTTGCTGGAGTTGGATCAGTTGTATGCGGTTTAAGTTTTGAGGAATATATTCAATTTCCTAAATTTGTCGATGTCGCGGCAAAATAGCAGCTTGTCGCACTAAATATGGTATGGCAAGACCTGTATGAAGATGACGGGGATACAGCCAAAATCAAGTTGAAGTAAGCAAGATTGCTACACAAACGGTTGCTTTAGTTACAATTATTTATATGAAAGGAATTCCTGATCATCTTTAACGAGTTGTACAGCCAAATTGGCAGCCACTTGTTACTTACTTTATTTACTCCAAACAACAGTCATGACAACATCTAAAAATGAATTTGAAATTAGCAAAACTGAAGAAGAGTGGAAAAAAGAGTTGACACCCGAACAGTTCCAAGTTTTGCGTAAACATGGTACAGAACGCGCTCACACTAGTCCACTTGATAAACAATATGAGCCGGGGACTTATGTTTGTGCAGGATGTGGTCAACCGTTGTTTACATCAGAAACCAAATTTAATAGTCGCACGGGGTGGCCCAGTTTTTTTGACCCGCTTGAAAATGCCGTTGGTATTACTGTAGATAAGTCATTGTTTATGACTAGAACTGAGGTGCATTGTCAGCGCTGTGGCGGTCATTTGGGTCATGTATTTAATGATGGTCCAGCACCAACTGGCAAACGCTATTGCATGAATGGTGTTTCGCTAGAGTTTAAGGAAGACTAATATTAAAGATTTAGAGTCCTGACTACTCTAAAGAAATCAGGACTCTTTTGATTTTAAGTTTGAGGTTGATGATGTTTGTGCCAATGTTTAGCAATATCAATGCGGCGGCATAACCAAACTTTTTCATGTTGCTGAATATAGTCAAGAAAACGTGCCAAAGCAGCGGCTCTTCCTGGTCTACCTACTAAGCGACAATGTAAGCCAATACTCATCATTTTTGGGGCAGTTTCTCCTTCAGCATAAAGCAGATCAAAGGCATCTTTTAAATAAGCAAAGAATTGATCTCCGCAGTTAAAACCTTGAGCAGTAGCAAAGCGCATATCGTTGTTATCAAGGGTGTAGGGAATTACTAAATGTGGTTTGTTGTAGTCATAATCCCAGTAGGGTAAATCATCGCTATAACTATCAGAATCGTAGAGAAAACCGCCTTCTTCTACAATAAGCTGACGTGAGTGCTGACTGGTGCGCCCAATGTAACAACCAAGGGGGCGACTGCCAGTAACTTTTGTATGAATTGCGATCGCTTTCTGCAAATGTTCTTGTTCGGCTGAAGCAGAAAAGTATTTATAATCTATCCAACGATAACCATGAGTTGCTATTTCCCAGTCTGCCTCTAACATAGCTGCAACTGCCTCTGGATTGCGTTCTAATGCCATTGCTACACCATAAATGGTCACGGGAATATGACGTTGGGTAAACATTCGATATAAGCGCCAAAAACCTGCTCGACTGCCATATTCATAACAGGATTCCATATTCATGTGTCGCAGTCCATGCAGTGGTATTGCGCCGACAATTTCTGACAAAAATGTTTCAGAAGTTTGATCTCCATGTAGAATACAAGTCTCACCACCTTCTTCGTAGTTAATCACAAACTGTACAGCAATTTTTGCCTGCTGATGCCAGTTTGGGTTGGGGGGAGTTTGTCCATAACCAATCATGTTTCGTGGATAGGGCGTCACCATGAAATTTTTCCTTGATACCTTTTTTTTAATTACTAAAGCTGCTTACTTAGTTAATCACTTCTAGCAAAATCTAGCACGATAAAAATAAGTTTTAATCTAAATAATGGATAATTCAATATTTTTATGAAAAATGTTCCGCCAAGGCACAACATCATTGCAAGAATACTCGTTAATTTATAAGGTTGCTTTGACTCAAGATGTGATTGTTGTAACTTACTTATAAATGCAAAATCGCTCAAGTATGTTGTAACGCTCTCTAATTAATTTATATTCTGTACTTATATATACAGAAATTAAAATTTAAGCTATTATGGATAACAAAAAAGCGATTAATTTAAGGAGCTTGAAACTTGGTCTTATCAACAAAAACGGTCAGCAGAAGTAAATCATTGCACGAACAAACTTATAAAGCTCTCCGGGAAAGTATTTTAAACGGAGATCTAGCTGCAGGCGATCGCTTAATTGAGACACAAATTGCTGAACAATTGCAAGTAAGTCGTACCCCTATCCGTGAGGCGATCCGGCAACTGCAACGAGAAGATTTAATTACTGCTGACGAGTTGGGGTGGTTACGAGTTACCAGCGTTTCTCCAACCGAGGCAATGCATCTTTATGATTGTCGCATAGTATTAGAAACACTTGCTGTAACTAGTGCTTGTCAAAATGCAACTGATTCTCAGCTCAAAAAACTAAAGTCTTTGGTAGCACAAGTAGAAAAGCTATTTAAGCAGCAAGATAACCCTAGTAGCTCTCAACTTTTAGAGTTAGACTATCAATTTCATCGCACAATTGCCCAATATTCTGGTAATAATTATTTGGTTTTTCTCTTAGACCAAATATTTGCTAAAATGGCATTGTTACGGGTGCAAACAATGCACCACAACCCTAGAGTATTGGAGATTCGCACAGAACATCAGCTACTTATGGAAGCGATCACTTCACGCAATATTGAAGTGGCAACTCAAGCAATTCAAGGTCATTTGATGGCTAGTAAATTCAGAGTTGTTCAAGAGTTAGAAAATATTCAGCAACAAGAATGAAATTACAGTTTTTTCAGGAATTAATCATTATCCACATACTGCACTTAAACTTGTCTCTGTTTATGTCTTAAGAACACTATTTTGGTTTTCTGCTGCAAAGTAATTGACTGAATGCTACCTCTTGGCAACACCAATGCTCCTTACTTTAAAAAGAGCAATACTTAGGCGGAATAAAATATTGATATATTCAACTAGTCCATCTCATTCTCAGAATTTTCTATGCGACCACAGGAGAAAATATTTTTAGTAGCACTCTTTCTGGCTATATTATTTGTATATCCTATCTTAAAAAATAGTTTAGGTGTAGAAAAAAGAGAAAATTTAACCTCAATTAATCGCATCAATCAAAAAAACCCCAAATGTCCAATTATTAAAAATATTGAGTTGGTTGCTACCGATAATAAAGGTGCAGAAACTGAACCTGGCATAAATTATGTGTTGATTTTTGACCCCAAATCAAAAGACTTAGATTTTAAAGTAAATTTAGGTGTAAGCCATCCTCTTTATGCCAAAGATGAGCAAGGTAAATATAAAAAAGAATATCAACCCAAATCATTTCAAGAACTGATCTCAGATGAAAATTCAAAGCTCGATGGTAGATCACCAATAGCTGCTATTAATGGAGATTATCTTAATGCCAAAAATCAACCTCAAGGCTTAAACTTCTCTCAAGGCGTCGAATATTCAGGTGAATTTAAATCTAAAAGGTCTTCTTTTGGAATTTCTGGAGGAGAAGCCGAAAAACGTAGAGCCACAATTCAAATTGGTAAAAGAAAACAAGAAGTTCTTAATTACAACGTAGTCGGAGGAAATGGCAGATTTTATAGAGATGGAAAATTCAAAAATATTTGTCCAGACTTAGGAGATTATATTTGCTCTGAACGCAGTCGCTCTTTGGCAGCAATTACCACCAAAGGATATGTGATTTTTTTGGTCAACAATGCTCAGTCAGAAAAAGCTCTTTATCCATCAATGTTTGATAATGTTCTTAATGGCATTGCTAACAATTATTGTTTAGGTAAAATACAAGAAGGAATCTTGTTTGATAATGGCTTCTCCACGGGTTTTTATTATGACAATAAATTATATGTGGACAATACTCGTCCTATTGGTTCAGTTTTCTTAATTTACAAAAAGTAAAGTAAATAGCTTTTGATGGGCAATTTAGGTATGATATTTAATCAGACACAGGCACAGATGTCTAAAGTCTATTATGATATTTTTAGGATTAAATTACTAATAAGCTGGTTGGAGACTATATCTCCATAAATGCTCATTTTTTGCCAAAAAGTTTAGTTGCCTATCAAATTAAATATATGGATGTAGAAGAACTACTTTTGCGTTACGCCGCAGGAGAACGGGACTTTAGCGGTGCCAAGTTGACTAAAGCCAAACTAGTAGGCGTCAAGCTGATAGGAGTTAACTTTTGGGGAGCAGACTTAAGTGGTGCAAATTTAGCCAGAGCCAAACTTTGGGGTTCTAACTTTAGTGGCGCTAACTTAACTAGAGCCAACTTAACTCGTGCTAATCTAAGCGGAGCAAGATTGAATGAAGCTAATTTAAGACAGGCTAAACTGAATGCAAGTAAGCTTTTTGGAGCTTCCTTAAGTGGAGCTTATTACGATGAAAGTACCCGTTTCTCCAGAGGTTTTGATCCAAAAAGTAGCAATATGCGAAAGGTCTAAAACTAGCATTTTATGAAATTTGTCAAGTCTGGTAATGCTGATTTTGATGAGTGTCAACTTTATCTCAAGCCGAGTCTTGCTGATAATTTCTACTCAATGCCGCAGCCAGAGCAGCCTAGAGGTTAAACAAACCAAGCTAGACGGGGAGATAAATTAGTCCACGCTGTGAGACTTTCTAGACGCCACACAGCGATAATTTGACACCAAGAGGCTGAGTCTGATCTCCTCGAAGTCAGACAGTGGCTACTCAAGCAAACTTGATTTTACTCACCAAATAATCGCTATTCACAAATTCTTCACTATTACTGATTATGCTGTGAATATGAGTGTAGAAACACGCCCTCTTAACTGCCTCAAGAGGGCATTTTTTTTTCCTAATGATTTCAAGTTTTCTTAGCAATATCTAATCTTTAATTAGTTTTCTGCCTTGGGATGACGCAAAGGAATATCAATGATAAATTGAGTTCCTTGCCCTGGTGCAGAAAAGCACTGCAACTCACCACCATGTTTTTCTACAACAATTTGATAACTAATTGATAAACCCAAACCCGTACCTTTACCAACAGGTTTGGTGGTAAAAAAAGGATTAAACAATCTTTTTTGCACTTCTTCAGTCATTCCCATGCCATTATCGATGACGCGAATAATTACCTGACTATTACCCTTAGCTTCTGTGCAAATTGTAATAGTAGGATCTATTCTTTGCTTGTCGCCGACACCAAATGACTCCAAAGCATCAATAGCATTACTAATTAAATTCATAAATACTTGGTTCAATGGTCCTGCATAACACTCCACTAGCGGTAGTGCCGCATACTCTTTAATTATTTTAATTTCTGGATTTTTACCATTGGCTTTGAGGCGACTTTGCAAAATCATTAAAGTATTATCAATACCTTCATGCAAATCTACCTCAGCCATTTTTTCTTCATTTCTAGCAAAGTTGCGTAGAGAAAGTACGATCTGATTGACACGATCAGCACCAACTTTCATCGAGTTGAGCAACTTCAATAAATCTTTAATTAAAAAATCAAGCTCAACCGTATTTAGTCGCTCTTGAATTAGTGGTAGCGGCTGAGGATAGGACTGCTGATATAAATTGACAATGCCCAACAAATCATGAATATATTCACAGGCATAACCAATATTGCCCGTAATCAAACTAACTGGATTATTGATTTCATGAGCCACACCAGCCACCAACTGCCCTAAGCTGGACATCTTTTCGGTTTGTATTAGTTGGGCTTGAGTGCGTTGCAATTCTCGTAAAGCTTGCTCCAACTCAGTCGCCTTAGTATTAGCGCGCGCCTTAGATAACTGAAGTGCCAAGTTTTGTTGAGCTAGTTGCGCCGCCGTTGTGGTTTCCTTTTCCAAAAGACTGGCTTGAGCTAAAGCAATGCCAACTTGAGCTGCCACGGCTTCTAATAACTCAATTTCAGTACTATCCCAATGTCGATAAGTATCACATTGTTGCAGGGCAATCATACCATTAGGTTCGCCTTGATAAGAGGTGCGAATAATCAACAGCGATTTGAGATCCATTGCCCGATATAGTTTGGTAGTAGAATCTGATAACGATTCGGTATAGATATCTGTAGAAGCGATCGCTTGATCACAAGCTAGCACCTGTTGCAGACAAGGATACCCCGTCATTAACACTTCACAATACTTCACTGAGCTATATCCTGGTTCTAAATACTCCGCAACCAAAGGTAAGGTTGGCAAAGTTGCTGCTTGATACAAATAAATCAGACAGCGATTAACTTTTAGTGCTTGCCCTAGCTGGGTTACAGTTGTTTCAAAAATATGGGATAAATCTAAAGAAGAGCGAATTTCCGTAGTAATCTGTTTAAGTAACTCAGCGCGGTGATAAGAACGTCTGAGTGCCGCTTCTGCCTGCTTTTGCTCGGTAATATCAGTATGGATGGCAATTACTCCCACTACCTCACCTGTGACATCTTTAATAGCATCTGCCCGTAGCGCAATTTGTTTAATCACACCCCGGCGGGACAGCATTTCCACTTCCCCTTGCCAGCCCTGACCACGTGCCGCAATACGATAAACTTGATTAACTAAAGTTGGGTTACAAAACAAAACTGTCGAACCCCCAGCGCTGTTAAGCTGCTCTATGGTATAACCAAACATTTGACAAAATGCCGGATTTAGGTATGTGAGGCTAGAAACCAAACTATCGGCAATACTAATAGCATCACTGGCATTTTCTACAGCTTTACTAATGCGTAAGAGTGCTGATTCAGTTTCTTTAGCGGCGGTAATATCTTCGATCATCGCTACCGAAAACAAGGGACTGCCAGCTTTATCCCGTACTAAAGAAACCGTCAGTCTGCCCCAAACCAGGCGACCATTTTTGTGAAAGTAGCGTTTTTCTAATTGATAAGAGTTAATTGAGCCAGAAATGAGCTGCTGATAGAGGTTTACACCCGCTCCCTGGTCATCGGGATGAGTAATAGCTGTTAGCCTAACTTGTCTTAATTCATTTTCGTTGTAGCCAATTAGCGCCTGCATGGCTGGGTTACTGGCAAGAAGGACTCCAGAGGGGTCACTTAGGGCAATACCCAGGGCAGCGTTTTCAAAAATGGCTCTAAAACGCACCTCGCTCTGTCGTAGCGCTTCTTGTACCTTAAAACGGTCTGTGAGGTCACGAGAGTTGATGACAATGCCTGCGACGGCTGGATCTGCTAGCAGGTTTGTGCCACAAGATTCTAATAAGCACCAAGTTTGGTTTTGGCAACGAAAGCGGCAGACGACGGGCGGTAGAGTTACGCCATGTGCGGCGGCTAAGAATTCGTCCCAGGCAACGGCGATCGCTTCTTTGTCTTCATTCGCTATGTATTGTAAGATTTCCGAGCCAATCAACTCGGATGGTGAGTAACCAAGAATGCGTTCAATGGCGGGACTAGTATAGAGAATTTTGCCACTACTAGACAAAATTGTAATCAGGTCACTGGAGTTTTGAATCAGCGATCGCCATTTTGCTTCACTCTGAGCCAGTGCTGCTTCTGCCTGCTTGCTTTCGGTAATGTCACGGGCAATAGTTGAGATAAATTCTATTTCACCACTAGGAGATTTGTGGGACATAATCACTTGAGACACCGGAATGGCTCTGCCTTCATGGTGATGCCAAGTGGTTTCGCCGCTCCAGATGCTTAGATCTGTACCTTCGGTAGATGCCAGTGTAGTGATGGCGGTTGGTATTGGCATCGGTAGCAGCGAAGAGGCTGGATTTTGACTAATTGCTAAGTCTTCTGTTTCGTCAATGCCAAACATCGTCCTGGCACTGCGGTTTAGGTAAAGAGGTTTTCCGGCAGCATCGGTAATACCTACAGCGTCTGGCGTGGCTTCTAAGATGGTGGTGAGGCGTTCGGCAAAAGCCTGTGCTTGTTGGCGTTCGGCAATTTCTGAGCGTAATTGTTCAACGACTTGTTCTAGTGTAGCTGTGCGTTCTTGGACACGATTTTCTAGTTCTTCGTTGGCTTTTTCTAAGGCTGCTACCAGTTCCAAAGAAGCAGTAATATCGTTAGCAATGCCATCGAGGCGGTTGGGGTTGCCTTGGTGATCATAAATGAGGCGAGTACGATCGCGTAAGTGGCGAATTTCACCGTCAGGACGGATAATGCGATATTCTACTTGATAGTTTCCGGTTTCAAATAATTGCCTGGTTTGAGTCCAAACGCGATCGCGGTCTTCTGGATGAATGATTTCTAGCCACAAATTCGGGTTTGCCAAAAATTCCGAACTAGGACGCCCAAAAATTGCCTCGGCAGCCGGGTTTAGGTAAAGTAGCTGAAAGCTCTCTACAGCAATTGACCAAACTGCATCTTCCAAGGAATTAAGAATACTATTGAGCCTTTGTTCGCTAGCAATAAGTGCGGCTTCGGTAAGTTTTCTTTCTGTAATGTTGCGGACAATTACGACAACTTCATCTTTAGCACTTTTGATTAATCGCGCTTCAAAACATTGCAGTTTGTCTGATACTTGTGAAGAATATTCAAAAATTATGGCTTGGTTTGTGGTGAGGGCTTGTTGTAAATAATTCTGAAACGAATGAGCAATTTCTGGCGGCATCACAGCCAGTAGTGACTTACCGATAAATTGCGTAGGCGGCGTCAACAATTCTACATCTTTGCCAGAACGGAAATCTAAAAAGATGCCTTCTCGACTGAGGCGAAAGCTAGCATCAGGAGTTAGGTTACTCAAAGCTAGGTGATAAGCTTCATCTTCAAGCCTTTGAGTTTCTGTTTGAGATTGGGTAATATTTTGGCAGACTCCTGTAACTTTAATTTGGTTTGAGCGCTCTTGAGAAGTTGCTTCTCCTTGACAGGTAAAGTAGCGAACAATGCCATCACGAGGGCAGATCCGAAATTTAATTGTATATTGTGTTTGTTTTTTAATGGCAGTTGCGATCGCTTGTAGGACTGTTTTGCGATCGGCTGGCACGATTAATTTGAGCAAACTTCGATAAGTTGCTTTTAAGCTACCAGGGGCGACACCTAACAACTGCTCAAAATCCTCAGACCAAGTGATTTGAGCCGTGCCGCTATTCCACTCCCACATCCCGCTTTTGGTGCATTGTAGGGCTAATTTCAAGCGAGTATCACTCTTGTCCAGGTATTGCATAAAGCGTAACTATGATTGGCAATTTTTAAAAGGGTGTGCCGTATTTTTAACTAGTTAAACTTAATCTTGGTTTAACTGAAGATTTCTCAAATCTTGATTACTACTTTTTTTTTCTAATGACGTTTTGTTCTAATTATTATTTTTCGGTTAATGTTTGATGATATTTAAGGTAAAGCATAGAATATACTGGACGACCGCTTCGTAGATGTCGTTCCACAACTGTTGGTACTTCGTCCACCTGAACGCCACTGTACCAAGTTTCTTCAGGCACTACCAAGACCATTGGACCATTGCCACATTGTCCCAAACAACCGCTAGCTATGACAGTGACTTCGGTCACTGGCAAGCTTTGAAAAGCTGCCAATACCTTTGCAGCGCCTTGCTTTCGGCAACTGTGACTTTGACAGATTAATACCTGTTTTGATGATGCTGAGAGATCAACCATGATTGAGGTAGCGTTTTGAAAAGAAAATTGGCTAGGAAGCTATAGCTTTAAAAGATAACTTAAGAACAAGAAGTAAGACCCATCTCTTAAATTAACGACTGAGCTACAGGTAAACCGGAAATAAACGTCAAAAGTGAAGAGAGAATAAAACTCTCTTCACTTTCAGTTGTAGCAATATTTGAACAATCTAGGTGGCTGAAGTTTTGGGATGGTTGCTGGTCTAGGTATAATGACTACTCAAGTGCTGGTTAAAGCCGCTTTTGGGCAGCACCTGACAGCTTTGATGTCTCAATTCAAGACTTCTTATTTACACCACATCGTTTGCCTGTGCCTTCTTTAAGCATAGTTTAAGTTTTTCTGCCACTTGTTCAACTTGTGGTTCATCAAACAAATTGATATGAAGGCTAGAAATCTCCTGAACATCTAAACGTCTTACTAAATTACTCCAACCCAATTGAGGAGCAAGATACCAACCTTTGTCGCTTTGTTCAAGAATGGCTCGGAACAAAGTAACGGAACCAGAGTAAACTTGCGGAACATAATCTTTCATCGCTTGAAGGTTGGCTTTGGTCACTCTTTCAATGTTTTGATCCATTGAATTCTTGCTATCTAGATGTAAGGTTCTGGTAACTTCTGAGAAGTCGGCATTTATCTAATCAGTACTTTGTTGAGCTTCAGCTTTTTGCAGACTGTTTTGGTTCCACTTGGATTGTAATTTGGCTTTTGCTTTAGCAACAATAACCTTGAAGCCATTCCGAAAAATCTGCTGTGTCTGATAGATAAACCAGCGTAAAGTTAACCGCTTTTTATAGTCTCCATTTGATGTATCAAATAATGCCAAGAGTGCCACTTTTTCGCCTTGTGCCTGTAGTTGCTGTCCTATTTCATAAGCGACGTATCCACCAAAAGAATAACCGCCTAGAAAATAAGGACCAACTGGCTGGATCGTTTTCATTTCCTTGATATAAAGAGCTGCCATTTCCTTTATGTCTGTTAAAGGAGCTTGTCTGCCATCTAAACCAGGCGGTTGTAGTCCATACAATGGTTGATCGGGAAGATAACGCAGCAAACGCTGGCAATACACAGCATTTCCTATAGCTTCATGGACGCAAAAGAAAGAAGGTTTTGAGCCATTAGGTTCAATAGTCACAAGCGATCGCCACGGTGCTAACTCGCCCTGTGTATCGATAAGAATTGCTAATTGCTCAACGGTGGTTGTTTCAAATAAGGTAGCAAGTGACAAAATTTTGCCAAATTTCTCATTAACTTTGGCAATTAAACGCATTACTAGCAGCGAATTTCCACCTAATTCAAAGAAGTTGTCCTTGATGCTTATTGGTTTGATGCCTAAAACTTCTTGCCAAATTTCAGTTAACTGAAACTCTAAAAGATTACGGGGTTTGATAATTTCTCTTTCTGTACCAATTCCGATATCTTCTGGTGCAAGTAGTGCGCGACGATCAACTTTGCCGTTGGGAGTCATTGGCAGTGTTTCTAACATGACAAATGCGGTTGGCATCATGTAGTCGGGCAAGTTATTTTGCAAAAAGCTACGCAGTTCGACACTTTTGATTTTTGCTTTTTGGTTGAGGATAATATAGGCAACTAAACGCTTGTCGCCAACGACATCTTCTCTAGCAATGACGACACTTTGTTGTAGAGAGGGGTGTTGTTCTAGTGCGGCTTCAATTTCACCAAGTTCGATACGAAAGCCGCGAATTTTTACTTGGAAATCGATGCGCCCAATGAATTCAATGTTGCCGTCAGATAAATAGCGGACGGTATCACCAGTTTTGTATAAGCGCGCTTCTGGTTGGTCACTAAAAGGATTGGCAATAAATTTCTCTTCTGTCAAATCGGGGCGGTTGAGATAGCCACGACCTAAACCTGCACCGCCAATGTACATTTCTCCAGGTACGCCTATTGGTACTGGTTGTAAAAGGTGATCAAGGATGTAAATTTGAGCATTGTCAATTGGACGACCAATCGGAATTTCTGCCCGAAGTTTGTCGGCTTCTGGGTTTGCCAGTGGATCATATACTGTTGTGGTTACGGTGGTTTCAGTTGGTCCATAAGTATTTAGCCACCGAGGATGGTTGCCAACTAATTTGAACCATTTTAAATAAGTGGCGCGTGAGGCTTTTTCGCCACCAACTACTACTAAACGTATACTAGTTGGCAAGGTTTCTTGAACTGAAGATAAACCATTAACTAGTTCGTGCCAAAAGGCAGTTGGTGTGTTAAGAACTGTGAGTTGCTGTTGTTGGCTGAATTGCAAAAAATTGCTAATTGAAGAAACAATATCTTCAGGACGCAGAATCACTGCTGCACCGCTAATCCAAGAGGGAAAGAGTTCTTCGACAATAATATCAAAACTCATGCTAGAAAATTGCAACACTCGATCGCTAGAGGAGATGTTGAACTTTTTTGCGATCGCGACGGCGTGGTTAACTAATCCCTTTTGGGTAATCATTACCCCTTTTGGTTTACCTGTGGAACCGGAGGTATAAATCACATATGCAAGATGCTCTGGAGTTGTTTCATTACTTAAGTTTTCCTGGCTTTCTTGAGCAATAATTTCTCAGTCACTATCAAGTTTTACTAGTTGAGAATTGCACGCAGGCAACAAATCAACAAGCGACTCTTGGGTTAACATAATCGGTGGTTGAGCATCTTGCAGTTTGTAAACTCGACGTTCGTAAGGATAAGCTGGATCGAGAGGAATATAGGCTCCTCCTGCTTTGAGAATGCCTAAAAATCCAATGGTCATTTCAATTGATCGTTCTACACAAATTGCGACTAATACATCTGGTTTTACTCCCAATTTTTTTAGATAATGTGCTAATTGATTAGCTTTGGCGTTTAGTTCTCGGTAAGTTAGCTCTACGTTTCCCGCTACAACTGCTACAGCATCGGGCATTTGCTCAACAATACTTTCAAAAAGTTGATGAATGCAAGAATCTTTGGGATAATCTGTTTGAGTATTATTCCATTCTTCTAATAAAACTTTTCTTTCTTCTGTTGTTAGCAACGGTAACTGGGAAACGTCTTGAGCAGGGTTATTAACTACAGTTTCCGAGACGCTTTCTTGCTTAGGGGTGGTGTGAATCATCTGAAGGTATAAATGAACAGCTTACAGGGACTTTCGTCCGCTTATCTATTGAGGTAAACTGCACCGCTACTAAAAATTTAAAGTTTTCATCTATCTAAAGACAGGTTTTTAAACCTTGTCTTGACATAATAGCCATAAAATCTGAGTGATCGCCACTCTATTTACACAAAAAATATATATAAATATACAATAATTAAACTAAGGAAAAGATTTAAATTTTTTACGGATTCAGATTTTGAACTACGGAATACATCAGCAAATGCCACATCGCTAAATAATTGGGTATATCTCAACTTCTTGCTCAAAATTTCCAGGAGTCGTACTTACAGTTTGATTCTGGAAGTCAGAGATAGTTGGCTTACTTTTTACGCCTCATAGCACCAAAAATTAGTTTATATTTAGGTGGAACTAATTTTTTTTCAGAAAATTTCCGGAAACAACTTTGTCAAAAACGAAAATAGTAAGTTAACTAAATAATCTCTCAAAAAAGCTTTTTAAGAGCCACAACAGCACCCTATTTATCTCTATACCATTTATAGTAAAGCACAGATTGCTTTTTCCTAGACTAAAATTAAGTTGTGTTTAGTAAAAATATTTTTGGGCTGCCGCCTCTTGACCTAAAGTTACTAGAAAATGAAGCTCACGTCTGGTCTGCTTCTTTCAAACAACTGCTATCGCAAGTTGAACAATTAACACAAATACTGTCGGAAGATGAAAAAAATCGAGCGAGTCGATTTCACTTTGAGCAAGACAAAATACGCTTTATAATTGGTCGCGGACTGCTTAGGCTCATATTAGGTCGCTATTTAACTATTGAACCAGATCAACTGCAATTTGCTTATAGTCTTACTGGTAAACCAGTGGTATCTAGTAGTAATGTTCAGTTCAATTTATCTCACTCTGAGGAGATGATCTTGTATGCTTTCACAAGCGATCGCCAAATTGGTATCGACTTAGAATATCTTCGCCCCATTCCTGAACTCAAACAACTAATCCAACAATTCTTTTCTGTAGCTGAAGCTTCGGCAATACTTTCTCTACCTGCAAGTGAACAGCAACTTGCTTTCTTGCAAACTTGGACTTGCAAAGAAGCTTATCTAAAAGCCACAGGTGAAGGATTAGCTCAACTTTCACAAGTGGAAGTATACATCAGACCAGGAGAACCATATCGCTTATTAAATAACCAATCACAAGCCAACCTTTGGTCACTTCAAACCTTAACACTTACCCCTGAATACGTGGCAGCGTTGGTTGTAGAAGGACAAAATTGGCATTTAAAATGTTGGCAATGGTCTTAATTTGGCGCAAGTCCTTTTGACTCTAACCATTCTCGATTAAATAGCCGCGACTGATAACGCCCTCCACCGTCACAAAGAACAGTTACGATAGTATGTCCGGGTCCCATTTCTTTTGCCAGGGCAACCGCTGCACCAACATTAATGCCGACTGAACCGCCCATAAAAAGCCCGTCTTTTTCTAGAAGTTGGTAGACTACTCGTACCGCCTCTTGGTCGTCAACTTGAACAGCATCATCAATAGGAACATTTTCCATATTTCCGGTAATACGGGTGCTGCCGATGCCTTCGGTAATTGAGTTACCATTGGGATTGATTTCGCCTGTCTTTACATAGCTATACAAACCACTGCCCAATGGGTCAGCGACGATACATTTAATTTGAGGGTTCTTTTCCTTCAAATAAAGTGAAACTCCGGCATAAGTGCCACCAGTACCAGTTGCCGCCACCCAAGCATCAATTTTTCCATCAGTTTGTTGCCAAATTTCTGGTCCAGTGGTGTGGTAATGTGCTTCTCGGTTTGCCAAGTTATCAAACTGATTTGCCCAAATCGCATTTTCCATTTCGGCGGCAATGCGTCCAGAAAGCTTAACGTAATTATTGGGGTCTTTATAAGGCAGTGCCGGCACGGGACGAACTTCTGCACCCAATGTCCTCAAGGCGTCCATTTTTTCTTGAGACTGAGTATCAGGAATAATAATTAAGCATTTATAGCCTTTGGCATTACAAATATGAGCCAAACCAATGCCTGTATTACCGGCTGTACCTTCAACGACAGTTCCTCCGGGTTTGAGCAAGCCTTTTTCTTCAGCGTCCTTGATAATGTATAGTGCGGCGCGGTCTTTGACGGAACCGCCGGGGTTGAGAAATTCCGCTTTGCCGAGAATTTCGCAGCCTGTTTCTTCGCTAAAGCTGTCTAAGCGAATCAGTGGTGTGTTGCCAATTGTGCCAATGAACCCTGTTTTGATATCCATAATTTTTATTTTATGGTGAGATGAGCGTTAGCGTCACAGCAGCAACTCATCTTTCCAATAATCAAGTAAGGTGAGCATTGCCCACCCTACTAAAGCATTTACTTGTTAGGTTGAGGAGTCATCCGCAGATAAGGCTTGACGACTTCAAAACCTTTGGGGAATTTTTCCTTCAAAACTTCTGGATCTTTCAGTGTTGGGACGATAACACAGTCACCGCCATCTGTCCAGTTGGCTGGAGTTGCCACCTGATGGTTGTCGGTGAGTTGCAATGAGTCAATTACCCGCAGAATTTCATCAAAGTTACGACCGGTGCTAGCGGGGTAGGTGAAGTTTAGGCGTAATTTCTTTTGAGGATCGATGATGAATACAGAACGCACTGTTAAATTATTCAGTGAATTCGGGTGGATCATGTCGTAGAGGTCAGCAACCTTTTTATCAGGATCTGCCAAAATTGGGTAGTTAACGTTGGTCTTTTGGGTTTCGTTAATGTCTCCAATCCAACCTTTGTGAGATTCTACATCATCAACGGAAAGAGCAATAACTTTCACATTACGCTTGTCGAATTCTGGCTTGAGTTTTGCCACCATGCCTAATTCGGTGGTGCAAACGGGAGTATAGTCTGCAGGGTGAGAAAATAATACGACCCAGCTATCACCTGCCCAGTCATAAAATTTGATTTCGCCTTCCGATGATGCTTGAGTAAAGTTTGGTACTTCGTCGCCTAGTCTTAGAGCCATTTTAAATTTCCTTATCTTTTCTTTTCGAGAGACAGTTTTTGATTGTGCCACACAGTACTGATTTTCTGGGCGGTTTTTAGATCTATTTAGGATTTGAACGGTGTGGTAGGAGTATACTGAAACCTAAATTAGGGGATCGCCCCGACAAGAAGAGAAACTTGTGATTTGAGATAAGAGTACCTTTTTTTAACGGTATCACTATACCCAGAAGCCAAGTTAGCTCCCTTCGATAGTTTAACCCCAACCCAAATTAAGCCACTCCTTGTTGCCTATTTTGTCTTTAATCAGGATGAGCGTCACTAGTGCTGAGATAAAATGAGATGATAGAAAACAAAAATTAAACTTATGGAGGAGGTTATCTCCTCTGTTTAAGCTGTGTTGTGCAAGTTAAGGAGTTAAGTTGATGAAGAGAATAGTTGGTCTAGTGGCGGTTTTGAGCTTGATGGTTGGTTGCTTGGGCTGGTTTGGTATGCCCCAAAGTGCGATCGCCTCATCATTGCCTAGTTTCATGTTGCCATCAACTCCCGTCTTGATGGCTCAAATCAATAAGCCTTTGCGAAATAGTGCTGATGACAAACTCAGCACCGCTTTTGGCAAAAAAATTGACTTGAATAATACTAGTGTCCGCTCCTTCCGCAAGTTGCCAGGAATGTTCCCAGTTTTAGCTGGTAAAATTGTCCAGAACGCACCATATCAAAAGATTGAGGATGTTCTGGATATCCCAGGACTCAGCGAGCGCCAAAAAGAACTACTACAAAGCTATTTTGACGATTTTGCCGTAACTGATGTGGAAACGGTGTTCAATGAAGGCGGCGACCGCTACAACAACGGTTTCTACTAAGATCAATTGTTGGTAAATCCTTTGATTTCGCCCACTCCTAGTTGGAGTGGGTTTATTATTACAATTTATTAAATTTTTAAGGGACTTTTTAATCTTGAATTCCCATCCCTCCACTGCTTCGCCAAATCCTGACATTCCAGTTTATTTTGATGTCTTAGTTGTAGGTGCTGGTGCGGCGGGACTTTATGCCGCGCTTTGTCTGCCTGAAATACAAATTGGCTTAATTACCAAAGATACTTTATCAACTGGGGCAAGTGATTGGGCACAAGGTGGCATTGCCGCCGTAATTGATCCGGCTGACTCAGCCAGGCTTCATATTGAAGATACGATGCAGGCAGGTGCTGGTCTTTGTGAGTTGGAAGCTGTGCAGTTTTTGGTCGAAAACGCCTCAGAATGCATTAATACTCTAGTAGATATGGGCGTGGCTTTTGACCGCAAAGGAGATCAATTGGCTTTAACTCTAGAAGCGGCACATTCTCGCCCCCGTGTGCTTCATGCGGCAGATACGACTGGGCACAAAGTTGTCAGCACTTTAACGGCACAAGTATTACAACGCCCCAATATTCAGGTTTTACAACAGGCGTTTGCTTTGTCTTTGTGGCGCAACCCTGAAAGTGGTCGTTGTCAAGGCATTAGCTTAATTTATAACGGGCAGGTAAGTTGGGTCAGGGCTGGGGCGGTGGTGCTGGCAACGGGTGGTGGTGGTCAGGTTTTTGCCCAAACCACAAACCCGGAAGTGAGTACGGGGGATGGTGTGGCAATTGCTTGGCGGGCTGGGGCAGTACTTAGAGATTTGGAGTTTGTGCAGTTTCATCCTACGGCTTTAACCGCACCTGGCGCCCCGCGTTTTTTGATTAGTGAGGCAGTGCGGGGTGAAGGCGCTCATTTAATTGATCGTAAGGGGCGGCGTTTTGCTTTTGATTATCACCCAGCCGGAGAACTTGCGCCTAGAGATGTGGTGAGTCGGGCGATTTTTAGTCACTTGCAACGAGAAGCGTCTGATGAATTTCAATGTGTGTATTTGGATCTGCAAGCAATTCCAGTGGAGACGATTCGCCATCGCTTTCCTAATATTATTCAGGTGTGCCGTCAGTGGGGAATTGATGTTTTTAAGGAACCGATTCCGGTAATGCCGGCGGCTCATTATTGGATGGGTGGTATTGCTACGGATTTGTTGAACCGAACTTCGATTGCGGGTTTATATGCGATCGGTGAAACTGCCAGTACTGGGGTTCATGGTGCAAACCGTTTGGCAAGTAATTCTTTGTTGGAATGTTTGGTTTTTGGTGCTCAGTTGCATCAAATAATGGCTGATGTGCCGGTTATTAAACAAGATTTGCCTAGTCTGCAAACTGTGTCTTGTCTTGATTTAGAAGATTGGACTCGGCAAAATCAGCAAATAACGGCTTTGCGTGTTGAGTTGCGGCAATTGTTGTGGCAAAGCGCGGGGATTTGTCGCTCTGGTGAAATGCTCGAACAAGCGATCGCACAAGTTGCAGTTTGGCGTCAAGAATTTGCCGCGTTTTCCCTCAGCCAATACTTATTAAATCTTGCTCCTGTTAATACAATTAAATTTGATTTCCCCGATGCTGACCGACAATTGCGTATTTGGGGAGAAACTTATAACTTACTTGATGTAGCTTACCTAATTCTGAAAAGTTCTGCTTTTCGTACAGAAAGCCGGGGCGGACACTATCGACTAGATTATCCTCAAACCGACCCCAATTGGCAAGTACATACTTTAGTGCAGAATAATTGTTGGTGGCAGTCGTAATTAATAGAGACGTAATAATTGTAGTTACGATTTCAGCTCAGATCTGGTTCAATCGTTAGACTCATAACAAATTTCTCTAAAGCTGTGAGAAATTCTTATTTAATTTCAGGTATATTTACTTCCCTGTTTCCCATTCCCAGCTATTTCATCGAACTGAGAAATACTATATTTTATTTGCTGCTTAGATTAATTTAATGAGTTCCAGAGCCACGAGTATTCGATGGATGACCATAATCCATTGGCATAAACTCATCTAGGCTTGATTGTCTGTTAGTAGTATATTCTTTTAAATTATGATTGGCAGCAACAAAAACCTGATTTGAGGTGTTGTTATTCAGGAGATTCCAGGCAGTTGTAGTGGGGAGCAGATTTGGGTTCAACAACTGCAAACTAATTAATAAGGTGGCAATACTAGTGAAGCGCAGGTAAGTAGGCATGAGGTAAATCCAAGATTCTTAAGGTTCATGTCGTTAGTATATTATTAAAATTTTGTAAAGATAAGGGTGTTTGTCAAATATTTATCTAATTTTCACAAAAGGTTCATCAAACATAAGTTTTTAGAAGGTCACCTTATGATTTGAGCTGAATTTATTAAATTTAGACTAAGTAAGATAAGGCTTTTAAACAAGCTGGCTTGGGCGCTCAGGCAAATAATACAGTGACTTATTCAGCCTCTGCAAATTGCTTATTTGTATTACGTTTAGGATGCCATTCAACATTAAAGCGTAATACTAAAGTTTTCTAATATAAGATAGTTTTTTAGTTTTATGTCATTTTTTTAAGGTTAAGCTTTGCTCTGTGAAGACGTTAGAAACAATTATCTTTTTTATAGTCAAGCAATATAAAAAAAGAAACAATATTTTTATAGTTTATTAAATATTTGATAATAGTTACTCAGCTATGATGGCAACTCAGTTTGCTTATTCCTAGATTATTTAAATTAATGGTTATTTTGTTGTTAAGCGCCAACTTGTGCTTCTTTTATAAATGATAAAAACTACTTGTTATATTTATAAGTTAATCTTATAACTAAGAAGTTGAAGCTTCAATAATTCAATTTCAAAACAAAATGAAATAGATAAGCTAAGTCAATATCGAAAGATAATTGCTAAACTAGGACATAGTAGGTGCTTGTATCATCACATAAAGCAACAAGGATTATTGCTCATCAAAAGCCCTTGGGCTTTTAGAAGCTATCTTCAGACTGAAGAGAGAAAACCCTTTATAAGATAGCCTTAGAAGCCCCCTGGGGGGTTAGGGGTTGTTGAAACAGCTTTTTGTCGATGGTAAGTTTGAGATTGGTAAAAATTGCGGCACATTTATCTCTAGTAGGATAAAGTCGTGAACGGGCATCTAAAAAATCCGATGATGCGAACTAATTTCAGAAATTCATCAAAGGTTTACAGCTTGTTTACAAAAGATTTACAAAAATACGAGTCTCAGCATATTACGTTAGATGAAACTTGATTAAGTAAATTTAAAAACAGGTTTTACAAGTCTTGCTCAAACGGAGTACAAAATGGCAACTAAAGTGGTGACCTTCAGGCTACCAGAAGATCTAATCGAGGCAATTACATCGCAAGCTAACGCTAGCGGTAGATGCAAAACTGCTGTAGTTGTTGAGGCGCTTAAGCAAGTGCTTATTTGTCCTAACAATACAACACCAGCTTTACTAGAAGGGCTTCAACAGCAACAAGAGGAACTACAAAAAAAAGTAGCTTCTTTCAATCAACAGCTAGTCGAGTTTAATGGTGAAGAGTCGTCATACAACAACACTCGTTATGTCGATGAACTGAAACCTACAGCAATTAGCCAACCGATACTGGAAGCTGATGAGGTTATTGGTGGTAGACGCGATGGATTTGATGTGGCGCTGCAACAATTAGCTGCCAAAGTTGAACAACGTGCCAAAACGCTTGAGCAGGTTCTATCAGCTTCGGTAGATCATGTCTGTATGTATGACAGGTTAGGTCGATACACTTATGCCAACCGTGCCTTTATGCAATCATTCAGCTTAGAGCAAACTGAGCTTTATGGTAAGACTTGGCAGCAAATTGGCTTACCGATCAATCCGATGAAGTCATTTGATGGAAAACTCCAGATTGCCTTAACTATAGGACAATCGATCGCTGAGGAAATGACTTTACCAACTGTCAATGGACAAAGAGATTATGAATATATCCTCAGCCCCATTCATGGTGCAGATGGCAGTGTGGAATCGGTAGTATATACGGCAAGAGATATTACTGAACGTAAACAGGCAGAATCAGCCTTACGAGAATCGGAAAAAAACTATCGTAATTTGTTTGAGTGGGCGTCAGATTCCATTTTTATCACCGACTCTTCTACCCTTCACCTTTTAGATGTAAATGAACACGCGGCGAGAAGATTAGGGTATACTCGCAAACAGCTTCTGCACTTACCGGCTGAAGTGATTAGTCCGCCAATGGATTTAGAGCATCGAGCTGAGACGCTCAGACAGTTGTGGAAAACTGGCACTGTAACTTTTGAACACGTCCATAAGTGTAAAGATGGTGCACAAATGCCTGTAGAAGTCAGTAGTCGAGTAGTTGAGTATGGTGGGCAACTAGCAATTCAAAGCTTTGTCCGTGATATTACTGAGCGTAAAGAGGCGCAGTCGAAGGTGACTCTTTATCAAGAAACACTGACTCAGTTAGAAGAAGCGATCGCTATTACTGACCTCGAAGGGTGTTACCTTGAGCAAAATCGTACACATCGATTGCTTCTAGGATACTGTAACGATGAACTGGCAGAATTAACAACAGCACAAATTCTCGGTACAGAAGTCTTTGCAACGATTAAACGAGAACTAATCGATAACCGTAGCTATCGTGGTGAAGTCAGTATTCCTAGCAAAAACGGTAAGTTACTTCAATTAGAACTATCAATGTTTGCCGTCTGCAATAAGGCGGGTGAACCAGTTTGGTATGTAGCAAGCCTACGTGATAACAGTTAAGAATAGGTGAATTTAGTATCAGCTAAAGTCTGGTAGTGATTGTCGTACATTCGTGAAAATAAGGCTTGCAAACTCTAAGTCGTCTAGCGGTTATTAGAGGAGTAAGCCTTATTTTTTTGAGTAAATACTGCAAAATGAACCGCTTCTTGGTGTAACGAAATTGAGAATATTTAAACAAAAATTATCCAATGATTTAGGAAAAATTGGCGAATTGATATTGATTTCGACCGAGTTGCTTGGCACGATACATTGCCAAGTCGGCTTGCTTAATCAAAATATCCTCTACTTCACCATTTTTGGGATAAATGCTAATACCAATACTAACAGTTACAAAAACATTTTTTCCTTCTAAAACAAACACCTCAGATAAAGCTTTGAGAATCTTTTCTGCCACTTTAGCTGCATAATCTGCTTGAGGAATTCCTGACAAAATTACAGTAAATTCATCACCTCCTAACCTTGAAACAATATCACTGTTTCTCAAACTATTAGTCAGACGCTGGGCAACAACTCTCAGTAGTTGATCGCCAGTATCATGTCCTAGGGTGTCATTTACTTGTTTGAAGCCATCCAAATCTAAAAACATTAATGCCACTAGTTGGTTGTTATTATTAGCCCAGGTCAAGGATTGATTCAGCGCATCATGGAATTTTTTACGATTTCCTAAACCTGTTAAAGTATCATGATAAGCCAAAGAACGTAAACGGTCTTCTGAAAGTTTTAGTTCAATATTGGCACGAGTTAATTCTACAGCAGCTTGTCTTAATTCTTGTTCTGCTCGCTTATCTTTAGTAATATTTCGGATAATGCCGACTAAAAACACATTTCCTGTTGCATCTTTGTGCAGAGATTTCTTGGTAGCAATTAAGTGAGTTGTACCAAAAGCATCTGTTAATTCTTCTTCATTTTCTTGAGCTTGACCAGTTTGAAAAACTAGTTCATCTTCTGCCCAAAAAACATCTGCTTCATGTTTAGGAAAGATTTCATAGTCTGATTTTACCATTAAAAATTCCAGGGGATGACCGACAAGTTGGCAATAAGCTTGATTTAGAATAATGCAGCGATGTTCTTGATTTTTAACAAAAACTGGGTCAGGAATTGTATCAATTACTGTTTGCAAAAATTCTTTGGAACGTTTTAAACCTTCTTTAAGTTGAGCTAAATAACTGATGATCACAGCCGCTGCACCAATTGATGCCAAAAGAGGAGAGATAAAAGGTAACCACAAACCACTATAAAATGCCAAATAACAAATGAGAAATAAAGCGATACCAATTAAAAGAAGACCTAAAAAAGTATATCGAAGTGATGGCAACCGCCAGACAACTCCTGCACCTAAAACTGACCAAACCCAAATCCATAGCCATTCTACAAAATCTGGCAAAGTATTAATTAAAGGTCGTTTATCCAGGGTACTGCTAATAATTTGACTAACAAAACTAGCGTTTAATTCAACTCCGGATGTTGCTATGGCACTACCACCGAGGAGATGGTTACTATAAGGGTTATAGAAAAAGTCTTGTAAGCTAGGTGCAGTTGAACCAATAATCACAACGCGATCGCTTATCCATTCTCGATTAACTCGATTGGCGAGGACATCTGTCATGGAAACTGTTCTAAAACTACCAGGACGACGAAAGTTGACTAATACTTGATAACCTTGATCATCAGCTCTTACATAGCCACCATCATTTGCTTGAAATCGACTAAAAACACTTTCAGCAAGCTGCAAATATTGCGGATTATTTTTGGCAGTTTTAGGCGTAATTTTTTCTGATTTAAGATAAATTAAAGCTAACTTAAGCGCCAAGCTTTGGCGAGCTTCGCCATTGGTATGCCAATAAAATAAACTGCGACGTAGCTTGCCATCAGTATCAATCACAACATTATTAAAACCAACTTGTTTTTGTTTACTTAATACAGGTGGCGGCGCCACACCAGCATTCATTCGATCAACAAGTTTTTCAATTCCAATTAAATTAGGAATTGTCTGACAAGCCCTGACAAATTCGGCTCCACCTGGTTCAACAGGTAAGTTACGATAAATATCTAAACCAATAGCACGAGGCTGATAGCTGTTGAGTTTTTGCAGCAGTTGTGCCATCACCTGATCGGAAATAGGCCAATTCTGCTGTATATCACTTTCGTTAATTTCAACAATAACGATGCGTTGATCTGTCGCTTCTGGTAAGCGTAGGTGAAACAATTGGTCAAAAAATGCCAACTCCGATGCTTGTAAGATGCCAATTAGGCTTAAGAGAATTACTGCCACAGTGACACCCGTCGAAGCCATCAAAACCTGACTTTCTTGCCGAAGCCATTGCTTCAACCCACAACATAGATTTGTTTTGAACATCTGCATGACTGCACAATTACTCTAGGGTGCAGTTATATAAATCATCTCGATACAGCCTGATTCAGAACAATTAATATTGAAATAATTGCGAAGCATCCAGTTAATAAACTGATTGTTTCAGCCGCCAATGAAACAAAAAAAAGCACGAGGCACAACTTGCTTTTTTCTTTGTGAAGGCAAAAGAGCTTTTTTTAGGTAGAAAAGCCTTAAAGTCTTACCAAGCAATTAACTAATTGTTTCAGAGTGAAGACTAGTTACCCTGGCTATTCCCAAGCAACTTAACTAAAATACTTCGTTGTAATCGGCAAAATTTTGCTTGCTACAACGACAAATTCTGCTATCCCCAATGATCTGACCAACAAATTAAATGAATGTCTGAAATAAATTATTAGATAGATTCCCCTGACTGAGGCTGCAAATCACAACAGCAGTTTATTGAAGTCATTTAATCAGTATAACTAACCCCAATCTTGTCTAACTCGTGCTTGAAAAACTCAAAATAGCATTGAGGCTAACTTGAACATAGTAAGTCATTAGTCCAGCCTTGCCAAAATTCTGCCTCAGTCGGGACATAATTAATTGCATTCTACAACTTTCCACCTTGATTCAATTCAAGATGAAGGCAATATGCTCAAAGCAGCTTAGATATGTCCAAACTGCCCACAGCAGCTTAAGGCAATTTGTACTTAAAATTACGCGGTCCTTGATATCCTGTTGTATCGGCAAGTTCTTCGAGAGTTTTGACACCTGAAGTCACTTTGCCATTAATCTCCCAACTAGGAAACGCCTTAACTCCAGCATCAATACAAGCTTGAGGCTTGGCATTTTTGCCATCAGCAGCACATTCAATTGCCTCTAATTCAGCAAAGGCTTGCTTGCCAAAAAGCTGCTTTTGCTCGTAGCAGTGGGGACACCAATAGGCAAAATATTTCTTCGCACCAGCTTGTTTGAGATGACGCGCTAGGGCAATTTCTGATTCCCCAGAAGTCGTGGTAATTTCCCAACCCACTCCAGGCACAGGCGCTGTTGCGGCAAGGGGAATAACTGTACGACTGCCAGGAGGAGTATCGGCGACTTTACCAACTTGAGCATAAACACCCAAGGTACTAATCAGGGTCACCATCGCCACAATAACGCCGATAAACAACAACTGACCGAAATCTTGCCAACTTCTGCCCAGAAATGTCAGCGTCAGCAGCGAGAGTGAAAATAAAGCCGAGCCGATACAGTACAGACAGACAGACTTAATCGCAAAAGCCAGGACATACATAAGGTAGCCGCTGAAAATAGTCATCGCCGTTGCACCCGCAAATAGCAATAACCAAGTCCAGTCTTCCAATTTTGAGCGGAGGTCGCGATTTTTTTCAGGATTAACCGCTAAAGGTGCTAGGGCAAACCCCGCCATGCTGATATATGCCAGACAGCCAAATAACGCTAGTGGCAGACCAAAAACTGTGGCATAAGGGCTAGAGAGGACATCATTACAACTAGCGGCAGTTGACGCGGTGGCACCAGCAGCAGCCGTACAAGCGACGCTATTGTTCGTAAGTTTGACGACAGTTAGATAGGCAGTTAATAAAGCTCCCAAAATCGAGATACCGCCGATCAGCTTACGTGACCAGCGATGAATCCAGGGAGTAGAACGTCGGCGACTCATAAATTAATAGTTGTTTGGTGTGGGTTGTTTGAAGTTAATCAGGTGGGCTACTTATGAATGTAGCTTGACTGAAGATAGAGGTTTTGTTTCTTGGGAAATCAGGCTGCTTCGTGCCGCTTCCACAAATTGACTGACGCGAGTGGGATCAATGGGTTGCTCAATGCGCCCTCGGCGTTTGAGGGAACTAGAAACAATTACCCCATCTGCTGCCTGCATCAGGGTGGAAATGTTTTCCCAGTTTGCGCCACTACCAATAAAGACGGGTGTCCCATTGGCGGCAGCACTGGCGAGTTCCAAGTCTTCTAAGCTGGGAGGGCTACCTGTTGCCCATCCAGAGAGGATGACACTATCTGCCAAGCCTCGGTTGATCGTTTCTTGGACGGCGGTTGTAAGGTTGGGCGTACCTAGAGGGCGGGCGTGTTTGACCAAAACATCGGCGAAGATTTTGACATCACTACCTAGTTCCCGACGGTAACGGAGTAGTTGATGTGCCTGTCCTTCGATTAAGCCTTGGTCGGTTGCCATGACGCCTGTGAGGACATTAACGCGGATAAATTGGGCTTGGACGCAGGTGGCAATGGCGATCGCACTTTGGGCATCATTACGCAAAACATTGATCCCCATCGGCAGCGATACCAAATTTCTTAATCGCTGGACAATCAGTGTCATGGCACTAACGACAACGGGATCAACTTGGTTTTTTGTAAATGGGGCGTCAAAAAAATTCTCAATAATGACGCCATCGACTCCGCCAGAAGCCAAAGCAGTCACCTCCTGCTCTGCCCGGTCAATGACCGCTTTTAAGCTCCCGCCCCAGCGGGGTGAGGTTGGCAGTGGCAGCAGATGCACAACGCCAATGATCGGATTCGGTGTCTTGAAAATTTGATTTAAGTTCACTTATCTACCTGAAAACACCGGCTACTATAACCCTACCTGTTGAAGTTCTTTCATCAAGAACTAGGGGATAGTGGCATAAATAGCTTTGCGGAAATTGCATATCTTAATAAAATTTTATCTACAATAGGTAACAGGGGTACGCTCCAAGATTAAGGAACATCCGGACTGAAGTGAGTGTGGGTGAACTATTTGAGCGCCAATGAGGTAAAATGCACCTCTACGATCAGCGATTCCCACTCTCAGTGAAGTCATAATATAAACAACCGCATGGGCAACAAGCCAACTATTGCAATTTCTCACTTGGGATGCGAAAAAAATCGCATCGATACAGAACATATGCTTGGTCTGCTGGTAGAAGCCGGCTATAATGTAGATACAAATGAAGAACTAGCTGACTACGTTATTGTAAACACCTGTAGTTTCATAGCAGAGGCACGGGCAGAATCTGTCCGGACTCTAGTTGAACTGGCAGAAGCTGATAAAAAAATTGTCATTACCGGCTGTATGGCGCAGATGGCGCAGCACTTTCAAGAAGACCTCTTGTCAGAGCTACCAGAAGCTGTAGCAGTCATAGGGACTGGCGATTATAACAAGATTGTTGATGTGATTCAACGGGTAGAAACTGGGGAGCGCGTCACGCAAATTTCAGCAGAACCCACCTACATTGCCGACGAGACAACGCCGCGCTACCGGACAACATCCGAAGGCGTAGCCTACCTTCGTGTAGCGGAAGGGTGTGATTACCGCTGTGCTTTCTGTATTATTCCCCACCTCCGGGGAAATCAGCGATCGCGTACAATTGAATCCATCGTCACAGAAGCCAAGCAACTGGCATCTGAAGGGGTACAGGAATTAATTTTAATTTCGCAAATCACCACTAACTACGGCTTAGACCTCTACGGTAAACCAAAGTTAGCCCAGCTCTTACGAGCTTTAGGTGAAGTAGACATCCCCTGGATTCGGATGCACTACGCCTATCCCACAGGCTTGACTCCATCAGTCATTCAAGCGATTCAGGAAACAGCTAATGTTCTTCCTTACCTGGATTTGCCATTACAGCACTCACATCCAGAAATCCTCCGCGCCATGAACCGACCCTGGCAGGGGGCAGTGAATGATGGTGTTATTGAGCGTATCAAGACAGCGCTCCCCGATGCGGTGTTACGAACTACCTTCATCGTCGGGTTTCCCGGCGAGACGGACGAACACTTTGAACACCTACTACGATTTGTCGAGCGCCACGAGTTTGACCATGCAGGCGTCTTTACTTTTTCCGCAGAAGAAGGAACACCCGCCTACAACTTGCCAAACCAACTGCCCCAATCGGTGATGGAGCAGCGGCGAAAAGCCCTAATGGAAGCCCAACAGCCCATATCTTTGAAAAAAAATCAGAGTCAAGTGGGTAAAAGAGTTGACGTTCTGATTGAGCAACAACACCCGAAAACGGGTAAATTGATTGGTCGCTCTGCCAGGTTTGCGCCAGAGGTAGATGGATTGGTCTACGTTCAAGGCGACGCCCCATTAGGAACAATCGTAAGAGTGGAAATTACCACAGCCGATACCTACGACCTACACGGTTCTGTAGTTCCTAGTCCCTTGTCAGTTGTCTGTTAATTGTCTTGCCTTGGTTTATTGTCTGTAATCAGTTAATCGTAATTAATTGACTACTAGCGACTGACCATCAACAACCGACGGCTGACGCCAAAAAACTGAAAAAAACTAACAACAAACAACAAACTATGACCCTTTCATTTCAAAGCCTGGGGCTGTCTGAAGCTGGCGTTAATCAAATAGAAACATTAGGCTTCACGGAACCCACCGCTATCCAAGTACAAGCGATTCCACAGCTTCTGGCTGGGCGTGATGTAGTTGGTCAATCTCAAACCGGTACAGGCAAAACAGCGGCATTCTCCCTGCCGATGTTAGAGCGCCTCGATTATCAAATCCGGGGAGTACAGGCATTAATCCTAACCCCAACACGAGAATTGGCATCCCAAGTCGCCGAGGCAATTGGGACTTTCTCTAGCAACCGTCGCTTAAACATCCTGACTGTCTGTGGTGGACAGTCGATGGAACGTCAAATTCGCGAACTAAGACGAGGCGTACAAGTCGTTGTCGGTACACCAGGACGAGTCATTGATTTGCTCGACCGGGGTGACCTCAAGCTTGACCAAGTGAGCTGGGTTGTACTAGACGAAGCCGATG
Organism: Coleofasciculaceae cyanobacterium; assembly: GCA_049671305.1. Classification (GTDB taxonomy): domain Bacteria; phylum Cyanobacteriota; class Cyanobacteriia; order Cyanobacteriales; family Coleofasciculaceae; genus CADCTM01. Next base: position 93,309 of record JBATUR010000017.1, read on the forward strand.
AAATGTTGAGCATGGGCTTTATTGATGATGTCAAAAAAATCCTCAAGCAAGCACCAGTCGAACGTCAAACCGCTTGTTTCTCCGCAACCATGCCCCGCCCCATTCGGGAATTGGTCAATAAATTCCTAAAATCACCAGCAACCGTAACTGTTGAGCAACCAAAAGCGACACCTTCACGAATTGAACAACGAGCATTTATTGTGCCTCGTGGTTGGACAAAAGCCAAAGCTTTACAGCCAATTTTAGAACTCGAAGACCCAGAAGCCGCTTTGATTTTTGTGCGGACACGCCGTGCTGCCGCTGAATTGACTAGCCAGCTACAAGGTGCAGGTCACAGTGTGGATGAGTATCATGGCGATTTAAGCCAGTCCCAACGGGAACGCTTACTCGCTCGGTTTAAAGCAGGTCAAGTCCGTTGGGTTGTGGCAACTGATATTGCTGCGCGAGGACTGGATGTTGATCACCTAACTCATGTAATTAACTACGATTTGCCTGACCAGGTGGAAAGCTATATTCACCGTATTGGTCGTACTGGACGTGCTGGTAAAACCGGGATCGCGATTACCTTAATTCAATCCTTTGACCGCCGTAAACTGAACTTGATTGAGCGCAAAGTGCGGCAAACTTTAGAAGTTTCCTCAATACCCACGCGGTCGCAAATTGAAGCGCGGCGTCTAGAAAAACTGCAAGACCAGTTGCGCGAAGCTCTATCCGGTGAGCGTATGGCATCCTTCCTGCCAGTTGTCCGTGATTTGAGCGAGGAATATGATCCTCTCGCCATTGCTGCTGCTGCCTTGCAAATGGTTTATGACCAAACTCAGCCTTCTTGGATGGCACCTGATTTTGAGCCAACTGTCGAACGTCCAAAACTAAACAAGCGTCGCATTGAGACTCCAGCCAAGCCAGAAAAGCCTGTGATACCTAACCGTTCACGGTAAACTAATTGTTGTTGGTTGCTAGTTGTCGGTTGTTAGGCGTAATTAAGGTTACATCCCAATAGCCGATGACTAGCAGCTCTCACTAATTACCAATTTAGTAATCACCAACATTTATTGTGGCTGCAATTTCTCCTGCGATTCGTCGTTCCAACTGGTTGGGTTTAATTGAGACATATCGTGCTTATTTACCAGTAACCTCGTCAACTCCAGTGGTTACCCTCCTAGAAGGAAATACACCTTTGATTCCGGTGCCTCATATTGCCCAATTAATTGGCAAAGGTGTAAAGGTGCTGGTTAAATATGACGGTCTTAATCCAACAGGGAGCTTTAAAGACCGGGGTATGACAATGGCTATTTCTAAGGCAAAAGAAGCCGGTGCAAAAGCGGTAATTTGTGCTAGTACTGGCAATACTTCTGCCGCCGCTGCCGCTTATGCTCGTCGTGGTGGTATGAAAGCTTTTGTCTTAATTCCCGATGGTTATGTAGCTTTGGGAAAATTGGCGCAGGCATTAGTTTACGGCGCTCAAGTGATCGCGGTTAAGGGAAACTTTGATGATTGCCTAAGAATTGTCCAGGAAATGGCTTTAAACTATCCCGTAACTTTGGTGAATTCGGTCAATCCTTATCGATTGGAAGGGCAGAAAACAGCAGCTTTTGAAATTGTTGATCATTTAGGCGATGCTCCTGATTGGTTGTGTATTCCTGTGGGAAATGCGGGGAATATATCTGCATACTGGATGGGGTTTTGTCAATACCATCAAGATGGAAAATGCGCCCGCCTGCCGCAAATGATGGGATTTCAAGCAGAGGGTGCGTCGCCCTTGGTTAGTGGAAAAATCGTCACTGATCCCGAAACTTTGGCGACGGCAATTCGGATCGGCAACCCGGCAAGTTGGGAAAAAGCGATCGCGGTTCAACAAGCTAGTCAGGGACAATTTAATAGCGTTACAGATAGTGAAATTATTGATGCCTATCGTCTCTTGGCATCAGAAGAAGGTATTTTCTGCGAACCCGCAAGTGCTGCATCAGTAGCAGGTTTATTAAAAGTTAAAGATCAAGTACCAGCAGGCGCAACTGTGGTGTGTGTGCTAACAGGTAATGGTTTAAAAGATCCAGACACGGCAATTAAATATAGTAATAACCAGTTTTATCAAGGAATTGAAGCAGCTACCCCAGATGTAGCTGAGGTTATGGGACTGTAAGTAGCCTGATCTTGTGTTTTTTGCGCTATTGTCCTAATGTATTCGGATATTTTGTAGCAACCAAGTGATCAATGGCATTGGTGACAAACTAAGTTTGGCATGATGTTGGCGACTACAAGACGTGCCGATCTTCAGCCAATCGGTAGATACGAGCTTCAAAAATTATTGTAAGATAGTATCATAAGGCACAGAAAAAGATTCGGACATACCCACTATCAGGTGTATGGTGACAGGTTTATAAGTGCCTCCTGCAACGATAACTATTCAGGAGGTAAACCCCGTGAAATTCCCAAATCAATTAACGAAAAAAGACTCAGTGCAAACGTCGCAACCGACTCAACACAAGGAACCGCAAGGGCATATACACAGTAATTTCCGGCACTGGATCTGGTTTACGCCATCTGCTCAACGTGCCCAATAGATCAGGTACTTTTCAGCAGCAGCAAACATTCCATAAAGAACGGTTCCCATAACTGCCAACACTAGTAACCCAGCGAACCCTAAAGGTACATCAAAGCTAGAACTGGCACTGACAATTAGATAACCGATGCCTTTGTTGGATGCCACTGTTTCAGAAATGACAGTACCGACAAAGGCAAGGGATATCGCTACTTTCAGCGAGGCAAAAACGTAAGGTAAGGTGTGAGGGAAGCCGATTTTTTGGAAAATTTCAATTTGGGATGCTCCAAGCGATCGCATAACATCCTTCATCTCTGGTTCAACCGTATCTAATCCTAGCGCTACATTAACCGCGATCGGGAAAAATGCCAGCAAAAAAGCCGTTAAAATTGCTGGCACTGTACCAATGCCAAACCACAAGGCAAACAACGGTACCAACGCGACTTTTGGCACAGTATTAAACCCAACTAACAATGGGTAAAGAACTATATAAGCAATTCGTGAATATCCAATCAAAAACCCTAAGACGACTCCAGCAACAATTGCTAGGATAAAACCTGCTAATGTTGTAAACAAAGTCTGCCAGGTGTTTTCAATAATCGCCCGATTTTGAGTCACCATTGCTTGAATAATCGCAGATGGTGCAGGTAAATTATAAGCGGGAATCTTGAATAATAATACCAACAATTCCCACAGCACAAACAGTAAGATTGTTGCCACTATTGGTAAGACGATACTAGCGGTTTTTGAACGAGCAAATTTTTCTAGTTTATCCATTTTGCTACGCAATTAAAATGTAGATTTACTAAATTTATTGAGCCTTAATTTCGGTGAATGTGTCGGCGAAGTTCGGCAACAATATGGTTAAATTCATCAGACATGATCATATCGAGAGTTGTAGGACGTGGTAAGTTGACTTTCACTTTATAGACAATTGAACTAGGACGTGAACCCATAACATATACTGTATCTGACAAGAAAACTGCCTCTCTTAAGTCGTGCGTAATTAGGATACAAAGGCACTTTACTCGCATCCAAAGATCTTGCATCATTACCCACATTTCTTCGCGAGTGAAAGCATCTAGTGCCCCAAATGGTTCATCCAAAAGCAGAATTTCTGGTTGATGAATTAATGCCCGACAAAGTGAGGCACGTTGCCGCATTCCTCCCGATAATTGCCAAGGAAATTGCTTTTGAAAGTCTTGCAAACCTACTGTTGTTAGTAACTCTTGTGCGGAGCGAATTAACTGCTTTTTTCTGTTTTCGTTTTGGAAGTCCCGCTTGTATGGTTGCACGACTTCTAGTGGCAGCATGACGTTGTTGAGTGTATTCCGCCAAGGCAATAAAACTGGGTTTTGAAAAGCAATTCCCACATTTTTGAGCGGTTTATTAATTGTTGTGCCGCGAAACTTAACTTCACCAATTGGAGCGGGAGCCAAACCAGAAACCATTCTCAGAATTGAGGTTTTCCCACAACCACTTGGACCGACAAAAGAAACAAATTCTCCTTCTGATATTGACAAGGAAATCTCATCAATAATTCGTCGGGGTTTTCCATCAACTCGATACTCTAAACCAACGCGATCAAAATCCAAAACTACAGTTTTTTCTGTTTCAAGAGACTCTCTTAGATCTTGAGGTTTTACCATAAATTTTTTGCTTCCTTTTCAAATTAGTGTATACTGTATGCAATTATTGTTTTCAACACTCAGATGCTCCTGCTAGTTTTTCAAGTTGTGAAATACTTTTGTATGGAGAATGTAGATGCTAAACCGAGGTTATTCAGCAAGCTGCTGATCTTTTGTCTCAAATAATCAGGCTACTGGACAAAGTTTTGAATAGGACAAATACTTTCTGAATTCATTATTGTGGGAAATCATTCAGAAAAATGTATTCTCGGCTACAGTCATCTTAATTTTACTAGTATACTGTATACAACAATCTCAATAACTGATTAACTTTGACATAGCAGTTGTAAAGATTAACGCCCGCTTTCTGCTAAATCGCTTTTTCTTTGGCTTTCTTCTCTACATAGAACCTTTCTCAGATGAAAAATACCTGGCTTGTAAGAACTCTATCTTTAGCTTTAATTGCTACACCAATTTTTTTGAGTAGCTGCCAGTCACAAGCGCCGACTGCCAGTAATTCACCTGGAGCCACGGTAGCTGATAATAAACCAAAACGTACTGTAAAAGTCAACCCATCTTGGCTATTGCAAGGTGATAATGCACCGCTAACAATTGCCACTGATAAAGGCTACTTTTCAAGTGAAGGATTGGATGTCAAAATTGAGCGGGGTTATGGCTCCTCCGACACAATTACGAAAGTTGCTGCCGGACAATTTGACATTGGGTTCGGTGACATTTATTCGATGTTAGAATTTAATGCCAAAAACCCAAATAATGCTGTGGTTGCTGTTGCGGTACCTTACAATAGATCGCCTTTTTCAATTGTTACCCTTAAATCAAGTGGTATCAATGATCTTAAAGCAGTAGCGGGCAAAAAATTAGGAGCGCCAGCAGGAGATGCACCACGCAAATTGTGGCCCGTACTTGCTCAACAAGTAGGTGTAAAAGCTGATTCAGTTGAGTGGATCACAATGGAACCAAAGCTGCGAGAAACCCTTTTAGTTAAGGGTGACGTTAATGCCGTCAGTGGCTTTGCAACAACAATATTACCTTCATTAGAAAAAGCTGGAAAAAAAGCTGAAGATGTGAATGTTTTCTACTACGCAGACAATGGTTTGGAGTTATATGGAAACGCAATCATTGTCAAAAAAGAGTTTTTAGAAAAAAATCCAGAAGTCGTCAAAGGATTTTTGAAAGCTTATATTAAAGGACTTCAAGACACCTTGAAAGATCCACAAGCCGGACTAGAATCAGTTGTAAAAGCTGGTGACAGTTTGATGGATAAGAATGCCGAAAAGCGCCGTTTACAAATTGCCTTAGAACGACTGTATGTAACTTCAGAAGTCGAAAAAGTTGGTTTGGGAGGGGTCGATCCGGCTCGCTTAGAAAATACTGTAAAACAAGTCTCAAAAGTCTTCAACATTGAAGCGCCTCCTATTAATAAAGTATTTGATGACAGCTATTTACCTGCTAAAGAGCAACGTGCTTTACCTGCAGCATCTGAAAGAAAGCCGTTGACTTAAAGCAAGATTCAATCGATTTTGTTTACATTTTGAACCTGACTCCGGTAGTTTTTAGGAGTCAGCAAATTTTTGACTTTTGTGTGTGTTTATCTATTTGTGGTGTGAGGATAATGGTTAAATTTTTGAAGTTCAACATCTTAACAGCAATGCCAGCATTAATTGCTCTTGGTATGCTGCAATCTCCTAAAATTTTTGCTGCTGAAGTTACTGCTTTTGAAAATAAGGAAGTAGTCGCTAAAAAACAGTTACCATTGGCAGATTCTGCTTTATCAACAGAATTAAGAGCGCCAACGCAAGTGCCATCCAATTTTCCAATTACAACAGAAAGTCTGGAATCAGAGACAATTTCGCTTCCTTCTAACATAAAACCAGTAACTTCAGTTTCTCAACTTACTGATGTTAACCCAATACAAACTATTCAGAATCAGGCGCCATTTCCAATCCCAAGCAGCAACACTTCTCTTGAGCAAATAGACAATCCTGAATCAGAAAATACGTCAATTACTCCTGGGATGGAGCAAGTAACGTCTGTTTCACAACTTAGCGATGTTAGACCATCTGACTGGGCATTTGAAGCACTGCGCTCACTAGTAGAACGTTATGGTTGCATTGCAGGTTATCCTGATGGCACTTTCCGAGGAAATCGTGCAATATCTCGCTTTGAATTTGCTGCTGGTTTGAATGCTTGCATGGATCAGATTTCCCGGTTAGTCACCACAGCGACTACTGATTTTGTGAGAAAAGAAGACTTAGAAAAGTTACAGAGATTACAACAAGAATTCAGTACTGAGCTAACAACATTAGGGAATCGCGTTGACACTTTAGAAGCTCGTACAACTAAATTTGAAAGCCAGCAATTTTCCACAACAACCAAACTTAACGGTCAGGTTTGGTTCAACTTAACTGGTGCATTTCCAAGCGATGATATCACGGCAGAACGTAGTTTGACAGCACCGGGTAGTGCATTTGCTCCTCCTCGGCGAGATGCCAATAATCAACCTACTCGTGTTCAAAGAAAGCAACCTCAAACTACTCTTAGCTACTACACATTTTTAACCTTAACTACCTCGTTCACTGGCAAAGATTCACTGGTAACTCAGTTAGTTTCTGGTAATGGTAACTCACCAGCTAACCAACTTGTATCTGCTGGTTTTTTCAACTCTTGGGGAACACCTCTCTTAGATCAAACAGGTGTCCCAACAGCAGGAAGTGTAGCAATTCGTGAATTATTTTATACTTTTCCAGCGACAAGGAATGTTCAAGTTGCTATTGGTCCGCGACTAAATTACTATCGCTATTTTGATAGCAATCGCTTTACATTCTTTCCGACTGGTGCATCAAGTTTTAATGCGACAGGCAGTACTTTATTAAACGCAGTTGATCGAGGTTCAGGTGCTGTTGTAAGTTGGCAGATTTCTAAGCCGCTAAAGTTAACAGTGGGCTATTTAGCTGAAAATACAGAGTTTTTGAATTCAGCAGTGTTTAATACATCAAGTAATCCAAGTGCTGGTTTATTTAACAGTACAAATACGATTACAGCCGAATTAGGTTATTCTCCAAGTAGTGCCTTGAATCTGCGCTTCATTTATGCACGTACTAGTCTCAAAGCCTACAACGGATTTATCGGTGGGGCAGTTGGTGAACCACTTCCTTATGGCTATGCTGATGATGGTTTTGGCGGCACAGTTAGAGATTCTGGTGCAAATGCTTTCGTGTTCAATTTTGATTGGTTAATTGCTAAGAACTTTGGTTTATTTGGGCGATATTCTTATGGACAGCTTGATATTAATCCAGTAAATCCTGCCCGATCTGGTGGAGATATTAGAGTCCAGTCTTTTCAGGTTGGTTTAGGATTTCCTGATCTTGGTAAAAAAGGTGCACTAGGTGTTATTTCATTTTTGGTTCCCCATGATTATTTAGAAGGTCGTCGCTTCTTACTGTCAGGAGGTGGTGATGGAGGTACTCAGTACGAACTAGAAGCATCATATTATTATCCAGTGACCAATAATATTGCAATAGTTCCGGCATTTTATGCTATCTTTAATGCCAATAACTTTGATAGCAATCCGACAGTATTTGTCGGTAATCTTCGGACTCAATTTCGATTTTAAATGGTGCTAATGGCTTATCTCATTTCTGAAATTAATCAAATGAGCCAAATGGCATTTGTTGAAGTGTTTGGAGGAGTGTTTGAACATACTCCTGAGATTGCTCTTCAAGTTTGGACAAAGCGCCCATTTGTTGACGTGGAAGACTTGCATCGACAAATGGTTGCTATTATTAATGACATGAGTACAGAGAAGCAACTAAGATTAATTTGTGCTCACCCTGAATTGGGTAGTAAGGTAAAAATGGCAGAAGCATCAATTAATGAACAAGCAGGTGTAGGATTAGATAAAATGAATGCTGCCGAATACGAAAGTTTTCAAATATTCAATCAGTCTTATAAAGATAAGTTTGGCTTTCCTTTTATAGTTGCAGTTAAGAATCATACTAAAACGAGCATTTTAGAGTTGTTTGAATCTCGTTTGCAGAATACCCCTGACGTTGAAAAACAACAGGCACTAAATGAAATTGCGGAAATTGGTAAGTTTCGGTTAATGAGTTTAGTGGAGGGATAATAGCAATCAAGAAACTTGTTTATTTATAGGCAATAATACATATTGTAATATAAAAAATTAAAGTATTATTAACAATAATTTCTTCAAAAGTCTGCACTTTAAGAGATTTTCTCATGATCAAAATTGAATCACAAAAAGTGCTTGACCAGAAGAAACTATTTGTCCTTGAGTGCATAAAACTTCAATCACTGTCCTATTGTAGAGAGGTTTCTATGATTCATCCCAAGATTATGCAAAGCCCAATATTAAACTTTCTTGAGCATTTTTAGAATATCATCACAAGTTTCTTTTGGTGTTTTGTTTTTTGTATATGCCGTAAACTTTGCCAGCTTATAGTTTGAGTGATGTCTGACGAAATGCTCATTAATATTTGCCTTACCATCTGGCACATATTCATTCCGTTTATTTAAAATCTCCACTGACTCATCCAAATCAGGCGATGGAAGTAGCAGAATAACATTAGGATACGGTAATAAGGTTCGCTCAACTCTTTCAAATAAAACTGCCTCCTCATACACAGAATGCCCCGCACCAAAATCGATTACACATTGCTGATATTCAGATAGCAATTTTTCAACAGCATAAGCTTCAAATGGTTTCCAATATTGATAAATACTCCAAAATCCTTCGGTTTCTCGTTTATGCTTGGCTATTTCCTCGTCATAGCCTATTTCTTTATAATAATCCCACCGTCGCTCATCCATTGAGCATTGGGGCAAACTAAGTTTGTTAGCTAGAAGTGCTCCAATAGTTGATTTACCAGCACCAATTGGACCAATAAGAATGATATCTGATTTCATAACATTATTCATTTTTTGATTACTTTTACAAAAGTTACTAAATCCTATCTACATAGACTAAAATTTTATTTGATCCGCACAAAAACCTCTATGTCTGTACCTAAACTACCTCAATGGTTGCACTGCTTAAAAACTTGCCCTAGTACTAATACTTGGGCGATCGCAAATTCTGCTACTTTAAATCATGGCGATGTCGTTTTCACTCAAAATCAAACCGCAGGTAGAGGACAACATGGACGTATTTGGCATTCTCCAAAAGGTGTTTTAACTACTAGTATTGTTATCAATGATATCCCTACTTTAGAGTTAACAACACTTAGTTTAGTTGCTGGATTAGCCGTCATTTATGCTGTTGAAGATTTGCTGCCTGATTTGCCAAAACTGCAAATAAAATGGCCCAATGATGTATTATTAAACAAACAAAAACTTGCAGGTATTTTATGCGAGTGTAGTACAAATGGGGCAACTAGTCGAATCGTCGTCGGAATTGGGCTTAATGTTAATGTAAATTTCGACCAATCTGGCTTAAATGCAATTAGTTTACATCAAATATCATCAACAATACCTGATAATTTACAGTTACTAGAACGCCTGCGTTACTACTTACTACAAACCGCAAGCTTATTACGCTTAAAACATATCGGAGTATCGGCATTTCTCCCTGAACTTTGCACTCGCGATGCTTTAATTAATCAATCTATTATTGTTGATTTGGGTAAAGAAAGAATTGTAGGACTTGCTGCCGGAATCAGTGATCGCGGTTACTTACTACTAAAATTACCAGGTGGCGAAATGCGCGAAATTATTTCGGGTCATATTTTGTTTTCAGGGATTGCATAATGAGGAATTTGTTGATATTAGAGATCAGATAGTCAGTAATCACCAAAAAGCCAGTCCTTTAGCGAATCACCCGCTACAACAAACTCTGCTTGATCTGGCTCTTAGTAGCTGGAGAGAGCAAGCCTTCAATTTGGGGTTCGCAATCGCTACACTCAAGGAATTATATAAACTCTCACTAGTTTGTTATGGGATTTGAAAATAAACATCACTCGATAGATTGAATGAGGAAAGCTGACCGTCTTTTCCAATTAGTGAATCTGATTAGATCTCACCAACCCATTACAGCAGAGCAGCTAGCTGAACGGATTGGTGTTTCCGTACGCACAATTTATCGATATATCGACGATATTTCGGTTAGTGGCATTCCAGTCTATGGTGAGTCTGGCATTGGGTACGTGATGGATAAAGATTTTGAGTTGCCTCCTCTCACCTTAAATCAGGACGAACTTGCAGCCTTGATGCTGGGCGTAGAGATGCTGTCGAGAGCGACTGGGGACGACTTAGCGGCGGCGGCAAAAACGCTTTTGAGTAAAATTGGAGCCGTCTTACCACCAAGAAGTTTTGATCCGACTCACACACCCGTTCGAGCGCTAGGTGAGAGTTTGAATGACCAAAGTTTAAAATATTGGAACGACCTTTATCGAGCAATTCAACAAAAACAAGCGATCAGGATTGTGTATTTGAGCCTAAGTGAGCAACTGTCTCAGAGAGTTATTTTCCCGTTGGGGTTGTTTTACTGGGGCGGCAAATGGACTGTTGGTACATGGTGCCAGCTCAGAAATTCATACAGAGATTTTCGTGTAGATCGAATCAAATCTCTCGATTTTGCTTCAGATTTTGAGTCTTCAGAAGAGATCACTCTTGAAGCATACACAACTTTCCAGCTCGCAAGAATAAAATTATCTGGTTTCAACTGACATAACGCTGTCAGGAGCGGTGTTTTATGGTGAGTAATGCTCAAGGATTATTCAAGGAGTCTACTCCGCCATGTTTGAAATGTTTCCTAACTTTTGGACTCCGGTATTACCCATTGCTGAAATTGGAACTAATCCCATTGCAGTTGAATTAGCTGGGGAATCGCTAGTATTGTTTTGTGATTCAGCAGGTCGGTTTGCCGTATTACTTGATCGCTGTCCTCATCGCGGTGTTCCTCTCTCACGAGGGCAAGTCACAGAAGACGGTTACCTGGAATGTCCCTATCATGGCTGGCAGTTTGCCATTGATGGCGCTTGTACCCGTGTTCCTTTCAATTCGCTTAATCCCACTCAATCAAAACTATCAGTAGTGAGTTTCCCCACAAGGGTGATTGCGGGTATGTTGTGGATCTTTACGGGAACCGAAAACGTGCCAGATCTACAGTTACCGTCGAGCTTATTGGAAGCAGATGATCGCTATGTCATTCACCATGAGATTTGGAATGCTCATTGGACAAGAGCGATCGATATTTCGTTAGATTATCTGCATATTCCTGTTGTTCATCGGAATTCATTTGGGGCTGAGTTAAATGACGTAGCACACAAAAATGCGATCGCACAAATCAGCATTACTTCAACGGCAGATGGAATGACTGTAACTAATCAACTTAATACCTTACCTTCTGGGATTGAAATTGACTGGCATCAACCTAATAATGTAGTTCTGAATCTAGACGGAATGCCTCTGCTTCCCCATTTCTTTGCCATACCGATTAATGACCAACAAATGCGGTTTATGCAGGTAATTTTGCCTAACCCTGGGATTGATCGAAGTAACTTTAACTTTGATCAGTTTTTTGCTGCATCTCTCGATGATCGCACCATGATTGAGTCTCAAATAGGTGAAGTCCCCCGCACAACTGAGGGATGCCATGTTCCCACAGATGAACCATCATTGCGATTTCGTCGTTGGTACTACCGTACCGTGAAGAATAGAGACGATTCAAGAGTACGAGTGTTAATTGATCAGCTTTACCCTTAAGGAATTACTCGCGGCTGGAGTGGCAAGGCATTGGTTTCTAACAGCCGCGCCCTTACACACTCCACTCAGCATTCTGCAAAACGACTCGATAGCCATCGGGGTCTTCAAAAGTGACTCCCGCTTCATCCCAGTAAGGATTGTAGGATTTTATCGGCTCAAATCCGCTTGCTTTCATTCGCTCAACCACCTGCTGCCATTCCAGTTGATTTGGCAGGTAAAAGACAATCAAATTATCTTGAGTTGGCGCCAAACCAGCCGTATGTCCCGGTTGATGGGTAAATTCAAAATGGTAGCTTTCTCCTGGTATCCCAACCATCACACCGTCAAACCCTGCATGGTTTTCAAAATAGTCAAGAATTTGTAGCCCTAAACCCTTTGTGTAGAAGTGCACCACTTGAGCGAGGCGATCTGTTGGACGAGCAACCCGCAAAGTCTTGCCTTGCAGCATAGAAACTACCTCCAAATTTATGTTTTATGCATAGCGATCAGGCATTGCTGGAATATCAATTTCTTTGACACAAGAAACACGCGACAATTGACGCAAACACCGCAATAAAAGCACCAAATCTTGCATCGGAATTTGTGTACTGTTATAAGTTTCAATTGCTGCCTCTGCACCTGTTTCATAAGCAATTTCAGCCGCAATATTTCCAGGGTTCAGAGAAGTTACTGGTATGCGATGTTCTCGTAAACATTCGCGTAAGGCATGAACCACACCCCGCAGCCCAAATTTAGATGCTGTATTGGCAACTTCAGGCGCACCAGAGTTATCTAATCCTGAAAGGGAACTCATATAAACAATACGAGGGTTGGATGAAAGCTTGAGATTTGGCAGTAAGCGATGGGTGCAGAGAATTGCTGAGGTGAGATTTATTTGAATAATTTGCTCCATTTCTTCTGCTGTTGATTGCTCAAAAGAATAGGTTGATTCAAAGGCATTTTTCTCCCAAATTCCTGCATTATAAAAGAGGAAATCAACAGCGCGATCTCCAATTATTTCCCCTACTTTCACTGCCGCAGTCTGTGGAACAGATAAATCTGCCTCAATCCAAATTCTAGATATACTATCAGATCGGTCAAGACTAGGAGGGCGTGTTCTTGAAACTAGAAATACTGTATCACCTGGATCAGGTAAACCAATGCTGAAGCCTAAGCCAACTCCTCGACTGCCTCCAAAAATTACAATATTTGCCATTGCTATACCAATTTAAAATTTAAGTGTCTATAAATTTTAAAGCGTTGCATAATAAAAAATGCTCTCCAGCCCCAACCATTCCTGATCATGAATGATTCCCCAATTTGGCGCCCTTTCACCCAAATGAAAACTGCACCGCATCCCCCAAAAGTGGTAAAAGGAGACGGAATTTGGCTGGAATTAGCAGATGGACGACGCATCATGGACTGCATTTCTAGTTGGTGGGTGACAATTCATGGACACGCTCACCCAGTACTCGCCCAGGCGCTTTATGAGCAGGCAATTAAACTAGAACAAGTCATCTTTGCCAACTTTACCCACGACCCGGCTGAACAACTGGTGCAAAAGCTACTAACTCATCTGCCCCCCTCACTGAAGCGTGTCTTTTTTTCCGATAACGGTTCAACTGCCGTAGAAGTGGCGCTGAAGATGGCTTATCAATATTGGCAAAATCAGGGGGAAAGCAAACGCACACGCTTTATCGGCTTCGACGGAGGCTACCACGGCGATACTATCGGTGCAATGTCTCTCGGACAAAGTTCAACTTGGTGGCAAGCCTTCCAACCGTTGCTATTTGAAACTGATATTGTGCCCTTTCCAGCTACCTTTGACGGCGATGCACAAATTGCCGAAAAAGAAGCCGAAACTCTTGACAAAATCAAGTTTTTACTATCAAAAGAACATCATGCCGGAATTGTTATTGAACCGCTAGTGCAAGGCGCGGCGGGGATGCGGATCTGTCGCCCTCAATTTCTGCAAGCTTTGTCGCAGCTTGCCCGTGAGTTTGGCGTACTACTAATTTATGATGAAGTGATGACCGGTTTTGGTCGTACTGGTGAGTTATTTGCCTGTTTGAAGTCTGCCACCTCACCGGATATTTTGTGCCTTTCTAAAGGGCTTTCTGGCGGTTGTTTGCCCTTGGCTGTCACCGTGGCGACAGAAGCGATTTATCAGGCATTTTATAGTGATGATGCCACAAAAGCCTTCTATCACGGTCATTCTTACACAGGTAATCCTTTAGCTTGTGCAACTGGTTTCACCTCACTAAGGCTTTTAGAAGAAAATCCTCAAACATTTTCAGGTATGGAGGCGCTGCATCGTACTTATTTAGAGCAATACTTGCATGGACATCCGAAACTTGAGAAAATTCGTACTTGTGGCACAATTGCCGCGATGGATGTAATCACAAATGAAAGTGATGGTTATTTTAATGCGATCGCACCGCGACTGAAAAGCCAATTTCTGGAAGCTGGTTTCCTGCTGCGTCCTTTAGGTAATACTATTTATCTAATGCCGCCTTATTGCATTACAAGTGATGAACTAGAATCAATTTATCAAGTAATTTACTCAGTTCTTGATACTCTTTAAAAGGTTATAAATTTTTGTGAGTGAAATGAATCTCCCAAACTGGAATCAAATTGCCGATCGCGTTTTACAAAATGAATTGTTAACTCGCGAGGAAAGTTTGGCAATCTTAAATGCACCGGATGTGGTTATTTTAGAACAGTTGGCAGCAGCTTATCGAGTTCGTCATCACAGCTTTGGTAATCGTGTTCGCTTACATTTTCTTTTAAATGCTCAAAGTGGTCTTTGTCCAGAAGATTGTCATTATTGTTCACAGTCTAAAATCTCAATGGCGGAGATTGAAAAGTATCCGCTTTTGAGTCAAGAAAAAATTCTTGGTGCAGCAGAAAGAGCGGCGCAACTTAAGGCTGGTACATTTTGTATGGTAATCTCAGGGCGATCGCCTTCTGAATCGGTTTTTGGTCGTGTTTTGGAGGCGGTGCGCGAGGTTAAGGCTAATTATAATCTGAAAGTTTGTGCTTGTTTGGGGTTATTAAGTCAAGAGCAAACTCAACGACTTGCTGATGCTGGAGTTGATCGGGTAAATCATAACCTCAATACGTCGGAAAATTATCACGCAGATATTTGTACGACACATGAATTTAGCGATCGCACTTCCACTGTACAAAATGTTAAGGCAGCAGGCATCACTACTTGTTCCGGTGGCATTTTCGGTATGGGAGAATCTGATCAGGATGTGATTGATTTGGCGCTGTCGTTGCGAGAATTAAATGTAACAAGTGTACCTGTTAATTTTTTGATTCCCATTCCTGGCACACCGTTTGAGCATTTGCAAAAACTTAATCCTCGCCGTTGTTTGCGGATTTTGTGCTTGTTTCGCTTCCTTTTACCAACTCAAGAAATTAGAATTGCGGGGGGAAGAGAAGTACATTTGCGATCATTACAACCACTTGGATTATATGCAGCCAATTCCATTTTTATTGGTGATTATTTAACTACGCCAGGGCAAGCAGTAAATCAAGATTGGGAGATGATTCAAGACGCCGGATTTGTGCTAGAAGCTGCGGATGGATCACCGTTGCAAGATGCCAAGGAATCATTAAAAGCTATGCCTACTGCTGTAATTTAAAATTTCAGTTAATAGTAGGGGCGCAAGGTTTGCGCCCTCCATGCTGACTAGAATCTAATCAATAATTTTTTTGATTTTATCTTTGACATTTTCAACAATATGACGCCCTTCTGCTTCTGCTTGCTTGGCTTTTCCTTGTGCTTGGGCTTTAGGATTATCAGTTATATTGCCGACAGTTTCTTGAACTTTGCCCTCAATATTTTTAGCCGTTGCCTTAATTCGATCTTCTAAGCTCACTTTAGCTCTCCTCGTCTAGTTTAAGAAAGGACTTTTGATTAAAATCAGCACTTTTACACAGGCTTGCTACTGAAAGTATAAGGGGCTGCAGCAACAGGTTATATTTATCTTTAAATAGATTAATATCCCCTTTCAAATTTTTACCACAAATTAGCCGCCAAACCGCTCCAACAACTCCTCACGAGAAAGAGTAAGCAGCACACGAGTCAACTCTTCGGTGGGTAACTGTAGCAGAAAAGCGATCGCTTGCGATAATTCCTCATCCAATGATCCAAATCTAACTATAAGAACATTTTCAATCATCTGTCGTCTTTCTTCTTGTTTGCCTTCTTGCTTGCCTTCTTGCTTGCCTTCTTGCTTACCTTCTTGCCTGCCTTCTTCTACTGCTTCTTCTCGCCAACGTAGATAAGCTGGTGATAAATTCATAAACAACTCCTGATCATCATTACTTAAATTTTCACCTACTGTTAGATTAATACGCCAGTTTGCCAAAAGTTCCAAGATATTACGCTTTAAAGGGTGCCCTTCAGGAAGTGCCACCAACTCATCCACCGCTTGCCTTTGAGTCGCATCTCTTCCTAATAATCTTAGCCAAAGAGTTTCATCTGTAATTGGTAACTGGTTAATTGCCAGCAGCGCCGTTTTCTGCAACTCAGGCAGAAAATAAACACCATTCATCCAACCAGTATCAGCTAGTTTTGAGCCAAATCCGTTCAGTAGAGAAGGCGAACAAGAAGGTGATAAAATCCATAAGTTGGGTAAATCAGCTTCTAAAAGCGTCTTTCTTTCACGTCGCGCTTTTCGTAACAACTCACCGTGAAAAGAATACAACTTTAGCAGGCAATTTCGCACTTCCACGGCACTAGGTGCATTCCGATAAGGCTCTAGTAAACAAGCAGATGATGCCATTTTACCTAACAATCCCAAATGCTGCAATTCTATTGATGATGACTGTTTTGGTACAAATGAAACATCGACTTGACGGACTTCACTAGAAACATCTCGGCTAGTTTCTACCTCACCTAAAGGTGCTAGTAATTCAGCTAAATATTGTTTAGCAAATTGATCGTGAGCTTGTCGTGTCATCTAATTTTCCCGCCGCCACCAAGCACGTACTAATTGAATATCTTCATAACTATAATCTTCTCCTAAATGTTCTTTAATAGTTTTTAGTGAATCAGCGCCAACAGTTTGAATTGCTTGCAGTATTGGTTGTTGCAATTCTTTAGAGACTAATCGATTTAAATCAATCGGCTGTTTCGTCTCCAATAATTCACTTAAATGAGTAATAATTGTGCGAGGAGTAAAGCCACGTTTTTGAGCAATTTCTTCTACACTCAAGCCTTGTTGATAAAATTGCAATGTGATCATATGAGTTGTGGCAGGCAAGGCAGCAGGCAGCTTTTGCTCTTGACAAAATGCCCTGATTTCCGCCAAAAATTTATCACCATACTGATTAAGTTTATGAGTACCAACACCAGAAATTTCAGCAAAAGCTTCGATAGTTTCCGGTCGTTGTTGTGCCATTAGTTTAAGGCTAGAATCTGCAAAAACTACATAGGGTGGAACTGCTTGTGTGTCAGCTATTTGTTTCCTTAACTTACGCAACCGAGCAAAAAGAATTTCGATTTCTGCTCCTCTCGAATTAGGAGTAGATAATGCTTGATCAACAGAAGTTTGAGTAATGGCAATTTGAACAGAACGTTGACTTCTTAAGACTTCCCAACTAAGCTTATTAAGCTTCAAAACGCGATAGCCATCAGTAGTTTCATCGACTAAACCTTGATGTAAAAGCGACCGCGCCAGCATTTTCCAAGCTTCTGCACTTCTATCTTTACCAATGCCATAAGTAGATAAAAGATGATGTCCATTTTGTTCGATTTTCTGCTTTCGAGAACCTCGCAAGACATCAATAATATGAGTCATGCCAAATCGCTCTCGGCAACGCGCTACACAGGAGAGAAATTTTTGCGCCTCAATTGTCCAATCTTCTACAGGTTTAGGAGTACGACAATTATCACAATTATCACAATTTCCGGGAAATCTTTCACCAAAATAACTGAGTTGAATGGTACGGCGACAATCTGATCCTTCCGCATATTCTATGACTTGACGTAACTGTTGACGGGCAACTCTTTGTTCCTCTGGATCAGGTTTTTGCTCAATTAAATAATCAACTTTACGGATATCGCCGGCACCAAAAAATAGAGTACAATAAGATGTCTCTCCATCTCTGCCTGCACGTCCTGATTCTTGATAATAACTTTCTAAATTGCGGGGTAAATCGTAGTGGATTACAAAGCGTACATCGGGTTTATTAATTCCCATGCCAAAAGCAACTGTTGCTACCATAATTTGCACATCATCTCGGATGAAACGAGTTTGGTTTTCGCTTCTTTCTTGATTACTTAATCCAGCATGATAAGGTAGTGCAGTAAAGCCATCTTGTTGTAACTGGGAAGCAACTTCATCAACTTGGCGACGACTGAAACAATAGATAATTCCTGAACCTTGATGAGAGCGAATTTTTGTTAAGAGTTGCTTGTAACTTTGGCGCTCTTTTGGTATTACTTCATAATAGAGGTTAGGGCGGTTGAAGCTAGCAAGATGAATGCTTGGTTCTTGGAGTGTGAGTTGTTGAATGATGTCTTGACGTACACGCCCGGTGGCGGTGGCGGTGAGGGCAAGCAGGGGGATATCGGGATAACGTTGGCGTAATTGTTTCATCTGCCGATATTCGGGGCGAAAGTCGTGCCCCCACTCGGATACGCAGTGTGCCTCATCAATGGCAAAGGCGGATATGCCGATATGCGATCGCACTCTATCCAAAAATGGCAGAAATCTTTCCCCCAAAAGCCTTTCTGGTGCGACGTAAAGCAATTTTATCTTGCCATTAAGTATTGCCGTTTCACGCGATCGCACATCTTCCATTCGCAAGCTACTATTAAGGAATGTTGCCCCAATTCCATTATCTTGCAAGGCATCAACTTGGTCTTGCATCAGCGCAATTAAAGGTGAGACAACCACTGTCAAACCAGGTTTGAGTAATGCTGGCAGTTGGAAGCACAACGACTTGCCGCCGCCTGTTGGCATAATAATTAGTAAATCTCGATTAGAAAGCGCTTCTTCAACAATTTGTTCTTGCCCTGGACGGAATGTATCATAACCGAAGAAGTGTTTGAGGGCTTCCTCCAAAGATTGAAATTCAGACATAGTTAAAGGTGGGGAGGATAAGGATGGGATTATTTTAGAACTACAGATAAATACGGATGATTTTACTTGCTATCTATTTAGCAACCAACTTTTTTGACGACTTACCTTCATAATAGTAGTTAGACAGTTTATTAACTAAAATAACAATGCCAAAAGCAATCTGGAATGGTACAGTCCTCGCCGAAAGCGACAAGTGTGAAGTCGTAGAAGGTAACCAATACTTCCCTGCTGACTCAATTGACAAGCAGTACTTTAAAGACAGCAATACCCATACCACTTGCCCTTGGAAAGGTACTGCTAGCTACTACACTATTGAAGTAGATGGACAACAAAATAAAGATGCTGCTTGGTATTACCCAGAAGCTAAAGATAAAGCCAAAAATATCGAAGGATATATTGATTTCTGGAAAGGTGTAAAAGTCGAAAGTTAGCCCTTTGTTAAGATTTTTCATAGGGGTAAGCAACATACCCCTATGAAGTTTTATTTTTTAATTTAGCAATAGTTTTGATTGCCTCAAGCAGCTCTTTTTTATAATCTTTGTCTTCAGCAGCGGCACTGACGATGGCGCTGGCAATGCTTTTTCTAGCATTCATTTCACTACTAATTAAGCTATTAATCATATCTAATTGAGCATCAAGAATTTTGTCACGTTTTTCATACCAAGTTGCAAGTGTTTCTGAGATTTTCTCATAATCATCAGACAAAGTATCGGCAATTTTATCTAGGCTATCTCGATCTTGAGCCGAAAAAAGCCCCTTCTGAGTTCTCAGCAATTGAGTGAAAGCTTCAATGTTCTGTTCGTGAAATGACATTACCATTATTTCTATCTTTTTTAACTTGACAAGTTTACTGTTTAATGCGGCAAACAGGAATAGAGCAAGTAATTTTGTTACAACTTTTCAAGTATTGTTATTTTGCTCTGCCTCTTTTATAAAATTTTATAATTAAAACTATTAAAAAAATACACTGAAACTTTAATGGTAATACAGTCCCAAACCGACTTATGATTTACTTATAGAAAAAAAGTTTAGCTATGCTGATTACCAGTTTGTTAGACTTCTCTCAAATTAAGTAATTTTACTCACAATAAATAAAGCAAATGGACAAATTACTTTTACTTATAGGATTAATAGTTGGTTCAATCATCACTTGGTTAATTACAAACAAACGCACAAATGTACGCAACCAGGTAAATCAAGACCGTACGAAGCAGATATTATTTCAGTTGGAAGCAAGAATCGATGAATTGCAATTACGATTGAACAAAGACAGTCAAAATCTTAAAGCTTCTGCTCAAAATATATCGCAAATTCCATCACAGCTTTCAGAATTGTCTACAAAAATAGAAACTGCAACTGATGAACGTTCCCATCTACAATCTCAATTAGCGGAACTACATACTCAACTTGAGAGAAATAATCAAGATAGTCTAGATGTACATTCTCAATTATTAGAAATACCAGCTCAGATAGAAAACATTGCTCAAGAAAATGTACCGATATATTCTCAAATAAATCAAATACAAAGTCAGCTACAATCAACAAATCAAGAGCGCTCACAACTTCATTCTCAACTAGCTCAATTGCAAAATGAAATAGAGATAATTAATCAAGAGAACATACCAATATCTACACAATTAATACAAATACAAAGTCAGCTAGAATCAACAAATCAAGAGCGTTCACAACTTCATTCTCAACTAGCTCAATTGCAAAATCAAGTAGAGATAAGTAATCAAGAAAATGTACCGATATATTCTCAAATAAATCAAATACAAAGTCAGCTAGAATCAACAAATCAAGAGCGATCACAACTTCATTCCGAGGTTTTATTACTGGACAGTCAAGTCAAAGCAACTTGTGAGGATATATCACCTTTAAGCTCTCAATTATCTGAATTAAAAAATCAGTTGGAGGCTACTAATCAAGAGCGTTACGAACTGCAATCTCAACTAACTCAACTGCAAAAACAACTAGAGGAAAATCATCAAGAAAATCTCTCAACACACTCTCAGTTAACTAAATTACAAGCTCAAATTCAGGAAACGGCTGACTGGCGAGCACAAATACACAACCAACTTGCTCAAACAAAAAATCAGTCAGAACCAACTCATTTAGAAATTGAAGAATTACAGTCTGAGTTTCAAGAATTAACACCTGTTTCTAGCAACAAAATTACCAAAAGTAGTGTG
Source organism: Coleofasciculaceae cyanobacterium (assembly GCA_049671305.1). Lineage (GTDB taxonomy): Bacteria > Cyanobacteriota > Cyanobacteriia > Cyanobacteriales > Coleofasciculaceae > CADCTM01. The sequence continues at coordinate 114,487 of JBATUR010000017.1, forward strand.
ATAATTGTGGCACAGCAAGGGCAGGGAGATTACAGTACGATTACTGAAGCAATTCAACACGCTAAAGCCGGTACACGTATTTTTGTACGTCCAGGTTTATATAGAGAAAGCGTAATTATTGACAAGTCTTTGGAACTTATTGGTGATGGTGATTTGACTGATATTATTATTGAGAGCGAGGACTCAGCTTGTTTGTTAATGCAAGCTGAATACGCCTTAGTTAGCGGTATAACTATGAGTGAAATTGGCAGACATTACGCTGTGAATATTCCTCAAGGACAGTTGGTAATTGAAGATTGCGACTTGACGGCTAATAGCAACTATACTGTTATTGCCATCGGTGGTGCTAATTCCAACCCAATCATCCGACGCTGCTTGATTCATGATGGCAAATGGAATGGTATTTGGGTTTCTAATAATGCCAGAGGCACAGTAGAAGACTGTGAAATTTATGATAACGGCGGTGCTGGAGTGGGAATTGGACAAGGTGCAAAACTTCTGATCCGTCAGTGTGAAATTAATGCCAACGGCGGAAAAGCGATCGCAGTTTATAATAATGGTGCCGCAACAGTTGAAGACTGCGACTTGACAAAAAACGCTAGTGGTGCATGGAGTATTGCTCAAGGTGGCTATGTGCGTAGTACCAGAAACAACGACGGGTCAGCTTTAGCCGTCTCTGAGTCTAACTAAAATTCAGAATTAGAAAGTTGTTGCAAAAAATTGAAAAACTTAGAGTTTTTGTTGCTATAATCTCTAAGGCACGAAAGCGGATGTGGCGGAATTGGCAGACGCGCTAGATTTAGGTTCTAGTACCGCAAGGTGTGAAGGTTCAAGTCCTTTCATCCGCATTTAAGATTTGGTAAGGATTCTGGCTTATAGGTTAGCTGGAATCCTTAACTTATTTTTGGCTATATTTTGTCTTTTTTGCTATCAACTGGCTATCATAGCTATGACGCGCTAGAGTTTTGATATCCAAGACGATGAATACTACACAAACCAAAGCAGCTAAGGGAACAGTAAGCTGTTTGAACATATGGGAGGAATTGAACAGTCTGTAAAAAGAGCTAAAGATTACTGCGATAGAACGATTAAAAAAGATAATCTACCTGACAAGGTTTCAAATGATTTAGAGAAAAATTCTTATAAAAATGCAGAAAAAAGTGAATCTTTAAATGCATTACTGTCACTCTATTTTGTTGAAATTCAAGCAGCAAATCAAATATATTGTCCTAATACAAGCAAAAATTAGATGATTGGTTTGGTGATAGAGGTCATTATTTTAACTAGGAGGATTGCAGGTGGGTTTTTTCAAAGGTATCGGTAAGGTTGTTGGTAAGGTTGTTGGTAATGTTGTTGGTGGTGCTTTAGAAATTGCTGGTACGTTAACTGATACTGAACTTCTTAAAAAAGCTGGACAAGGAGTTCATCAGGTAACTTCTATGTCAGGTGAAGTACTAGGAAGTTTAGTTGATGCCACTGTTACAACAACTCATGGAGTTATCACTAAAGATGGAGAGAAAGTAAAAGAAGGATTAGGGGATGCTGGTAATGCTGTTGTAATAACTGCTGGTGCAGTAGGAACAGCAATCAAACATACCGCAGTAGGTACGGCTAAAGTTGTTCATGATGTTCTGAGTGATGCTCCTAACATTGATGCTTCTAACTCTGAGCAGCAGTAGAGTAGTCTTAGTCTTATCAGAATACCTCCATAGGGGATTAAGCCGTTATGGATGTATTTTCTATTTAATTTAGTTAATTCCTCTTAGGACATTTACTATCCCAGTAGCTAAATAATTATGGATGTGAATCTTCACCATAATCATCACATAGAGGATAAGAACCAAATCGACTACCGTTATATTCACGCGCTAAGTATCCACAATACTTATTAGCATCGTCGTAATCCCAACTATTACATTCATATAACGTTCGGCGGTAGTCATCCTTAAAAAAATTGCTCCTTTCTATCTCTGGTCTTGATTTACTAATAGTCTGTGAATCGAGTTTAGCTATCTCCTGTGATTCCCAGTAATTGTCTGATATTGATTTAAGAATTGCCTCAAAAGCAAAACCTCGTCCTGAAAAAACTAGTCCGTCATAAACTCTCATGATGTTTCTCCTTTTACTTTCAAAAAATGAGTAAAAAAAAGACACAGTTTTAATTGCTCTGTGTCTTAGGAATTGAAAAACTAAAAAAATACACTGATGCTCAATGTATTTCACAGAATTTACTATCCCTTATTCAATTAGCGACTAAACTACAACATGACAGACGCCTAAATGCGTCTTTGCATTAGTCTTAAAATGTTTTAGATGTGTTTCGATAAGTACCTCAGTTGATTACCTACTGAACCCCAATGAGTTAACAGCGATTAGTCAGCTACTTATCTACACCGCTTGATGTTAGTACGAATCTATCTCTCAAGTCCTGTGTGTTTCATCTGTTTGTGTTGTATTCGAGCTATCAGTAAGTGGTAAAGTCTAATTCGCAACTAGAAGTAACTTATCTAGCATTTAGAACCTTATGACTTAATTAAGCTACTTCTGCATAGTCACTAAAGACTATTTAAATAACCTAACTGCTCTAAGACCTTAGCATCAGAGTTACCTGGCTCTAAGCGTCTTTGTTTCATTTATGCAATTAGTGGCTTAGTGCTTAAAGCGTCACCTAAATGAGCTTAGTGCAGTTACCGGATTAGAGACAATTTCACTTTGACGCAAGCCTTAAGCCTGTTCTCAGTTACTTCGCTTATCTCATGTACCTAATGTAGCTAACTATCTGATTATTGTCTAGTAACTACAGCCAGCAAAGCTTTTAACGATTCTACATAACTGAAAAAATAATCAATGATAAGAATTGCGGTTATATTGTGATTTATATCACAGCATTTGAACTAAACATGACTAAGTTAGGAAAAACGAGTATGAGTACTTAGACCAATGGATGAAGGTAAAAATTTAGATTTCACCAGTAAACTTGAAGATAAAGATAATTCCCTACCTCAACATAAGCTGAGAGGAAGTACAAAAAATAACAGAAAGAAGCTTCCTTTTCCTGAAATTCCATTTTTGCTAAGAGAATAATAGATAACATAATAGTGAGAATTAAGCCTACTACTCAATTAGACACTTAGCATTCTCAATACTTAATGATTAAACCTTTTAAAAGTTTCGAGCTTGAATAAAGAAGACAATAATCAACAAAATCAATACAGTATCAGAATTTCAAATTAATTTATACTTATTATTAAGCTTATAATTAATTACAATTATAATCATGTCTAATCTTCTACTTAAACTTACCTTATTCTTTACAATTGCCAAATAAATCCAGTTACCTAAAAAAGTAGGAATCAGTAAAGAAATTACTAAGCTGGACAATTGATAAATGAGTATTTTAGATAAATAGCAAAGTTATCACATACCTGAAAGATAACAATAAGCTCTTGATTAGATATTTAAGATTGAGTATTGCTATCAGGTTGTTAAATTTATCCTTCTAGAATCGTCTGTAAGGCATGAGAAACGCTATTAAGGTAGTGATATGACCTGAAGATAGTTTACGAGCCTTCTAATGAACGATAGCGATCGCAGCGATGACTGGAAGCAACAGGAAACCGTAATTGCTATAGAAGGCAACAACCCTGGAGAATGGCAGTACCTCACCTATCCTAACTGGGATGAAGCAATGGAAGCGGTCAAGGTAGCACGTAGGCAAGGGAAAGCAGCAGTTATCTACTCAGGTGCTACACCTCCAGTACTACCTGAGTCTTAACAGTGGCTATCATTTGGCTATCAAAACTAAAGTTATTGCTTGGATATCAGTCAATAGCTATTATCTAAAATTACCGCTGTATCAGGGTTATAGCAGTTTTGACTCTAAGCTCTAATCCTAGATTTAGGTTCTAGTACCGCAAGGTGTGAAGGTTCAAGTCCTTTCATCCGCATAATTGAATAAGTCTTTTAGCATCACCCTCAACTGATTAGGGTGGTGCATAATGGCGGTTAAATGTAGTCATCTACCAAGTCAATCGCCGATTTTTTGATTAGATAACAGAATGAGCTGAAAGTCAACACGGCTCAAGCCGATCGCATCTGGGAATGTCCCCAAGGTTCTCACTTTTTCCATTATTTTCAGCCAACTCTTGTCGGACGGCAAATTATTAAGTTTTGGAATTCTCTACCTACACAATCTTTGATGAAATTACAGCACTAATTTGTGATTTATTCATTTAAAATAAAAGGATATAAAATCTTAGAAACTCTTCAAATGCGGATGGTAGCTTCTAAGTATTCTCACCGTATAGGATTAATCAATAGTTTAATCTTCAAAATTCCACCGTTTAAGAATATGTATCGCCTCCACCTTGCTCAGTTGGGATAACCTCAAGCTATTTTAGTTAGATTTGGATTGTATAGCGTATCCCAATCAGTACTGCCAAAAGTCCCAATATTCTATCTACCAAATTACAACAACTGTCTACAATAGGAAAGGCGTCCTCTTAAACAACAGCTCATGCACCTGACTTGGTTAGACAGCAACACTTGGTTGATTGAAATCAGCAACCAACGAATCTTGATTGACCCTTGGTTAGTAGATTCATTAACATTTGGTAACCTCGACTGGTTATTTAAAGGTTCTCGAACCCAAAATCACCTGATCCCAGAAAATATTGATCTAATCTTACTATCTCAAGGATTGGACGATCATGCTCATCCACCTACCCTCAAGCAACTCAACAAAAATATACCCGTTGTTGGTTCTGTAAATGCCGCAAAAGTGGTACAAAACTTGGGTTATACCAATGTCAAAACACTAGTTCCTGGTGAGACATTTACATTTAATCAGAACTTAGAAATAAAAGCAACAAAAGGTTCCTCAGTTGGTCCCAATGTTGTTGAAAATGGTTACCTGATTAAAGAATTAGAAAGTAGCTTTACACTATACTACGAACCTCACGGGTTTCATGACTCTAGCTTGAAATCGGCAGCCCCCGTTGATGTGGTAATTACACCAATAATGGATTTAGCTTTACCTTTAATCGGACCAATTATTAAAGGCACAAATAGTGCTTTGGAAGTCGCGCAATGGCTACAACCTCAGATTATGCTACCAACGGCTGCACCAGGCGATGTCACTTATGAGGGATTGCTAATTAATTTTTTACAGACAGTGGGAAGTATTGATCAATTTCGAGCAAAACTTGCCAAAAATAATCTATCAACCGAGGTAATTGAACCATCACCACGCGAACGTTTTGAATTATCTCTCAAGCCTCGTACCTTATCTATTTAAAGGTGACTGATGACAATCTAACTCTATTATAGTCTCAAATTTAGTCAAATTTTGCTAGCTGTGCTGAGATGGTATTGGCAACAAATTTGTCATTTGAATAATCTTCAAACCAGCACTAATTACAAACGCACTTTCAAAATCCCCGAATTGCTAAGTTTAATCTTTAAAAATATCACCTCAAAAATCGGGGATTAGCGCCACACTAACTACCAAAAAATTGCTAAGGTTTAGAAGTTGGCATTAATTTGAAACGGAAGATATTAAGTGTAAGCTTTGTTTCTTGCCAAAGCTTAATTAATGACAATGAGCGCGGCTCTTGTACAAATAATAAAGGCAATAAAGCCAGTAATCGTAAAACCGCTGAAAGAGCAAATAATCCAGGTAAACCGCCCAAACTGCTTACCTGAGCCAGAAACCCGCCGGTTGCCGTCCCCAAAGCGCCTGTAACACCTGCAACGGCAGAAGCGATCGCAAAATACACCGCTTGACTTTTTGCCGGCGCCACACTCATCTGTATATTATTACTACACAAATCAATTGCCGCCCAAGTTGCACCGCTAAATAAATGTATCAAAGGTAGCCACAACCACAAATCAGTTGCTCTTTCTCCCACTCCTAGCCAAAATAGAGGCATCACCGCCGCTAATATGCCAACAGTCAAAAGAATCGGGCGATTACCAATTCGATCAGCCAACTTACCCCAAACTAATAGCATCAACAAATTTGCTCCAGCAGTCAAACTGCCATAAAGCGTCACCAAACTAACATCAAGATGCAAATTATCTAGCAAATAAAGGTTAAAAAATGGTGCACTAAGATTCACCGTAAACATCCATAGCGAAAAATAAACTAAAAATGTTAAAAAGTTAGCATCCTTATACCATTTAAGCGCCGATTCAACAGCCTCTTGATTCCTAATTACTTTGCTTTTTAGTAGCGGTGCTTGAGGGTTGACATCCGCCATCGAAAACTGAAACACCAAACTAATTAAACCCGCTACAATAGCCAAAGCCAGAGCAATACTATAACCTTGAATTGGTCCACCTTGCCAAGTTGAAATTCCCAAACCCAACAAAGGCACACCGAGCAAATTAACCAAATTTGCCGCACTATTACGAGTACCAAAAAATCGCCCCCGCAAGCGCCGAGGTACTAAAACAGCCATCCAACTAAACCAAGAAGCACTACCTAATGAACCCAAAATATGAGTAATTAAAACAATAAAAACGGTGCCGATAATAAGGTAATGATGCCCAGCTTCCGAGTCACCAAAATAAGCCAGCAACACTAATAAAATGACCCACAACAACCTGGAAATACCAAAAATATATAGCCCATACCAGTGACGGCTAGTAGTACGCTCAGAAAGATATGCTCCTAATGGTTGGAGTAAATTGACAAACATGGGAATTGAAGCCAGCAAGCCAATTTCCACACTTGTTGCACCGAGTTGTAACAAAAAATTAGTCAGCAAAATGCCACCAGTGACACCGCTAAAGACTGTCGCAAAAACACCATCTAGAGTAGACGCACGCAAACTATTACGAATTGCTGTCTTAGATATTTTTAAAGGAGGTAATTCAGGAGTGGCTATAACTTCTGGTAAAACTTGATGCTCTGAAAATTCGATAATTGGCAGCAGTATTGCCTCTTCTAAAACGTCTTCAACGGTTTTTTTGACCATTCTTAATAATCTATGGGGTAAAGGTTCACGAGTTATTTTTAGGCAATCTTTTGAACAATAGCTACTTAGTTGACAACTGAGCATCATTCAGCAGAAAGATCTACATTAATAATTTGTAACAAATTTTCAATATTTGACAATGATACCTGTGAATGTGGCGCGTTAGCATCACTTGTAGTAAGCTGCACGACACTCATCCATAAAGCGAGTTACTCAAACTTACTCGCTGACCACATGGTTCTATACTAAAAAATGACAACTGCTCAACCTACCTCTGGCTATACATTACCCGTTTTTGCCTGTGCTGCTGCTTTAGCTGCCTTGTCTTGGTTACGCAAGCAAACACTTTCTAAGATTTTCGTAGACTTAATTGAACCAGCACAAACCGTAGAAATTCCCATTGAGCAAGTAGCTGGAATTAGCAAAAACAGCGCTTTAGCTGTTACGAAAAGTAATCCTGGAGACAACATTGATTTAACTCGCAATACACCAATTTGGGCATTAGTAGAATGGGCACAACCGACACAAATTGAACAAGTAAAATTAGTTGGTGGTGAAGGAATTGGACGACAGCTCAATGCTGAAGGGAAGGCAGCGATTTATGCTTATGCAGAACGTTTATTACAAACAAATTTACAAAAGCTGTTGCAAGATGACGAGAAAATTCAAGTTACAATTATTTTACCCGAAGGGCGTCAGCTAGCAGAACGGACTTCTAATGCTGCTTTCGGTGTGGTGGAAGGACTTTCTTTATTAGGAACAACAGGCATTTCTCAACCTCTGAGCGCTCCTGGACAACTGGAAGTTTACCGCCAAGAATTACAACAAAAAGCGCTTCATTTTGATTGTTTAGTATTTTGTATTGGTGAAAATGGCTTAGATTTAGCGCGGCAGTTGGGCATTAATTCTGAGCAATTAATTAAAACCGCAAATTGGTTGGGACCTTTGTTGGTAGAGGCGGGCTTATTAAAAGTAGCTAACATTTTATTATTTGGCTATCATGGTAAACTAATTAAATTAGCAGGAGGAATTTTTATGACAAGCAATCATCTGGCTGATGGACGCTTAGAAATTCTGACAGCATATTGCGCTCAATTTGGTTTGCCAACATCTGTTTTACAAACAGTTTTAGAAAGTGCCACAACAGAAGCGGCGCTGAAATACCTACGAAAGTTGGATGCAAGTAATGGTACTGATTGGGTAAATCAGGTTTATAGTGCGATCGCCTCCGCCATAGATAGCCGTTCTCAAAACTATATCCGCAAACACTCAGAGCAAGAAGTACGTGTAGGATCAGTGCTATTTGACCGCGATCGCCAAATCCTCGTCCAAAGTGCCGCCGGTGCCGCGATATTATCACAATTATGTTAGCTTTGGATACATCTATACAAGCTTAAACTATATAAAACCATCAGGTTTCGACTACGCTATTTAGGGCGATGGGTTCTTGTTTTCAAAGGCATACTTTGAAAGCGGGATGTTTGCAAAACGAATACATTATTAGCATCTCGGACAGACTAGTGACACTAACAGAACAAGCATCTCACACAGAGACGACGTTATCCGACTCTCTACAAAACACATTGAAGAACCAAATCATCGTCATTCTCGACTTTGGTTCTCAATATTCCGAACTCATTGCCCGTCGCATCCGCGAGACTCAAGTTTATTCGGAAGTCCTTTCTTATCGCACCACGGCTGAACAATTACGGCAAATTAATCCTAAAGGAATCATCCTTTCTGGTGGACCAAATTCGGTTTATGATCCTGGTGCGCCTTTATCTGACCCGGAAATCTGGAATCTCGGTATCCCTGTGTTAGGTGTATGCTATGGAATGCAGCTCATGGTGCAGCAACTAGGCGGCAAAGTAACACGGGCGAAACGGGCAGAATATGGCAAGGCATCCATCTTAATTGATGACCCCACCGACTTACTCACCAACGTTGAAGAAGGCTCAACCATGTGGATGAGTCACGGTGACTCGTGTGAAAATTTGCCAACTGGTTTTGAAGTCTTGGCACATACCGAGAATACACCTTGTGCAGTGGTTGCTCACCACGACAAGAAACTTTATGGCGTGCAGTTTCATCCGGAAGTTGTTCATTCCGTAGGTGGTTTAGCGCTAATTCGTAACTTTGTATATCACATTTGTGACTGCGAACCCACCTGGACAACGGCAGCTTTTGTCGAAGAATCAATTCGGGAAATTCAGGCAAGAGTTGGCGATAAACGAGTTTTGTTGGCGCTTTCGGGTGGAGTTGATTCTTCTACCTTGGCATTCTTGCTCTACAAGGCAATTGGCGAGCAGCTAACTTGTATGTTCATCGATCAAGGCTTTATGCGCAAAGAAGAGCCAGAGCGCTTGGTGAAGCTATTTAAAGAGCAGTTTCATATTCCCGTAGAGTATGTGATGGCACGCGATCGCTTTCTTGCTCAAGTAAAAGGTATCACAGACCCCGAAGAAAAGCGCCGCCGTATCGGTCACGAATTTATCCAAGTTTTTGAAGAAGAATCTCGCCGCTTGGGACCTTTTGATTATCTCGCCCAAGGCACTCTTTATCCTGACGTAATTGAGTCCGCCGATACCAATGTAGACCCCAAAAGTGGTGAGCGAGTCGCAGTCAAAATTAAAAGCCATCACAACGTTGGCGGACTGCCCAAAGACTTACGTTTTAAACTAGTGGAACCGTTGCGGAAACTCTTCAAAGACGAAGTGCGCAAAGTCGGACGCAGCATCGGTTTACCCGAAGAAATTGTACGGCGGCAACCATTTCCAGGACCTGGTTTAGCAATTCGCATCATCGGCGAAGTCACAGCAGAACGCCTAAATATTTTACGCGATGCTGATTTTATTGTCCGTGATGAAATTAACAAGCAAGGAATGTATCACGACTTTTGGCAAGCTTTTGCCGTGTTGTTACCGGTGCGGAGTGTCGGCGTTATGGGCGACCAACGTACTTATGCTTACCCAATTGTGCTGCGCTTAATTAATAGTGAAGATGGCATGACAGCGGATTGGTCACGAGTTCCTTATGATTTATTGGAGACGCTTTCTAACCGCATTGTCAATGAAGTTAAGGGAGTTAACCGAGTAGTTTACGACATCACCTCCAAGCCCCCTGGCACCATCGAATGGGAATAAACTAATCGTAGAGACGTTCCGTTGGAACGTCTCTCGGTTGAAACATCTCTTGAGAAGTATTAAAAAATTTTAATAAAAGCTTTATCGTTAATTTATGTATACACAGCAAACTCATTAATGTAAGCGCCCTAGATAAATAACACCAATGAGTTCACTACAAAAAGTTGCCAAACCCAGAACCAACTCTGCTTTCAAAGCCCTAATGTCTATCCATTGGTGGATGGCAGGTTTCTATCTTGTCTTGTTTACAACTGGAACATTTATGTCTCAGTTGCCCAGAGAATTTCCGATCCGTAGTCCGCTTTATGATTTTCATAAATCCATCGGCACATTGGTGATGGCATTGCTAACTTGGAGAATTTTGGTTTTATTGCGCGTCTGGTGGAAAAAATATACCAAACGTCAGCCCAAATTTTCACGGGAGTGGTTTAAAAATTTTGCCATCCACTCGATTTTATATGTATTTATGTGGGCGGTTCCGGTAACAGGGTTTTTGCTTTCCAACTCATTTAAAAGCAATAATGTCAAGTTTTTTGGGCTGCCTTTACCTGACATTTTCCCTCAAAATTCGGCAATGGTTGATGTGGGTAGAAATTTACATTTCTGGTTGTCTTATACATTTTTGGCATTTACAATCTTGCATATTGGAGCACAGTGGAAGGTAGCAAAAGCCTTATGGCGCAGGTTTGCCAAGGCAATGAAAACTCGCTTTAATTCTAAGGGAATTGCCGAATAAACCCATGATAGAAAATTCAACAAACAAGATCAGCGTTACATTTAAAGGTTGGCGTCTGTTTGGGGGAATTCGACCCCGTATTTTAGTTTGGTACTTTTTATTAACTGCCGCCTCAGCCTTGATCTCGATTCAAGTAACACGGCAAATTTCTTGCGATAGCGAAGCGGAACCTTCTGTTCATCGCTTAAAAACTCAATTGGAAGCAGCTATAGTTAGAGAAATTGAGCGATTTAATCAATTTCAACAGCAACAAATACCGCTGGACTTTTTGCTCAATTTCTCTCTAATTATGCAGTAACTCCCAATGAATACATCATCACGCTGCTGAACGATAAAATCTACAAAACTATTCTGCAATTACCAGCACAGTTACAAAATTTACCAAAGTTAATCCACAAATTTAGTGGATTTTCTCAACCGCAAAGAGGACGTTTGTATACCTCTACGCAACGGATTATTTATGTTATAAAGCAAGTTAAAGACGGCGCGATAATCATCGCAATTCATGATGCTATAGCGAATTATCAAGCCAGAACAAATGCCATAATTTATGTTTTACTCACAATTTAGTCTCTATTAGGGATAAAATTTGGATATATTTTGCAGCCAGACGCCAAGGCTAACGCTACGCTATCGGTTACATAAAAATAGCTTTTTCACTGTTTAATAATTGCCCATAATGGCTTAAATGTTTCAGAACTATGCTCTTCTAAAACCTAAGCTAAAATACCTTGATTAAAGTGACTTACGGACGTACATTGCCAAAATTTATTTTTTTTGAACCTATAAATGTTTCTAATTCATCCAGTTCCCCAACTTCACCGGATCACATCTTCTTTTGGTGCATCTGGTAGCTGTTTTCCCAATTGTTTGACCCAATAGGCGATCGCACTTCATAGACAACATCAACTACCCAAGCTTCTATACGTACATGACAAGGGTCAATCAAGTTTTTGAGCAATGATATAAACATGATTCTCAGGATATTGATCATATTCAAGGTGAAGACACGTACAATGCTGCTCATTCAGAATCTTTAGGAAAGCATTAACACCCAGCGTGCTGTACTCAAAATTCTGTCCTTGAAATGTTCCAGAAACTTCGCTTTGTTTATATCCACCCCCACAGGTGAACATAAGTACGCCATGACCTTCAAGAGCATCACATAGCTTTTTCACAACAAATTCCTGCCTATCTAACGGTAGATGAAACGTGCTGTCCCAAGCAACTACCAAGCTGTAAGATTTGGGAGGACTCCAACAGCAGATGTCTTCCCGATAGAAGGTGATGTCTGGATGCAGTTGTTTAGCTAAATCAATCATTTCCGCAGAAATGTCAAGTCCTTCCACCTGAAATCCATATTCGCTTAGGACTTTAACAAAACGCCCACTGCTGCCACACCCTATATCAATAGCAAAATGCTTCTTAGAAGCGAATTTGATAGCCCGCTCCAACTGTGCAATACCATAAAGCGAATCTTGATGATGAGTTTGCCACCATCGGGCAATACGATCATATCGAGCGGCTGTATCTTCTGGATGCATATTTAACCTCACTCATGGCTTTCTAAATCCTATCGCCCACCAGTTAATTCAAGCTTAGGTGGATTATCAGGAAAGTTTCGGCTTAAAGTCCCAAATTGACCTGTTAGGCTGACAATCTTAGGTATTGTCTATCTAATTTACTTGTGTAGAGTCAGCTTTCGTTTTTGCTAGCCTGGTTAAAGGCGATTGTTGCTATTTGTAGCAGATTAGCGTGAGCGCCCTTGAGTCGCCACACTGACAATGGTAAATAATTGTAGTGGCAGAAAAGTCAAAGCAACGAAGGAATTGATTCATGGCTTATCAATGGTTTAAAGCATTTCATCTGATTGGTATTGTTGTCTGGTTTGCTGGGTTGTTTTATATCGTGCGTCTTTTTGTCTATCACGCCGAAGCTTCTCTGGAACCGGAACCAGCAAAAACGATTTTGATTAACCAATATCAAATTATGGAGAAGCGTCTTTATAACATTATTACGACGCCGGGAATGGTGGTAACGGTGGTGATGGCAATTGGTTTATTAACAACTGAACCGGAAGTTTTAAAAGACAGATGGCTACATATTAAACTAGCTTTTGTGGCGGCGTTGCTGGTTTATCATTTCTATTGTGGTCGAATTATGCGCCGACTGGCAAAGGGAGAATGCAATTGGAGTGGTCAGCAATTTCGTGCTCTTAATGAAGCACCAACAATTTTGCTGGTTGCAATTGTCTTGCTTGCGGTATTCAAGAATAATTTACCAACGGATATTACTGCCTGGGGTATTTTTGGCATGATTATTGTGATGGCGGTGACGATTCAACTTTACGCGAAAAAACGCAAGCGGGATAAAGAGATTTTGGCAGCATCTCAAGAAGAGGATGATCAGTTAACTCAACCGTTATCTACTTAGAGGGCGTTGCCTATCTTGAGTCATCAATTTTGAGTAATGCTTTTGTGGCAGTTGCCAAAAATAGGAAGAGGGTAAGCACCTTTGTTTACCCTCAAGAGAAAAATTAGGCTCAAAATTGGTGACGGTTAAGAATAGTAGTCGCTTAGTTTATCCTTTCTTTATCTTTGTGGAAAACTTGCCAAATTCTGTGGAAAAGTAGAAGCTTCTGTGGAAAACTAGGGCTTTGTTGCTGAATTTTATGGCTCAAAACTGACTCTTATTGATTGATAAGCAGGAGGTTCGACATGAATTAAAACTCGAACTGGACTAAAGCGTTGTTCTAAAATATTTTCCACATCCTCGGTAATTTGGTGAGCTGTTTCCACATCTTGAGCATCTACAATCATGTGCATTTCAATGAAGACTTGACGCCCCAAAAGTCCCCGTGAGGCGATATCGTGACAGTTAATTACACCAGGAACTTGCATAACAACGTCTCGAATTGCTTCTGGTGCGATCGCCATTTCATCAACTAACCAAGGCAAATTTTCTCTCAAAACGTTCCAACCACTACGGAATACTAGTAAGGCAACGGGGAATGAGAGTATGACATCAAGCCACTGAAGTTGTGGTAAATTCCATAAGTTTCCTTGCCAAACTGCAATTAACCCGGCAAGGACTGTAATTGTTACCCAAACATCGCTCATGGTATGTTGAGCATCGGCGATTAAAATTGCGCTGCCAACTCGTTTGCCAACACCCCGCTCGTAGTAAGTTACAAATATATTGATTCCTAAAACTAGCAGCAATAACCATAATTCTGGAGCTGAGATTGTAATGGGGGCGGAGTTTTTAAATAGTCGCTCAATGGCACTTCGCAGAATTTCAAAACAAGCGATTCCGAGAAAGGCGGCAATTCCCAAGGCGCCGACTGCTTCAAATTTTTGATGTCCATAGGGATGATCGCGATCAGGTGTGGGGGCAGAAAATCGACTGGCAATTAAGCCGAGAACGTTGTTGGCACTATCGGTCACACTATGTAAGGCATCTGCTTGTAAACTTAGTGAACCTGTCCAAAATCCGACGACGGCTTTTAAGGACATGACCAAGAGATTAAGGACTAAGGTAATTAATAATACTTTGCGGACTTCGCCTCGATTATCTAACAACACAGATACAACCCAATTAATGATTAGCTGTGATATTAAGTTTAGTCATAAAGTGCTAGAAACAATTGCTAATTTAGAGGTTATGAGTTAGCTAAACTCAATAAATTGTTAGTCTTATTGAGACTATTTCTACTAATAATGTTCTAACTTGCCCAATTATCTGGTAAATTTTTGCAGGGACTTAATTAGAGTTTCTAGCATTAATTTTTCAATAATAAGATTTTCAACTTATGGTTTCTTCTCAACTCGTACTTAACTTGATTGAAGGTTCGGTTTCTTTTGGGTTTACTGCTGAGGCGGCGCAAGATTTGCAGAGTGCGATCGCTCTTTTAATGCAAAGTCTGAAAGCTGCTAGTCAGTCGGCGGGTGGCGGCAGCAAACCAACTCCTCAAAAATCAATGGAATACCGATTTTCTGGAGATGTCTTTTTGGAAGTTTTCTGCAACCCCAACATCTGGCCCAGTCCTTTTGCTGCTAAAGTTTTGATTACACTGCGAGATGAGCGCATCCGTCTAACGACAGAAGCTGAATTGACTCGCCTAATTGAGGATGTTAATCAATATCTAGAGCAGGTTGGTTGAATTGGTATTTAAGGTAATTGGATTAGTTCGTTTTGATGGAAGATGCCACACTTTAAAAAGCAGCCGCTAAACTATTAGTCAATATTTAACCTTAAAATACTGAAAAAACCAGAGCTTTCAACTCTGGTTTTCGCAATAAAAGGAATATTCTTCCCTGATTAAAAGTGTTCTGATCTCAATATTCTTATCTACTCTAGCAATTATGCAGCTCTTGAAAACATAAGGTTGAAGAATGGAGTTCAATCCAAGGGCTGTTGTAGAGTAAGTTATATTCGTGTTCTTTAGGGCAGTTTAGCTGACTATCGTCTTTTTTAGTGCTTTCTTAGTCGTTATCCCACACTTCGGAACCCAATAAATCTGCAACACGATCTCTTAATAGGAAGTTGCATCTCTCTAACTCGCCTTCTATGCAAACCCATTCGCGGGCTGGAATATATTGGCAAAGAACATAAATAGGTTGCTGACGGCTGACGACACCTTTTTCTACTAAGTGCCGTGCTTCGTCTTGGATAACGTCGATGGAATAACGTGTTGTAGAAGTAGACTGCATCAAGTTGAGACTCATAGGTATTACCCGGATAAATTACGGTGCTAAAACAACTATAAACCAATAATCGTTAGCGTGAAAAGAAATATTATTCAGTATAGAAGATTACAAATAACAGTCAATGTAAAACCTGATCGTTTTTGGCACGACCTAAGTCCTCCTTTATGTAGAAACTTTTTGCTGTGGAGCCTTTAGTTAAATGAACTTAGTAAGGACTACTTGACGTTTCATCTCAAGCAAAGATTAGTTGTCAATTAAAACAAGTTAAAGAAATAGCGTAGAGGTATTAACCGGGTTATTTTGGGAGAACAAGACATCAAGAGCGATCGCTTGTGCTTGAGGCATTTGTCCGTAGGAAAAGACAAACGGTGTATTAAACGGCAGGTTGGGCAAGAATTGCTGTAATACATAAGGGCTACCATATATTACCATAGCCTGTAAATCGCCTGTTTTCAACAATCTCTGAAACCAATCTTCAGCTACCGGCGTTAACCCAGCACTACCACGAAAGGGGTTGCCTCGGATGAAAACCTGTAGCAGAGTGGGTTTTGAAGCATGGTGATGTGTTTCCTCTTCCTGCCGGGGTGTATTACGGTCAACAAATTGTAATTCATAACCCAACTGCCGTGGCACAGTTACGGCAGGCGTGTTTCGTCCCAAAAAGTCGGCTGCCAAGACATCATCCACCACAATCAAGTTGCGGAACTTACCGACGCCATCATGGGATTCTAGGCACAATGGCAGCTTACCGCCGATTTGTTGAGAGTCGAGCAGGATGTTGGCAACTGTATTTAAGGCGGCGGGTTGGGCGAGTTGGGTAAGATCAAGCTGGCTTTTTGAGGCAATTACTTTGGCTTTAGCTTTCCAGATCCGTTCTACAGAAGCATGAATGCGTGATGCTGAAATTCGCCCAGACTGAACCGCATCGCATATCGCCTTGATCGCTGTTTCGGGATTAACTGGCATTAACAAAATATCCGCCCCGGCTTCTACCGCCATGACAGGCGCTTCGTCGGCTCCATAACGATGGGCAATTGCTCCCATAATCAAGGCATCGGTGACAATTAAGCCTTCAAACTTCATACTGTCGCGCAGTAAGTTTGTCAAAACCAGCTTTGATAAAGTAGCTGGCAGCTTTTCATCCCAAGCCGGAATTAAAAGATGAGCGCTCATGATCGCATCAACTCCAGAGGCGATCGCTTCTTGAAACGGTGGCAACTCAATCTCTGCCAGTCGCGGCGGTGTGTGGCGTAATACAGGCAGCTCAATATGAGAATCAACGGCTGTGTCACCGTGACCAGGAAAATGTTTAGCAGTAGTTAAGACGCCATAACTTTGGGCACCTTTAATAAAGGCATTGGCAAGTTTGCTGACAACTTCTGGCGTCTCTCCAAATGCCCGGACATTAATCACAGGATTTTGGGGATTATTATTAACATCAACAATGGGAGCAAGCAGCCAATTAATGCCAATTGCTAAAGCTTCTTTGGCAGTAATTGCGCCCATTTCTGTAGCATATAATTGGGCTTGAGCTAAGTTTTTGGCTGCTATGGCGCTAATTGCCATTGGTGGCGGAAACCAAGTTGCTCCTCCAAAGCGCTGCCCTACACCTTCTTCGATATCGGCAGCAATTAATAAGGGTATGTTTGCCCAGTTTTGCAGTTGTTGTGTCCGCAAGCAGAGTTCCCCCGCACTCCCACCCAGTAAGATGACTCCACCAACTCCTATATTTTGAACTAGATGTTGTAGTTGCTCGGCTTGTGGTTCCCAAGCTGGGTATTGAATTTGGTGGTCAAATAAGTAGCCAGACGCCCTGACTACAATCATTTGAGCAACTTGTTGTTCTAGGGAGTCGTTTAAATTGGGCAGGGGTTGGGGTGTTGTCAAGTTTCTGCCTCTGGTATGTCGGTTTCTGGTTCTTTGTTTTGACGCTCTTGAGAAAGCTGGGTGAGTAGGGTGAGAATGCGATCGCCTCGTTCAATGCCTCTGTCTTCGATAAAGGCGATTTCCGGTGTGCGACGGAGGCGGAGGCGCTTGCCTAATTCTCGACGCACAAAGCCTGTGGCTGATTTTAAGCCAGCCATTGTTTCTGCTCTTGCTTCGTCGGTGCCATAAATTGACACGTAGATTTTAGCGTGCTGGAGGTCGCCGGAAACGTCCACCAGGGTTATGCTAACCATACCTGCACCCACGCGCTCATCTTTGAGTTCGTGGAGTACCATTTGGCTTACTTCTTCTTGAATTAATGCGCCAACGCGGGACACACGGCGACTTGTAGCCATAAAAACCTCTCTGCTACAGTACGGGCAGGTGTTGTTTGTCTGCCTCAGTTTGTTGCCTCTTGGGAATTTTGACAGGTAATAGATTGCTGTGACTTCCACCAAAGGGGAGATCCACCAATTGCTATTTTGTCAAATATTCCTTAAGGTCAATTACTAGTCTAGACTGGACTTAGCCCCAGCATGGCACGGAGGGTGAAAGTCACGAAGGCAAAACCGGCGATGAAGATACCGATTAAGGCGATCGCTGTTACGGGACGGTTTAGTAGTGGTCTTAGGCGCTCGAAGAGGAAGAAGAAGATTCCGAGAGTGAAGGTGATGAAGAAGCGGGGATAGCGTGAGATGTTGTTAAAGAATTCCTGCATTTTTTGAATACTGTGTTAATATCTTCATCTTTACTGGTAGCACTTGTTGGCGCGATCGGCAACTGGGAGTTTTTGGGGAAGTTTGTCTTGGTTGAGTATGAAAATAAAAACTGTCGCAGTGCAAGAATTGATTTATATATCAATTAAACTTGCAAGATTTATCTAGTAACCTCTCCAAGGATAGTGTTTCAATCTTACTTAATCAATTTGTGACCAAATCCATTCTAGCCAGCTACGGACTGTCGTAGAGCGTCTAGCTATGGTTGTTTTACTGATACTCAAGTTACTTTCTTGCATAACTTGACAAACTGCTTGCTTTTCTGGCATTTCGCCATTATTGATATTTAATTTAAAGGTTTCATAAAAAACTCTATGTTTTAAAATACTTTTAATTAAATCAAGATATTTAGCTTTATGCCTTTTTCTTAAAATTAACTTTGCTTCATCTGTTAATGTATAGTTTATTTCTTTAGAAATAGAACTTTTATACTTATTTAGTAATCCTAGATACCTGCCGGCATCAGTATAATATTGTGTTTGTCTTCTATCAAACTGATAATTTTCAGTAATTTCTTCTTTTGTTAAATCTTTTTCTACTAATAAAGATAGTAGGTCTATTACTCTCTCAAACTTATCTGCCTGTGGGAATGGAATTTGGCTAGGTTCATCTGTTATGGTTACTGTGCTAAAAACTTTAAAAACATCATCTAGCTGTATTTGTTCTGAATCAATAATATAATTCTTTTGTTCTACAAAAACTATAGAATTATAATTTGAGATATCTTCAAATTTATAAATAAAAAAACTAAATACATCATTAGAATAGGTCATTAATACAGGGATTACTTTTTTACTTATCTTCCCTGACCACAATCTATAAGGATAATAAAGTTGCCTGATTAAAAAGTCATCTACTGAATAATTTTTGGCTTCTATCAATACTAAAAAATTTTCACTTTCAAATCCTGCATCTATTTCACATTGTGAGTTGTTTACAGAGATTGTAGTTGTACCTTTAACTAAGTTATTTATATCAAAACTAAAACTCCCAGTAGACATCCTGCCAGACAGGGTAAGAGACACTTCTTCACCGATTAAATCATCTATTATACGTGCATTGAAAGCACAATTTAATGCAGAGCTTTCTGAATATAAGTGTGTGTAATCTATACTCTCTATTCCTTCCGGGAAATCAACAGATGTGTCTTCAATATCGTTATAATTTTCAACTCGAAAATGTGTATCAAAATTTCCGATTACATATTTAGAACGAGAAATTGGTAATATAGAGAGATTATTGTCTCGAAATATTATAGGCAAATTTACATAATGGTCAAATTTTGCCATTAAACGACTTTCTCGCACTTGATTAATTTTACTAGACTCAATCTCAAAAAATCCTTTACTTAAGACCTCCTCAATAATGTTATATTCTTCAAACAACTTTTCCCAAGCTAAATCGTTTTTGGTTTTACTCATAATTTCTTACTAAAACTTCAGAAATCTTACCTCTTTTCAGAGCATTTGAATTGATTGCTCTCGTTGCAGATATTTTCTCAATTTTATAGCTACTATACAAATCTACAATAAAATCAGTGTAAGCATTGCTCAGTAAAGTTTTACAACCTCTACTTGTTAAATCATCAAAAACACTTTTTAATCTTTTTTGTTCGTTTCTATCAAAACCGTTCACATCATATCCAGTAAAAGATGCTGTTTGAGATACTGGATCATAAGGTGGATCAAAGTAGACAAAATCTCCTTGTTTTGCCTCTAAAACAGCTTTTTCAAAGTCAGTATTAAAAATTTTGACTTGATTATGATTTAAATACTTATTGACTGCTTTTAAAACCGCTTCGTCTAATATATTAGGATTTTTATATCTACCGAAAGGTACGTTAAATTGTCCTTGAGAATTAACTCTAAATAATCCGTTGTAACAAGTTTTATTTAAATAAAGAATTCTTGAGGCTCGTTTCACTTTGTCATAGTTATCTTTGTATGTATTCGTGCGGTCTAGTTCTCTCATTTCATAATAATACGATTCTTCATTTTGATGTTTTTTTAAATTTTCAATCAATTCATCTACAGAATCTCGAATAACTTCATAACAGTTAATCAGTTCTGTATTGCTGTCATTAATAGTCGCATTTTTTGGTTGCAAATTAAAGAAAGTTGCTCCTCCTCCTATGAAAGGTTCATAGTATGTTTTGTATTTTTTTGGCACATATTTGTTAATCTCAGAAAGTAGTTGTCTTTTACCTCCTGCCCACTTTAAGAAAGGTCTTATTAGCTTATTTGTTGTCACATCAACACCTCATTTATCACAGCGTAATTTCATAATCCAAATCATATAGTACAATTGTACTATATGATTGTGAACAGGTACATAGGATATGCTCTAATTCGCATCACGTGCAACTAATTCAGCTTATAGAGGATAACAGAATCATAGACTCAATCTAGATTAACCATATTCTTGTGATAAATTAAGTCATGTGTGGAAGATATAGTCAGCAAAAGTCAGCAGAAATTATTGCCGAAATGTTTCAGGTTGATAACGTACCGCCCTTAAAACCGCGATATAATATTGCTCCTACCCAGTCAGTAGCAACTATTTTACAAACTGCCGAAAATCGCCAATTTAAACTATTACATTGGGGTTTAATTCCTAATTGGGCAAAAGACACAAAAATCAGCTCAAAGCTCATTAATGCTAGGGCAGAAACTGTAGCCGAAAAACCATCTTTTAGAAGTGCTTTTCGGCGGCAGCGTTGCTTAATTTTAGCTGATGGTTTTTATGAATGGCAACAGCAAGAAGATAAACAAAAGCAGCCTTTTTATTTTCAAATGAGTGATCAAAGTCCTTTTGCTTTTGCTGGTTTGTGGGAGCATTGGAAAGCTCAAGAAACTGGTGAAACTATTGAATCTTGTACAATCATTACAACAGAACCCAACGAGTTAATGAAGTCTGTACATAACCGTATGCCTGTAATTTTGGAGCCAAAGAACTATGATTTATGGCTTGATCGAGAGGTGAAAAAATTAGAGTTATTACAGCCTTTATTAAATCCCTATCCTGCTGAAGAAATGACGGCTTTTGCTGTTAGTAAGGTGGTCAATAAGCCTAGTAATGATACTGCTGAATGCATCAATAGTATATAATTTGATATCGTGCGGCTGCTGTCCAAAACACATCTGTTTAATGATTGTACCGACTGACTTAAATGAAGTAGTTTTAATTGATATTTGTTAATTAGCTCCACCACTTCCCATTAAAATAAAAGACGCCCAATAATAGGGATGACTAAAATAACTTTTATTGGTTGTGGGTAAGTTATTTTCAACTTCTTGATCTGATGGAGAAGTCATAGCAGGATTAAGTCTTTGCTGCGACGAATCATTGGATATTAATGTCTGTTTTGTAGGTTTAGCGGTTAGTAAAGCTAGTTGTGCTTGACGTAATGCCTCAGCTTTTGTCACAGGAGAAGTGATGGTTCCTTTAGCTAAATTTTGATAAAATCGCTCCATTAATAAACGAGTACTCAAATCATCAATACGCCACAAAGATGCCATAACAGTTTTGGCACCACTGTTGAGAAAATAATAAGCAATTCCGGCAATTTCTCTACCATCTAATCCTGGACCGCCAAGGGCTGTTTCGCAAGCAGATAGCACAACTAAATTAACATCCCGTAAATTTAGCCCAGTTTCAATATCAGGAATTGCTAACTTTTCGCCAGTACCTAGTAGAAGAAATGATTTATAAGCCCTTCCTGGAACAAATTCACTATGAGTGGCAATGTGTAAGATTTGGCGATTAGCTAAATTATCTCGTAAGGTGAAAAAGTCAAAAGATTTGTTGAGAAACTTTTCACCTAAATAAATACCATTAGTATCACTACTTTCTTGTCGCACAATAGCATCTAACTCTGCTGGCACATTTGGCAGCGCTTCAAATCCTGCTACAGCCTCTGAGACTCCTAATCCAAGAATTCTGGGGTTTTGAGGGTTAGAGCTGGTTTGTGCTTGTCCTAACAGCATTTGTCGAGTTTTACTGGAGCTAGAATCATGATTTAGTTGAGCACTATTATGTGCGAGGCGACAACTTTCTCCACAAGCAAAGGAGGGTGTTGTGTCAGGAGAATTTGTGGTACTAGTAATAACAGAAAACGGTATTTCTGTCTTGGTCATATTAGCCGAGAGAACAGTTGAAATGGCATAATTTTCAACCATAAACTTCTCGCCGTCATAGAGAGCAGCCATTGGAATATAGCGTGTTGAACGGTCTAAAGAAAAGACTAAGTTTTGAATTTTATTAGCTTTTAGTTCTAATTCTACAGGCTTAATTAACCAATCATAAAGCTGCTTACCCGTTGCTTTTAATTCATTAATATCAGATGAGCGGTTTTGCACTAATTGACGGAACCTTAGTACTGTGACTTCTAGTTGTGCTTCAGTTACTCCCGTAACTTCAATGCTTTTTAAAATACCACCTTTTGATGCCCATAATAACCAGATTTTGTCTGGCAATACTAATGGATAGATCAGGACAGTATTAGGTTGTTCTTCGGCAATTGCTTGGGCTTTGAGAGCAAACTGAGAAGGGTTGATAAAAGCTGGATCAGTTGTTGAGCGAGTGCGGAGTACTTCATCTAATTGTGCCACAGCTTGAGAGTATTGTTTAGTTAATTCCTCCCGCTGTGTTGATAGTTGCTCTAGCTCGTTACAACTGTTTTTTTGACATTGCTCAAAGCGTTTTCCAAATTTGATTAAGCTACCGTATTCTTTGAGAATTTGTTGTTCTGTGGCGGTTATTGTTAAGCTAACAGGCTGACTGCTTACTTCTGTACCAGTGTATTCCCGTAATTCCTGTTGTTTGAGGAGTTCTAATACTTGTTGTGCTTCTGGAATTCTTTTTTGTAATAATAGTAAATTAGCTAAAGTTCTATAGATATTGACAGTTCTTAATCCATTCAAATCTTGCACTGCTTTTGGAAAAGAAGCTTGCAACCAATTTGGTATTCCAGGAATTCCTGTTTGAGCCTGAAGCTCTTTTGTGTTAATTGCTTGTTTGTAGTAAGTAATGGCAGTTGATAATAAGTTTTCATCTTGATAAATACGAGCCAAACCAGCTTGTGCTGTATAGCTGTTGTTGAGGGAAATTGCGGCTTGATATGAGGCAATTGCTTGTTGCTTATCTCCTGCATTTCTGTAAATATTACCGCGAATTTCTAGAATAAATGCTTCCAAATCTTGATTGTTTTGTTGGCTAGCAATTATTCGACTTTGATTAATCAGCTCTAGTGCTTTTTGAAAATTTTTATATTCATTAGAATTTAAACTCAAAACAATTAATCCTAATGCTTCAATCAATGGACTTTTAGCTTTTTTGGCAATTAATAAGCTCTTTTCTGCCAATGCCGTCGATTTTTCTATACTGCCTTGCCCATAGTAAGCTAAACTCTGCATTACTAAGACAGCACTTTCTGCCTCTATTTCTTGAAGCTTTTGTAGGTATTCTTGACTTTTTTGGGTTAATTCAATTGTTTGTTGATAGTTGCCTTCTTTAAGATTAACACTAGCTAAAGTTAAGAGTGAAGAAGCTGCCGCTGATGGCATATTATTCTGCTCTGCAATTTTAAAACCTTGTTGGGCAAAAACAACAGCATCTCGACGTTTTTTGAGAGAATTATTGACATCTGCAAGAATAGATAAAACTTTCGCTTCTGATTGGCGATCATCAATATCCCAAGCTGCAGTTAAGCCTGATATTGCGGCGCTTGTCGCTTTTTGATATTCGTTTTTGTTAGAGGCAAGAGATTGGTAAGCCTCCGCTAACATTACAAAAGATGTGACTTTAGCTTGGGAGTTTTTTAGTTCTCGTGCAAGGGACAAGCTGGCTATAGCTGAATCGATTACTTCTCGATAATTGCCTAATATATTATAAGTTTGTCCAAGTTGGATCAGCAGTTTAAGTTCTGTATCACGATCACCACTTTTTCTAGAAGTTTCTAAACTTTTTTTGATACGTTTAAGGGTATTGTTGGTTTCGATGTAAGATAGCTCAGATTTTTCTAAATTGCTGAAACCCTTAATGTCTTCAATATCGGTAGTTTTACTATTATTAGTCTCTAAGTTTTGGTGACTATCTAAAGCTTGTTTAAATACCGAAACATTTGGCAATTCACCGGAACTTGACAGCTCAATTTCATCTTTAGATTGCACTCCTTTTACGTTTGAATCAGCAGCGATGAAATTAATGGTAGTTGCATTTATTGGCTCTTGCAAATTCACTAGAACTAACAAACTAGCAGTGGCAATATTAAAAAATTTTAGAAACAGAGCCATTATAAAAAATCCTTTTCAAGCCAAAAATAAACATAGCTCGCATTAAGACTATATCGATTGCCTCAAACTTTTTAATCTATCTAGAGTAAGACTTGTGTTGGGTTTATCTAGCATTACATACTAATAATAAAAGTGGGATTGTTTAATAAATGAATGTCGCTCAATACTTGAATGAGGCAGCTTTTATTAACAAAATATTGTCATCAATAAGGCTTATTGATCAGAAATAAAATTTTATTGTTCAACTTTAGTAAGTACTTGTGGATTTCTAGAATCATAGTATAATTGAAATAGACACTTTAAAAATCGTAGTGACAGTGCTGCTTAAAAGTTTTGTTTTTTGGACATATTATCAAAAAAATTGAGCGTCAGCAGTTAAGATTGCTACAGTCAAAGATAAAATAGCTCTTTAAATTAGTTTCCTTATCGTGCCATTAGGCACCTGAATCTGCCATCTTTGTATAAAGACTTTGATTTTCTTTCTTTAGTAATTAGATTATGGCTAGATTTAAACCACCAAGATTCACTCTACTAGCGATCGCACTTTTAGTCGCTTTAACATTTGGGCTGGTTGTCAGTACCTCTAGCGCTGTACAAGCTCAATTGAAATCTGATCCCCTTAGTAGTAAATTGCCAACACAATGGGAATTTAAAGCACCACGTGGTGAAGATCCGATTCCTGATAATCGCCAAGGTGGCGCCACGCGGGGCGATGACTGCATCACAGGTAATGCTTCGTTGGTAGCTTTAGTGCCCGCTTCTGGAGGCATAACTACGGCAGATTATCCCACCATCTACTGGTATATGCCCGCAACTTCTGCTTCGGCTGTAGAATTTGTGCTGCGTGATGCCAACCAGCAAGTGGTTTACTCGACGAGATACGCTTTGGCAAAGTCGGCAAAAGGTGTAGTTGTTGATACTCCCAAAATTATGAGTTTGGCGCTGCCTGCCTACACTAATCTTTCGCCACTTAAAATAGGACAAGAATATCAATGGTCGTTAGTTTTGAGTTGCAATCCCTTAGACTTATCAGGACAGTTGTTTATTGAAGGCAAGATTAAGCGAGTGCAAGCCGATCCAACTTTAGCAGAACTTGTTAGTAAAGCCACACCTCAAGAGCGCTTGGCTTTATATGCAAAGGCACGAGTTTGGTACGAAACACTATCTACTTTAGTTGAGTTACAACGCGATCGCCCTAATAATCCCGAAGTGATCGAAGCAATGAATAAACTTCTTACCTCGGTAGGATTAAACACAATTCCCCAAAGACCAGTTAGTTAAACTTGGTATTCACTGTAATTTGTTAATTTCCCCCTGCAATAGCTAGGGGGATTTAATTTGTGAACCTTTCTGTCTAACAGGAATAGATACTAACTCTTGAATAGTTTTCAAATATTAAATAAGAGAATATTAACTCCTGATTTTTAACTATCAAATGTCCAACGACTAGCAATTGGCATTCGCCAACCAGTACCAAAAGCGCGATCAGTTATCTTCAGCCCTGGTGGTGCTTGTCGGCGCTTAAATTCAGCACGAGCAACCAACTTCATGACCTTTTTTACTACTATTGGATCATGACCAGCTTTGATAATTTGCTCAGAACTTTGATGTTCGTGAATTAGTCGGTGCAAAATATCATCTAAAACATCATAAGATGGTAAAGAGTCTTGATCAACTTGACCAGGTTTCAATTCAGCACTTGGAGGTTTTGTTAAGATATTTTTGGGAATAGTTTCACACATCTCTACCCGATTATTTAGCCAGTTACATATTGAATAAACGCGAGTTTTTGGCACATCTGCAATAACAGCAAGTCCCCCATTCATATCACCATAAAGAGTACAGTAACCAACAGACATTTCCGATTTATTACCTGTGGAAAGCAGTAGATAGCCAAATTTATTAGCAACTGCCATTAACAAATTACCGCGAATTCTCGATTGAATATTTTCCTCAGCAATTCCAAATTCTGTACCAGCAAACAGCGATTCAAAAGTATAATCATAACTTTGCATTAGGTCGCCAATTGGCAACGTATGAGTCTTAATTCCTAAGTTATCAGCTAATACCAAAGCGTCTTTAACTGAGTGATCTGAACTATAAGGAGAAGGCATCAACACACCTAAGACATTTTCTTTACCTAATGCTTCAGTTGCAATTGCTGCCACTAGTGCCGAATCTATGCCGCCACTTAAACCAATTACAACTTTTTTAAAGTTACATTTACGCGCATAGTCACGAACTCCTAGAACTAATGCTAACCAGATTTCTTCGTCTAAGGTTGCAGGTGAAGCAGCAATTTTCCCAGGTAATAAGTCTTGCTTTTCCTGGTCAAATTCTAATATTATTAAATCAGTTTCAAAGGCAGCAGCACGATAAACTAATTCCCCTGTGCTGCTGAAAGCAACACTACAACCATCAAAAAGTAAATCATCATTTCCCCCTATCTGATTGGCATAAACAATCGGTTTCTGGTAGCGAATTGCACTATGCCGCAGCATCGATTCTCGTACTTGTTGCTTACCACTACTATAGGGCGATGCTGATAAATTTACTAAAATATCTACACCGAGTTTAGCTAAATCTGCGATCGGATTTACAGCATAATTACGTTTACCCCAAAATTCCTCATCATTCCATAAATCTTCGCAGATTGTAACGCCAATTTTAATAGTGTTAGTAGAGGAAATTGTAGAATCTAATGCTTGTAAATCAATTGTAAAACTATTACTTTGAAGTCCAGGTTCAAAGTAGCGGTATTCATCAAAAACATCATAAAAAGGCAATAGTCTTTTGTGAAAAATCTGCTGTACTTTACCTTTTTCTAGTAAAGCAATACTATTAAATAATGGCTTACCTCCAGCATAAGCTTGAGGATTCGGTTCTACAGTTCCGACTAATACGGCAATTTGTGGTGGTAAATCTTTTGCTAATTGTTGTAATGTTGTTGCCATTGAATCGACAAAACTAGGATTTAAAAGTAAATCTCTAGGAGGATAACCACATAAAGAAAGTTCTGGTGTGAGTAGCAAGCGTACTTTTTGAGTTGCTGCTTGTTGTGCCGCCTCTAAAATTTGTTGAGCGTTGCCTGTGAGGTCGCCGATGGTAGGATTAAGTTGTGCGATGGCAATTTTCATAAATACTTGGTTGTGAGGATTTAAAGGAGTACTACAATTGAAATCCTAAAAGATTCCAGTAATTTAAAAATGATATAAAGCCGAATGCTGCTATTGTAATTAAAATGTAAGAAAATCGCCCCCTAAGTGACCAATAGTGAAAAAAATTAGTTTCATGCCATGCCAATTTTTCTCTTCCTTAGCAAAAACTGAGTTACTAATAAACAGATGAGTAATGCGTCTTTTGTCCTGCCAAAAATTCATAAAATCCTTAGATGAAATAAAGCTAAATAATCGCGGTTTTATCTTTACTAACTTATATTCGGCGACGTAAATTGATAAAGTACACTCACTAAATAAATACTAACGGCTTATCCTTCAAGGGTGCAAATGCATCCGCATCAAAACGATACAAACTTGCCGGACGACCCGCACCGCGTGATACTTTAAGACCAGTATCAGATAGGAAACCAAGCTTTAAAAGACGACTTCTAAAATTAGAATAATCTGAAAAATTTTCTCCTAAAACAGTGGTATATACTTGATATAAATCACTTAAAGTAAAGACTTCTGGCAACACATCAAAAGCCACAGGACTGTATTCTAATTTATTACGAAGACGACGATAACCATACTCCAAAATTTGATTATGATCAAATGCCAATTGCGGTAAGTGTTCAAGCGGATACCAAGCAATTCCACTCACACCGTCGGCAATTAATTCTGCTTCTTCAAACCGCACCAAGGCAAAATAACTAACAGAAAGGTAACGCACACCAAAGCTACCTGGTGCTTCTCGTGGGTCGCGTCCGGGTCCTCCAAAAGTGTACAATTGCTCCAGATATAAATTATTAACCCGAATTTTCTCTGCTAAAATGCGATGAGCAGCATTTTCTAAAGATTCTCCATGCCTTACCAAAGTACCCGGCAAACTCCACTGCCCTAAAAAAGGCTCATCTTGGCGCATTACTAACAGCACCAAAACACGATTTTGCTGAGTATCGACGGAGAAAATTACGTTGTCAACTCCAACTTTAAAGTCAGCGAGTGCTTTTTTATTTACCTGCTTGGTGCCGCGTCCTGGCATGCGTACAAATGCTCTTTATGAATATAATCCTCAACAGGAGGCGTTAAAACTTCGGTGTTTCCATTCTCACGATACGCTGTTGAGGAAACGTTTGGTGCTTTTAAAGTTGCGATCGCAATTTCTGCCCCCAAGTGCCTCAACTCCTCAATTCCTGCCTCGTCTATTTCATAACCTGAACGTGGTACAACTAGCAACTGTACCTGCCCTAATAATTTTTCAATTTGATACCAACGTGGCATTTGCGTTACTAAATCGGCACCAATTACTAGAGTAAAATCAACTTGCAGTCCCCAATGTCGTTGCGCTTGCTCCACTGTTTCCAGAGTTCTCGGACTACTCAGCCCTTGGTATAAACTAATATTAGGGCGTGCAATCTCCTCAATTAATAACCGTAACATTTTTGAGCGATGTTCGAGCGGTGTTTGATGCGATTTAAACGGATTATCTGATGCCCAAACTGCTACATGATCATAATGAGATGCTAACCAATTAAGAATAGCTTGATGGGCAGAAGTAGGTGGATCAGCGCTAGTACCAAATAAAGCAATATTAACCATAATTCCTGTAAGTTGGTTATTGTGTGCAGCTTCTAGTTGAGATTTCTAGTACAGATATTGTTTGTAACTTAAGTTTCCAGGTTAAATGAAATTAGTCATTGGCTTAAAATACTGCTGATGTTTCTAATTTTTGTCGCTGCTGCGTAGAATGTGTTAGTTGTTGTAAATTCTCAGAAATTTTTACAGGTAACTGCGTTGGTTCTTCAAGTTGACGTGTTGCCTCAGAGAGACTATTCACTGAGGACAGTGTGCGCTTTTGAATCTCGGCTAAGGTTTCTGGTATTTGTACAACTTCTCCTTGTTTCATAACTAATTGCAGTAGTGCTTGCTCATTTTCTTGAGGTAGTTCAGTGGCAATTGTCAAGCGGTCTTGCTTAAATTTACCTGCAATAACTTGGCGATAAATTTGTTTGCGTCCGGGATAAGTTAGCTTATTACTTGACTGTTTCATTGTGGCAATACCATCAACTTCAACTAATTTATAAACACCGTTAACAGGTGTTCCTGTAACTAGTTTTGTTCCTAATCCATAACCATCAATACAAGCACCAGCTTTTTGCAGCTTGGTAATTTCATACTCATCCAAATCGCCGCTAGCAAAAATAGTAACATCGGGTAAAAGTGCCCGCACTTTTTGTGATAATGCCACCAAATCCCCGGAATCCAAACGCACCCCCGAAACTTCAATTTCTCCAAGTTTCACCCGTTGTGCCAAAGCTGCTGCCGCCGCCACCGTGTCGTAAGTATCAATTAATAAAGGAGAACCGTCAAAATAGCGATAAAATGCTGTAAAAGCTTCTTGCTCACTACCACTGATAGAAGCGATCGCCATTACCAAAGCATGAGCCATCGTACCACTAGGATTGCGCCCCAACTTCAACGCCGCCAGCACATTTGACGTACCATCCAAACCCCCAGCAATCGCCGCCCGCGCCGCCCAAATTGCCCCTTGAGGACTAAACGCCCGCCTCGTGCCAAATTCCAACAAAGTTGCCTTTTCACCCGCCACATCGCGCAACCTTGCCGCCCTTGTCGCCACCAAAGTTTGATAATTAATCGTATTTAATAAGTAAGTTTCCACCAACTGCGCCTGCCATAAAGGCGCATCCACCCGCAAAAAGGGCTCTGACGCAAAAACCGCCGTCCCCTCCGGCACAGCCCAGACATCGCCAGTAAAGCGCCCTTGGGCTAACATTGACCAAAATTCTGGTGGCGCAGAGTCAAAGATTTTTGTAGCTTGCAATGCCTCTAATTGACGCGAAGTAAAACGGAATTTTTGCAAATAGTCCAGTGCCTGTGCCAACCCCATTGCTATTAAGTAACCAAAACCTGGGGGTAATTTTCGCACAAACAACTCAAAAGAAGCGGGGCGCTGCGCCAAACCTTCACCTGTATAACAAGCTGCCATTGTGAGCTGATACAAGTCTGTTAGTAAACTGTAATCTTCCGCTACAAGTGTTAATTCTTGGTCTTCCCGTTGCCTTGTCGCCAGATGATCCTGGTGCAAGCAGTCTCTGTTTGTAAAAGTGTTCATAGCTCATAGGAGCAGGTTGATTAGTTAAATTATAGTAGAATTCACCAAAACATGAATAATTGAAGTTTTAACTCTTAAGTCGTACAGGCAGCAACCAGAGCA
The DNA here is from genome assembly GCA_049671305.1 of Coleofasciculaceae cyanobacterium. Lineage (GTDB taxonomy): Bacteria > Cyanobacteriota > Cyanobacteriia > Cyanobacteriales > Coleofasciculaceae > CADCTM01. The sequence continues at coordinate 145,446 of JBATUR010000017.1, forward strand.
GTATTTGTTAATTCAGCCTTAATTTGAGGCAATTCATCTATCTAAAGGCAGGTAAAGTTATGATAAAAAAGTTTATTTTTGTCTAATTATCATCGCATTTACATATTTTATATTTTTCTTAATAGTATTTTTACTTAAAATTCTGCTACTTTAGCTACTCACAGGTGCTTTGAGTTGCCCTTGCTTTGATCAACCAACCATATTTAAACAAAATGTTGCGAAAAACTAAGAGAGTGACCAAAAACTTGAAGCTTTTTCCTAATAACTAGCTTTTTAACTACAACCCCAAACAAGTATTACAAACATAATTAAACAAATATTGCAAAAGCAATCCAAAAACCCCGACCTACTCAATAATAAAAAGTAGAGAAACCTCGAATTAATTCTGTTGGAATCCAGGTCACTCAACTTATCAGGATCGCATTATGGGTATTTACAAACAGTTCGATAGCATGATTCAGTTTGTTTTAGAAGCAGTTGTCCGGCTTTTTAGCCCCAGTGACGATGCTTATCCAATGATTGGGGTGCAACCCTTTGTTGGTGAACCTTTTCATAAAACTAAAAGAGCTGATTGGTAAAAATTACTAGCTCGTTTTTTCAAAATTAATAAGCAAGTATCAGCTAATTTGGTGGAGAAAGGTAACTTTTCTCTACCAAGTTTTCCTGTAAATTGGTAATTAGTCAGATTAAGCATTGGTTGGGTAGTTTGGTTGACACTACCAACATTACTTGAAGCTCTATGCAATCATCGTTAAATTGCCGAAACATTACTAAACGCCTGCTGATTTTAGGAGGAACTGCTGAAGCGAATCAACTAGCCGCAAAAGCCGCCAAAATCGACAAAATTGAGGTGATTACTTCCCTAGCAGGACGTACTCAGAAACCTGTTAGCCCCGTCGGCACAGTGCGAGTTGGTGGCTTTGGTGGAAAATCGGGATTAATTGAGTATTTGCAAGGGCAGAAAATTGATCTATTAATTGATGCAACTCATCCCTTTGCAGCTCAGATTTCCTTTAATGCTGCTGCCGCCACTGCTAAATTAAGATTGCCACATTTAATGTTAGTGCGTCCGGTTTGGCAGCAAGTGGCAGGCGATAACTGGCTAGAAGTTTCCAACAATGAAGAGGCGGCAAAGATGTTGCCTAAATCAGCACAGCGCGTTTTTCTAACCATTGGTAGACAGGAACTTGCGGCATTTGCTCACCTTAAATCACAATGGTTTTTGATGCGAATGATTGATCCGCCGATCGCAGAAACTTTAATTCCCCCAGGTAAATTGCTCTTAGAAAAAGGTCCCTTTAGCTTAGAACATGAGCGGCAATTACTTAAGGAATATCAAATAGATGTGATAGTTAGTAAAAACAGTGGTGGTGATGCGACTGTTGCTAAAATTATTGCCGCACGAGAGCTAAAAATTCCTCTAGTTATGGTGCAGCGCCCAGCAAAACCCGACGTTGAGCAAGTTGCCAATGTCGATGCGGCAATTAATTGGTTACACAAACAACTATCAACTTTTTAATCGTAGCGCCGGGGCGTATAAACCCAAACGCCGCCATATTTACGCTCAATAATCCGCGTCTGACTAGAACCGATAATCACCAGTGTCCTCATATCAGCAGATTCGGGATTAAACTCAGCTAAAGTACAAACTTTGAGAGATTGCCCAGCTCTACCGAGGTTGCGTCCTAGTATAACCGGAGTTTCGGGAGAGCGTTTTTGTAGTAAAAGTGTCCGCGCTTCGCCTAGTTGCCAGGTGCGCTGTTTAGAAATCGGGTTATAAATAGCGATCGCCAAATCAGCCTCAGCCGCTGCCAAAAGCCGCTGCTCAATTACCGCCCAAGGTTTGAGCAAATCCGACAACGATATCACACAAAAATCATGCCCCAGAGGCGCCCCAATTGCCGCTGCCACCGCTTGCATCGCCGAAATCCCAGGCGCGACCTGAATTTCAATACCTTCCCATTCCGGCTTGGCTGCCGATTCTAGCGCTTCCAATACCGCCGCCGCCATCGCAAAAATTCCCGGATCGCCGGATGAAACGACGGCGACTGACTTGCCCTCTGCCGCTAAATCTAGAGCAAAACGCGCCCTGTCCAATTCTTCTCGATTGTCTGAGTCGTGCCGCCGTTGCCCTTTGCCCAAAGTACCAGCTAAGTCAAGGTACACCTTGTAACCTACCCAATCAGTTGCCTGACGCAAGATTTGCTGCACTTCTGGGGACATCCATTGCACCCCTCCAGGTCCCGTGCCCACAATTGCTAGTTTTCCCTGCGGTTGCCCGATGTTATCAGGATTAAGCGGTTTTTCAGCAATTGCTACTGCCAAATTTATGCCTAATTGTTGCTCAGAAACAATTAATTTACCAGCATTACCAACAGCTTGCAGGGCAATTTCTGCTACCGTTTGGGTTTCCTTAAAAAAGCGCACCGGTACCTGTAAACTTTCGGCAATTGCGGCAAGTGCCGGATGCCCCATATCTGTTTTGTCGGCAAAAATAGCAGCAACTGAGGCAGCGGCAAGGTTATGATTTTCCAAGACTTGCTGCACAAAAGATACTGCTGTTTCTGGCTCAATATTGTTAGATAAGAGGCAGATTGCGATCGCTAAAGTTGCTGGATGGTAAACTAAACAATCATCCCTGGATACAACGGTTTTTTCAGTTACACAAATAGTTAATTTTCCCGCTTCCTGAATTGGCAAATTACCCTCATTCAACCAAGGCGCTTTCCCCTCAATTTGTAGCGTTGCCCCTGCTAATAAATCAGCAATAAAGGTTTTTGCTGCTTCGGGATTTGCCAAATGATAGCCTGTAGGTGGCGCAAGTAACGCCGTGCGAAAGCGAATATCACCCGTTGTCGTAATTGCCGGTTGCACATTCAACGCTGTTGCAATTAATCTTGCCAAATCATTAACACCGTGCAATCCTCCTAATAGAGGTACAACAGCGCTACCATCTTCAGCAACGGCTAAAACTGAGGGCTCATAACGTTTATCTGTTAAAAGCGGGGCAAGTGTGCGGATTAAAATTCCCGCTGCACAAAAGCCGATAATAGGTGTGCCGTCGCTGAATAATTGCCGCAAGGTTTCGCCAAAATTACTATAGCTGACATCGACATCCTCGGTGCGCTCCACTAATCCATAGAGAGTTGCCCCGTCTAAAACTGCCATCAATTTACGCGCAACTGGGATGCTATTTTGCCCTAGCACAATTACAGCAATAGGCTTCATGTTACAGATTTTTGTAGGCTAGGAATGACAATTAGCGCCCAATAAGGGACTTCTGCTGGATCAACTTGCGTTATATTTACAATGCGCTGATTTGGCATAGTTGCTCGTTCGATGTACAATGCTCGCTCAAGTAATCCTAGCTCGCTCAAAACATCGCGCACTTTGGCAAAATGTCTGCCTAGTTTAATGATTACAGCCGTATCCGTAACTGCGAGGCGATCGCGTAAAATCTCTGCAGATAGTGTAGCCGGCATAATACTCAACACATCATTACGATACGTCAGCGGTACTCCCAATTGTGCCGCACTTGCCATTGTTGAAGAAATTCCCGGCACAACTTCGGTAGCAAAACGACTCGCTAAACGATTATACAAATACATAAACGTGCCGTATAAAAACGGCTCACCTTCACACAATACCGCGACATCGCGCCCCTCACTTAAATGTGCCGCAATTTTTTCGGCAGCAATATCGTAGTAAGGTTGAGAAGAGCGAGTTGGGCTAAAAGGCAACGGCATGGGAATTTCAATTTGCTCAGGGCGCAAATAATCTGCGACAATTGCCCTTGCTAGTACTTTGCCATTTTCCATCGCCGGATAAGCAATAACCGGCACTGCTTGCAGAATTCGGTAAGCTTTGAGAGTTAATAATTCTGGATCGCCAGGACCGATGCCTAGCCCGTATAATTTACCTGTATTAGTCATATTTCAGCTTCTTTTGCTAACGCATTAACCGCAGCGGTTGCCATTGCACTGCCACCTCGCCGCCCATGTAGTGTAATAAATGGTACACCCTGACTGTTAGCCGCGAGTTCAATTTTTGATTGAGCTGTGCCAACAAAGCCGACAGGGAAACCTAAAATTAAAGCAGGTTTTGGTGCGCCTGTGTCTAATAATTCCAATAAACGAAACAAAGCAGTTGGCGCATTACCAATTGCCACAACTGCCCCTTCTAAATAATCGTGCCACAATTCCAAAGCCGCAGCCGATCGCGTTGTTGCCAATTTTTTTGCTAAATCAGGTACATCGGGATGTTGCAGTGTACAAATTATCGCATTATCCGCAGGTATTCGCGATCGCGTTATGCCTTGCGCCACCATTTGAGCATCACATAAAATAGGCGCACCTGCTTTTAAGGCATTTCGTCCAATTGTTGCCGCTTGCGGTGATGCTGCCAAATCTGTAACAATATCTGTCATGCCACAACTATGAATTAGCCTTACTGCCACTGTTTCTAAATCTGCTGGCAAAATGGATAAATTCGCTTCAGCACGAATCATCGCAAAGGATTTACGGTAAATTTCGGCACCATCTCGGATATAATCAATCATCTCAAATCCCTTGACACTGGGCTACCATAAGCTAGCCACTGTTGTAACTGAGTAAGATTTTGGTTATTGATAAATTCCTGAAAAGACTGATTTGAGATTCGCTTTTCTTGATATATTTTCAACAACTGCTCAATTAATCCAGGTATTTGATCTGCACTTACTGAGTGTAGGATTTTTCGCCCAAAAGACGACTCACCACTACCAACATAAATATCATAAATATTCTCCATTTCCTGACTTCCCACTAAAGCAATATCACTTTGATGATGTTGGGCACAGGATTTTTCACAACCACTGATATGAATATTAATCGGTTGATCTAATGATAAGCGTTGCCTTAAATTGCTAACCAAAGCTAATCCATCACTTTGAGTATCCGACGTTGCCTTAGCACAACCTTTACTACCCGCACAAGCAACCAAACTACTCTCTAAACGATTGGCATCCCAGTGGTATCCTAGTTTAACAAGGCATTGCTGTAATTCGGGCAGTTGCGAGTCAGGAAGATCAGAAATTAATAAATTTTGCCACGGCGTCAGTCGTATTGTGCCACTGCCGTAGGTTTGTGCTAAATTGGCTAATTCCCTTAGTTGCTGAGATTTTAGTCTTCCAAGTGGTAAGGCAATGCCAATATAGGAAAAACCGGGCTGATGCTGCTGATGGATGCCTAAATGTTTGTAATTTTGCTCATTTTGTGGTAGGGAATCAGTTGCTCTAAGCAAAGGCGACTCTAGATACTGCTCAACTTTTTCTAAATAAGCTGCAACTCCCCAGTCAGCAAGCAAATCTCGCAAACGTGGTTTACGTTGAGATGGAGGCGTTTGAGAGCAATATTGCCAATACACTTGAGTTAGGGCAGCTAAGACTGAGAGATAATTGGTTGAAATGACAACACCTGTATCAAAATTTTTTGCCTCTAAATTTAAATATAAACGGAAGCTGAATTCTGTTGTTGACGAATGTTGAGCAACTAAAGTTATATCATTATGGCGATCGCGTATAGAAACCAATTCCCCGCCATCAAAACCGACACTAAACTTAGGCGATAATGTTGCTAGTTCAGGATGCGACTGAAGATAATCATCAAAAGCTTGTACCAAAGGACGAGTATCAACTAATTGTTGAGGATCAATACCCGCCGTCGGACTAATCATAATATTACGAATCGGGTCAACTTCTAGATGGCGTGAAGCGATGCCTAATATTTTTAGTTTATCGAAGACTTCAGGATTGAGATTTTTAGCTAATCCCCTAAGTTGTAAATTCGCCCGATTTGTCACCTGTATGTAACCCGTGGCATATTGATCAATTAAATCAGCAACAGCCATTGCTTGTGCAGAATTTAAAATCCCTCCCGGAATTCGCATTCGAGATAAAATGCCATCTTGAGCTGACGAGCCATAAAATAAACCAGGACAAGTTACTAGTAAAGGCAATCAACACACCCCTTAAAAGCGTCAGCAGTGAGTTCCAATTGTACTTTTCTTTTGAGTTTCTCGGTTTAACATAATTGGTGGCACTAAAACAATGCTAAACATGACTTATCAAGTTGATTATCGCTCATAGTAGTTTTCGGTTCTGTCTCTAGAGGTTAAACAACCAATTGTAGAGTTTTTGGCTTGTGGCTTTGAGTTGAGTCTGGAACACTATCGCTAATTCCGGTTGATTTTTAGTAAATAATTGACCGAGGCTGCTGAGTGCTTTGGCTTCGGTGGGGAAGTTTTCTGTAGTGCGGACAAGAGCGATCGCTTTTTGTAAGTAAGCGTTAGTACAATTATTCAGTTGCATTCTGTGACTGCCCGATCGCACTTTACCTAGTTAGTTTTGGCAGGAAAGGCAAAGGGAATAGAGGCTGAGGGTGTCGCGCCTGAATTCGCCAGCAATTCTTTATAGGATTTCTACATAGCCTTCCGTTCCATGCACCCGAATTCGTTGCCCGTCTTTGATCATTTTGGTAGCATTCTCCACTCCCACAACTGCTGGCAAGCCATATTCACGTGCGATAACTGCTCCATGTGTCATCAGTCCACCCACTTCGGTAACAAGTCCTTTTATGGATACAAATAATGGTGTCCAGCTAGGATCAGTAAAGGAGGTGACCAATATATCTCCATCTTCCAGATCAGCATCTTCTATGTTTAAGATGACCCGTGCTCGTCCCTCTATTACTCCGGCGGAAACAGGTAGACCTACAATAGCATCGGCTGGGAGATTCTCTCGTTTGTGCTTGCTTGCAATGATTTCACCATCAGACGTGATCACCCGTGGGGGAGTTAGTTTTTCAGATAATTTATAATCGTCTTGGCGTTTGCTGATGATTTGGTCATTCAGTTTATGGGTGAGTACGACTTCGCGAAGTTCTTCAAACGTGAGATAGTAAATATCCCCTCTTTCATGAATAACGCCCGCTGCTACGAGTTGTTCGGCTTCTTTCAGTAAAGCCTGCTTATAAACGAAATAGCGATTAATCATGGCGTATTTTGGATATTCACGATAACCGATGAAATTCCGCATCAGGCTAATCTTTTGCTTTGTCTCCTCAGCCTTTTGCTCACCGTCCGGCAACTGCTTCAACCGTTTTAGCAGATCCTGTTCTTTTTTCAAAGCCGACTGTCGCCCTTGCTCAAATTTGCGATCATTTTCACCAGATTCAAAGTTTTTGATGTTCAGAAGAATCAGGGGAACAAGCGCCATTGGCTTCTCGCTCCAACGGGTTCTCGTAATATCAATTTCTCCGACACATCGCATTCCATACTTGCTGAGATAGGCATTGATCGCGTCCTGGGCTTCCCTACCGCCATCAAGCTGCACTAGTCCATCCAAAAAGCGATCGTCTTCTGTATGCTGTAAATAATCAACTACTTCCGGATAAGGACGAATCACATCTGCAACATCCAGCAGTTCTAGACCCATCTCCGAAGTAATATTGTTTGGCGCAGATAGAGAAAGCGTATCTGCTACGTTCTTTTCACCGAGCCACTCCATCATTTTTTCATTAATCCATGATGCAGCATTCATACCAGTCACAATTGCACCAAAACTTTGTGGATCGGACAAGCTCTGCCTCTGCTTTTGCTGGTCTTCTAGGATAAAGTCAAATAGATCCGCCCCTGACTTCGTTTTGATGGTACGCTTTAGCTCCTCAATTGAGGCTTGACTATTTTTAATTAGATTAGAAACGATCATTGGATTGTTTTCGAGTTGCGCGTGAAAATTTGGAGGGGGCGTACCTTGATTGCTTTGACCGGAACCCGGTTCTTGCTGATCATCGGCTATCAATTTTATAAAATCTCCCCGCTCTAAGAGGGTGGTCACTGCCTCTTTTACAAGCGGATCGGACTTCCCCAGGACGTTTAGTACAATGTCTCTTTTAGCAGGTGAAGCCAAATCATCTGCAACATCAACAAACAACCTGCCGCCAGCTTGATACATGGAGCGAGCAGCGGTCAACTGCCATAAAGATATCCCTAATGGTTTCATGGCATCGGTCATCATTTGTTGATGACCGACCGATACATAGACGTGATTTTCTCGATCGTTCGCTTCAGGAATCGGGAATAGAGTAGTAATTGGACGGCTCTGGACAATATAAAACGTGTCATCAACCAAACACCATTCGATATCCTGGGGGCAGCCAAAATTTTCTACAATCTTTCTACCTATGTGCAACGCTTTGAGTCTGTTTCGCTGCAACGTGTGTTGGGAAGTTCCCGGCGAAAATTTTGCCTGAGTGTTCTCGGTCTTGCTGATCATCGAAGCAAATGCGCGGAGGGTTTCTTGTAAATCATCTCGTGTGAAATCATCCGTATCGTTAGTCTCTTTGTTCATCAGTGCAGACGCATAGTGTAATGCCCTGAGATTGTCTCGCAGCATCATATGTTGCCACGTTCCCGGTGCCAGCTTCTGCTGTGCTTTTTCAGACTTGCTGATTAGCGAAGCGATCGGTCGAAGTGCTTCCTGCAATTCGTCTGTTGTGTAGTCGCGACCGAAATGGGCTTCGATCTTTCTACCGATGCGCTCAAGCTGTAAAATCTGCTCATCCGTCAGCGCTTGCCGATTCTGCCGCTCAGGCTCAATCTCATGTTGCTTCGTACCGCCATTTTTTAGGGCATAAATCGCCAGTTTTTTGGTGGATATCTTTTTATCGAGAATCTTGCCGTTACACACTTTATAGTTATCAGCATTCACCAGTCCAGAGACCATAGCCTCACCCAGTCCGAAACTGGCATCAATCGATAACACTTTCCGATTAGAAGTGACGGGATCGGCAGTAAACAAAATGCCTGCCACCTGCGGAAAGACCATTTTCTGAACAACTACAGACAGGTAGACTTTGCGATGATCGAAGCCGTTTTGGAGGCGGTAAATGACTGCGCGATCGGTAAATAGCGATGCCCAGCACTTGCTGATATGCTGATAGATTGCCTCCTTGCCAATAATATTCAAATATGTATCCTGCTGACCTGCAAAAGAGGCTGTTGGTAAATCTTCTGCTGTGGCGCTGGATCGTATAGCATAGGCATTTTTTTCACCAAATCTAGAGAGGAGACGGGTGATCTCTTGATGAATGTCTTCAGGAATAGCTATTGCTTCGATAACTCTGCGAATCTCACCGCTAAGTTTCCCGATTTTGTCCCAGTCTTCCACCTTTAGAAGCGATAACTGATGGATTAATTCGTTAATCGCCGACGTTTCCCCAATGATTCTTTTAAAGGCGTCCGTAGAAATGCAAAATCCATCCGGTACGTGGATTTCTTCAATCTTGGAGAGTTCCCCTAGGTTTGCGCCTTTACCTCCAACTACCGTGAGTTTTGTTTGATCAATCTCCTGAAAACCAAGCACAAATGAACTCATATTTTTACCTCCTTTGATATGATAATTTCGATGACATCCTTCGGGCTAACCAGACTTAAAAAATGGTCTTTTTCATACCTTATCCTTAAATTATTATTTTCTTTCTCAGGCACACTAATTAAGATGGAACAATGGCTTTCAATAGTAGGAATTGGCGAAGATGGCTTAAGTGGACTTGGTGAACTAGCACACTCGCTGATTGCTCAAGCAGAAGTCTTAGTTGGTGGTACACGTCATTTGGCAATGCTACCAGCAGATGTACGAGAAAAATTAGTTTGGACAACTCCCTTAGAAACCACTATTGAACAAATTATCCAGCGACGGGGAAAGGCTGTCTGTATTTTGGCAAGTGGCGACCCGATGTGTCATGGTATTGGTGTCACTTTAAGCAAGCGCCTGCCGATAGAAGAAATGCTGATTGTACCGACAGTTTCGGCTTTTAGTCTTGCCTGTGCGCATCTTGGCTGGTCGCTGACTGAAATTGAAACTTTTAGCCTGACTAATCGCCCCACGGCTGTAGTCGCTTCAGCGCTTTATCCAGGTGCACGTTTGCTGGTTTTGAGTGCCGATAAACATAGCCCTGAAAAAGTCGCCTCGTTGTTAAGTGAACGGGGTTTTGGCAAAAGTCAGATTACAGTGTTGGAAAGGATGGGAGGTCTGCAGGAACGTCGAATTGAGGGTGTGGCTGCTACCTGGAAGGCGACGGAAGTGGCGGATTTGAATACGATCGCGATCGCTTGTGTTGCCGATCTTTCCACTCTCTCCCTGCCTCGTACTCCCGGTTTACCAGATGCTGCCTATCAACATGATGGACAACTTACCAAGCAAGAAGTACGTGCCATTACTCTTTCTAATTTAGCACCACTGCCGGGACAATTGCTTTGGGATGTGGGGGCGGGTTGTGGTTCAATTGCCATTGAGTGGTTGCGGAGTCATCCTCGTTGTCGTGCGATCGCGATCGAGCGTCACTCAACTCGACTACAATACATTGCAAATAATGCTGTTGCCCTTGGTGTCCCACAACTACAAATTATCCCAGGCGCTGCACCATTAGCATTAAAAAATCTACCTCAACCTGATGCTATTTTCATCGGCGGCGGTGTCACCAATGATAACTTATTTGAAACTTGCTGGAAGGCATTACCTAGCGGCAGTCGTCTGGTGATTAATGCGGTAACTTTAGAGAGTGAACAAAAAGTTTTACAATGGCACAGTCAGTATGGTGGTAGCCTGATTCGTATTAGTATTGAACGAACTAAAGCGATCGGTTCTTTTCTCGGTTGGAAGCCTTTGTCTCCTGTTACACAATGGGTAATTGTTAAGCCTTAATAGGCAAATCACTCAAAAGGCTGAGTATCATTTTTTGTAGACTTGATAAGTCAGAGTTTTGCTTTCTAATAATTACAACAATTTTATCTAACTGCAATTAGGACAATTTAACAAAGTGTCAGAAGAACCATTACCTACATCCCAATTTCCTCCAACTAGTGAAATCGAAAGCTATTCTCTAGCTGCTACCCCTGAAAATTGGTTTGATTATCCAGTTAGGGCGCAACCTCATCATACTGATTACGCCGGAATAGTTTGGCATGGTACATATATTGCTTGGATGGAAGAAGCACGAGTTGAATGTTTACGTTCAATTGGTGTTGATTTTGCCGACTTAGTTGCACTGGGATGTGATTTACCTGTTGTTGAACTTTCTATACGTTATCATCGCCCAATTCGTATGGGTATGTCGGCAGTTGTGAAAACACGTATGGCAGAGATGGAAGGAGTTAGAATTAATTGGGATTATCAAATTCAAGCTTTGGATGGACAAGAGTTATATTTAACTGGTCTTGTTACTTTGGTGGCTGTTGATAGAGAGAAGGGTAAAATTTTACGACAGTTGCCGACAGCAGTTAGAGATGCACTGGTAAAGCTTACTACTTAGATGATGAAACTCAATTATTTTGAGGATATTAATCAATATTACGAGGAAGTTAAGCCTTATTTAATTCAACAGCAATGGTTATGCCAGTTCTTGTGTGGCGGCATTGAGTCAAATGTTGCTTAATCAAGGACGTAAATACTGTTTTTTATTTACAGATTTAACTAATCCAACATCTAATCATATTTATCAAGCAATTGGTTATCAACCAGTCGGGAATATGCATGAATATCGCTTTGAAGATGGTAACTTTGAGCGATAATTTTCCATTTTTTATAGGCTATATAACCTATAAAAAAATGACAACTTGAGAAGAAAAGACAAATCTCTCTAAAGACAGATGTTGGGAATTTGGGACTCAATTACTAATATGATGGCATTCTTAATGCGTTTATACCAACTGCAAGCTTGCTATCCTGCAGCTTAAGTTATCAGTCAAAAGGTTATCGCTCAGTCGTTTATTACTCTGTTTTTCATAACCAACAAACTAACTGCTTCAGGCATTACTGTTATCCAAGACACAGGAATTTAGTATGAGTCAAGCGATCGCTCCCAGATTACAAACGGGACCCCTTGCTCCCGAAGAATTACGCAAAATGGACGCCTACTGGCGTGCTGCAAATTACCTTTCTGTCGGACAAATATATTTACTCGATAACCCACTATTAAAGGAACCACTAAAGCTAGAACATATTAAGCCCAGATTACTAGGGCATTGGGGCACAACTCCGGGTCTTAATTTTATTTATGTTCACTTTAATCGACTGATTAAAAAATACGACCTCAACACTATTTACATTGCAGGTCCAGGGCATGGCGGACCCGGTTTAGTTGCCAACACCTACCTAGAAGGCACTTATAGCGAATTTTATCCGAATATTTCCCCAGATGAAGCGGGGCTGAAACGCTTATTCAAACAATTCTCTTTTCCCGGTGGTATTCCTAGTCACGTTGCCCCAGAAACACCAGGATCTATTCACGAAGGCGGCGAACTGGGTTATTCTCTTGTTCATGCTTATGGTGCGGCGTTTGATAACCCTGATCTTTTAGTTTGCTGTGTGGTGGGTGACGGGGAAGCGGAAACGGGACCACTGGCTACTAGTTGGCACTCTAATAAGTTTCTTAATCCTGTCCATGATGGTGCTGTTCTCCCTATTTTGCACCTTAATGGTTATAAAATCGCAGGTCCGACGGTGTTGGCGCGGTTGAGTCATGAGGAGTTGGAAAGTCTGTTTATCGGTTATGGTTATAAGCCTTATTTTGTGGAAGGACATGATCCAGAAACCGTGCATCAATTGATGGCAGCAACTTTGGATACAATTATTGCTGAGATTAAAGAAATTCAAGAAGATGCCCGCACAAATGGCTTCTCTAAGCGTCCTCAGTGGCCCATGATCGTGCTGCGGACACCCAAGGGTTGGACGGGACCAAAATCAGTAGATGGCAAGAAAACTGAGGACTATTGGCGATCGCATCAAGTGCCAATGGCAGAAATGGCAAGTCATCCTGAGCATATCAAGCTGCTAGAAGATTGGATGAAGAGTTATAAACCAGACGAACTCTTTGATGATAACGGTACACTCATTCCAGAATTAGCAGAATTAGCACCAAAAGGCGATAACCGTATGGGGGCAAACCCTCACGCTAACGGCGGCATTCTCCTAAAAAACCTGAAAATGCCTGACTTCCGAGACTATGCCGTTGAAGTAACCAAACCAGGCACAACCTTTAATGAAGCTACCCGTGTAATGGGCAACTTTCTACGGGATATCATCAAACTTAACGGTCACAATTTCCGCTTAATGGGACCCGATGAAACTGCTTCCAACCGTCTCACCTCGGTTTTTGAAGTTACAGATCGAGTTTCAACTGCCGAGATTTACGATATTGACGCCAATGTTTCCCCAGACGGACGGGTAATGGAAATTTTGAGCGAACATATGTGTCAAGGTTGGTTAGAAGGCTATCTTCTCACAGGGCGTCACGGCTTTTTCTCTTGCTATGAGGCGTTTATCCACATCATCGACTCGATGTTTAATCAACACGCCAAATGGCTGAAAACTACTCGTGACATACCTTGGCGTCGTCCTATTGCTTCTTTAAATTATCTGCTAACTTCTCACGTTTGGCGGCAAGATCACAATGGTTTTTCTCACCAAGATCCAGGTTTTATTGATCATGTTGTTAATAAAAAAGCCGATGTAATTCGGGTATATTTACCGCCTGATGCTAATACCTTACTTTCTGTTACCGACCATTGTTTACGCAGCCGTAACTATGTCAACGTGATTGTTGCTGGGAAACAACCCTCGTTGCAATTTCTAGATATGGATGCGGCAATTAAGCACTGTACCGCCGGAATTGGTATTTGGGAATGGGCAAGTAGCGATCGCGGAACTGAGCCTGATGTGGTAATGGCTTGTGCTGGAGATGTGCCGACATTAGAAACTTTAGCGGCTGTTGATATGCTGCGTCAACATTTTCCTGATCTAAAAATTCGGGTAATTAATGTGGTTGACTTGATGACACTTCAGCCCAAAAGTGAGCATCCGCATGGTTTATCTGATAAAGACTTCGACATCCTTTTTACCACCGACAAGCCGATTATTTTTGCCTATCACGGCTATCCTTGGCTAATTCATCGCCTCACTTATCGTCGCACAAATCATGATAATCTCCATGTCCGGGGTTATAAGGAAGAAGGCACAACAACGACGCCTTTTGATATGGTTGTGCTTAATGATTTGGATCGTTTCCACCTTGCCGGGGATGTAATTGATCGCGTGCCAAAGTTAGGTTATGCTGCGGCTTATGCCAAACAATACCTCCGTGATAAATTAATCGATCACAAACATTACATCACCAAACATGGAGATGATCTGCCAGAAATTCGTAATTGGACATGGAATTACTCTGACGGTGTTGAGAAAAAGCCAAATGAAACTAAATCTCCTACAGATGTAGCAGACGAGACAATCCGTTCAGGCGCTCCTGGTTAAGAGTGAAAGCTTTAGGATGGGTATTATTTATAATGCTGACTGGATAATCTTTTTGTCAGTTTGCCAAGCAATGCCCATCCTACTTAGTTTGTCTAAAATTGAGAAAACTACAAAATCTCTATCAAAATACAACCTTTTCTGACAAATAAAGTGGTGCAATTACCAACTTTTGAATCTCACTTTGTTGTCAATAATTAGCTATTTTTCATGAAAATTTTGGTATTAAATGCGGGTTCGAGTAGCCAAAAAAGTTGCCTTTATGAATTTGGTGAAGAATTACCAGAGACTTACATAGAACCTTTATGGTCCGCGACAATTGATTGGACTCAAAAATCAGATGCTGCAATTTTTCAGGTAAAAACTCATCTTGGGGCGTCGTTGGAGGAAGAGTTACCTGTAGATGAGCGACAAAAAGCCACTGCTTATCTGCTTAATACGCTTTGGCGCGGCAGCACAAGCGTGATTTCTCAACTGAGTGATATTAATATTGTTGGGCATCGAGTGGTACACGGTGGTAATCAATATAATAAGGCGACTTTTGTGACACCGGAAGTTAAAGCGGCAATTACACAATTTGCGCCACTCGCACCAACTCATAACCCGGCTAATTTAGAAGGCATTGAAGCGATTGAACAAATTTTGCCGCAAATGCAGCAAATAGTAGTATTTGATACAGCCTTTCATTCTCAGTTACCCCTTGCTGCTGCGGTTTATCCAGGTCCCTATGATTGGTTTGAGCAGGGAATTCGCCGCTATGGGTTCCACGGTATTAGTCATCAATATTGCACCAAACGTGCTGCTCAAATCTTGGGTAAACCTTTGGAGTCGCTGCGGATCATTAGCTGCCATTTAGGTAACGGTTGCTCGTTAGCAGCGGTCAAAAATGGGGTGTGTATTGATACGACTATGGGTTATACGCCCTTGGAAGGCTTGATGATGGGTACTCGTTCCGGTTCAATTGATCCGAGTATTTTGATTCACTTGATGCGGCAGGGAAAGGATGCTGAGGCGATCGCTGATATCTTAAATAAGCAGTCAGGTTTGAAGGGACTTTCTGGCATTAGTAGCGATTTACGTCCAATTCTCCAAGCAAAAGAAGAAGGAAACACTCGTGCTCAATTAGCAATTGATGTTTATATTCACCGTTTGCGATCGCATATTGGCGCAATGCTTGCTTCACTTGGCGGCATAGATGCGATCATTTTTACCGGTGGCGTGGGTGAAAATTCAGCACAAGTAAGATTTGCCGCCCTAGAAGCTTTTCAGTTTTTGGGTATAAAAATCAACCCTGATCAAAACGATCATTCACCTGCAGATACAGATATTGCTGCAGATGATTCAGCCGTTCGAGTTGTCGTGGTGCATACTCAAGAAGATTGGGCGATCGCTAATGAGTGCTGGCAACTAGCAAAAAACTAAGAGCAGCACCAATCCGAGCGATCGCTGATTTATCTGTCGTATTCCACATAATCAACCCGTCTTTCATCCAACTGAGGAGGCATCACATCAGTGCGGCGTCTCTGATGAAGAGTTGCAGGTAGCGCCGTATAGTTGGGTGGTTGTTGAACTACATAAGTAGTACGCCCTGAGCGCTGTTGCCGAGACAACACCGATAACGCGCCAACCACAACCACACCACCACTAACCGTTATTGCCATACCACCCAGCGCCCAAACCAAACCCGAAAGCAGGGGGTTATCTTGCTCTTGAGCGGAGACTGCTTGTACTGGCTGATTAGTCCGTGCAAACAGACTACTATTCGGATTATTGGGATTATTCGGACTATTAGGATTATTCGGATCGTTTCGGACAGTTAATCTCTCAATGATCATTTGCTGATTTTGTAACTGAGCTTTGAGCTGCTCAGTTTCATTTCTTTGCTGATCAAGAATAATCTTCAGCCGATCCGCATCTACCCGCTGTTGATCTGTACCATAAGCTGGTAACCCTGGTGAAGCTAGCGCTGCCGTAGGCAGAGGCGTCGGCATCATGTAAGGATTAGTCTGTGAAAATGGTAGAGATTGGGGGGAGGGTATATTCGCCGCACCAATATTATTAGGTCCTCCCTTAATCATAAAGAGAACTGCTACCCCAGCGAAGGCAGCTCCTGTCAAGAAAGCCATCCCATCACTCATTGCCCTTGCCTCTCAACTGCAACTAAAACATTTATAACTAGTAGCCGTAACTGATGCACTCTGACACTCATCACTTTTAGATTACTCAATGAAAGGTTGACACGCCATCTAAGATTTTAAGGTGGGTTGTCAGTTTTTCCCACTGGTTATCTGCTTTTTTATATTGACGCACTACATTTGCTAAATTGTCCACTTTTGTGAAGTATAGTTGACTGAAACTAACTTCCTCATTAGTAGGGTCAGATAGCCAATTGTGTACGAGTAACGCCTGCCGAATAATAGCTTAATGTCAGCCGTGACTCAAGCCCATGTTGCAAAATTCTTTAGATTTCTTCAAGCATGATAACTTGATTTTCTCGATTGAAGTGATGTTTCTACAACTCAACACAGACATTACCTTGGTAATATTTTCGTCGTAATCACTGCACTCTGGTAGATTTGGCTCTGATCCTGCTCAACTATGATGCCAAAACTTAGATTTGTACAATATATGGAACCTCATTACAGTTTTTTGCGTCACCAGCCATGAATTGAGGCGGCTTTTTCTAGATAAGTTTAACACTTTGTTTTCAATCGCTCCGGAATTTTCAAGAGAAAAATTTATGCATCCCCAGCACAACCAAGATTCTCATAAGCCCTCTTCCCTCAACCGCAACCCTCTCTGGTTAGAAGGCTTGAAAACAGTTGGACTAAGTTTAGTCTTTGCCTTCGGCATTCGCACTTTAGTTGCTGAGTCTCGTTATGTCGCTTCTGGTTCCATGCTGCCGACCTTGGAAGTTAATGACCGCTTGATGGTTGACAAATTAAGTTACCATTGGTCGAATCCCCAGCGTGGAGATATTGTCGTTTTTTCTCCTACAGAAGAGCTAAAGCGTCAACATTTCAAAGATACATTCATCAAACGCCTAATTGGTTTACCAGGAGAAAAGGTAGAAATTAAACAAGGGCGGGTGTACATTAATGACCGCCTGTTGCCAGAAAAGTATATTAAGGAAAAGCTTACATATCAATGGGGTCCTGTAATTGTGCCACCCGACTCCTACCTAATGATGGGTGATAATCGCGATAATAGCTATGACGGTCGCTATTGGGGCTTTGTCCCGCGCTCAAATGTAATTGGTAAGGCAGTTGTGCGTTTTTGGTCTCCTGATCTTCACCTTGGTCAAATTGACCCAGCCCCTCTTTATCCTGCGCCGCAAAATTAAGGCTCATCGGCTAGTAGTTGCCATTCCTGAGCTAGGGATTTGGGGATTTTGAGAGAAAGAGAGCGATCGCCTTTTAGTTGGACAGCAAGGCTAGGGGCGTCTTTTGGTGATAACTGAGCCAAAATTTCCGTAAAATTATATTCCCCAACATTGGTGGCGGGCGCTCCTTTTGCATAAACATCAACTGCTGTCAAGAGTTGACCGCTATTTGTAATCACTTCTAATCTTTGGGGATGCAAAAATTCAACAATGCCGGGAAAGCCGACTAAGCGTAGATGAAATGTGGGCTTGTCTGGTGTAATTTGTTTGAACAAAACTACCTGAAAAGCATTGCCGGAAGCGTCGCGTAATGATTGCTGAGAATGATAGCGCATCACTCCAGGTGCGTCTTGGTGCAGTCTCAAGTCAGCCCAAGCCGGTTGTGTCAAGATTTGACTTAATAGCAAAAATAGCAAGACGCCCCACCTCAAAAGTCGCCTGATTGGCACAATAAAACAAAGCATGGTTATGTATTAGTCCTGATCAGTAAAGAGCAAACCTGTTAAGCTTTGGCAATCTTTATTATCTGATCGATTTTTACCGTGTCCCAAATCTCATCTTTCCCCAATTCTCTTAAACGTGCTGTTTTCTGTGATTTCGACGGCACAATTACCGCTGTTGAAACCTTTGTTGGGATGTCAAAGGAATTTACACCCCAGTTATCGGCAGAGTTGACGCCGCAAATGTATGCTAAAACTTTAACGCTACGAGAAGGAGTACGCCAGCTATTAGAGTCAATTCCGGCGGCGCGTTATCCAGAAATTATTGAATATGCCAGAATTTCGGCAATTCGTCCTGGATTAAGTGAGTTAGTCGATTTTCTGGATGCTGAAGCGGTGCCTTTTATTGTGGTTTCTGGGGGTTTGCGGGGCATGGTGGAAGCAACACTAACTGAGGCAGGTTTATTATCGCGGGTGACGGCAATTTACGCTATTGATATTGATACTAAGGGTGAGTTTTTGGCAGTACACTCGCAGTTTGAGGCAGGTAATGAAATGGTGTCAAAGGTGCAGGTTATGGCACAACACCCTGCTATCGAACAAGTTGCCATTGGTGATTCTGTAACGGATTTAAATATGGCATTAGTGGCGCCTGTGGTATTTGCACGCGATCGCTTAAGTCAGTACCTGGACGAACATAATAAACCATATCTACCGTGGCAGGACTTTTTTGATGTCCGCCATACCTTACAACAGCGTTGGCAAGCTAGTTAAGGTAAATGATTTTTAGTTGCTCAACAAAAAGAATATGAGTTTTTTGCCTAGTTTCTGTAAAGAGTAGGTAAGTCCTCATTAATAAAACTCTGACACACAAAATTTAGAGGTTAGAATGAATAGCGATCCAAGACCAACTTTAGTTGCTGCTGCTGGTCAATTTTACCAACTTGGCTGGATGGTAGGCACCGCAGGTAATTTATCGGCTAGAATGCCCGACGGCAGCTTTTGGATTACTGCCAGTGGGCGCAATAAAGGGCAACTTAATCACGGAGATTTTATCCGTCTTGCCCTTGATGGTACGGTTTTGGAGACACCGCCAAATAGCCGTCCTTCAGCCGAGACAAGTATTCATCAGGCAATCTACTCACTGTTTCCCGACGCTCAAGCCTGTTATCACGTACACTCAATCGAAGCTAATCTAGTTTCTCACTTTTGTGATGGGGATAGTCTACCACTGCCGCCTTTGGAAATGCTCAAAGGTTTGGGAGTGTGGACGGAAAACCCGCAGGTGGCAATGCCAGTATTTGCCAACCATCTAGAAGTAGCTCAAATTGCCAGTGAAATATGCGATCGTTTTAAGGCAGCAGCACCACCAATCAGCGCCTTGCTGATCAAAAATCATGGGGTAACAGTTTGGGCATCTTCCCTACAAGGTGCAACCAACTACTTGGAGGTAGCGGAATATATTTTCCGATATATTGTGGCAGCCCGCAAGGTTGGCATCGAAACTCGACAACAAACTTAAAAATTGCATTTCTATAAAGCAAGAGGATGCTGAAGAATTAATGAGCACAAATGATATGTTAGCTGAGGCATGGAAAGCACTAGAAGATTCTATTATTTACTATTACGGGCGTCCAGTTGGCACAGTTGCAGCTCGTGATCCTGATGTGGAAGCACTCAATTATAATCAGTGTTTTGTTCGTGATTTTGTTTCTTCAGCGCTGATTTATTTGATGCATGGCAAAACGGAAATTGTTCGCAATTTCCTAGTAGAAACTTTGACGCTGCAAAGTGAAACCAAGCAAATGGATTACTTTAATGCTGGTCAAGGTTTGATGCCAGCTAGTTTTAAGATAGCAACTAACTATGGTGAGCAATATTTAACTGCCGATTTTGGTGAGCACGCTATTGGTCGTGTTACACCTGTTGATTCTAGTTTATGGTGGCTAATCTTATTACGAGCTTATGTTAAAGCTACCGGAGATATTGAATTAGCTCATAAGCCAGAATTTCAAAACGGTATTGTTTTAATTCTCAAACTTTGTTTAGCAGACCGTTTCGATATGTTCCCCACTATGTTAGTACCTGATGGGGCGTTTATGATTGACCGTCGTATGGGTGTTTATGGGCATCCTTTGGAAATTCAAGTCTTATTTTATGCCGCTTTGAGGGCATCAAGAGAACTACTTGCACCAGGGCGCCAAGGCGAAATTTATACGATGGTTGTCAATCAAAGATTGGGTACTCTTAGCCATCATATTCGGCAATATTATTGGCTAGATATCAAACGTTTGAATGAAATGTATCGCTATCGTGGCGAGGAGTTTGGCGAAGCTGCCATCAATAAGTTTAATATTTACCCTGATTCAATTCCCTACTGGTTAACTGAATGGATGCCCGAAAAAGGTGGCTATTTGGCAGGTAATTTGGGATCAGCAAGAATGGATTTTCGCTTTTTTACTGTTGGCAATTTGATGGCAATTATTTGTTCTCTTGCCAGTCCTCAAGAGTCTCAAGGTATTATGGATTTGATTGAACAACGTTGGGATGATTTAGTAGGAAATATGCCCATGAAAATCTGTTTCCCGGCGGTGGAAGGTTTGGAATGGAAAATTATGACCGGTTGTGATCCTAAAAATGTGCCTTGGTCTTATCACAATGGGGGAAATTGGCCCGTATTACTTTGGATGTTGGCGGCAGCGGCACAGAAAACTGGACGTACAGAAATTGCTAAAAAAGCGATCGCTCTTGCTGAAAAACGCTTGCTTGAAGATCAGTGGCCCGAATATTATGATGGCAAAAATGGTCGATTAATTGGTAAACAATCGCGGAAGTATCAAACCTGGACAATTGCTGGTTTTTTGGTGGCAAAAGAGTTGATTGAACAGCCAAATCATTTAAACTTATTCAGTTTTGATGAGGATATGGAGGCGATTGAATGGTCGTATCAGTATACCTAAAAATTGAACTAGATTAAGAACATAGGACTTACCAAAAGCGGTTTTGATAAGTCCTATTTTTTAGCTAAAAAATTGGCACAAATTTCTACCTAAAACTGATTAAGGTTCCGGTGCCCACTCAAACTGATCGTTAACAAAGATCAGCGAATCAGTTAAATGTTGACGCCAATAGCGCCAGGAATGTTCGCCAGGAAATTCTCGCACTACATTCTTAATTTTGAGCTGGTTAAGGACAGTCTTAAATTGTCGGTTTTGAGTGAGAGCAAAGCTATCAGATTGTCCTGCATCTAGGTAAATTTTTAAGTTTTTCCTTTTTTGAGGGCTGAGAGTTCTTACTAAGTCAATTGGACTATTTCGGGAACCACTTTTATCGCGAAAGTAACCGCTATGACTAAATAAAATTGAAAAGTTTTCGGGGTAATGTAATCCAATATTAAGAGCTCCCCAACCACCAGAAGAAAGCCCTCCAATTGCCCAATAATTCGGCGCTGGTAGGGTGCGATATCGTGACTGCACAACTTTGACTAATTCCTTGCCAATATGTGTGGTGATTTTGCCATTAGGACCATCAATATATTCTGGATCTCTTAGCCCAGTTGTGCCACGCTGGTCATAGCCATCGGGTGTAATGATAATGCTAGGAGGCAGTTTATTCTCTGCATACAGCTTTTGCAAGGTAGTTAGGGCTGATCCCTTCTCTTTTTCAAACCAGGATTTAGGTGTACCATGTCCACCATGCAGCAAAAAGATTACAGGATATTGCTGATTTGGCATTTCGTTATAACCTGGAGGTAGCACAACTCCATAGGTGCGTTTGCCCCCCATAACTGGGCTGTTGAAGGTTTCTAGTTTATAGCTTAAGTTAATCTCAGGTACTGGGGCTGCAGTTTCTTGAGGTTGTGAATTAATTGGCTGAAAATCTCTGTCTAATTTTGGCTCATCTGAACTAATAAGCTGTTCTAAATTTGCCCCTTTTGTGTTATGAATTACTTCTAATTGTTGCTTATTCTGCCGTGGAACACTTTGACTTTCAGCCGGCTTGACTTGCAAACCTGTTACTGTTATTAGTGTTGCACCAATTATCCCAGCGTATTTGTACGTCATTGTTGTTTTATCTTTACTTAAACCTGAGTTACCTGAAAAATTCTACTCTTGCAAGCTGTTGCTTATACTACCCAACTAAGTTAAAATTTTGAGCAAATGCTGCTGCGATTGTTGTAGATTGTAAGAATTAATGCTTCAGTTCCCTGTTGTTTCTTTTCCAGAAACTTTGTGGCTCAGAAGTAGATAAAAACCAAATTTAAGCAAGTTAAGCTCAATGCTCAGAATTTGGTATCTATGCAGTCTAAAAAATTAGCGACTCAAGAGATGAGACGCCAATTTTCAGAATATTTAGTAGATTGTGAGGGGAAAATTGAACTTAGTCAATATTGATGGAAGTTGGTCGAGAAGTACTGCTGCCGACAGTTGAGGTTGTGGTTGAGGGGAGGCGATATTCGGCATAAAGGCGATCGCGCCAATCAAAAAATGTCTCATAAATGCTACTATCAGCCAAGCTGGGAATTCCTTTTCCTTTGAGGCTTTCTGGTAAATCTAGATAAGGACCAGAGGGAAATTTAAGCAACATACTACAACCAGCAACGGCAAAATCAGCCAAACAAGGACGGTCTGTAATTAAGTAGGGACGATCCAGTAAAATCAAACTGAGTGCTTCTAAGTCCTGTTTTAAGGCATCTTTGGCATCTTTGACTGCTTCTGAACTATAACCGACGCCTGCGCCCAACACTTCAAGCAATTCTGAAGGGACGGCGCCCACGGCTGATTTCAAAAAGTCGGGCGTTGTATTAGGTAAAATTGAGGTGCGTAGATTTTGATTTTGGCTTAGTGCTCCAAACAAGACTTTACGGCTTTTTAGTCCTATTGATTCATCTGCCCACTCTTCCATCATTAAGCATAACCCCCGCTCGTAGGGGTCGGTGGGGATAAGTGGCTTATCGGGATACTGGCGGTCTAAATACATAGCGATCGCTGTAGAATCACTAATTACTGTACTGCCATCTTTCAATACTGGTACGCGCCTTTGACCTGACAAGCGAAAAAGGTCTAATTGCCCGACTCCCGGTGTTACTTCTATTTTACGATAAGCAAGTCCTTTATAATCCAGAAGCAGCCGCACTTTTTCTGAGTATTGCGACATTTCAAATTGATACAATTCCAACATTTTTAGATCTCCTCTTTATAGGAACATTGTCAATCTAACGCTTTTAGTTTAATAATTGCTACAATTTTTCCTATTTAGTTGATTTGCTTTGTTTAGTTTTGACAACAAAATGTTGGATTTTTTGCTTTAAAAATAGTTAAAGTAATAATTTGTTGTAACCAATTCCCTTTTGCCAAATAGCTTATTTTCATGGGTAAATCCCCCAACTTACGGATGGGGGATGAAAGCTATTTTTGTTGGTTATATTAGGCTTAAAACGCAGAAGATATTATGCAGCGCTGCGAGTTACTAAGCCCCAGATGAAAATACAAATCATTGCGCCTACGACGGCAAACAGGACACTAGGAATAGTTAATGCACCGAAGGATGCTCCCCCGCTCGTTCCTAAAAACATTTGTCCAAGCCAACCACCTACTAATGCACCGACGATACCTAAACCCATTGTTGCGAAGATGCCGCCGCCTTGGTTACCTGGATAAATGGCTTTAGCAATAGCACCAGCAATCAGTCCTAACACGATCCAAGCAATAATACCCATTTGTTTTTTCCTTTCCTGTTTATTTAAAGTTTTTCTCTCTTTCTGTGTTTAGAATATCAAGCTAAACACTGCGACAACCTCTATCAGAGGGCATAATCGTAAGGTAGAGAATTGTTGCGGCTTCAAGATTTTTGATCTGACTAGAGAGGCAGTGACTTTCAGGGACTTTTGGGTTTTTGAGGCGGCTCATTGCTTGAAAATAAACAAGTTTTTTTAAGCACAGAAATCACGGAATTACGGCTTTAACTAAGAAAAAAGTAAATTTTATTAAGCAATCAAGCTGAGTGATTATTATTATGTATTCTGCATAACAAATCAGTTAATTAGTACCTCCAATGGTAGAGAGCTGTATATTAATCAACAGTTGCAGTACTAATCTAGCTACTGCTCTCAAGTCCGTAACAAGAGTGTGTTCATAACTAATTTAGCGAATGCCAACTGAGCTTTTACTGTCTGTGCCTTTGGCGCTCTAAAATGACAAAATAACCCCTCTGTCCAATAAAGCAGGAAAAAATGGATTTGAGTTTGTGCATGATTGTCAAAAATGAGCAAGCATCACTTCCACAAACTTTAAATAGTGTCAAAGCAATTGTGGATGAGATGATTGTCTTAGATACAGGCTCTACAGACCGTACGGTTGAGGTAGCTAAAGAATATGGTGCCGGGGTGTATCATTTCCCCTGGTGTAATGATTTTGCGGCGGCGCGAAATGAAGCGCTGAAATATGTACGGGGTAAGTGGGTGCTGGTGCTAGATGCTGATGAGGTGCTGATGCCAGAAGTTGTGCCGCAAATTAAGCAGGCGATTAAAAATGATCAATATTTGGTAATTAATTTAGTTCGTTATGAAGTTGGCGCCATGCAATGTCCTTATTCTTTGGTGTCGCGCTTATTTAGAAATCATCCTGAAGTCAATTTTTCTCGTCCGTATCATGCAATGGTTGATGATAGCGTTGAGTTGTTGTTAAAAAAAGAACCTCAATGGCAGGTGGTTTCACTTCCAACTGTGGCGATGCTGCACTATGGTTATCAGCAAGAGGCGATCGCTTCTTTGGATAAGTATAATCGCGCCCGGACGGCAATGGAAGGTTATCTCGCTACTCATCCTGATGATCCTTATGTCTGCAGCAAATTAGGGGCGCTTTACGTGCAAATGAATCAAGTTGATCAAGGTTTAGAATTGCTACAGCGTGGCTTGAGTGCTAATCCTGTTGAGCCTGGGTTGTTGTTTGAGCTAAATTACCATTTGGGTAATCTGTACACTCGTCTTGAGGATATAGAGGCAGCAGCAAGGCATTATCAGGAGGCGATTTTGCAGCCGATTTTACCGCAGCTTAAACTTAGTGCTTATAATAATTTGGGCAATTTGTTGAGTAGTGTGGGCGATTTAACTACGGCAAAGAAGGCTTATGAGACGACGTTACAGCTTGATTCTGGTTTTGCTGTGGGACATAATAATTTAGGAATGACCTTGAAGGCATTGGGAGAATTGGCAAAAGCGATCGCCTCTTATCAACAAGCGATCGCTCTTAAACCGGATTATGCTGATGCTTACCAAAACTTAGGCGTAGTTTTGCTTAAAGTTGGTAAAGTCCCTGAAAGTTTGTCAGCTTTCCAAAAAGCGATCGCGCTTCACACAGCTCAAAATAATCAAATAGAAGCACAACGCCTTCGTCAAGGACTGCAAGAGATGGGCTTTCAAGTTTGATTAAACGATGCTGATACAACTACCATCTGTAGTTGTTGTTGTACCGACCATCATTTTGAAAGAAACCACCGTTGTTGTTGTTGTTGTTGAATCTATTGTTGCCTTGAGTCATACGTTCGAGTCTATCTAAACCAGGGCGCAAATCATTCCAATATTGGCGAGACTGGGAACTGACAAAGCTGCTTCTCATGTAGCTGTCTAGCATTGGACGATAGCGGACTACGGCGGCGATATTATCCCGAATTGGTTGATTACCTCTAAAGCGATCGCTTAACCGATCTACTTCTTTCTTAAAATCACCCATTTGTTGGTTGATTCTGTCCTCACGCCGAGTGCCATTAAGAGAACGGCTGCGATCCAAATCTCGGTCAATGCTATCTTTGAGTCGTCTTGTCTCAGTTCGCAGATTATTCAGATAATTCTGAAAACCATCACGAAAATTACCTCGATCAAAACGATCATTACGATCAAAACGATCATTTTGAGACGGGCGAAACTGTGCTTGTGCGCTCGTCACATTGCCAGCAAAAGCAAACAGAAGCGTTGTTAAAACTACTTGTTTGATCATGATTTTAATTTACTCTACAAATGGCGTTAGTAGGTCACTTGACTTAGCTTGTATTTAAGTTGTGACCCCTAACGTGTCATGAATTTATGTGACCTCAACTTCTCAATAAATGTTCCGTCTGTGTCGAATAAAATTAGGGACTTATTTTAGTCTTCGTCAAAGTTACTGTCCGAGTCGTCATCGTCAACAGCGTTGTCTTCAACATCCATTAGTCCAGAGATTTCTTCTTCATCAGCAGAAGAAGATTCTTCTTGAACATCACGGGCGATTAAGCGATCATTGGCTTCTAACCAATCTAAAAGCGAAGTTTCTTGCTTGGCAGGAATGACTCCAGCTAGTTGCTCGCGAGGTTCTTCACGCAAAGAATTATTGTACATAGTCAGATTTGCTGGTGATTTAACGACAATGAGAGATATGTATTTTAGAGTAACCTAAGCCCAAAGTGCGAATGATTTTTGGACATCCGACTTTAACTAGGCGGGAAAATAATCGACATTACATTTCTACGCTAACATCTTGAGTCAATTTCACGAGATGAAGACGGGAGCCAAAAGAACAGGGTAAGGTCAAGGATAGTGGCAGATTACCAAAGCGTGTGGAATAATGAGCAAAACTGATCTACTAGAAGCGATCGCAGCTAAAAATCGAGGCTTGTTGGCAACTGAAGTTGAGAAAACGGCAATTCTTGTCGCGGTTTCTCGATTAGAAGACCGCAACCCAAATCAGCGACCACTAGAGCGACTTGACCTTTTGGAAGGTAACTGGCGCTTAATTTATACTACCAGTAATAGTCTCTTAAATTTAGGTCGAATTCCTGTACTACAACTTGGTCAAATTTATCAATGTGTGCGTACTGAAACTACCAAAATTTATAATATTGCCGAAATTTCTGGTTTACCTTATCTCGAAGGTATAGTTAGTGTGGAAGCGGGATTTGCACCTGTTAATGAGCGCCGAGTTGATGTTAAGTTTGAACGAGGTATTAGTGGCTTACAAAGATTACTCGGCTATCAGTCTCCCAGTGATTTTATTGCTAAAATTGAAACAGGCAAAAAGTTTGTAGGGCTAGATTTTAAGATTAAGAGTGGAGAGCAGCAAGGCTGGCTAGATATTACTTATCTTGATCAAGATATGCGGATTGGTCGAGGTAATGAAGGGAGTGTGTTTGTCTTAACTAAGAACTAAAATATAAGGTATGGAATTACCGCTTACTGATTTATCTCAATCACAATTAAAGCTACTCGAAATTTGCCCTAGAAAGTTCCAACACGTTTATTTTGATCAGTTAGGAACACTAGTTTCGCCAAAGGAGCAAGAACGTCTGGCTTGGGGCAGTCGCTTTCACTTGCTGATGCAACAACGGGAACTAGGACTGCCAATTGAATCTCTTGTAAATGAAGATGTTGAGTTTCAACGTTGGGTGACGGCTTTAGTTAATGAAGCTACGGATGTTTTGATTCCTGAGCCTAATACTTTTCGAGAATCAGAACATTGTCGTACTTTGAATTTTCAAGGTTATTTGCTAACAGTTATTTATGATTTATTAATTGAATCTGAAAATAATGCTCAAATTTTGGACTGGAAAACTTATCCTCAACCAAAGGAACCAAGTCGGTTAGCAAATGATTGGCAAATGCGTTTGTATTTATATGTTTTAGCAGAGACGAGTGATTATTTGCCGGAACAAATTTCGATGACTTATTGGTTTGTGAAATCAGAACCGCGTCCGAAAAGTTCGCGGTTTGGTTATGATCAAGTTCAACATGAAAGAACAAAATTAGATTTAAGTCGGTTGTTGACTAAGTTGAGTGATTGGTTACGAGATTATCAAGAAGATGGCATTAATTTTCCTCAAGTAGGGGCGTCTTCTAGTGTGTGTCGTGAGTGTAATTTTGCGGTGCGTTGTCAGCGGACTTTGGAAGGTAAGGCGAGTGGTAGTGGGCAGTTGCTAAGTTTGGCTGATATTCAGGAAGTGGCGATTTGAAGAGGAATTTTAGTTATTTTTGAAAACATAACTCAACTGATACTCCTGCTTTATTCAAGAGGCTTTTTTGTAAAAGGCGTTTGAGAAGCCCTCGCCTTTAATACAGTATTAATGTTTCTATCTAATGGTTAATTATTAATTTTATTCAGGTCTCCTTATCTTTTCACTAATACTAACTATTTGAGCGTTATGGGTGCGATCGCTCTCTAAAATATCTCTATTCAAATTCACAGGTTGTTCATCTGCTACATCTGCTGGCGCTTATTAATCTCATCAAAAGGCAACAACAACCTCTCCAGAATTTTATTTTTCACTGTCTTACTCACCTCACAACCACTATTCAGGCAATCAACCAGCAACTTATTAGCATCGTAATACTGCTGTAACAGTTCCTTCGGCTCATTGCTAAACTGCTGCCAATTATATCCAATATTGCGATGTTTTATCATCACGGCTCTTAACTGGTTAGTCCAGATTTGACCGTTTGCTCTCCACCATTCCGTAAATCTTTTACTGTGTTTGGATGGATGAGGAAGTTGTTCTTTAAGTTTTTGAAGAGATTCTTCTAGTTCAGGATTAAAGCTACGGGATAAAGTATCGTAAAGGGGACGGGCGGAAGGTAAAAAAGATTGAGCCAAGCCACGGCTACTCTCCTCCCGCTCAACAGCATGAATGAGTTTAAGGGTAATATCAAGAGCAAGGTCAGGCTCCATAACAGCAAAAAAACTATGATCTAGGTCACGGGCAAATTGAGGTGAAATAGGAAAATAGCCATTATCGCCAGCAGCAATAGGGTACTGAATGTCAAGAGCAAGCGAAAGGTAAAAAACTCGAACAGATGCTCGGTTATATGGAACGTTGGCTGAATCTGCTTTCTCTTTTACCCATCTCAGAAACTGCTGGAATTGATCGTCAGCTACAATTGCATCAATTTGTTCCTTCATTAGCCACAGTAATTCATCAGCACTTTTGACTATTCCAACAGCTAACAAAAAGACTTCTCGCCATTGCTTTTTTCCAACGTGTGCAGCTAAACAATCCCAATCAGACCGATCGCAAAACCATTCCGCTGCAAAATACTCTTGAAACGTCAGGTGAGAGAATGAGTAAATACCCTTTGCCCTTTCTATTAGCAACCCATGCTGTGCTTCGATTGCCTCTAGCACGGCTTCTGCATCCTCCGTTGAAATATTTAAATATTCAGCAATATATTCCTCAATTTCGCTCTGTTCAAACAACACATATTGCTCTTGCTCAAATTTCCGAGCTGCTAAATTACTGAGAAGTTGTTTCTTTTCTTTTATTGATAACTTTCGGTATATTTCATTCCCTACTTGCCGCCTGACTCCTCTATTTTTATCCCACTCTTTCAAAAGCAGATTAATTCCTTGTTCATATAAATCAGAACGCTTAGTTGGCAAGTCTTTTAAGTCAATGAAAACCCAACACGTCAAACTTAGTAAAATGGGGGTGACAGCTAGTTCTGCCGTTGGCTTATTTTGGGGTAATCTCAGCTTGTCCAGAAACTTTTCAGTAAGTTCTGTTCCTTGTTCAGGCGTTTCAGCTAATGTAGTAAACCAATTTTTGGCAAAGAGTTCAACTTGCTCTGAGTTAAAATCAGCAACCTCAACAGGTTCAAACTTATCCGATATGTAGTCTATAGTTTGAGTTCGACAGGTGAGGATAAAGCGATTTTTGTAATGCTGCTGAGACTGGGAAAACTCATGAATATGGTCTTGAATATCTCGCCTAAACTGACCCGGTACTTCATCCAAACCATCCAGCAAAATCAAGACTTTACCCTGCTTCAAGATTTGTATGGTTTGCTCCTCATCAGCCAAGTCAAATTCTTGATGAATGTGATTGAGTAGGTTGAACTTACTAGCATTGATATCTCTGAGTTCAATCAAAATTGGGATGTGGTCAGCCTGAAACTGATCCTTGCAGCAGGCAACTGCCAGATGTCGCAAGAATGTGCTTTTGCCTGACCCTGGTTTGCCCAACACCATTAGTCTGTCGTAACGGGTAGCTAATTCAAATCCAGGCGATCGCTTTCCACGCTGTCCTAAACCCAGACGATCTTGTTGTGGATCATAGTCTTTCAGCAGAGCGGGAATGGTCGCCTGATATTCATTGGAAAGCTTCTCCAGCAAGTAGACATCTACATAAAGCTTGTCTATATCAATCTGCTGACGATTTAACAACCGGATTTTGCTGTAGAAGTGTTGGATTTTGTCGCAACAACGCGATCGCACTTCCTGCTCCAATTTATCGGTATCAGAGTCAGACACCTGCTCTGACTTCCCTTTCCTAACAACAGGTTCAAGATCTCCATCATCCCAGGTCAAACCGAGGAATAAACCTATATTGTCAGCAGTCGAACGTGCAATAGGCTCGCGGTTGAAAAATTTAGTGCGCTGCTGGCTGCTCAATTTGCCTTTGCCCGTAACTATCTCCAGCAGTTTTGATTCCACCCATCCCTTTTGGACGAGAGCTTTCCTTACCTTCTGAATGCACTGTTGGGATGCTCGAATACTCATGTCAGGTAATTCAGAATATTAAATTTTTCTTAAGAGCGTTTTTCTTGCCATTTTGCTCATAACTCAAACGCAACTCACACCATCTCACATTTAGCTCAAATCACCTCAAATATAACTCAAATCAGCTCAAATCTTTGCTCTCCAGGAGCTTCAGGCTCTAGGTGTCATGCTGTTGGAAGTTCAAGAAAGAGCAAAAGTCATGAAAACTTCCAATAAAAATCAGACGGCTTCACAACAAAATCAAAAACGAGTACAACCAATTCAACTAGACAAACCAATAGCTAAATCGAGAAAGTGGTTGAAATTTACCGAGTTTGTCGTAGTCGGCTTTGCAACCTGGCTAAACCCTAGCGCAGGGTTACTCATTTTCCTCTTGAAAATCTGTTTTCAGATTTTGCAGATGCTTCAAGACGATCGCAAGCCATAGCAATTAGGGCGGTCGCTTCTTACTGACTTACAACACTGAAGAAGAAGCGATTGCCTTTCCTCCTCAAACCCAAAGATTACCCCAAACATCGATCCGGATAAACATCATCTTGCCTGTAAATCTGAATAAGCGTTGAAAAAGCTGATTATGATTCGGGGCTGCCAACTTCAGTATTAATAACGATGATCTACCTAGATCTAAAAGTTAGGATAACAACCTTACCTAGTCTTTTGCTCGTAAACTGCATCTCTAAATAACAGGATTTAAGCTCTACCTATTTTTCTACAGCTTGCCATTAATTGGAATTGCTGGTAATCTCTTTTTTCCTAAAATATTATAGGATTAAAACCCAATGATTAAAACTAACATTTGGGTCGTTTTTTGTTTGTATCTAATGTACGCATACAACAGCGCCCAGCTTTTTCTGACAACTTCCGGTGGTTGGATGGCAGTTTTTGCCTATATCTTCGTTGGGGGTTTGTTCTACATTGTTAGTTCAGCTTTGTTATTTTTTAGTGCCGCTTTTCGTACAACTAAGCGACGCACAACAGTTAAACTCAACAGTCGTTTCTTTTTCAGAATTCTCGCCGTTCAAGCATTTATTGTTTTGTTTAATTTCAATATGTGCGGTGAGATGATGTGTTCTCAAGGATTCTTACCAAGTTTCTTGGAAGATGCCAGCATTCCAGTTTTATTTTCACCTCCTTTTGTGGTTGTCTTGTTAGCCTTACTTTTCTATATATGCTTGTTGACATTTTTCTTACTTGAGCTTAATTAGAGTGAAGATGTATTTCCGGTTAAATAGGCATCGCTAGTTTCTGAAATAAAGCCGTAAAATCACTTCAAAAAATTAGTGATTTGTAGCAAATATTTAACTACAAATAATCAACTTTGCCGACTAAAAAAAATTGCCGACAAAACAATTAAACCCAAAAGCGCCAAGGGAACCCAGAGATCAGATTCAAACATTTGTTCTTATTTATCTTTAGTATCACAATTATTCATTAATAATAGTTATAGTTTATCGCTAAAATGTAAACCAAGCTTTATGGAAGTGGCACTAATGAGCAATCCAGACTTGGTAACTTGGCTACAAGAACGAACCGCCTTTGGCACTCTTTCGGTCGAGGCATTAAATGCGATCGCACAAGTTATGGAAAAACGAGTGGTAGCAGCCAAAACCCGCCTCGTTCAAGAAGACACGCCGATTGAATATCTCTACATTCTGCAACAAGGGCAACTAGAAAGCGATCGCACAGTCTCCAGCAGCAACGTCTGGGGAGTCAGTTGGCTGCCAGGGGCAATCATTCACCTACAAGAAATCCTCTTTGATCAAAGTGCCCAACGCACCGCCAAAACCCTTAGTGAGTGCCATCTCTGGCTCATTCCCACCGCCAAATTTAAACAACTACTCCAGGAATTTCCCGAAATTTCTCAAGCTTTCTCGCCCCAACTAGCAGCAGAACTTGCTCAATTATCCTCCCAACTGGGCTACGAACAAGAACGACTTACCGCCTTACGCCCCTATCTCGTCGGCAAAGCCAAACGCGGTATTGTTGGCAAAAGCCGTTATGCAGTAAGACTCAGACAGCAAATCAAAAAAGCCGCAGAAGACCGCCAATCTGCCTTAATTTTCGGTGAACCCGGACTCGAAAAAGACAACACCGCCGCACTAATTCACTTTGGATCAGCCTACCGCCGCGAACCCGTAATTAAGGTAGACTGTAGCACCATGCAAGCAAGCGGGGCAGAACTTTTTGGACGTGCCAACGGCAAACCAGGTTTGATAGAAGCCCTCAAAGATGGCACATTAATCCTCAACAATATCCAAGAATTGCCTGATGAACTGATGCCAGCCTTGGCAAAACTACTAGAAACAGGCGCATACACTCCCGTCAGCCGCCCCGACGAACCCCCTGCCGCGCCTCTATCTTGTCGGGCACATATCCTCATGGTGTCGGAAAAAACCCTGCCAGAAATCGAACGCTTTGTGACTCACCTGATTAAAGTGCCACCGTTGCGGGTACGGAAAGCAGATATTGGCGCTCAGATGGACTACTACATCGGACTATTATGCCGCGCTAGAGGTATAGCGAAACCCCACGTCACGCCCGAAGCCCTGCGCCGTCTCCAAGCTTATGATTTTCCGGGTAATTTGAGGGAATTACAAAACCTAGTTGAACGAGCAATTGTGCAGTCAGAGGGGGAAAAAGAACTAACTGAAGAAATTGTCTGGCCCTCTCAAAGTAAGAAAAAACAATTTCGCTTTAATTTGATCAATGCTTATCCCAATTTGCGAAACTTTTTAAGAAGTAAGTGGTGGCCCGATCGCATTAATTATGCTTTTACTTCTTGGTTTTTTGCCTTTGTTGTCATTATCGGCTTTATTGGTCCACAAAATCGGCAGGAAAATTTCACTTTAAATATGTTTTGGGCATGGTGGTGGCCCCTGGTTTTAATTGGCTTTCCTTTTGTGGGCAGGCTTTGGTGTTCGATTTGCCCATTTATGATTTATGGCGAAATTACCCAAAAGTTATCGCTATGGCTTGTACCACGTCAACTAAAGCGCTGGCCCAGAGAGTCGGCGGAGAAGTGGGGCGGCTGGTTTATGTTTGGTTTATTTGTCTTAATTTTCTTGTGGGAAGAACTTTGGGATTTGGAAAATACAGCTTATCTTTCGGCTTGTTTATTGTTATTAATTACGGCTGGGGCGATGATTTTCTCGGCAATTTTTGAGCGGCGTTTTTGGTGTCGCTATCTCTGCCCCATTGGCGGTATGAATGGTTTATTTGCTAAACTTTCGATGACGGAATTAAGAGCGCAGCAAGGTACTTGTTCGGCGGAATGCACAACTTATCAATGTTATAAAGGAGGACCCCAAAAAGGCGAAGGTTTAGAGACTTTGGGTTGTCCTTTGTATTCTCATCCCGCGCAGTTGGAAGATAATCGCGATTGTGTACTTTGTATGACTTGTTTGAAGGCTTGCCCTCATCGTTCGGTGGAGGTGAATTTGCGCCCGCCGGGGATTGAATTATGGACAACTCATGTGCCTCGTGTTTATGAGGTGGCGTTGTTGTTATTACTTTTGGGAGGGATTTTTCTGCATCGCCTACCAGAATTGCAGATGGAGTTAGGGCTATCGTTGGATTTAAATGAATTTTTACCTCATTTTGGGTTTTCTTTGGTAGCGATGGTCATTCCAGCACTGATTCCCTTGGTGTTTTATGGTGGAGTGGTATTAGTTCAAAATTTGGGTCAGATTTGGCAGTGGAATTTACCAAAACCGCGCTCGTTTGTGGAGTTGGCTTATGGTTATTTGCCGTTGGTATTGGCAGGAAATTTAGCTCATTATTTGCGCTTTGGTTTGGGAGAAGGTGGCAGGATTTTGCCTGTAGCTTTGGCAACCTTTGGTTTGAGTGGTGAGGGTTTGCCAATTTTTGTGGCACATCCGGCGGTGATTGCTTTTTTACAAGGAGTGACGTTGATTTCTGGCGTAGTTTTGACGCTAATTTTGACTCAGAAGATTGCTTGTCAACCACTGCGAATGCTTTTTGCTCAACATCTTGGTGCAGTGGTATTGGGTGTTTGCCTGTGGGCGGTAATTGTTGGTTATTGAAATTAACAATAAAAAACCTCCAGCCAGAAGCCGGAGGCAGTCATCAGGGTGCATCTACTTTTTCTTATCCACTAAGGTTTAGATAACATCCGGAAAAGTTGCAAAAAGTCTTCAGATTTTTAAGCAATTTCTACCAACTGAATTTCAAAGGTCAAATCTTCGCCAGCTAAGGGATGATTAGCATCTAAAGTGATTTGTTTGTCTGTAACTTCTTTGACAACAACCGGGACACTCTGCCCGTTTGCTTGTTGAATTTGTAATTGTTGCCCGACTTCTGGGTTGATGTCGGGCGGAATTTGTTCTCGGCTAACTTCAAGCACCATTTCTTCATGGCGAGGACCGTATGCTTGATCCATTGGGATTTTTTCGGTTTTTGATTCCTCTAATGCCATGCCCAATACAGCTTGCTCAAAGCCTGGAATGACTTGTTTACCACCGATTTTAAATTCTAATGGTTCACGTTCGGCGGAAGAGTCGAATACTGTGCCGTCTTCTAGTCTGCCGGTGTAGTGGATTTTTACAGTGTCGCCTGATTTTGCTTGTACCATTTCTATTTTTATGTGGATTTGGTCAACTTATTTAGGGTAACAAGTAGCGGACACGATGGGCTGATAAATTATGGGTGTAAGGGCTGTAGTGGATGTTTTTTTCGCTCCTTGATCGGAATTTTCCTAAATGATAATAAATTTTCCTAAAAGTTAAGGCTGCTGAAACTAGCTTAGATATTGGCAAAGCTCTAAATATCACTCAACCTAGATGACCATTGCTCAAATATACTAATTGACAGATTATTCGTGCAATTTAACCGAAAAAATACCTAAAATATAGACAGCAGCAAAGCTTTGGTAAAACTCAGCACTTTTTATCAAAAATATCATGTCTTCACAAATTTCGTGGCAACTTGCCCCAACACCACAACTGCCCCAAGCATTTTTAGAAGCCGTCAAAAAACACACCACAACTGACGGAAATTATGCTGCCCAATTATTATGGCAAAGAGGCATTAATAATTTAGAACAACTTCCTGGTTTTCTCAATCCTGACTGCTATCAACCTGCTAGTCCTTTTGAATTTGGGCAAGAAATGTCATGGGCGGTTGCACGTTTGCAGCAAGCTTGTCAAACAGGCGAAATGGTGGCAATTTGGGGAGATTTTGATGCTGACGGTATCACCTCAACGGCTGTACTTTGGGAAGGCTTAGGGCAGTTTATTCCTCAAGATTGGCAGCTTGTTTATTATATTCCTAATCGCCTTACTGAATCTCATGGACTTAACTGCCAAGGTATTGATAAGTTACATCAGCAAGGTTGTCGCTTAATTGTGACCTGCGACACAGGCAGCACTAATCTATTAGAAATTGAATATGCCCAAAAATTAGGCATTGATATTATTATTACAGATCACCATACTTTACCCGCAGAACGCCCACCAGTTATCGCAATTATTAACCCCCGTTATTTAGCTTCAGAGCATCAATTATTTCATCTTTCTGGTGTTGCCGTTGCTTATAAACTAATAGAAGCACTTTATCAAACCTTGCCCCAAACTCCAGAACAACCACTAGAAAACCTATTAGATTTGGTGGCAATTGGTTTAATTGCCGATTTAGTGCAGCTTAGTGGCGACTGTCGCTATCTGGCACAATTAGGAATTCGCCGCCTGCAACAGCAAGCCAAAATTCGTACTCGTCCTGGCATTGCTCGTCTATTAGAATTATGTCAGAGAAATGGCGATCGTCCTACGGATATTTCTTTCGGACTTGGACCAAGAATTAATGCTGTTAGTCGTATCCAAGGTGATGCAGCTTTTTGTGTTGAGCTGTTAACTAGTCAAGATGAAAAACGTATTGAAGAGTTAGCAATGTTCACCGAATTAGCTAATACCAGACGTAAAGAACTACAAAAAAATGTCACTAAACAAGTTAAAGAAAAACTGGCTCAACTCGACCTTTCAACTACTAGTGTAATTATTTTAGAAGATTCTCAATGGGCAGTTGGGGTTTTAGGTTTAGTTGCAGGTCAAATTGCTCAAGAATATGGACGCCCAACAATTTTATTAAGTACAGATGAGGAGGCAGTAGCTAAATTTGCTAGAGGTTCGGCTCGTTCTGTAAATGGTATTGATCTGTATCAGTTAGTCAAGTCACAAGAGCATTTATTAGATCGTTTTGGCGGTCATCCTTTTGCTGCTGGTTTGAGTTTGCTTGTTGAAAATATTCCTCTATTTACACAAGCAATTAATCAGCAATTACGCCAGCAAACAGGTGTAGTTGGTGCGACTATGCCGACTTTGGCAGCAGATTTAGTAGTGAAAGTTGAGGCTTTAAGTAAGGAATTATTTCAAGAACTTAAATTAATAGAACCTTGCGGCATGGGAAATCCTGTACCTAAGTTATTAATTAAAAATTGTTGGTTTGAAGAAGTAAAAAATCATAATATTAAGGACTTTAAGAAAAAAAAGATTCAATATATCAAAACTGAATTGGAAATTTGGGATGATTCCTGCAAAGTGGGATTTCCTGGTATTTGGTGGGGACACTATCGAGATGAAGTGCCTCATGGTCGTTGTAATGCTGTCGTTGAACTAGACTATAACAACTTAAAAAAACGTCCTGAAGTGCGTCTAGTTGCCCTGCAAGCTGTTGAAGAGACTGCTTCTTTTCAAATTTCAACTTCGATGGATTGGCTGTTAGATTGGCGCGGGGAAGCAGAATTAAGTGAGATTTTACCTCAACCGTTAACAGTCCGTGAGTGTCCGACTAATTGGGATGATTTGCAAGTGTGGTTTTGGCGGGCAATTCAGTCTCAACGAAAATTAGCGATCGCTTATCCTCAACCACCTCAATTAACATCATCTGAAATTTGGCAACAATTAGTAGGAATTGCTAAATTTCTCAGTCGTACCGAAAAGTCGGTAACCTCAGCGCAACTACAAGATAAGTTGCAGATAAGCGATCGCTTAATTGATCTAGGACTTAATGCTCTCACTGCTTGCGGGTTTCAAGTTCAACATTTAGACTGGTTAATTAAGATTAATTGGCAGTCATCTCTTAACCCATTAGAGACAAATGAACCAATTTATAATCAGGCAATTCACAACTTTTTAGCTGCCGTTGAAGAAGAACAATTTTTACGTCAATACTTTTACCAAGTTCCCCTAACTACAATTCAAACAATGGCTTCACAAACAGCAGTTAATTAACTTTTATTCTTAAAATAAATTGCTCATATTTTGAAAAAATTCGGTCATTTCCACGAAACATCTGCTAATAATTATCGTAGGGGCAAACAGGATGGTATCTATAATCATTCCTGACACTACCCCTACGTTGCCAAATTAGCAAATGCCTCAGTTAAAACACAACTTCTAAATAGTTATGCCTTTCCCTGACTTTTCGGTTTGTAAGTAGAAGCAACGTGCAATTCCTTCAACTGTTTAGTGTCAACATTTGCTGGCGCGTCGGTTAACAAACAGCGTGCTTGCTGCGTCTTCGGAAAGGCAATTACATCTCGAATTGACTCTTCACCAGCTAACAACATCACCAACCGATCTAAGCCATAAGCAATGCCTCCATGAGGCGGAGTACCATACTCAAATGCCTCAATTAGAAATCCAAATTTATCTTGAACTTCTTCCGGTGAAAAGCCCATTGTTTCAAACACCTGTTGTTGCAGTTCAGGTTGATAAATTCTTAAGCTACCACCACCAGCTTCTAAACCATTAAACACTAAATCGTAGGCTTTTGCTCGTGCTGTTTTCAGGTCATGCAAATCATCTGGATGAGGTGCCGTAAATGGATGATGTAGAGCTTCTAAACGCTTTTCATCAGCATTCCATTCAAACATCGGGAATTCAGTTATCCAGAGCAAATTATTCTTATTTGGGTCAATTAATCCTAACTGAGAAGCAACTACTAAACGCAATCTATCTAGGGTTTTGTTAACCGTATTAACTGCATCAGCCGCAAATAAAAGAAGTGTGCCTGCTGTTGCACCAGTACGTGTTAATAGTTCCTCTTTTTGTGCTTCACTTAGGTTATCTTTAATCGCTGAAATAGTATCAATTTCGCCATTTTCTCGCACCCGAATGTAAGCCAGCCCTTTTGCACCTGCTTCTGTGGCTTCTTTGAATAAATCTCCACCTGGTTTAATCCGCACATTAGAGATAGTTTCATTACCACCAGGAATCGGTAAAACTTTGACAATTCCTCCTGATGCAATTGCACCGGAAAAAACTTTAAAACCAGAGTCTTTGAGCAAATCAGAAACATCAACTAATTCTAAATCAAAGCGTGTATCTGGTTTATCACTACCGTATCTTTCCATCGCCTCAGCATAGGTAAGTCGTGGAAAAGGACGCGGTAAATCAATGCCTTTAATTGCTTGGAAAATATGGCAAACTAAACCTTCATTTAGTTCTAGAATTTCCTCTTCAGACATGAAACTCATTTCCATGTCCAATTGTGTAAATTCTGGCTGTCTTTCTGCACGTAAATCTTCATCTCGGAAGCAACGTACAATTTGGTAATAACGATCAAATCCCGATACCATTAACAGTTGTTTAAACAGTTGTGGTGATTGAGGTAAAGCGTACCATTGTCCTGGATTTACACGAGAAGGTACTAAATAATCTCTTGCACCTTCAGGAGTGGAACGGGTCAAAACTGGGGTTTCAATTTCAATGAAGTTTTGCTGATCTTCCAAGTAGCGGCGTATGGCTTTGACGACTTGATGACGCAATTTTAAGTTACGACTCATGCGATCGCGTCTTAAGTCCAAATACCGATATTTTAGTCGCAAATCTTCTCGTACTGTTTCTGAATCAGCGGTTGAAACTTGAAATGGTAACTGCTTACGAACTGCATTTAGTAGTTCGATTTTATCGGCATAAATTTCAATTTCACCTGTCGGCAATTTGGGATTTAAAGAGTCTTCTGGACGTGCCGTAACTCGACCTGTAATTTGCACCACGTATTCATTTCTTAATGCTTCTGCATCTTGATAAGAATCAGGTGTACGTTGGGGGTCGCTAACAATTTGGATGAGTCCAGCGCGATCGCGTAAATCTAAAAATATCACGCCTCCGTGGTCGCGGCGACGGTCTACCCATCCACATAGGGTAACTGTTTCTCCAATCTGTTCTTTTCTAACTTCGCCGCAATAATAAGTTCGCATATTTGCTGATTCAGTAACTTTGGCTTGAGTGTCGGGATTTTTAAATGTCAAGCCTTAGAAGTATATGATACGCATCAATACGCCTTGATCACCAGTTTATTCGAGCTGATTTATTCTTAATTTATCTAGTGGTTTACTACCTTACCGAATTGAATGCTCTATTTTTTCTAGCAAATAATTGAGATTGTCAGAGATAGTTGACAATTTTCTGAGTTCAATTTGCCAAAAATTGCTGATTTTCGTGGCTAAAATGCCTAAAATATTGTTTCTGACAAACTTCTGCAAGTATAAATACAGTAAAGTACTGCTTTTTGTAGCGGGTTGTAAGTCCGTGCAAACACAGTCCCTATCTAACTTTGAACGATCAAGACTATCTTGATTTATGTGGCTATAGCTACGATTGTATCTACCTATACTGTTTTCAGAAAATTATCGAATTTAGGTGATATAGTATCATTGGATACAGAAAATATATAAAACTAACTCATAAACATCGCAAAAGTAGGGACAAAAGATGAAAGCCGCATCTGTTCAGCAGCACACAAATACACCAAACAACCAGTCGCGATCGCTAAAATCAACATCTAAATCTAAATTTTCCCGCGTGCTGAGTATTAGTCTAGCGGCGGCTGGTTTGCTGATTGCAACTCCTACCTTTGCACAAGATGCCCCTGCAGAAGCCAATCCCAGCAAGCAACAGTTGCTCTGTGCCACAGAAGGACAACGTTTAATCTGCGATGTGCAAAAACCAGGGCAACCCAGCCAACCGATAACTTTTGAGCAACAAGCATACGCCGGAAACGCAACTAAAACCGTGGCATTAACTCCCGTAAAGCGTACGGCTATATTCACACCAGAATTAGATGAAGTTCTTGCCAACGCGCTGCTTTGGATTTCTTATTTGAGCTTGCCGATCGGCATGAGTGTGGCAATTTGGCGCTATGATCAACACACTCGTCAGCAAATGGTTAAACTAGCTCAACAGATGGCAACATTGGAGCGGATTTGGCAGAATCCACAGGCAGATTAAATCACCTGACTATGCCTGATTGACCAGATCATAGATTGATACGCTCTCAACTGTTGCAGGTTGATATTCTCCGGCTGTCACAGTACGCGAGCGCTGTGTTTTGATTAGGGAAACCTGAGTAGTCAGCAGGAAACTAGTAAAACTGGCAATTACGATCACAGGTACCATCGAAGTATCAGCAATCACACTTAAAATTACGGTGGTGCTGACAGGAGTTTTGGTAATTGCCACATTCACCGCTGCCATTAAACATACCATCGCGATAGTCGGGTGAATTTGCGGGAAACCTAAAGCGATCGCAAATCCCACTGCTGCCCCAATGTAAAACAGAGGAAAAATAAAGCCACCTCGAAACCCAGAATGCAGTGTGCAGCTAACTGCCAGCATTTTCGCAAGTCCAATCATCAATAGCAAGGCGATCCCGTAACTCGCTCCCTGCTCAATAATCGTATCGATCTCCTTTTCGCCGAAAAATAGAGTTTGGGGGAAAACCAAGGCAATTAGCCCAATCGATAAGCCGCCCAACGTTGCCAGTAAAATTGTCTGGTGATGTAGCGGCTTTGTCAGGTAACCCACCACCTGAAATATCAGTACAAACAACAACGCAACTGCCGCTCCCACCACTCCTAAAATCGCCCCTTCCCACAAATTGATCAGCGTCAAACTTGGAATTGACTCAAAGTGATACATACCGCCGATTGATAGCCCCGTGCTTAAGCGAAACACTGTAAAACTCAAAATCGCTGATAAAACGGCAGGAATAATCGCCTCGTAGTATTCCAAACCCCGTCGATGAGGAATTTCTAAAGCAAACAGCGCCCCACCCAACGGTGCACCAAAAAAGGCTCCTAGTGCCGCACTCATCCCACAAAAAGTCAGAATCCGTACCGTTGGCGGCGACAGATTGAGCCGAGTACCCAGCCAGCCTCCAATACTACCATTTACCTGCACCAAGGGGGCTTCGGGTCCCGCACTGCCGCCTGCAACGATCGAAAACAAAGATGCCACAATCATCGCCGGAGTTTGCTTCATATCAATACGTCCAGGATCATGTACCTGATCGACGACAAAAGCAACTTCTCCGGGCAGCCCCATCAAGTAAAGTGTAATCCCTACTAGCAACCCACCGATTGATGGGGCAATCCACACGTAGTTTTTGGCAAGAAACTCACTATGGAATTGGACTTGCATGATCTCTGGTAGTTGATGCCAGACTAAGTGCATGGAACCTTCTAGCAGAAAGTAGTAAGCGGTGGCAACTAGTCCGCCTGCAATGCCGATCGCGCCTGCCCAAATAATAAGTTGAGTATATGTCAGGTCACGCTCACCAGAGGGGACTGTATTTTCATTATTTGCTGTGGTATCGGCATTACTAATCATCGACAGCACCCTAGAAACTAACTGAAAATTTTTTGACTAAATCTAAGTATGTTGAGAGGGGTTATTTGTAGTTACCAACTTAAGAGCGTTGGCTTTTTGACAAATAACCCCGGTTTCTATGCCCAAGTTCTAGCTGCGGAATTGATCCTCTGATAATCTACTAGGTATAACTTCTGGGCTAGCTCCAACATGATCGTCTTCATGAGAGCCGGTGGGTTCCTTGAGGAAAAAAGCATTGATAAAGGCAACCATCACCGCTACTACTCCCAACATTTGGAAGAAAGCGCGATCGGTTTCTACCCCTTGAGGCATGAGGCTATAAATCGTCAGATAAGTTACTGCACCAACGTTGCCATAAGCACCTACATTACCTGCAATTTGTCCTGTAACCCGATGCTTCACCAAGGGAACGATTGCATAAGTCGCGCCTTCTGCCGCCATCACAAAGAACGATGCCAGCATGGTTGCAGCAACTACGATTGGCAGGGGAACACCCTTACCCAAGCTGGCAAAAATTAGATAACCAACGCCTGTGCCTGCCAACGTTCCCACTAATGTCCACTTGCGACTGCCGATTTTATCAGAAATCCAGCCACCACCCGGACGTGCCGGAATATTCATAAACGCATATGTAGCTGCCACTGCTCCGGCAACTGCTGCTACCAATCCATATCCCCGCTCAAAGAAGGAGGGTAACATCGACACTACTGCTAATTCTGAACCAAAACTTGCGATATACGCCAACTCTAAAAGCATTACCTGAGAGAATTTGTAGCGATCTGCTGCCTCATAGCGCTTTTTGCCCGTCATTAAGGGTTGGTTTGCTTTGTAGGTGCTGAACAACTGGAACAAGTAAAGCCCCACTAAAAAGACACCTATGATCATCAATGTAGATTGATCAATAAACTTGACTTTGTTTAATCGCCAAGCAATCACGCCTAAAGCTGCTACTAAAGGAATGTTCATGAGTGCCAAGAGCCAGAAGTCGCGCTTGGTTGTCACTTCCATACCAGCACTGCTAGCAGGACGTTGGTAAACTTTGCCAGGAGGCGTATCGGTAACATTAAAGAAATAAATGATGCCGTAAACTGCTGCTAGGATTCCGGTAAAAGCGATCGCAAAGCGCCAGTTTAGCTGACCACCTGCCAAAAATGCTGTAGCTGCCGCAAGGGTAGGTAATGTAAATGCAGCTCCTGATGAACCAAAGTTTCCCCAACCGCCGTATATGCCTTCTGCCAGACCAATTTCTTTCGATGGGAACCACTCTGCTACCATGCGAATGCCAATTACAAATCCACAGCCAACAATACTTAATGCCAAACGGCTAAGTAATAACTGTGTGAAGTTCTGCGCTAGGGCAAATGCTATGCAGGGTATTGCCGCATAAACCAGCAAACATGAATAGGTGATGCGTGGACCAAATCGATCCAAAACCATACCAACGATGATTCGTGCGGGAATTGTTAGGGCAACGTTGCAAATTGCCAGGGTTCGCATTTGCCCTTCAGAAAGTCCCATTTCGGCTTTCACTGCCGTAGCAAAAGGAGCGAAGTTAAACCAAACTAAAAATGTGAGAAAAAAGGCAAACCAAGTAAAGTGTAAAATCCGGTTTCGCCCGGTGAAGGTCCATATTCCAGCCACAGATTTTATTCCTCTTAATTCAAAAATATGCAGTAAAACTAGCCCTAACATCAAAGGTTGCTTTGGCTAAAAAAAGCCTCTGCCACGTAGATGTAGAACAATCAAGTAGTGACACAAGGAGAGTGCGATCTCCTTGCTTTCCTGATTAAAAAAACTCAATTAAAGCTAACAATCTCTATCAGCTATCTGACTCAATATTTAACGGAAGATAACTTTAAAAAAGTTCCTACCAATATAAAGGATTAAAGTCTGTGAGCACTGCGTTCAGTTCACCTTAATTTACTTGCATTACTTTTAGTAGTTTGTTCAATTTGTTACAAAATATATTTACTCATTTACAAAACGCATAGCTTTTATG
This sequence comes from Coleofasciculaceae cyanobacterium, assembly GCA_049671305.1. GTDB lineage: Bacteria > Cyanobacteriota > Cyanobacteriia > Cyanobacteriales > Coleofasciculaceae > CADCTM01. Next base: position 189,753 of record JBATUR010000017.1, read on the forward strand.
CAAATACTGCGATTTAAAGATATGCTTCTTACGATTATTTCTGTTACTAAAGTTACAAAAAACTAGTTAATAAATTTCTGCGAACACTTAATCGGATTCCCAATTAAGGAGAAAGCCTTTGCGTGAGGGCTGTTCTAGCTTTCTTGATTTGACTCTGGTGGAAATTGCCTTTCTCTTACCTCAGTACTGTAACTTTGTACTGCAGCCGTAATAACTTGTCGCAAATCACAATAAGATTTGGCAAAAGGTGGCTGTCTTTCCGAAAGTCCTAACAAGTCAGCCGTAACTAACACCTGCCCGTCACAATGGGCACCAGCACCAATACCAATAGTGGGAATTGCCAGCTTTTGAGTAATTCGCCCTGCTAAGTCATCTGGAATATGTTCCAACAACATGGCAAACGCTCCTGCTTGTTCCAATGCGATCGCTTCAGAGAGAATTCTCTCCCCAGCTTCGGCAGTCTGCCCTTGTTGTCGTAGCCCTAGCTGATGTACTGATTGCGGCGTTAAACCAAGGTGACCCATCACCGGAATCCCTGCTGCTGTCAAACGCCCCACTGTCTCCACCATCGCCGGATGACCACCCTCCAGCTTTACCGCTTGGGCGCCAGTTTCCTTCAAAATTCGACCCGCTGAGTGCATAGCTTGTTGAGGGCTTTCTTGATAGCTCAAAAATGGTAAATCCACCATCAACAATGCCCGTTTCACACCGCGACGCACAGCTTTAGCATGGTGCAAAATTTCATCAAGGGTAAGAGGGATCGTCGTGGGATAGCCCAGCGTCACCATTGCCAAAGAATCACCGACTAAGATGATATCTACTGCCGCCGCATCTAATAATTGAGCGATCGCATAATCCCAAGCCGTCAGCACGACAATCGATCGCCCCTGTTGCTTAAATTGAATTAATTGCTGGGTGGTAATAGCCATCTCAATCAGTGTCCTACAATCCTAGTAACTCGAAGGCGCATTCCGCACAAAAGCTAAATGTGGTCTAACTTGACCTGTGGTTAAACTGACCCAAGCAAGTCCCTCAGTTGTTCCTACCCATACTTTATTACCTGTATCCGGCGCTAGCGAAAGCACATTATTAGAAGGAAGACTAGGCACACTACCCAGAACTGCCCCACTATCTGGTTTAAGTTTAAATAAACCTTCATTCGTACCAACCCAAACACTTTTATCTTGGGCAAAGCGTATAGAGGTAACAGTGCGTCCTCGCATAGGGGTGACAGAACGCATGACTTGACGAGTTTGAGGATCAATTACTAGTAGACTACTGGGAGTTCCTACCCACAACATCCCATCTGGACTTAGGGACAGGGTTTGCACAGTTGTTCCTGGTAAGTCACCAATGCGACCAATCACTAAAGCGCTTTTCGTATCTATACGCACCAATCCTTCTAAAGTACCTACCCATAGCTGACCGTCTTTATCTAAGGTTAGGGCATTGGCACTAACGCCGGGAAGTCTTTGCACTGTTGTCATTAATAAGCCTTGATCTGGGCTAATTAAAGAAAGACCGCGATCGCTTCCTACCCATAAATAGCCCCGACGATCAATTAATAGTGACAAGATTCGATTAGAAGGCAGTGTAAAGTTTTGTGCCGTAACTTCATTACTACGGGGGTCTATTCTTAACAAACCTTCATAAGTTCCTGCCCAAATTCTGCCAACTCGGTCTTGGGCTAAGGCACCAATTATATAGTTAGGAAGACTAATTCTTGCTAGCAGGCGTCCAGTATTGGGGTTAATCCGCGCTAACCCCAACCAAGAACCAACCCAAAGGTCACCAGTAAAATCGGGTTGCAAGGCACTGACTCGAAAATCTTTGGGTAGCGGTTCCACGTCCTGCCGCAAACGTTCAGGAGGCAAGAGTTGGTTAACCGGAGGCGGTGGATCACCAATATATGATGGTCCTGATTGTATCGGTTCAAGAGGTGGTATTGATTGCACAGGTGCCACATTTTGAACCAAAAGTGGTTGTGTCTCAGCAGTGGCTTGAGAAACAGGCAACACTAGTAAGGTAGCACTAATTAAAAGACTAGTCCGAATACTTCCAAGCGCCATTATGATTTTCCTTGCGATCGGTGTGGTGAATAACGGCAACGGCAACCATTCTTGGCTAGCCGCGCCTCTGGTTTTTCTGCTAAAGAGGCATCAATTGATATTTGCTATTTTGTCGCCTTTTTCGACTGTTTACAGATGTTAGCCTTGGTGTAGTCAGCCATTTTAGATTTATTTTCACATTTGGGACACAATAGCTGAGTTCGACAACATAATTTAATGTAAATTTACATTTATTAAACTTATAAAAAAAGGTTATACAATCCTACAAAAGAATTGAAGTTTAACTTATTCTATTCCTGGTATAGTTACAAAGCGACAAAGAGATAATCATTACCTCACCGAACCTAAACGAACCATATAATTCTCTTTTTAATAGACAATTTTATGGTCAAATAGATTAGAGGAAAGGTTTTCCAAGATGAAACCCATCAAATGGGTAATTGGGTGCAATGTTGCATCCAACAGGAATGCTTTCGAGCGTTTTCTGAAAGATTTTGCATGGTTTATAAACCGGGCAAATCCAACCAACAAAAGCAACTGACCGTTGCAATAATCAGCCGTTCCAAGGAAGGAAAAAATGTCTTACTCTCAAACCAGAACTCAGTCGAAAGCTGGTTACGACGCCGGGGTAAAAGATTATAAATTAACTTATTACACTCCGGACTATACACCTAAAGATACAGATATTCTCGCCGCATTTCGCATGACTCCGCAGCCGGGAGTACCGCCAGAAGAAGCTGGTGCAGCGGTTGCGGCTGAGTCTTCCACAGGAACCTGGACAACAGTGTGGACAGACTTGCTGACCGACCTTGACCGTTACAAAGGTCGTTGCTACGACATCGAGCCAGTGCGTGGAGAAGACAACCAGTACATCGCCTTTGTTGCTTATCCATTAGATTTGTTTGAAGAAGGTTCAGTTACCAACTTGCTGACTTCTTTGGTTGGTAACGTCTTTGGTTTCAAAGCCTTACGTGCTTTGCGCTTGGAAGACTTAAGAATTCCAATCGCTTACCTCAAGACATTCCAAGGACCTCCTCACGGTATCACCGTAGAGCGGGACAAGTTGAACAAGTACGGTCGTCCGTTGTTGGGTTGTACGATTAAGCCTAAGTTAGGTTTATCGGCAAAGAACTACGGTCGTGCAGTGTATGAGTGCCTGCGCGGTGGTTTGGACTTCACCAAAGACGACGAAAACATCAACTCTCAGCCATTCATGCGCTGGCGTGACCGTTTCTTGTTTGTGCAAGAAGCGATCGAAAAGTCTCAAGCAGAAACCGGCGAAATCAAAGGTCACTACCTAAACGTTACCGCCCCTACCTGCGAAGAAATGATGGAGCGTGCTGAGTATGCCAAAGAAATTGGCACACCAATCATCATGCACGACTATCTAACAGGTGGTTTCACCGCCAACACCACCTTGGCTAAATGGTGCCGCCGCAATGGTGTCTTGTTACACATTCACCGTGCAATGCACGCCGTAATTGACCGTCAGAAGAACCACGGTATCCACTTCCGTGTTCTTGCCAAGTGCTTACGGATGTCTGGTGGTGACCACCTGCACTCCGGTACTGTGGTTGGTAAATTGGAAGGCGAAAAAGGCATCACGATGGGTTTTGTTGACCTGATGCGTGAAGACCACATTGAGCAAGACCGCGAACGTGGTATTTACTTTACCCAAGATTGGGCGTCCATGCCTGGAGTTATGCCAGTTGCTTCTGGTGGTATCCACGTTTGGCATATGCCAGCTTTGGTGGAAATCTTCGGTGATGATTCCTGCCTACAGTTTGGTGGTGGTACATTGGGTCACCCTTGGGGTAATGCACCTGGTGCAACCGCTAACCGCGTCGCCTTAGAAGCTTGCGTTCAAGCACGTAACGAAGGACGTAACCTGATGCGTGAAGGTGGCGACGTGATCCGTGAAGCTTGCAAGTGGAGTCCTGAATTGGCTGTTGCTTGCGAACTTTGGAAGGAAATCAAGTTCGAGTTCGAGGCAATGGACACCGTTTAATCAAGTACTGAGGAAAGAGTGCTGAGTACTAAGTAAACAACTATACTCAGTACTCAGTACTTAGGACTCAGGACTAATAGGCGGGGTCAGAAGATGGATTTAAAACAAGTTGCCAAAGATACAGCCAAAGTGCTGACTAGCTACTTCACATATCAGGCACTGCGGATAGTTTTGGCTCAGTTGAGCGAAAATGATCCTCCCCAGGCACTATGGCTGCACGCTTTTTCCTCAAAAAACAGTATCCAAGATGGAGAAACTTACCTTTTGGCGTTACTTCAGGAAAAACAAGAGTTAGCTTTTCGACTAATGACTGTGCGGCAGCATCTAGCGGAGGAAGTGTCAGAATTCTTACCGGAGATGGTTTGTGCCAGTATCCAGCAGTCGAATATGGAACATCGGCGTCAGCATTTGGAACGCATGACACAACTAACAGTTTCTGACCCGACCGTCCAGCCCAAACAAACTGATTCAGAAAGCGAAAAAGCCTAACTGAATTAATCGCTCAATATACCCCTACTTCAAAACACAAACCTAACTCATGCAAACTTTACCTAAAGAGCGTCGTTACGAAACCCTTTCTTATTTGCCTCCTTTAACCGACGCACAAATTCTCAAGCAAGTTGCTTATATTTTGGATCAAGGTTACATTCCTGCTGTTGAATTTAGTGATGATTCTGAACCTAAACAGCACTTCTGGACATTGTGGAAATTGCCTTTGTTCAAAGCTCGCACACCTCAAGACGTGATGCAAGAAGTTGACGGTTGTCGCTCTGATTATCGCGACAGCTACATCCGCGTTGTTGGTTTTGATAACATCAAACAGTGCCAAGTTCTTAGCTTCATTGTGCACAAGCCAACAATTAATGCAACTCGTAGATACTAAGAGTATCAGCGTATTGTAGCTAATACCTCTTAAGCGGAAGGGGAGGGGTAGTTTAACTACCTCTCTTTTTTAATAGTTAGAAAATAGACGTTTCAAAGGTATTAAGCTCAGGAAAACTACCAATAACGATAATATTATTTGAAATCAGCTCCTGCATTAGCTTGTGCATAACTAATGAATCAACCAGATGACTTAGCAAACTCAACTCATAATTTAGCTAAAAAGCCTCAACAACAACGTCACCTGCCTTGGGTGGATGCTTTAAGAGGTTTGGCAATTTTTGGTGTTTTGATTTGCCATGCTGGTCAACAAGTTGAGAATTTACCGTCTTTCTTAGGTAATTTAACTTATCAGGGAGCAGTGGGGGTACAGCTATTTTATATGATTAGTGCTTTCACTTTATTTTTATCATTAACTAACCGCAAAAAGATTGAAAAAAAGCCGCTAGTTAATTTTTTTATGCGTCGTTTTTTTAGAATTGCTCCACTCTTTTATTGCGCGATTGTTTTTTATATGTTGACAACAGGTATGGGACCAAATTATTGGATTGAAGATGGTAAATCTATTACTATTCCTAACCTGATTACCCATCTTACTTTTACAAATGGTTGGAATCCTTATTGGATTAACAGCTTAGTACCTGTGGGTTGGTCAATTGCGATTGAAATGCCTTTTTATCTAATTGTTCCTTATTTATTTAAAAAAATCAAGACTATTAACCAAGCTATCTGGTTAACCTTAATCGTTTTGCTGCTTAGTAAACTAGTAAACTATATATTAAGCCAAAATCCTTTAATATCAGACCGTCAGATTTGGGATTTATTTTTAGTTTACTGGCTACCAAGTCAATTGCCATTTTTTGCTCTCGGTATTGTTCTTTATTTTTTGCTTGTTGATACAATTAAACAGCCTTCAGCTCAAGTTTTTCTGAAGTCACAATTAAAGAAAACTATAACTCCCTTATTTTTAATAAGTTTGTCTCTGGCAGTATTTTCTTATATAAGCAAGACTCAATTAGGGATGTTGGGATTTCTGTATGGCATAGCTTTACTAAGTTTGGCTGTTTTTCTATCGCAGCATTCAGTTTTTTGGCTAGTTAACAAATTTTGGTGCTATTTAGGGAAAATTAGTTATAGTGCCTATCTGACTCACTTAATAGTTTTGTATATAATTAAGAACTTTCTGCAAAAAGCCTTGCTATTGCTCAATCTTAACTTACCACCTACTATTAATTTGCTGTTACTTTTAGGCTTTTTGTTAGTTGGAACTATAGCTATTTCCGAGATTACTTATAAATTTATAGAACTGCCAGGATTGCAACTAGGACGGATTATAATTGCTAAAATCGAGTCAAAAGCTTAAAAGTTTTATTAATAGCAGCAATTTAAGACAAGCTGTGAATTGTGTCATAAAATATTAATAGTAAGGGTAGCCTGAGCTTTGTTAAAATAGATTAATGAGCTATTATATTTCGCCTCGATTTCTTGACAAACTCTCTGTTCATATCACCAAAAATTATTTGGAACTGCCCGCAGTTAGGGTTCCTCTAATTCTCGGTATTCATGGACGCAAAGGAGAGGGCAAATCTTTTCAATGTGAACTAGTATTTGAGCGTATGGGTGTGGAAGCTGTCTATATGTCAGCAGGTGAATTGGAAAGCCCAGATGCTGGAGATCCGGCGCGTTTAATTCGGCTACGCTATCGAGAAGCGGCGGAATTGATCAAAGTACGAGGCAAAATGGCTGTACTAATGATCAATGATTTAGATGCTGGTGCGGGGCGCTTTGATCAAGGTACTCAATATACGGTAAATACGCAGTTGGTCAATGGTACATTGATGAATATTGCCGATAATCCAACTGATGTGCAGCTTCCTGGTAGCTATGATGCAACGCCACTACCTCGCATACCAATTATTGTTACAGGAAATGACTTTTCTACCTTATATGCTCCGTTAATTCGAGATGGGCGGATGGAAAAGTTTTTCTGGGAACCTAATCGCGAAGATAAAATTGGTGTTGTTGCTGGCATTTTTGCTGAGGACAAACTGCCTCGTAACGATATCGAAAAATTGGTTGATACTTTTTCTAATCAACCGATTGACTTTTTTAGTGCTTTGCGATCGCGTTTTTATGATGAACAAGTTCGTGATTTTATCCACAAAGTCGGTATAAATCAAGTATCTTCACGCATTGTTAATAGCGCCGAAGCACCACCAAAATTTCAAAAGCCAGACTTTAAATTGCCTCGTTTGATTGAATTTGGCAATTTATTAAGGGGTGAACAAAAGCAAGTTGAAGATATGGGCTTAGTGAGAGAGTACAATCAATCTTTAGCTACGAGGCTGCCAGTAAAGGAGCCAAAACCTCTAACTCCAGCTATACCAATTCAACCAAATAGTGGCAATGGATTAAAAAATTATGAGCCAGATCACACCCATGTTGCTCATATGCCTTTGGATTTAGAAACCCAAGAGCAAATTCGCGAACTTTTAGCTCAAGGTTGTCGCCTTAGTATTGAACACGCTAGCGAGCGCCGAGTCAAGAATAATGCATGGCAAACTGGGACTTATTTTCAAGGTAATGAAGCATCAGAAGCGATTATTGCTTTAGTTGAAAGTTTGGGAGAATATAGCGGTGAATATGTGCGCTTGATTGGTATTGATCCAAGAGCAAAACGGCGGGTTTTGGAAAAGATTATTCAGCGTCCAAACTAGTATACGCGATCGCTTGCTTTTAGGTATTAGCAGGCGGTCGTTTAATAGTAAGAAAAATTACTAATTTTATTGAAGTAAAAAAGGAAACTCGGCACTGACATTCCAGCGTTTACCATCATGAATTAGCAGCGTTAGTTGTTTGCTGATAAACTCATATTCTACCTCTCGATTATGAAATTCATGCCAGGCAACGCGAAAGTTTTGTTTACTCAAATCTCGAAAGGCAACTGTCAAATGAGGTGCAAAGGGACGAGTTTTAGAAACTGGATTAATAATCCCTAGCGATGCCTCACAGTATGCCATCAAATCTTGTTGTAAAGCGAGTAATTGGGGTGTTTTAAGAACATTAATATAGATAACACGAGGGGGAAAAGCACCAAAGCCCTTTAGTGTTATTGGCACTACTATCTGAGTCGCCGCAAAGCTACCTAAAGCTTGTTCGAGAATTGGTAAAGCCTCTATTTCCCACTCAAACGGCGGTTGTAAAGTAATATGTGGAGGAGACTTTTGGGCGCCTAGGCTGTGGTAATTTTGAGCAAAGTATTCTTTAATTTGATTAGCATAATCTTGAATCTCCAAAGGTGGCAAGAGAGCGATAAAAAAGCGACATCTTGAAGTATCTAAGGTCATAAGCAAGAGTTGCTGAGGGTGCAACCAAAAGGACAATTGAAGGTACTTTATCGTTAAATAAGTCTATATCAAAGATAACAATGCCCTGGTTTGTCAAGATTGAAGAAGGTATCGTCGATAAGCCTAACTTTGACCAGTTTGTACCCGCCCACAAGGCTTATGTTCAAGATTTAATTGCCAAGGGGCATCAGGCGAAAACCGGCTACTGGAAGGAAAGAGGCGGCGGAATGCTGTTATTTGAGGCAGCAACACTGGATGAGGCAAAAGCGATCATTGCTCAAGATCCGCTGGTGCAAAATAATTGTGTAAAGTATCAGATCCACGAATGGTGCATTATTGCCGAGTAGAATTAATTACTTGAGCTTTACACAATTAGTGCTATACTAATAGATGATCCGGAACTATGCGATCTCAACGCTCAAACCTTGTCAGAACCGGAAGGTGGCAGCAATACGAGATGCTTGTGATAGGCGTAGCCTCCGGGTCATTTTGTATTTATGGGGTTGTGAGCCTCAGTTTTTTATATAGCACTGTATGCCATTAGTCTTGAATACGCCTCAAATCAAGCTAAATTGAGTGGCAGACGTACTCTTAAGCGCGTATCTTCGGGTTGAGATAAAACCTGAATCTCTCCGTGATGCTGCCCAACAATAATACGATAGGCAATATGTAATCCTAATCCTGTACCTTTGCCAACGCCTTTAGTGGTATGGAAAGGCTCAAAAATATGGGATATTTTTTCAGTAGGAATACCACCACCATTATCGGCAATTTCAACCATTAAAGAGTCACCTTCACAATTGGTACGAACCCAAATTGTTGGGGTATTTTGAGTTGATTTTAACGTAGATTCTTCAACTGCATCAATAGCATTATCAATTAAATTTGTCCATACCTGATTAAGTTCACTGCCATAAGCATTAATTTTGGGCAAATCACAACCATAATCTTTAATGATTTTAATTGAACGTTTGAGTTTGTGACTAAGCATCGTTAAAGTACTTTCTAATCCTTCATGAATATCAATTACCTGTAGTGGTGCTTGATCCATGTATGAATAATCTTTCATGGCTTTAATTAACTCAGAAATTCTGGTCGAGCTGAAGTTAACTTCTTCTAATAATTTGATGCCGGAAATCGTAGCTTCAAGCCAAGTTAAAACATTTTCTATACATTCGGGAACCACTTGATCGGCAATTTCAGCGAGCTTATCAACTGTCAAGCCCGCTGTAACCAACATCGGTGCTAATGTCCAACCACGCTCAATTTTATGCTCTTCTAACCAGTCGGAAACGCTATCTTCAAGCTCACTTTGTGTTAGCGGATCTGGTGATTGTAAAGTTCTTGTTTTAATCGTTGCTTGCAGATACAAATTATTTAAAAACTGTAATTGTTGCTGATTAATTGGCTGTCGATGTAATTGCAGCGCTAAACTAGGTAACTTTTGTAAAATATCTTCTAAATGTTGTACTTGTCGTCGCACTGCCGCCGCCGGATTATTTAACTCATGCGCTAACCCTGCGGATAATGTCCCCAAAGAGATTAATTTCGCTTGCTGTTGTGTCACTGTTTCATGAATTTGCGATCGCCTTACGGCAACTTTCAGAATTTGTCGCATCACTCCGGGACACATTTCTAGCATTGCCAAAATGCCTCCGGTGCTAACTTAAATAAATGTACCGCTGTTAGCGCCACTCCACTTGTGGGATACGGTTCATCTAATATTAAAATCAATTCCGCAAACATCTCTCCCGCTTGTAAAATGACTACAGGAACCTTTTCACCAGCAACATTTCGAGTCCATTGAGTTTGACCTTCTAAGATGATATAAAAGCCATCTGGAGGATCGCCTTGCTGGGCAATTTGTGTTCCCGACTCCAACCAAAAATCAGTTCCTTGCTCAACAACACAATTTAATTGCTCGTCTGATAAATGAGCAAACAAAGGAACTTTTCGTAAAGCCTCAATTTCCATAATTTAGTTATTTTAGGAACCGACATTTGCCAAATATTGATGGACGAATTGAACGCAGATTGAACCTTCGCCAACTCCCGATGCCACACGTTTTACCGAGCCGTGTCGTACATCTCCTACAGCAAAAACACCAGCAACATTAGCTTCCAATAAGTAGGGATCGCGATCAAGTTTCTAGCCTTTGGGGCGGTGATTTAATCCTGCTTCACCTGTGCGTTTAAGATCAGTTCCTGTAACAATAAAACCTCGCTGATCGCGCTCTACCATACCATCTAACCATTCAGTACGTGGTACAGCAGCAATAAAAATAAATAAAGAAGTTGCGGAGATAGTTTCCACTTCACCCGTTGCCGAGTTTTTAATCGTAATTGCTTCTAAACTTATCTCACCTTTCGCCTCAATTACACTCGTATGAGTCTGAACTTTAATATTAGGAGTTTGGGCAATTTGTTCAATTAAATACTGCGACATACTCTTAGTTAAAGACTCGCTCCGTACCAACATTGTCACCTGCACTTGCTCCAGAGTCGGCACGAATGATCCGGAAGCGATCGCCATATTGCTGCCGCAAATCTCGTGCAATGGCTTGTAGCACTTCTGGATCGTCATCAACGGTGAAGATTACAGGTTTAGCCATGAGCGAAAATTACTTAGAGAAAAGGATTGGCAAATATAACTGCTTATGTTTGCAAATTGCCGCCTTAACTCTCTCTACCAAAAGGTCAATTTTTGGACGTTTTATTATGCAATTTTTACTTTAAGTCGTCCCTCTTGTGACATAAATCACGTAAAAATAATATCTTAATCACTTAATTTATTCTTTTATCTCACCCTATTTTATTAAATCTATCACTTTTTACTTAGCCTCAAATCACTTTATAAATTAAGAAAAAAGTAGATACTAAAAGTATCGAGTTCTCTCTACAAACCCATGTTAAACCTACTACAATGGCTTCGTAGCAATATTGACAAAATTGAATTCCACAATCCTCAATCAGCACAATGGGTTGCTAAAACAATTCCAGCTCAATGCCCATTTGCACGAGACATTAATCTTTTTGGTAAAAAAGTTGCCCATATCCCACCGCTATGTAAACTTAATCCTTTGTACGAACAACTAGTTTATTTACGGTTTCGCGCTTTGTGTTACTTGGTTGACAAGTGCGGTGAAGATATTCAAGCCTTTGCTTAAGAGAAAAAACTGGGCAACAGCATGATTTCAGGCTTGGTAAAATTGCCTGGTTGTTCAATTGATCAACTACCTAAAAGCATCAGAATCAGACAAGAAATAAATCAGCATACCACTTGCAAACGATCCCAATAATTGAAACCATTTGACTCTCAAAAAAAGACGATCAAATAAGAAGCTAGAAAGAATTACCAAAAAGCATCTCTGCTAATTTTTACTGTTCATTTGTTTTCAATTCCTGTAAATGTATCTGCTATTCAAAACTAGTTAAAAAGGTGTACCGTGAGCATTGCCTAGAAGGCAGAATCAAGGTGATTTTTAACGTTTTGCAAAACCCTGCTTATCCTTATTATGCAGCTACTAACTACAACTGTATTGCTCAACTAGTTGTGGTTCAGCAAATAGCGCCCAACGGCTTGGTAGATTTGACTATAAAACCTGACGCTGTGCAGCACTGGTTGCAGCTTGTTTAAGGCTTGGGCATCAGCTAATTTTTGGCAAGTGATTGTGGCAGCGCCGCCAGTTGTCCTAATTTTACAGTAGCTAAATCTGCATATCTTAGCGGATGTATTGAGCAATATTAAGTTTTTTCTTAAGGTCTATCTAGAGTAAGTAGGCAGTTTAGGGGTTGGACTCGTATCCTAGAAGCATAGGGTAGTTATGTAGTTTTTGGAGGCTCAATTGTTATGCCTGGTTTAGGAAATATAGGAAATATTGTTCAAAAGGCGTTTTATCTCGGTGTTGGACTAGCGGCAACAGCGGGCGAAGAAGCCGGAGATAAATTAGCAAAACTGCGTGTAGAATCCCAAAGGTTAGCTGATGAATTAGTAGCTAAGGGCGAAATGAATGTGGAAGAAGCACGTAAGTTGGTTGAGGATTTGATGCAGCAAGCACAGCAGGAAACAGTCAAACCTGCCGAAACCCAAAAGACAGCGACGACGAATAATCAGCCACGGCGTATTGAAATTTTGTCAGATGATGAAGCAATTACCAACGCTGCAAGTGATAATAATAATGTTGATGCCTTGCGTAAACAGGTACAAGCAATGCAAGATGAATTACGCCGCTTGGAACGTGACTAAAAGAACGATATAGAAAATTGAGGTCTGAAAACTCAACTCTTTCGTCGGCAAATTTTGGGAAAGTGTGATGCTGGCAACAAATTTGTTAAAAGTTTGATCCTTACCTATTTATCAAGTTAAATTAATCGTTATTAATCTGAATCTTTAACATGGAAGAATGGTCGAAAAGCGTTTTTGAAGTCGTGGAATCCGTGACTTCTATGGTCGATGAGTTCTTTGTGGGTGTCTCTGAAATCGTCGAAATCATGACTGATGAATTCCAAAATACTGTAGGTGTAGAAATTGATCAATACTTACAGGATATGTTTGAGCCGATTGCCGAAATCTATGCTGAATTGGAAGAATTAGTCGGTGATACGGATACGACTTTCGGTTATCCTGTAGAACCTAGCGCCGAAAAGCATCCAGCTTGTATTGGTTGCCATCACTATCACGGTCAAGTATACAGTGGTAATTTATTAGTTTGTGCAATGCACCCTTATGGTTGGGATACTGAAGATTGTCCCGACTGGGAAAATCAAAAAATTTAGCGACGAATTATGACTCATTCTTCTACTCAACAATCATCACCTGAAGCGCAAGCGCCGGAAGTAAAATATGGAGAACGTGAGATTATTGAAGGTAAGTTGATTACTTTCCCTAATCCGCGTGTGGGGCGCCGCTATACGATTAATATTAGTTTGCCGGAATTTACTTGCAAGTGTCCATTTTCAGGTTATCCAGACTTCGCCACGATTTATATTAGCTATATTCCTAATGAGCGGGTGGTAGAACTGAAGGCGATTAAACTATATATTAATAGCTATCGCGATCGCTATATTTCCCACGAAGAATCGGTTAATCAAATTGTCGATGATTTTGTTGCAGCCTGTGATCCTTTAGAAGTAACGATCAAGGGCGATTTTACACCACGTGGTAATGTTCATACTGTGATTGAAGTACAGCATCAAAAAGCAGTTTAGAGGCTCTTTTTTAGTCTCGATCTTCGTAAGGATCTTGCTGATTTTGAGTATTTGGTGGTGGTAAGGAGCGTGTGGCAGAAGCTGATGGCACTGACTTCGGTTTTCTTACCGGAGTCGCGGCTGTAGGCTCAACTGGGGACGGTATTGGCGTTTCAGGTGTTGTTGAGTCTAATCGTTTTTCCGTGGTTTGTAGCGCCATGAAAGCACCAAAAGCAAAAGCGCAAGCCGAAGCCGCGATCGTTACCGCTATAATAACCTTGAAGCGATTGCCCTTCAACTTGATCCGCTCATTCTGCCTCCTCATACCTCCACCCCAAAACTAAAAACTTCTGCCTCAATTTTATTGAAAAACCCAGCAATACAGTTAATCTGAATTTGTAGTTTCCCATGCATCAAGAGACGTTTTGGCATTAGCGAGTCTTATTATGCGGTTTTCCTACCTAAAGGGCTAGGTGAGCGCCAACATCTCTATAATAAGTTGCATTGACTTTGCTCAAAATCATCCTTTAATTATCTGAAGCCTGATTTAATTTTGACTAACTAAATCTGTTGCCGGCTGAGATAAATCTATATTTGAAGTTTGCTCACTCAACTGATCTAAAATAGCAATAACTTCACGTTCAAAAGCAACCTGGGCGCGATTAGTCCTACCACCTACATAAAAGCGTCCATCTTTTTGTAGTGCCCAAACTTGAGAGTGAGAGACATAACTCATCATCACACCCAACATCAGCAAGCCAAAGCCAGTATAAACCAACGGAATACCTGGGTCAGCTTTAATCTGTAAACCAGTACTACCAATAACATCAACAACTTTCAACATGACACCATTAACTTCTGTTGCCATGCCGGGACGGACTGTGGAAACTAGCTTGCCCTTAACATCATAAACCAAGATTGTACCTTGCAAATCTTTTGCTAGCAGTGAGACACCTTCACTCAAATCAGGTTTTAGAGGTATCCAAGTTCCCCAAAGACGCTGGTTACTTTTCGCCTCTAATGGTGCCATTGGAATTTGAAAAATCGGGCTTTTATTTAACTGCACTTGTATAGCAGCAATTCCCCAATCAGTTTGGTAAAGAGTTACACCACGGTAACGCAAAGGTTTGTTGACATAAATGGTTTGTTTGTCAACTTCTTGTTGTTGATTATCTAAAATTGATAAATCAGAATAAAATTGATTTATGCCACCTTGTGGTGTGTAGTCAATCCAAAAACGATTAACTTTTACTGACCAATCTTTAGGAACTTGGGCGGCGGCAAACGGTCCTGCGTCGATGATATTTTTGACCTGGAAAGTATTACCACTAGCAACCATTTCTTGAGCAATAAAACCTGACATTGCTCCCCAAATAGCACCCATTAAAATTAGTAGCATACTGGCATGAACAACAATCGGTCCAATACGTCCAACAATGCCTTTACGTGCGTAGAGGGTATTACCTTCTTGAAAGACTTTGTAGCGTTGCTTTGCGAGTAATGGAGCAATACACGTGAGGTTACCTTGCTTAAATTCGGCACTCAGGGCAAGTTTTTTAAACTGTCGCGGTTCGTCGTAAAATTTCCAATGACGGGCAGCTTTGAGTGCGGGAAATTGGCGGGTAAAGGTACAGGCAGTAAGAGATGTACCAAAAAGGATTAGTATAGAGAGAAACCACCAAGTCCGGTAAACGTGGTCTAAACCTAGGATTAAAAGGACTTTCCAGGTGAGAAAACCAAATAAGGCTGGATGTTCGGGATAATTACTTTGATAAAATTCCAGGCTTTGACCTTGTTCAATAACTGTACCAACAATGCTAAAGCTAGCGATCGCGAGTAGCAAGATAATTGCCAAGCGCAAGTCAGCAATAACTGGTAAAACTTGACGACGAAATATCTGAGTAATTTTTAAGGATGAGTTTTCAATAGTCATATTTATTAAATTAAAAAATTCCCGCAGGAATTCGAGACAACAAAGAAAAAACGCCAAATCCTACTAATAAAACCCCACTAAGAGGTGTGATCCAACCAGACCAACGACGTAATTCTAACAACTTTTTGATTGAAGCAGTAAATGTGCCTGCTAAGATTAATGGTGCCACATAACCTGCTGTGTAGGAAAGTAGTAAAGCGCCACCTAAAACTAGATCTTGTGTTTTGGCTACCCAAGCCAGTAAAGTTGCTAAAACAGGAGTACTGCAAGGTGAAGCAACTAAGCCAAAAGTTAAGCCAATTAAGTAAGAGCGAATTCCTTCTGGTAAGTCTTTAGAAATCCAATCCATACCACCAAAAGATGGTAGTTGTAGTGGCAGGGCTTCTAATAAATTTAGCCCCATTAAAATAGCGATGATACTAACAATAATTGGCAATCCTATACCAATTTGACCATAAACTCGTCCTAGGGTGGCGGCAAGAATTCCCAAAACTGCTAATGTGGTTGCTAGTCCCAGGGCAAACCAGGTAGACTGAGCAGCAGCTTGCAAGCGTCCTTTGGTTTCATAACCACCAATGTAGCCAATCGTAATCGGCAACATGGAAAGCATACAAGGAGTCAGGCTAGTTAGCAATCCTGCCGCAAAGATGATGCCAATGCTAATCAAATTCAGGTGTGTTAGCTGAGTGTCAACCAGGGTATTGGCAAATTGTTCGAGTTCGTAAAGTTGGGTGGAGAGTGTTTCTATCATACCGCAGTTGGATTAGGAAATGCCCATTCTGCTTGCATTTTAGCTTATCGCACCCCTACTGAAGGGTGGCATATAGCGAATCAGTAACAGCGTTGGATTTATCATAAATGGTTCTTGATTAAATACTTTGCACGGTTTTTCTAATTTTCTTGAGCAGCAGATGCTAACTTCAATAAAATAAATTTTGTTTAAAGCTCTTGACAATTTTTCATAAGATAAGTTGAGTTAAAGCAAGGAGCTGAACACAGGAGCCTTATAGCGGCAAGCTATGTTCTGCAAGCCTTATAGAGATTCAATTTAGCCGCCTGCACAAAAGTCATCTTGATAAAGTTGTAGAAATTTGGCATAAATATTCACAAGTTATTCACAACTTCTCAGTATTCTATTAATTGTAAGCTTTTGGACTACTGAACTGCTCTCTCGCTTGTAAAAGTTGAGGGGGCATTTTATTTTTGTGCTATTTATAGCTGCCTGATAGCTTAAAGCAATTGCCAAAATTTACAAACTCTTTACTTTTACACCTTTACTTATTACCAGCTTTCAGGTGTAATAATTTTCTAATAAGCAACACAAAGAGCCTTTTTATTATTTCAGCCGAGATAAGCTTTTTTGACGCGCTGATCATGAAGAAGATCAGAGGCAGCACCTGTAAGAATAAGTTGTCCAGCTTCTAAAACATAACCTCTATGAGCAATTTTTAGTGCTAAGTTAGCATTTTGTTCTACTAATAAAATAGTGACTCCTAACTCATGAAGCTGGTGAATTACTGAAAAAATTTCACGGACAATTTGAGGTGCTAAACCGAGACTTGGTTCATCAAGGAGCAAAAGTTTGGGACGACTCATTACAGCGCGGGCAATTGCTAACATTTGCTGTTCACCACCACTGAGAGTGCCTGCTAGCTGATGGCGACGTTCTCCTAAACGTGGGAAGGTGATAAATTGACGTTCAATATCTGCTTTAATTCCTAAACGATCAGAACGAGTATAAGCGCCCAATTCCAGATTTGTCAAAACTGTTTGTCGAGCCAAAACCCTTCGTCCTTCAGGACTTTGGGCAATGCCAAGCTTCACGACATGATCGGGACGATAGCGCGTGATTTCTTGTCCATTATAAAAAATCTGTCCTTTTAAAGGATTAATTAAGCGAGAAATTGCTCTAAGAGTTGTACTTTTCCCTGCGCCATTTGCTCCGATAAGAGTAACAATTTCACCTTCATTAATAGTTAGATTAGTATTTTGGAGAGCTTGAATAGCACCATAGTTTATGTCTAAGTTCTTAATTTCTAATAAGGGTTTCATTAGTTATTAATGTTATTGTATTTCTAAAGTTATTGCAATTAGCAACTAATTACCAACTATATCTTCATCTCCTAAATAAGCTTCAATTACTGCGGGGTCATTTTTAACTTTTTGTGGTTCACCTAAAGCAATTAACTGACCGAAATCTAACACAGCAATGCGATCGCACAATCCCATCACTAAAGGGACATGATGCTCGATTACTAATACAGTCAAATTAAAAGAATTGCGAATTTCTTGAATTAATTCACTTAATGCACCTTTTTCATTGGGATTCATGCCTGCAGCAGGTTCATCTAGTAGTAAAACTTTGGGCTGTAAGGCTAAGGCACGGGCAATTTCTAGGCGTCTTTGGTCACCATAAGCAAAGTTACGAGCTTGTTGCTCTGCTTCTTCAGCAAGTCCAACTAATTCTAATAATTGCCAAGCTTGAGAGAAGGTTTTTTGTTCTTGAGCAGCAGCTAAAGGTAATCCCAATATACCTTGAATGAAACCAGTTTTATTATGAATATGACCAGCAATTGCTACATTTTCTAAAGCCGTCAAATTACCAAATAATCGTAAATTTTGAAAAGTTCGTGCTATTCCCTTACTAGCAATTTGATGAGGACGAAGTTTAGTAATTTCTTCTTGTTCATAAATAAGCTGACCTCCTGAAGCAGGAATTAAACCACTAATTAAATTAAATAGTGTCGTTTTACCAGCCCCATTTGGTCCAATTAAACCAAATATTTCACCTTTTTGCACCATAAAAGAAACTTCATTTACAGCTACTAAGCCCCCAAAAGTGCGGCTAATTTTTCTAACTTCTAATACAGGGCTTAAATCATTCTGAGATGCCTTCATTTTCTGTCTCTTTTCAAAGGTTTCAATCGTTTTAATAAATCTGGAGTAATAATTCCTTGTGGATAAAATACACTGCCAATTACAATTAATAGACCAAAGATAATCAAACGACCATCACGGAGGAATTGTGCTAACCAAATTGGCAGACTACCGATGCCAGATAAAGCTCTTAAAGCTTCGGGCAAAGCAGTTAATACCATGCCTCCTAATACGGGTCCGACAAAGGTTTTGGAACCACCAATTAACACAAATGCTAAATAAATGATACTAGCATCAAATGTACCTTGACGAGCATTCCAAGTATTCAGAAAATGAGCGCTAACAGCACCAACTAATCCTGCTAAAATTGCTCCTAAACTAAAAGATAGCACCTTGTAATAAGTTGGGTTAATACCCATAGCATCAGCCGCTAATTCATCCTCACGGATAGCATTTAAAGCACGTCCAGCTCGAATTCTTTCCAAGCGGTAAAGAAAGAACATACTTAAAATTAGTAATGGTAGAGCAATCCAAAGATATTCAATTTGAGATTTAAAAGGTTGAGGAATTGCAAAAATACCGACAGCGCCGCCGGTGATTTCTAAATTTAAAGCGATAACTCTGAGAATTTCTACAAAAGCAATCGTGGCAATTGCTAAATAAATTCCCCGTAAACGAAGCACGGGAATTCCTAATGCAACTGCTAGTATTCCAGAGATTAAACCTGCCGCCAGCATTTCTAATAATAAATAAGATAGGGGAAATATTGTGTCAGTATTAAAGACTTGAGTTGATAAAATGGCGGCAATATAGCCACCCAAAGCATAAAATCCTGGAGTTGCTAGAGATAGTTGACCTGCCATTAAGGGTAAATATACTGAAAGCCCTAAAATTGCTCCTAAAACCATTGATACAATTAAAAAGCCATAGTTATTAATAAAATCTGACATTTTATATTAGTAGTTTATTGTTTTAACTTGTAAGGAGGCAAGGGTATACACTCTTAATAAGAATTATCTTTTTATCTGCTCATACCTCTCACCTCTACAAAAAAGATTTGAAAATTTAAACTTTTGTTATTCTTGCTCTTCCCAGTAATCCTTGGGGTCTAACTAAAAGCATAACGAATAATAAAGCAAAAGCGATCGCTTCTTTATATCCAGAATACTCTGAAGGTACAAATGCCTCTGCCAAACCAATTATCAAGCCTCCAACTACAGCACCAGGAATATTACCTAATCCTCCCAAAACAATGACACCCAAGCCCTTCAGTCCAAAAGCAATGCCAAAATAGGGACCCGCAATACTAACACTAGATCCGACTAATGTACCTGCTAAACCGCCTAAAAAACCACTTAAAAAAAACGTTAATAAAATAAAGCGTTCTGGATTAATTCCTAATAAACTAGCTGTTGTTGCATCCTCAGCTACAGCCTGCAAAGCTTTACCTATTTTCGTAAAACTAATCAAATAAGTTAGAATGCTTAAAATAATTGCAGAAACTCCAAAAATTATCACCTGAATAGTGCGAATTGTAATCGGTCTGGCTGTCGTGCCAAAGTTAATTGCTGCTGGTAAATTACCATAAGCATTAGCAGGAAAAGTATAAATTTCTGCTCCTACTAAGTACTGAATTAAATTAACAATTACAACCGCTGCACCTAAACTTGAAACTAAAGTCAGTAAAGGATCTGCACCACGATCTCGTAAGGGTTTGAAGGCTAAACGTTCTACAATAACTCCAGCAATACCAGCTAAAAAACTACCGACAAACAAAGCAATAATGAATGGCAATTTTATCGGCAAAGAAGCATTAGCTAGCAAACCGTTAAAGCCAAAAACACCGCCACTCAGAGTATAAGTAAAGTATGCGCCTAGAGTAAAGATTGCACCGTGAGCAAAATTAATAATTCCTAAGATTGAGAAAACCAAAGTATAGCCTAAAGCAAAAATTGCATAAACACTGCCGATGGATAAACCATTTAAAAATTTTTGTAAGAAAGTTGTATAATCCATAACTTGTCATTAGTAATAGTCATTGATTATCATAAAATAATCAATGACCAATAGCTGTTTATTTCAAGAAGCCAAACTTACCATTCTTGCCGTCAGAATCCATCTTGATTTGAGCTACATAAAACTGACTTTGTTTTACTTCACCTTCTGAATCAAAAGCAATTGCTCCTAGA
Source organism: Coleofasciculaceae cyanobacterium (assembly GCA_049671305.1). Lineage (GTDB taxonomy): Bacteria > Cyanobacteriota > Cyanobacteriia > Cyanobacteriales > Coleofasciculaceae > CADCTM01. Next base: position 210,244 of record JBATUR010000017.1, read on the forward strand.
GGTGTGTCATATTGACCAGCTAATATTTGTTTATTCAACTGGGTGCGTAACTGCTCTAGAGATAAAGTGTTGATTTTGGTATTACTATCCAAGGCTTTTAAAGCTTCTACAAATACCTGAACTCCAGTAAAAGCTTGAGCACTAAATTGTGGAGGTTCTTTCTTATTTTGTGCTTTATAAGCTTCCCTGAAAGCCTTATTAATCTCACTAGTTAATTCTGGACTATAAGCCTGAGCAATTAAAACGTCGTTACATTGTGCTTGACAAACTGTAAAAAGATTTGAGGTATTCAAGCCGTTACCACCAATAATTAAACCCTTGTATCCTAATTGACGTAGTTGCTTGATTAAATTACCACCATCTGCAGCTAATCCTGAAATAATTACCAAGTCCGGCTTAAGATTAATTGCATTAGTAGCTTGAGATTGAAAATCTGTGTCAGTAGTTTGAAATTTTTGTACCGTTACTAAATCTAGATTTTGCTCTTTTACTGTTTTTTGGAATGTCTCAGTTTCTGACTTACTAAAAGCATCGTTTTGAGCAAAAAAGACCGCTACTTTCTTAATTTGAGGATTAATTTTGAGAGCTTGTTTAACGGCATTGGGAGCAACAACTGCCACCGGCGCTGATACACGAGCAATATAATTCCCAATTTGAGGAATACCTTTAGCTGTATTAGAAGGTCCCAGCACAGAAACTTTTGCACGTTCAGCAATGGGGTCTGCAGCAAAGGCTTGCTGTGATAAAGTTGGACCAACAATACCTACAACTTTATTTTGATTAATTAAAGTATTAAAAGCATTAATTGCCCCTTGTTCATCACCAGCAGTATCTTGAAAAACTAACTTAATTGGTGTACCGTTAACACCACCTTTTTTATTAAAAAACTGCTCGGCAATTTTTGCCCCGACTACTTGTTCTTGACCTAGTAGAGCAACATTGCTAGTTTGGGCAACAGCAATGCCAATTGGTATGTCTGCTGCCGATGTATTAGCTGTATTATTGTTTGCCGTTGGTTGATTGTTCTGACTACAGGCAACAACCAGCAAAAAAGTCAAGAAAAATGTGAGAATTTGTGGAAATCTAGTTTTTTTAAACATTTGAAACTTTTCTTGTGCAATTATTTTCTAATTATCTGCCCTAAGCTGAAAGTTTGAAATAATAGAAAAGTAACGTTTTATAGATTGGAAGCTTGTGAGAGTAAATTCCCGGCTGATTAGCCAAAATGCCCAAGCTCAACAGCTAATATCTTAGTCATATATCATCTGTGACAATTCTATTTTGATTTGTTGTATTTTTGTTTAGGTAAGCAGGATCTCAGTGTGGCAACTTGCCCAAGCTAGATATTTTTGACACTACCTCGATCACAATTAAATAAGAACTGCTAGTGGCAATGCTTCAGTGGTCTAGAAAAGAGCAGGTAATGCTGAAGAGTAAGAAGTCTGGACACTTTTAGCCCAAAACTAAGCAAAATTAGTATAGCAACAAGAATGGCAAACACACGGAAATCGCGACTAATAAGTTCGGTTGTACCCCCCAAGCTTGCTCAATAAATACAGTATTCTCATAAGCAGGACAAGCAAACAATTTTAGGTAATGTGCGATCGTTGTGCATAAGGAAAAATCGTGGTGCAAAAGTGGTTGTTGCCAAGCTTAAGTGAAGTATTAGCCCAGCGTGAACAGACTGGACTCAAGGAATGGATTTTGCCTGGATTTGAACAGGCAAGTTTTAGTGAAAATAGTCAAGGAAGCGTTACAAATCGTCAACTAGGAGAACGGTCTGTACAACACAATAGTGCGGCAACCAAAGCACAAAGAGAGTGGAAAAGTGCGATCGCTTCCTTAGAACAACTACTCTTGCAATTTACCCCAACCTCCCACTCCGAGGCAGATTCCATCCAAGGATTAGTTTTAGCGAGTCCCGTACCAGTCCTTAGTCACCCCAGTCTGCTGCCTCGCTTCCAAACAGGCATATTTACCAGCGAAATTTTCAACACCTTGGCATTAATGCCTTGCCATCTACCCCCAGGACTTCATCAGCAACCAGAACCCGCTATCAATACCGCTCATCAACTACCTTTACTTCCGGGAGATCCCCTCAGCGCCGAGCAGTTTTGCCTAGTTTTTAGCAGCAATTTCAGTTTAGTCATGGTTTGTGGAGAAGACCAAGGCGTTCCTGGGTTTCGTTTTTCCTTTGACCCAGAAGACATCCAGCAGGCATGGCTAACACTGCAACCCCGGCTGCTACTGACCAGTCCTTCTCAGCTTGCCCAAATAGAATCTCTTGTGCAGAAGTTTGCGCCACAGTCACCAGACTACAAAATCGTCATGTACTTTGGTCGTCAACTGCTGAAAAATCTGCCAGAATTGCCACAAAATGAGACAATTCACAGCATCCCTCCCACCTTACCAATTAATCATCCCAAACCAGTCCAGCTTCCTCGTGATCCCTTCAAAACGGGTCGTCATTGGGAACCCCTAGGAAAAGAAGAACGTACCACTAAGGCTTGGACGCCTCATGAAGCAACTCCAGATGTGGAATTGCTCAAAGCTCTTACCCACGAAATTAGGACGCCTTTAACAACAATTCGTACCTTAACCAAATTGCTGTTGAAGCGTCAGGATCTCGCCTCAGAAGTCGTGCGGCGTTTAGAAATTATTGACCATGAATGTACCGAGCAAATTAACCGTATGGAGTTGATTTTTAGAGCAGTAGAATTAGAAACTACTGCGACTAAACAAGTGTCGGTAAATTTAACTTCTATGTCTTTAGATCAACTTTTTCAACAAAGTATTACTCGCTGGCAAAAGCAGGCACAACGGCGTGACTTGACGTTAGATATTGTCTTACCACAACAGTTGCCGACAGTTGTTAGTAACCCGGCAATGCTCGACCAGGTACTAACAGGTTTAATGGAAAATTTTACTCGTTCTCTGCCTCCCAAAAGTCATATTCAGGTACAAGTAACACCGACTGGCGACCAATTAAAATTGCAATTTTACTCTCAATCTGACCCAGAAAAAACCGCTAAGACAACAGAAAGTTGTTCAACCTTAAAGTCAATTGGTCAGTTATTAATGTTTCAACCCGAAACTGGCAGCCTTAGCTTAAATCTTAATGTCACAAAGCATCTCTTTCAAATTTTGGGTGGCAAGCTAATTGTGCGGCAGCGTCCTCAAGAAGGTGAAGTCATGACCATCTTTTTACCTTTGGAGGTCACAGACACAACATCTCATCAAAAAGAAATATTTGTAAAATAATCAATTTTTCTGGTTTTTAAAGTGTGATTTTTAACTAAAAATAGGCATTCTGTTGTTTAAGCAATTAATGATTAATCAATTTTAATTAGCATTAACCTCAACAGGACCAATCATTACTCTTGCACTAGCAGATGTTGTGTCGTCGCCTAGAAAAATCAGATTAGGAATCTTATAAACATCTGGCACTCCAGCAGGCGGGTTAAATCCTGTATATTGCCGTAATTGACCTTGGAGAATTGGTTTAGGAGAGTTATTAACAAATAGCTGATACTGATCGCCTTGAACCGCTAAAGTATAGGTACGCCAGAGAGCATAAGTTTTGATACTTTTTTCTTCACCACGGGTAAATCCGACATTTTGCGCCCAAATACTATTTTTCCAGAATCCTAATTCTATACCGTAAGGTTGTGTACCAATTCGAGCGTCACTATTAACAATAATGCTAAAACCTGCACGATTATTTGAGGCGCTACTTTGGCTAGTAACTCGTACTTTGAACTTAACAGTATATCCTTTGTTGCGGTCAAGCCTAACAGGCGATACCTTAAAGTAGCCTGCATACATACCGTTATCAGCCGTCGTATCAAGGATTGTGCCTCTAAGCGTCTGTCTAACAACCGCAGCAGGAGAAGTGGAGTTGTAAATCCATTGCTGTTGATCAGGGGTTTGAGTACCGTCGTAGAGTACAACAGGCGCGGCACTGCCTGCATTCGCCGTCGCTAGCAAAGTTATTGCAGCGGTAATTGTTGCTAAAGGCTTCTTCGTCTTATTTAACATAAAAATTTAGCCGCTAGATAGTTAAGAAACTTAAGACTACAATTAAGATCTCAACAGATTATATAACTTATATTATTGTGAGTTTATTATGAAACAATATTAATAAATATTCCTAAGTTTACCTAAAGTTCATACAATCTAGTTTTAAATCAAGGTTGCATAAAGTAATAAGACTAATTTACATATATTCCGCTATCGCTATAAGCACAACCTATTTATCGCCTCGGTTATCTCCATCCATTACAGCCTCTATGATTTAGTCCTAAAGGTGTACTGATTAAGGGTTGTAGCCTCATTTTAAATTTTAGATTGAAATTAACTTACACAATCTTCAAACAAAAATTATGTTTACTTACACGCTCTTTACAGCTAACTCAGCCATTTGGCTTAGGATAATAAGTAAGTAAATCGAATTAGTAGTTTTAGTTAGCACTACCAAACTTCTTTTTACTTATTTTAAACCAAAAACCACTTTTTTCAAGCAACTTTAACTATCTACCTTGAAGATTATTTTGCTTAATTAAGCATATTTTCTTCTAAATCTAGGTGCATTTCTGTAAGTAATTTAGTCAGCCTCATAAGACAGATTAAAAGCTTTTTTCTCTAAAATCTCTGTAAATCAAAGGAAGCACCCATGAAATTCACCTTCAAACTAGCCACACGTTTGTTTTTGTCAGTTGCACCATTAGTCACTGGTTCAGTATTCGTCGCTTCACCGAGTTTTGCCGCTTCTGAATCTTGTGCAAATGCCAGTATGGATTTTAGTTTTTTTAGTCATAATCCTTTTGAGGTCATGACAAATACTGACACTAATACTTTTACCACAATAAATGATGGATCGGCGCAGTCGTCCGCTAGTGCTAATGCTGAGTTTTTAACTGATCCTTCAGCTTCTCTAACTACAGCATTTAATAATGCCAATACTTATGCCTATGGTGATGGTAATAGTTACTTAGGTGTAGCACAAAGTTTCGCAGGGCTTGGTGGCTACAAGTTTAATGTTGGCGCTGGTGAAACTTTTTCTTTTAATTTCTCTACTTTATTAGATTTAGCAACTTCTGCTGATAACTCCTCAATCGAAACAGCAAATTCTTTTGGACAAATTGCTTTTCAAGTTTATCAAAACAATGACGATTCTAACATTTTATTAGACAGTTTCTTTTTAGGTGGCAATTTAAGTAGTGCCGACAATGATGATTCTGTTAACTATAATATTAGCCAATACATCTCGTATAATTTTCAGGATATTTCTACTTCTTTTGGTGGGGGAGATGAATCAATCGAAGCTTTATTCCAGGGCAAATATTACCGCTCTTTTGAAAATCAAACTTATCTAACTTTGGTAGAAACTAAAGTTACTCAGGCAAGCGTTAGCACCTTTGATTTTTTAAATTCCTTAAATTAATCTCAGGACAGTAATTGAGGCTTAGAGTTCTGATGCTAACCCGCTATTAATGGCGGGTTAGCATCAGAACATTTTGAGTCTATTGTAAATGGGGTTTACTGAGTTTTAGAGCTGCTAGAGGATGAGCTACTACTAGAAGATTGACCAGAAGCTATTTTGACTGTAACAGATTGACTGATTGTACTGCCGCTGCTAGAAGCGATCGCTTCTGCGATATGTTTGCCGTCAGCAGAGACAATTCGTTGAAATAAAACTTGTTTGTTGGTCATGATTGAGATCCTATCTTGTTATCTAATTAACTAACTCAATTTAATCAGATTATTGCTTCATTTAACTATGAAGCAAATAAGTTAATTCGCTAGCTAGCCACTCCTTAAAAAGATTGTCTAAAATAGTTTGATATCTTTCAGGAGTTAATTCAGCCGGGATAAATTTTTCCACCATAAAAATACGATATCCTTGTTCAGCTTTGAGCGGCTTAATCGCTTCCCCTAATTTTGCAACAAAGACAATAGCAGCTATTTCAGGAGCTAAAGTCCATCGGTCAATTTTACCCTCAAACCCACATTGTTCTCGGCGTTTTTCATCAATATCATATATATGAGCAGCTTCATAAAAACTAATTTCTTGCTCTTCAAGCTGATAAAAAAGTTCTTGTGCCAGCTTTTCGTCGCCCACCATAATTTGATAAAGTAGCACTTGGTCAAAATCTAAACGATTTTGAGCAAAAAACTTTTCGACTTCTTTAGCAAATAGGACATTTGCTAATTTTTTAGTAAGTAAGCGATCGCGTATTCCTGCTTCCCACTCATCAGGAGTCATTATCTGATCTGCCAACCATGCCAAGGTTTCAGAGGCTTTTTCCAAACGTCTTTCAAAGCGCATCTGATCAGCTTGCTCCTGAATTTCTTCGGTAGTAACTGTTATACCTTTTTCCTGAGCTGCTTGAGCAATAATTTTTTGATGTAAAATCTTTTCATAAACTTCTTTTAGTTGAACGTTCTTTTTCAAATATTCAACAAGTTCATCCGCTTCTATAGATAGTTTGTCAAGATTATTGATCATTGCAGTTTACGCTTAACAGTCAGTTGCTCAATTTTGAATATGCAGGCTTGTTACAATTATGAAGTTACTATTAATTAAAGTAGCCTGCTTATTTTTATCAGCAGTACTTAAAACTACTTCTATAATATCATTACTAATACTTGAATAGAGTTAAACTTTAAAGATTGTTAATACTAGTTTTTGGTGAAAAATAATGTTTAATTTACAGAAAAACACCTACCTATTTTATAAAAATCAAAAATAAGTAGGGATAGAATAGTTAGTCAACTTGGAGTGAATTTTGTAGAAGTTGTACAAAAGCTTGGGTATATCACTCCCATTTTGGTAACCTTACTTGCCAAAGTTTGCTCACTCAAAAGTAAGGTTTAGGAAGCACCAACTGCAACCGATGTTGAGGCATAGGCAACACCATTAACAGACGCCGCGCCAGCACCAGCACCAGCAGATGAGGCTGAGGCATTGTATGTCGCTACCCCCTGAAAAGAAGGAGAGATATAGACATCAACCCCAACATTAGCTATAGCATTAGCATGGGCAGAAGCAGCGACGTAAGCACTGAAATACGGCTGATAACCACCTTCTACTTGATTGTGGCGATGGTATTCACTTGTTAAAAAATCTAAATCAACAACTGTTAGTTTGCTCATGATGTCCTCTTATGATCTTAAAACATCGCTGAAAGCTTATCAAATAATTTACTTTCAGCGATTTCTTGATTGAACAATCTAAAAGCTTTAAACTTAAGGAAGTAAGCTTTTTCATGCCCAATTACTGACTGAAAAGTTGAGAGTATTAATGAGCGCTGGAGTGAGAGCCAGAGTTGGAGGAAGAGAAGACACCAGCGACGGCTTGGGTATTGGTATAAGTGGAAGTGTAGGTATTAAATCCAACTGCGAGAGCATTCGCACTAGCATTAGCATTCGCACTTGGATAATAGCAGTAGTTGTACCAACCACCTTCAACCTGAGCTTTTTCTGAAACAACTTCTAAAACTTCTAAATCACGAATAATCATGGTTTTCTCCTAGTTCGCAAATTGATGATGTTTCGGGTAAATACAGGCTAAAAATCATCTGAAAGCTATGAGTTTTGCGATTTTTAGCCAAACCAAATTAACTTAGTGTCTTTTAGTCAGTTTGAAGCGAAAATTTAACAGGGCATCAAGCTTTTTAATGCCCAATTACTGACTAAAAAGTTGAGAGTATTAATGAGCGCTGGAGTGAGAGCCAGAGTTAGAGGAAGAGAAGACACCAGCAACGGCTTGTGTGTTGGTGTAGGTAGAGGTATAGGTATTAAATCCAACTGCGAGAGCATGGGCATTAGCATTCGCATTCGCACTTGGATAATAATAGTACCAACCACCTTCAACTTGAGCTTTTTCTGAGACAACTTCTAAAACTTCTAAGTCACGAATAATCATGGTTTTCTCCTAGAACAAATGTTTTTTTCGTTTCAACAACTCGGCGGGTTTGCTTGGTTGCTATGAATCTAATATAGCCAGGTTTTTTTAAAGGATGTTGCCAAATTGGCAGATTAATTGAATAATATTTTTCTTCATGATTCTATCAGTAACTCAGTCTAAAAAATACTATTATCAAAAATATTGTTGCCATTTTGGCAGTTTATTTTTAAAGAGATTATGAAGTTGACACTCGTTTTTAAAGGAACGATGAAGTTAATCATTAACGGCAGTAATTTTGGGGACGAGTTTACCTTACAAGCTAAACAAAAAACCTGCTCAATTTTTGGCATCTACACCAATCAAGCAGGTTTTGGCTAATTGAATAACAAAGCTCTAGATAACTAATTCAGGAAGATGATGAGGAAGAACCAGATAAAGATACAGAGCCGTTAGCGCCACTGTAAATATAACGAAAAGTGCGGATTCTGGTGAATCTACCAGCAGCACGCGCCCTTGCTCTCGCCCAAGCAAAGCAACCACTAATCTCTACTTGGTTAGCTTGAGAAAGGACTTCTAGAACGTCTAAATCGACAATGTTCATAACTTTCTTCTTGTTTACAATCCTTTGGGCTTGAAGACAACTTAGATCAGATGGCTTCGTTCCTAAAATCTAGTCAACCTTGCCTAAAATATGTTGCCGTTTTGGCAGATTTTGAGATTTATTTGTAATAATTTATATTAAGTAAACTGTGGCAAAAAAACATCCCGCTCTTTGAGTCTGAAGAACGAGATGGAAATTAGCTCAAGAAATAATCTAGTTTTTGACGGTTCTAAATAATCACCTATCACAACCGAATAATCCTGTAAATTTAGGTATCCACTTAATTTGTAAATGCGGTTCAAACACTCCCAAATTACTACCTTTGAGCGATTCTGTTTCAGTAAGGTCTTCTACATAAGGCAGATCGCTAATCAAAGTCAACCGCTTGCCAGATCCACAATTAGAATTGTTTTGAGCATGATTAATGTGGTATGCTTTAGTAGATTCGGTGTCTTTTGTGTTGCCAATTTGGCAGTTTTCTTTGACCAACCGATTATAAGTTCGGTAGGGGATGTAATGGAGAGGATTATAACCAGAACAACGTAGCAGCAAAACACAAGCCCAAGAATACTTTCCTGCCAAAATCGCTTCAACAATTTGATTCAATTGCTCTGTGCTAATGGTTTTGTTAAAGTTTTGGTTAGCACAAGGAATTCGCTGAGTCATAATTTTCTCTCTGCAGTTCAATGATTGTTAGATGTCTTACAGTTGACTTGATTAAATTGCCGAAAAAGTCATCAAAAACTTCAAGTTAGTAGAACAAGTTCCCAAAAACTCTAAAGATTTATGCCGCCTTTTTGTAACTGACGGATCGGATCAAGCAAAATGTCGGAAATATGGCGGCGACGGGTAATAATTTCTACCGTAGCAGCTTGACCACTCTTAAACTGAATTGTCTGTTTATTTGCCGTAATCGAGTGACGATCTAGAGATACTTCTACTTGATACACTGAGCCGAGTTGCTTATCTTGTTTACTATCAGGAGAGATAGAAGTCACCTTGCCACTAATGACGCCGTAATTTTGATAGGGATAAGCATCTAATTTAACTTGCACTGGCATTCCAATTTTGACAAATCCTGCTTCTTGATTTGGCAGACTTGCTGAAATAACTAGTGGTGCAGTTTTGGGGGCAATTTCTGCTAAAGTTTGACCAGTTTGCACAACTTCACCGATATTGCGGATATTTAAAGAAGAGACAATACCCTCAACTGGTGCATATAAATAGCGTTGATTTAACTTAGTTTTGGCACTACTTAACAAATTTTCATCGTCAGCAGTTTTGCCTTTAAGTTTGGTCATTTCCAGTTGCAGTTGCTGAATTTGTTGCTGTGCTTCCACTTGAGCTGTCTTACCTTCAGCTAGCTTTTGAGCGAGTAGAGCCTGCAGGCGGTTAACTTCTACTAGTGACTGCTTTAATTCACCTTGGTTTTGGGTAAGGGTGCGTTGCCTGTCGCGTAAATTTTGCTCCACCTCAAACAAACGCTCTTTGGTACTTGTACCTTCATCCAAATGACTCTTGGTAATGGCACTTTGCCTGTCGCGAATTTCTTGCTCAATGGCAAATGTCTGTGCTTGAGAAATTGCCCCCTGATCAACTAACGGTTTAATTTTTTCCAACCGCGCTTTGTGGGCAACCACATCTGCTTGCAATTGGGCAACTCTTTCCTGTACCGTCGCGGGTAAAGACTTTAACCCTTGCAACCGAGTGCGATCGGCATCAATATCCGCTTGCAATTGAAGCAACACATCTTGCGTCGTCGCCGCCTTCGCCTTTGCCTGAGCTATTGCCGACTCTTGAGCTTGAGCATCTGCTATTGCCATTGCTGCTCGGTTATTCGCCTGTAGTTGATTTTTCTCAATCATGCCTTGGGTTTGAGCCAACTGGATTTTGTCAGCCATTAACGACTGCTGCAGGCGCTCCACTTCTTTTTGAGCAAATTCTGTATCTAGTTCAACCAAAGCTTGTCCTGCCTTGACAAATTGCCCTTCTTTGGTACGAATTGAAGCAATTTTGCCAGATTCAATCGGGTGGATTTTATAGACATCACCTTTAGGCATTAATACCCCTCTAGCGTGACCAACTTCATCAATTTGCCCAAAAGTCGCCCAAGCCACAAACGTCAGACAAAACGCCAAGCCACCCCACATCATCCTTAAAGGCAGCGAGGCTGGCGGCTGGTCTAATACAGCTTGCAAGGAGCCTGACCAATTGGCTGAATTCCTTACAGGCTCTGGTTTTGGCGGTGTAGAATTCTTTTGCTCAAGGGGAAGGCTGGCTGGAGCTGAGGCTAGGGTTCCTCCATAGATGGTTGTTGCTTTGGAAGGGGCGTAAGATTTTTTTCTGATTAATGATTCAACACTGCTGTCATCTGGGCAAATTGATAAAGAATCTGAGTTTGTTAATGGTTTTGTATCAAGAATTTGTATTTTATTTTCCATGCTTTTCACCCTTATAAACTACTGAATTCGGTTGTTTGGTTGGAAAAAGCTGCCTAAAAGCTTACATCAACTTGTCAATGCTTCTCCTAATTTGATCTCCTTTTTAACTTACTGCCAAGAGCTATATCTTTTATGCAAAAAGTCATATTTATTTTTGAAGCAAACTATTTAGGAACTGAGGGTAGGTTGTTGCGGAGGATTAACTAAAAAATCGATTTCCATGTTTTGTTAAGCGGCGCTTGCACCACAAAATATTGGTTTTTAGGCTTTGAGTTAAATACCTTAGTCTTGAGGGGGGCAAAACTAAGATATTTAACTTAAAAACAATTTATTGAGATCGGACTGTGTGAGAAATCTTAATAAATATGCAGTTTTTTAAGTAGCATATTTAGTCTGATCTGATTTTAGACAAGTTTGATACATATTGTTGTGAAGATCTTGTGAAGATGAATTAAAAAAAAGTAACCTAGCTGATGGCATCAGGCTAATTAAAGATCGAGCTGCTGCTGTGCTAAGTGGTAGTAAAGTCCTTGCTGTGCCATCAGTTGATCGTGAGTGCCACGCTCAACCAAAACACCTCGATCTAAAACCAAGATGCAGTCAGCATTGCGTACCGTGGAGAGGCGGTGAGCAATAATAAAGGTGCTGCGATCGCGACTGATGCGTGCTAAATTTTGTTGAAAGCGGCGCTCCGACTCAGTATCAAGAGAACTGGTTGCCTCATCTAAGAGCAGAATTCTTGGATCACCCAACAGCGCACGAGCGATCGCAATTCGCTGCCGTTGTCCTCCAGAAAGCATCGAACCTTGCTCACCTACACGAGTGTTATAACCCAAAGCCAAACCTTGAATAAACGGATGCGCTTCTGCCAATTTGGCGGCTTCAACCGCCTGCTCTAAGCTATATTCATTTCTATATAAAGTGATATTTTCTAGCACCGTGCCAGAAAACAAAAAACACTCCTGCGGCACAACCCCCATCTGACTACGCAACGACTGGGGCGAAACCTGACAAATATCATGTTCATCAACAATAATTTGCCCACTAGTTGGCTGATATAAACCTTGGAGCAACTTAACTAAAGTACTTTTGCCCGAACCACTGCGACCAACAATAGCGATCGTTTGTCCAGAATGCGCCTCAAAAGAAATATTTTGTAAAGTATTGCGCTGCTCATCCTCGTCATAACGGAAAGTAACATTATCAAACTTCACTTCACCCCGTAATGTCGGTAAAATCAAGAGCGGATTTTGAGGGCTTTCTTCCGGTTTCGCCAAAAAGATATCATTTAAACGTTCCACAGAAACCAAGATTTCTTGAAACTCATCCCAAAGATTAATTAATGCCAAAATTGGGTTAATTACATTGCCAATTAGCATATTAAAAGCCACAAACTGACCAATAGTAAGCTGGTCTTGAATTACTAGATTTGCCCCATACCACAACAAAGCCGTACTACCGACGGAATTAATTAAGCCACCAGTAGACTGCAAAGCATTACCCAGCTTGCCCTTTAAACTTCATATTTAGCATAGCCGTCAGGCGTTCTTCCCAGCGCCAGCGCACCTCTTGCTCTGATGCTGCCGCCTTAACAGTTGCTACTCCCATGATCATTTCTACCAAGAGAGAATTTTGCCCAGCTTCTTCTTTAAAGATTTCCCGCGACACCTGGCGTAGAAATGGACTAGCAACCACAGTCAAAATTACTAAAGGTGGAATGAGTGCTAGTACCAATAAGGTAAGATGCCAGTTGTAATAGCTCATCAAGCCGATGTAGACAAATACCATTAAGGTATCGAGCCAGGTGGAAACGGCTTGCTTAGTTAGGAAGACTTGGATTTTTTGAGCTTCTTGGACGCGGGTAATGATGTCACCAACTTGGCGCGATTCAAAGAATTTGAGCGGTAATCTTAAGGTGTGGTTGATAAAGCCGCTGATGAAGATTAAGTCTAGGCGATTGGAAAAATAATCGAGTAGATATTGTCTGATTGCCGTTAAGCCAGTGCGCCAAATACCAAATAAAATTAGTCCTAGTGCGAAGACGTGCAGGGTTACAAAGCTTTTATTAACTACTACTTTATCTAGGATGATTTGGGTAAATAGAGGCGTAACTAAACCGAATACTTGTAGTAGTAATGAAGCAAGGACGATTTGCCCGATAATACCTCGATAGGGCCAGAGTAACTGCCAAAAACGTCCGAGGGAGTTTTTTTCAGATTGATTAGCTTCAAATTGGGTAGTTGGATCGAGCAGTAGGGCATAACCTGTCCAGCTTGTGGTAAATTCAGCACGAGATAACTGCCGCTTACCGACGGCGGGATCGGCAACTAATACGCGATCGCCTTTTACTTGATAAACGACGATATAATGATTGCCTTCCCAATGGGCGATCCAAGGATTAGTTTGATCAGATAAACGGCTTAAAGAGGCTCGTACTGGTCGTGCTTGAAATCCTAAACTTTCAGCAGCCGTCGTGATACCTTTGAGAGAAGCGCCACTGCGACCAACTCCTGCTAGATTTCGTAAAGTATTCAGACTAAATTGCTTACCCCAATACTGTCCAATCATTGCCAAACAAGCTGCACCGCAATCGGAAGAACTTTGTTGTTGAATAAAAGGATAACGTTGCCACCAAGCACGTCCGATCCGACGACGCCTTGCGGGTTCGGGAAAAACTGGTTGATCTGCTTTGGCGGCATCAAGGGGTGAAGTACTATTGGTTGGGGTTGCTGGCGTTGTAGGTGCTAGGTTTCTGGTTGCTCTTGGCGGTTTAAATTGCGGTTTGTGTCCGTTATGATCTGCTGCTTGTTGTGTAATGCCTAAAGTGATGGCTATTTCTTGATGCTCCGCCGGCAGTTGGTATACTACAACATCAGTTTGGGCGATCCAATCTGTAGGAGTGGGATCACTCCAATTTGTGACAAGGTTAAGACCATTAATTTCACCGCTAGCTAGCCAAAAATGTCCATCTTGACAAGAAAGCGATAATGATACTCCGGCTAGAATGGTGATTTCTTTGAGATAAGGCAGCAATTCTTGTAATTGCCGCCCTGACAAGCGACGCAAATCAGTTGCCGTTTTGAAAAATAGCAGTTTTGCCCTAGCGTTAGCAGTTGAGGATAGATATGCTTGTAATTGGGGCAGTTGTTCTAACCACGGTTGTAGTTGAGCAAAATCAATCCAGGTAATTTCTCCATCACAAGCTGCGATCGCACGACTTAAACCAGGAATATTGGCAAATACCGTTTCTGTGCCAAAGCTTTCGCCAGTTTCCAGCACCATTGCTGAAATTTCACGTTGATCTGAGGTATCTACGCCTAATAATCGCACCCGACCTTGGTTGATAATGTAAAAACCACAGTCATTATGTTGCTGATGAACAGAATCTGATGAGTTCGCTACAGTATTGTAGATAGTTAATTCATCGCCTAGTTGAAAGCGGCGTGTTTCAAAGGTTTGACTGAATTTGTTGGTTAGGGAGCTATCATTTTGTAGCCTCAAGATACTAAGGATGTCCCCAAGTCTTGCGAAGGAATCTTGGTAGTTCGGAAGAAGTCCCTGATTTCCTGACATGATAATCGTCCTGATAAATAAGCCAGAATATATAGGCAGGCGGGAAACCAGCCATTTTTAGGCAGATCTGAACATCAGACTAGCCGTTTGTTCTTCTTGCCATTATTAGTAAATCTTCCAAAAGAATGTCAAGGGTTTATGCAACCCTTAGAGAAACTTAATTAAAATTGGTTTTCTAAAGATGCCGCCTTAAATAAGGTTTATTGTCAACTTGAGGCGGTTGCTTCAGAGCGCTCAATTAAGCTGAGGAACTGCCGCAAGCTTCTGCCACGCTAATAAATAAAAAGTAATTTAGCTAACTTTTAACAAGTAAGCTTACAGTCAATAATCAAAAATATTACTTAACAAATTCTGTAACCTTCAGAAGACAGCAAAATTGTTACAGGAAAGATTAGTTGTGATCTGATCAAACAGCGATCGCTAAAAAATAATGGAGAGAAAGCTAATTAATCAAAAACTTCTCCCCATTAAGGCTAAAAACCAGTAGCAAAAAATTTAGATATGAATACCACACTCAGTTTTACCAGTGCCGCGCCAACGTCCGGCACGTTCGTCCTCACCTTCTCCAACTTTGGTGGTAATTGGTTCATCACCAATACTCGGATAACCTTGGTCATGTAGAGGATTGTAGATCACATTATGTTCATGAACATAGGGCCAGGTTTCTTTACGAGTCCAGCTAGCGATCGGATTAACTTTGAGGCGTCCAACACCATCAATTTCAAAAATCGGCATCTCGGCACGAGTTACCGCTTGATCCCGGCGTCGTCCAGTGATCCAGGCAACGGTATTAAGGTCTGCCAAACCGCGTTGCAATGGCTCAATCTTAGTTACATGATGGAATTGTTGAATATCCGTATCCCAAAGTGCCTCGCCATATTTAGCCACAAAAGCATCACGAGAATCAACATCTGGCATTTTATAAGTTTTCAAGTCCAGATTGTAGACCTCAATTGCTTGCTTGACGAGTTCTAAAGTTTGGGGAAAATGATACAACGTATCCAAAAAAATCACCGGCACTGGTGTTGCAGGTTTCAGGTCACGGTAGAGAATATCAGTAATGACCAAATCATCAACATTAAAGGCACTAGTCTGCACCAGACCTGTTGGGATATTTTCAACACACCAAGCTAAGACTTCTTTGGGATGAGCAGTGTCGTAACGTTGATTCAGTTCATCTAGGTCAAAGTTAGGCAGTTGCAGCGGTGATGGAGTTGATTGGGTCATAAAATCGTTTTTGTCAGATATTTAGAGGAGTTTAAACAGTATCAATATTAATTGAATATACATAACTTGACTGGGTTATGGCAAAAATATATACAGTCTGGACTCTAAAAACTAGCCGTTGATTGGAGATTTAATCAAGCGCCCTGAAATTTGGGGCACATGGCAGTTTACCCTCAGCCAAAGCTTAAAATTTCTATTTCACAAAACCAGAGATTTCGGTGTGTTTAAGATAAAACCCAAGCTAATTTGGAGACAAAAATGCAATTAATTCTTTACAGTAAGCCCGGTTGTCATTTGTGCGAAGGACTGCAAGAAAAATTAGAACAGATCGAAGGATTGAATCTGGAATTAGAAGTGCGAGATATTACTAGTCAGGATGATTGGTTTCAGGCTTATCAGTATGAAGTACCTGTGTTATGTAGACAAGTTGCTGGCATTGAAGAAATGCTGCCCCGCCCTTCTCCGCGCTTAACAGTAGCGCAATTGGAGCGAATGTTACAGAAATATTTATCAGTAGATCAGCAAAAATAAAGCAAAGGGAAGAATTATTGATACCTAGATTTGTGAGGATTTGGCGATGAAGCTACGTGAATTATTGGCGACGATTTCTTTCTCTAAAGTGCAAATGCCGAGCCATGAGGCATTAGAGCTGCAAGTCAAGGGGATTTCTACTAATTCCCATGCGTGTTCAGCAGGTGATTTATTTATTGGGATGCCAGGAACACGAGTTGATGGAGGAGAATTTTGGCAGAGTGCGATCGCCTCCGGTGCCATTGCTGCGATCATTTCTCCCCAAGCTGCAGCAAAAACAAACAGCCTTTCAGAAGCAGCCAGCCCTTGTATTATTACTGCTGAAAATATCACCTTAGCCTGTACCCAAGCTGCCGCCACCTTTTACGATAACCCAGCACAAAAGCTGAAGTTGGTGGGCGTGACTGGCACAAATGGCAAAACGACAACCACCTATCTAATTGAATTTCTCTTAACTCAAGCTCATTTACCAACAGCGCTTCTGGGTACATTATGCGCCCGTTGGCCCGGATTTGAGCAAACAGCCGTACACACCACACCCTTTGCTGTGGAATTGCAACAACAGCTAGCTTCCGCAAGGGCAGCCGGTTGCCAGTTGGGTGTAATGGAGGTGAGTTCCCATGCTTTGGCACAACAACGGGTGTTGGGTTGTCCTTTTGAGGTAGCGGTATTTACCAATCTTACCCAAGACCATTTGGACTACCACCGCGATATGGAGGATTATTTTGCGGCAAAGGCGCTGTTATTTGGGGATGATTATTTGCAAGGCAGGGCAGTGATTAATCTTGATGATGTTTATGGGAAAAAGTTAATTGAGCAACTGCCGACTGAGCGGGTTTGGAGTTACAGTGTGCTAAATCAGTCGGCGGACTTATGGACAAGTGACTTGCAGTATGAGTCAACTGGTGTGAGTGGTATTTTGCATACGCCAAAGGGTGAGGCGCCCTTCCGTTTGCCGTTGGTGGGTCAGTATAATTTAGCCAATATGCTGGCGGCAGTTGGTGCCGTTTTGCATCTGGGATTAGAGCTAGAAACGGTGGTGAAGGCATTGCCGGAATTTCAGGGAGTGCCGGGGCGCATGGAACGGGTACAAGTTCAGGCATCAGATGTTAGTGTGATTGTCGATTATGCTCATACCCCTGATAGTTTAGAAAATTTAATTAAGGCAGCACGACCCTTTATTGCGGGTAAGCTGATTTGTGTGTTCGGTTGTGGAGGCGATCGCGACCGCACTAAGCGTCCTAAGATGGGTAAAATTGCTGCAGAGCTGGCTGATATAGCGGTGTTGACTTCCGATAACCCCCGTACAGAAGATCCAGAAAAGATTTTAGAAGATGTTTTGGCAGGAATTCCGGCAGCAATCGAAGCAATGGTAATATGCGATCGGGCTACAGCAATTCGCACGGCAATTTTACAGGCACAACCAGGAGATGGCGTCTTAATTGCCGGCAAAGGTCACGAAGATTACCAAATTCTCGGTACTGAAAAAATACACTTTGATGATCGAGAACAAGCGCGAGAGGCACTTTCCTTACGCCTGCCCTAAATTTAAATTAGAGAAAGAGCTTCCCTGTGCTGCCAGACTTAACCCGATAAGCTGCTGGCGGCACAAATAGCCCACTCAAACCTAACAGCTAACCTCAGCAAAAAAAACTGACACAAGATATTTTGTGTCAGTTTTCCCAGAAATGGGGTTGATTGAGTTATCAGAGTACGCCCTCGGTAGGATTCGAACCTACGACCAAGGGATTAGAAATCCCTTGCTCTATCCCCTGAGCTACGAGAGCATAAGTTTATAATACAGAACTTGAGACAGATGAGCGACCGAACAGATGGTTTACACTGACATTTTTGTAGAAGGAGAAATTGACAAACACTTCAGACCGAAAATTGATGATTGCTCTCAAATAAAGAGTAATCTGAGGGTATCAAGTATTATATCGGGGAAAAGCGCTGATTGGGCAAACTAAATTTTAGCCCTGCAAAACCCAACCAACCTTAAGCCGCTTGACGGTCAAGGTAAACTATAAACCTATCATCCAGAAGGTGTTTGTCTCAAGGTGGTATGACACAAGGCAATAAATCAAAAGGCTCAAACCTAAAGTGTCTATTGCAGCATCTAGCCAGACAAGCATTCTGGCAAGGAATAGGATGTTGGGTTATTAAAGCGCTTCCCTACAGAACCACGCGGCACGGTCACACGATTCATTTGCCAGTATCATGTTTATTTTGAAAAGGCAGGATGTTGATATATCCAGCATTCAACATCCGAAGCGAGAGCAACAAATCCCAATTCTCACCTATCAGGGGCAAACCTTTCGCTTGATCAGTGTGTTTAGCGCCAAGCAGGCAGAAGAAGCCAAAGCCTTTTGGCGAGATCTCACAGATAATCGAGGTAAAGTCTGTGTCCTGTTAGAAGAACCTGACCGTCATAGCGTCTGGGGAAAAATCCGTTTAGAGCAATTGGGAACAGAGGTTGGTCCCGACTCAAAAGTTGTACCTTACACTCAAGCTTGTCTTTTATTGTTACAAACAGTTTATATAGATATTGAAGATCTTTTAGGAGCAAGACAAGCCGGATTATTTCAAAAAGAAATGGCTAAAATCTTTCAGCAATGGCACTTTCCTCAAGCTGACTCAGCGCAAGCCATCAACAACTTGCTAACGGTTGATCCCCTAACCAGTCTGCAAGTTCCAGCTTGGGAGGAACATCATTTAATTACACTATTACAGGAACTTCATCGCCTTGGTAAAGACTATTTTGGAAATACTAACTTTGCTGAAGGAGTCAGCGATATATTGCAAGATATGCCAGCAACTGAGATTACTCAGTTTATGCAGTGGCTTCAATCATCTCCTCTTGGTAAACTTTGGCGATAATCTAGAAGAACAGTTAAATAAAATAACCATTTTTGGCTACACAGAGGCTAATGCTGGTTACTCAACCGATAATGTCAATTAAACACATCGGTTTATTATGATTTCCCTTTTTGCAGTAATCTCAAAGAAAGTCTTATGAGCAGCTCTGTCGAAAAACCATCCGAGACTACCTCCCTGCTGACGGGTCAAAAAGTCGTCTATGCTGGAATTGCTTGGGCAGTAATATCTCTGTTATTTTTTCTGCTATTTAGTATTTCCTCGCCTGGGGAAGAGCGTCCGCTTTGGTACATGATTGGTACCTATCTTTTGGAATTATTACCTTTTCTAGCAGCGACTTACCTTTGCTATAGAAATTGGCGCAGCCCTAATATTGCTAGTGGACGTAATGTTTGGCTTGGCATTGGTTTAGGAATGCTTTGTTATTTTATTGGGGGCTTAATCTTTGGGGTGTGGGAGCTGTACTGGGAACTCAATGCTGATGTCTCACCCGCTGATTTGTTTTACTTGCTAGTCTATGTTTTTGTCGGCTGGGGTATGGTTTTAGCCATTTTACCCCGACGCTTAAATTTGGAGCCTTGGCAATGGCTGACAGTGGCTGCGATCGCTGTTTTGGGTATTTCTTTAGCAGTTTGGGTTTACCTAATTACTCCCAATAATTCACCAGAAGCTGATGCCACTGCCCCAAACACAACTATTGAGCAGACGACAGCCTCCCAGGCTACAAACGCCGCTGCCCCAATTGCACCTGCCATTGAGGGTAATAATAATGCCCCAGCTTGGGCAATAGCCATTGAAAAGACACTTAATCCCTTGGCTGTGCCTGTGAACCTTTCCTACATCATTGGAGATGTTTTTCTGCTGATTATTGCCGCAACTCTTCTATTAGCATTTTGGGGCGGACGTTTTGTCCAGTCTTGGCGGATGATTGCTGCTGCAACCATTGCCCTCTACATTGCTGATATGTGGACAAAGTACGCAGCCAGCTATGAAAATTATGAAAGCGGAGGACTACTTGATGTCTTTTATGTTTTCAGTGGTGTCCTATTTGCCATTGGCGCTGCTCTTGAATTTGACATTTCAATCCGCTCCCGTCGGGGTGGTCGTAAGCGAACTGAAGGAAGGTCATGAGTCCCAGAAAACTAACTGATGCTGACAAAAAAGATATCCTTAACCTGTACCAACGCCTGGAAGAGACAACCTCAACCTTGGCAACTCGTTATGATGTCAGTAACTCGACGATTAGCCGCATTCTCAAAAGCAGTTTGCTAGAGTCAGATTATGAAGCACTGATTCAGCAAAAGCGCTCAAATCGTGGTAACAACACAACTCCAATTGTCGAAACCACATCAGTAAAATCTGAACTTCAACAACCCGACGACGACCACGACGACCACGACGACGACCACGAAGTACCCACAGAAACTGATGAGTCGGAATCAGTTTCTACCTCTCAGCGATGGCGGCGCCGCCGTTCCTCAGTTACGCCTGATCCTGTGCCTAAACCACGGGTGATACAAAGTGAGTTGCAATTGGATATGACGCCTGCCTCAGAAAGCGACACTGAGGATTTGGCTGAAGCCTTGGTTGAGATTAAGCCACGCAAAAATAGTCGTCA
Organism: Coleofasciculaceae cyanobacterium; assembly: GCA_049671305.1. Lineage (GTDB taxonomy): Bacteria > Cyanobacteriota > Cyanobacteriia > Cyanobacteriales > Coleofasciculaceae > CADCTM01. The sequence continues at coordinate 231,021 of JBATUR010000017.1, forward strand.
CTTAGAGGATTTGCTCGACGATGATTTGATGGATTTGGATGAGGACGATGAGGACGAGGACGATGATGACGATGATGACGATGACGATGATGATGACTGGGATTATGATTCAGCCGAAGCAGGAACTCAAGGACTAATCAAAACTCGTATCGCCAGTGGCGCTAACATCCAGGTTTTACCCCTTTCTGAGGCGTCTCTGCCTAAAACTTGCTATCTGGTTGTAGACCGTGCTGCTGAGTTAATTGCTCGTCCTCTAAAGGAGTTTGGTGATCTAGGTCGCATTCCCATCGAAGAAATTCAAGAAAAAACCTTGCCAGTATTTGATAATCACAGAGTGGCACGGCGTTTTTCTAACCGCTCTCAACGAGTGATTAAAGTTCCCGATGGTCGGATGCTGCAAAAGACTTGCTCTCATTTGCAAGCCAAAGGAATTACTCGCTTGTTAATTGATGGTCAAGTCTATTCTCTGATGCCTGAGCAACCACTACTTTAAACTTGGCAGGGGTTTCATCTACTTAATTGCTACACTATTAAAGGTATGGTTAGATTTTGAGCTAGGCAATTATCTGAGGGGAATCTTGGCACGTGCCGCAAAAAATCGCCCCAAACCTTAGCTTTTAATTTGTTTGACCGATTGCCAAGATCCACTTTTAACAAAATAAATTTAACTTTCAAAAAGTAACAATTAATACTAATTACTCAACAAATTTTAGTGACTAACACAAGTATTTTGATTAATTACTTGTAATCCATTATTGATGGGAGTAACGACTCAATGGAAGTGAGAAAGCTTCTCCGGCTATATGAGCAAGGAAGTCGAGATTTTGCAGGAGTTGACTTGGGTGGCGAAAACTTGAGCGGAGTCACCTTAATTGGTGTTAACTTTGCTGGCGCCAACCTAAGAGGGGTCAATTTCAGTCGAGCCTTTTTACTGAAATCAGACTTCAGTGGTGCTCAGATGAACTGGGCTAATTTCAGTTTTGCCAAAATGAGCGAAACTAAATTAGTCGAGGCAGAACTGACTAAAGCCAATTTGAGGGGAGCTTTTTTGGTGAAGTCAAAATTACCAAGAGCTAAACTCAGTGGTGCAAATTTTAGTGGTGCAAATCTCAGACGTGCCAACCTTTGGGGCGCAAATCTTTGTGGTGCTAATTTGCACAGATCCAATCTACGAGATGCCAATCTGAGTGGGGTTAATTTAAACTGGGCAAATTTATCTGAAGCGAGACTTATTGGGGCAAAGCTTTATGGCGCTTCTTTGAGTGGGGTCAATTTGAGCCGTGCTTTTTTGAAAGAATTAGATTTAGGAGGCGTTGATTTAGAAGGCGTTAACCTCCAAGGAGCAAAATTGCAGGGCGCTAACTTAGAAGGCGCTAGTTTGGTGGCGGCAGATTTAAGCGATTCTCAATTGCATTATGTAAATTTTAGGGGCGCCGACTTAACTCGCGCTAATTTAGCACGGGCATCCTTGGAGCAGGCAAACTTAACTTGGACAATTTTGAAAAAGGTAAATCTGAGTAATGTAGATTTGGGTGTGGCTAAGTTGAATGGAGTGGATCTCGATGAGATTCGACGTAATGGCGCACTTTTACCAGAATCTCTGACTCAGGTTTGTTACTCCTGAAGTAAAGGTTGCTTAGTTTCTGAGACGCTGCTAGGAAAGATGAATTTATTACTTAGTGTAGAGATGTTTTGGCAAAACGTCTCTACAAGTCTTGAATGTGGCTAGATAAACAAGCGATTGGTAACTAATTAAACGAAATAAATTAATATTTTGTGGTTATTATAGTTAGCTCTATTGAGAGACGGCGATGGTAAGAAAAATTCTAATTATTGTGCATCAAGCAAAATCTGATCCTGGATGCGTTGGACAGATTTTAACTAAGAATGGTTATGAGCTGGATATCCGTTGTCCTAGTAATCATGACCCACTACCGACGACAATGGACAATCATGATGGCGTTGTTATCTTTGGCGGTCCAATGAGTGCTAATGATAGCGATTTACCTTTTATCCGCCAAGAATTGGATTGGATACCAATGGCATTGGAAGCAGATAAGCCGTTTTTGGGTATCTGCCTTGGTGCCCAATTATTAGCGCGGGTATTGGGTGCAAAAGTTAGTCCTCATCCTGATGGCATGACAGAAATTGGTTATTTTCCAATTGTGCCTACTGCGGCAGCTTATCCGGTTTTTGAGCATCCTTTGTATGTCTATCACTGGCATCAGGAAGGGTTTGAGCTACCCAAGGGTGCTACGAAGCTGGCTGAGGGGGAGATTTTTGCTAATCAGGCATTTCGCTACGGTAAGGCGGCTTATGGCTTGCAGTTTCATCCTGAAGCCACTGAGGTAATTGTGAAGCGCTGGACGATTTTGGGGGCTGAGATGTTGGTGCTGCCGGGGGCTCAGTCTCGTGATGAGCAGATTAGTAAGCACGCTTTGTATGGAGTTGCTAAGGATAGTTGGTTAGAGGGTTTTTTGAGGCTTTGGCTTGGGGATGGTGTGGTTGCTGTCTGAGCGACTACTTAAATTATTGCTGAAATATTTAAAGTTTGGTAAATTTTTTTAAACTGAAAGAGTAGGGCTATTTTCAGTTTACGATTATGCGACTTGAACCGACTCAACGTACCAAGCTTGATAATACTGACGACAGAGATTTTTACTCGGTGCCGCGCTTTGTAACTCATGTTGATCAAGGGTTTATTGATCAGCTTACTCAGTTGTATAGCGATCGCCTGTTGCCAAATACACGGATTTTGGACTTAATGAGCAGTTGGGTTTCTCACTTGCCTGAAATGGAGTTTGCTCACGTGGAAGGGCATGGTATGAATCAAGAGGAACTTGCTCGTAATGCTCGATTAAATCATTATTTTGTGCAAGACCTGAATCATAATCCCAAATTACCACTAATGGATCAAGATTTTGATGCTGTGATTAATTGTGTTTCGGTTCAATATTTGCAATATCCTGATGCCATATTTTCCGAGATTCACCGTATTCTGAAACCTGGGGGTATTGCGATTATTAGCTTTTCCAATCGGATGTTTTTTCAAAAGGCGATCGCAGCTTGGCGAGAAGGCAATGAAGCAAGTCGAGTTAAATTAGTTAAAAGCTACTTTCAATCTGTACCAGGATTCAGCATACCTGAAGTAATTGTTCATCAATCTACTGTGCCCAGTTTTTTACAAATGCTTGGTGTTGGTGGTGGTGATCCCTTCTATGCTGTAATTGCTCAACGAATTGATTAAGCAATTTTGTAGTAAGTCTAAATCAAGGCTATCCAGAAACTTCCTTAATTTAAACTAGTTTTTAATTGACTGAATAACTAGAGATAAATTATGCTTTGAAAGTTCTCTGGATAGTTTTTATTAATATAAACTGAATGTTTGCAAAAGTAGCTAAAATTATCTTACCAAAAAATCATCATGTTTTTACAATAGTCGTAACTTTCATCTTTTTTAGTTTCGGCTTGTTTGGCATTCTTAACCATGCCATGTGGCGGGATGAACTTAATGTTTGGTTAATTGCTAGAGATAGTTCTTCCTTATTAGAACTTTTTGGTAATATTAAATATGAAGGACATCCAGCACTTTGGTATCTTTGTCTTTATTTCCTAAATCAGTTTACTGCTAACCCTGTAGCAATGCAAGTTTTTCATTTGCTGATTGCGACTATTACAGTTTTTATTTTTATTAAATATTCTCCCTTTACTCAACTACAAAAAGTTTTATTTTGTTTTGGCTATCTGCCTTTTTATGAGTATTTAGTTATTAGTCGAAACTATGCAATCGGATTGTTGCTTGTTTGGGCTTTTTGTGCAGCTTACCCAACACGAAATAAGAGTTATTTGAGGTTAGCTGTTATTTTGTTTTTTTTGGCAAATTCTAATGCTTATTGTTTATTTATTGCTGTTGCTTTCGGGTTAACATTAATTCTTGAATACAGTTTAAGAGAAAAATTACCTTCTCTGCTTTCTGCCAAAAATAGCAACATTATCAGTAGTATAATCATCTTTTTTCTAGGAATTTTCAGCTCATTAGCGCAATTAATTCCTCCAGCAGACAGTACTTTACAAGGTGGCATGAGTGGTTGGACATTACGATTTGACTTCAAACATTTAATATCAGCAGTTACGAGAGTTTGGAATAGTTATATTGTAATTTTAATTCCAGGAACATCAAGAGAAATAGATGGTTTAATATTTGCTCTACTTTCTTTAGGTTTGTTTGCTTTTATGGCAACGCTGTTAATTAAAAAGCCCATTGCACTCTTTTTTTACATCTTTTGTACAGGAGAAATTATTCTATTCACTTATGTTAAATTTCTGGGCGCTGCCAGACACTATGGACATTTATATATTGTACTAATTGCTGCTTTATGGATTGCTAGCTATTACCCTAAATCAAGTCTTTTACTTGAATTTAAAGATATACCAAGTCATTTCAAGCAAGTTGTAACAGCTTGGACAAAGTTTGTTAAAAAACATAAAAATACTTTATTAATGATTATTTTATTTGCCCAACTAGTTGGAGGAATAGTTGCCTTTAGCCGAGATTTAATAATACCTTATTCTGCTAGTCGTGAAGCAGCAAGATATATTAAAAGCCAACGATTAGAGCAAATGTTTATTGTTGGTAGTCGAGATGCCAATATCTCACCTATTTCTGGTTATTTAAATCGAAAAATTTATTATCCAGAGAGGCAAGGTATGGGTAGTTTTGTTTTATTTAACAGTAAAAGAAAGGATGTCGATGCAGTAGCTGTTTTAGAGCAAGTTAGTCAAATCATCAGGCAAAAGCAAAAAAACACAAACATACTCTTAATTTTAAACTATGAGCTTAAGACAGTCAGGCAAGACTTAAATGTAGTTTTATTGGCAAAATTTACCAAGAGTTTTATTGGCAATGAGAAATACTATTTATACCAAGTTAAGGCGGCAAATAAGTTAGCAAAAGATATCAAGAGTTAGCATCTATTTTTGCTAAAGTTTCTACTGCTTGAGTACACAAAAGATTATGACATTGACCATTACTTGCCATCAAACCACCCCACTGATTTACATCACCTTGGTTATAGGTTAAAGGAGTGCCATCAAAATGAGTAAATTGTCCACCAGCTTCAGTAAGAATTAATTCCGGCGCTGCCATATCCCAATCTTTCGGTGCAGATTTACCAGAAAGGGAGATATAAACATCAGCTTGTTGTTCAATAATTGTAGCAATTTTACAGCCAATACTGCCAACATAATGTTTGTCTTTAAAAGGTAATTGATCCAACAATTGCTTGAATCTTTCATCCCGATGAGTGCGACTAGCAACTAGGGATAAATCTTGAATATAATTAAGTTTCGAGACGAACTTTTGGGTAGTAATGCCTGTACGTGTTTCCACAAAAGTACTGCCACCAAGAGTTGCATAATAAAGCTTTTCGGCTTCGGGCAATGCTACTATTGAGAGTATCGGTCTGCCTTGGTGGACTAAGGCAATGTGAACTGCATATTCACCTGTTTTGTCAATAAAATCTCTTGTGCCATCTAGGGGATCAATAATCCATACCCAAGGTTGATTTATAAGTAAATCTTTTTCTAATTCTGATAAAGACTTATAGGTTTCTTCACTTAAATAGCCAAAGTTTTCTGTACCCAGAGACAACTGCAATTTTTCTAAGATGTAGTTGTTAGTAGCAACATCAGCCGCCGTGACGGGACCATCTTTTTTTTCTTGGATTTCCAAGTTGCCGTCGTTAGAGTTGCCGCGATAAAAGGATCTGAGGATATCCGCTGCACCCCAACCGACTGTGCGGGCGATCGCTAAAACCTCCTCTAACCCCTCAAATTTGCCTTCACCTAAAGACTTTAAGCTGATCACTAATTTCTCCCGATAATTTGAGCCAAGCGCTGTTAATGTCTAGTTTTTTTAAGAATTAGTAAGAAACTTTCAGCTTTGATTTGAGCCAAAAAACTTTCAAAAGCTCATACAAGCAGGCTTACACCTCTTTTTAGAGTACAGGTATACCAGCCAGTAGTTATTAAGTCTTTTTTCTATATCAACATATCTCGCTAATTCACGCTTCAATATATTTACCAGGAGCAAATAACTTCCGCTCAAGCAAAATTCAAAGTGACAACTCTTTGAACTGGGCAGATTACGCCCATTCTCCTGGATGACAAAAACCATAACTTAAAAGTAAGCCTCGCTGCGATCAAGAGTAAACATTCTCCAGGATTGGCAATTATGAACCGAATTTGTCAACTAGCTCAACTGATTTTAGACTTCTACCGAGAAGAGCCACAGCAACTGAGGCAACTTGAGCCGCTACGCACTTGCAAAGTTTATCGACGTTGGGGAGTTTTGTATATCCGTTGCCAAAATTATGAAACAGCGGCAGCCCTAATGAAGGCAGGTTTAGCGATCGCAGAGCCAGTGGCACGACTTAGATTATCTAAAAAAATTACCATCCTGACTAATAGTACCTCTGTTGCTGTATATCCAGTTGATTTCAGTAAAATTAACGCCTGATCTAGTGATCAATTTTCAAAAAAAAACATCGGGCGGTGTTTTCTACACTCAAACATTCATACACCAATTGACAAAACTCTTTTTTTGCCTTTTGCTCAGAGTTTTTCTTACTGAAGCCAAGTGTCGATTTTGGGTTTTTGCCTAATAAGCAGAAATATGGAAATCGAGCCTGCTAACAGCACAACTCTTTATTTAAGTCAAGGAGTAAAATCGCTTAATTTTAATTCAAACAAACCATCAACACCAGGCGGAAAATCCAAAACCTCAATTACAGCATCAGTATTTAAAGCGCCATAGATGTGAGGAAAAGTTGTACCATCAACATCCTCATAGCGGATTTCTGCCTGCACTTTTGATGAGTCAATACCCAAAAGTACCAAATCTTGTTGACCACGAAACAAGAAATTGGCAGTCGGCAAAACTTGCTCTTGAGTTGAACAATGAATAAAGCCCTCTGAAGCTAAACTCTCACTAAAATAGACTTGGGCAGTTTGGGCGTGTTCCCATTGTTCACGTTTAGTAATGTGCCAAATTCTGCTCATAAAAAAGGAGTCCGCAAATGAAAATGAGTGAGTGGGGCTTCACCCGCCAAGGTTGGCGAAATGGAGAGCGTGGAGAATATTTAGTACTGCTTCAAGGTATGCTGCTGATTGGCTTCATCCTGTTGCCAGTGTACCGCCCCGTGGAGTTGAACAGCGACGTGGCAGCCCAACTGTATCTGCGTTGGGGAGTTGCCGCCATCTTGGCACTAATGGGATTAGGATTAATCGTCAAAGGCTTGCTAGATTTGGGTCAAAACCTCACTCCCCTACCTTACCCCAAAGATAATGGAGAACTGATCCAGTCAGGCGCTTACAGCATTGTCCGCCATCCCTTATATAGTGGTATAATTTTTGCGGCATTAAGCTGGGTAGTTTTTCAATTCAGCTTGTCTCATTTAATTGCTATGGCGGTTTTATTTGCCTTTTTTAACGCCAAAGCTAGCCGAGAAGAAGCTTGGTTGAAAAAGAAGTATCCAGAATACCCAGACTATCAACAACGGGTCAAGCGACTAATTCCAGGTGTGTATTGAGTTGTCAAGATGCCACGGCTAGAATAGCCCCCAAACAGGCAACAAGCAAGTTTTGATCTGATAATTAAATGTGATTTATCACGCTCTCATCCATCCATTGTCAAAAACAATACATTAAAACTTAACGAAGCTTCATCATGTAGGATACAATAGCCAAGTGGTGCGAGTAAGCAAAAATAACTACTAAAGATTGATGTCAACCCGTTCATCTAGTCTGATCGACTTGCCAAGACCAACTGGTGATTCCCAATCAGCAAGAAATTTAAGAACTGCCGTTGCTGCTGACTGCCGCCTGACGGCATTGATGAAGTCTCTTTATCAAACCGACCAGCAAGTAAAATATTTACATTTACAAGCAGAGGTCGAATCCCTCTTGCATCAGCAGAAAATCCTTAAACAGCAAAGATTGGCTTCGGATTTTACCGAATCCAACAATTAGAGGCAAAAAATTTTGCCTTTATTTTTGCAGTTTTGCGCCTTGGATGGCGATCCAAGTAGTCTTGCTACGTCACTAATGTACTTACACAGGCAGATCTAAAGTGCTGCCTGCCAGACATTACTTGTTATGGCAGCTTTTTTGTGTGCATACAGGGTGATTTGCTCAACTGAATTAAGACTGAAATTAAGTAGGATTTAATTTTTCCATGACTATATCGGCAATTAGAGAAACGACGCCCAATCCAACAGCAATACCTTCCAATGACGACTTGCGATTGAAAGATATTTTGCGAGTTTTGCCCCGTGAGGTATTTGCCAAAGACCGACGCAAAGCTTGGACTACGCTTGTAATCAATGTTTTAATGGTTAGTCTAGGCTACTGGGGAATAGCCGCAGCACCTTGGTTTCTATTACCCATTGTCTGGATTTTTACAGGTACAGCCTTGACGGGCTTTTTTGTGATTGGTCATGATTGTGGTCATCGTTCTTTTGCTAATCGGCGCTGGGTGAACGATATTATTGGACATCTTGCCTTTTTGCCGCTAATTTTTCCTTTCCATAGCTGGCGTATTCTGCACAATTATCACCATGCTCATACTAATAAGCTGGCTGTAGATAATGCTTGGCAACCTTGGCAGCCGGAATCTTATGCCCAACAACCTGCAGCGATGAAGTGGTTTTATCGACTGATTATGGAAGGCAGGTTTTGGTGGATTGGTTCGATTACTCATTGGGCTGCTATCCACTTTAATTGGATGAAGTTTGAAGGTAAACAGCGAGCTCAGGTAAGATTATCGGTATTGGTTGTTTTGGGTTTTGCTGCGATCGCCTTTCCAACACTAATCGCTACCACCGGTATATGGGGCTTCGTCAAATTTTGGGTAGTTCCTTGGTTGGTTTATCACTTCTGGATGAGTACCTTCACCCTCGTCCACCATACTTCGCCAGATATCCCTTTTATCGGCGCTGACAAGTGGAATGCTGCCCAAGCACAGTTATTTGGTACCGTCCATTGTGATTATCCTCGTTGGGTTGAATTCCTCTGCCACGATATTAACGTTCATATCCCCCATCACATTTCTACCGCAATTCCGTCCTACAATTTGCGACTAGCACACCGTCTGCTTAAGGAAAAATGGGGAGATGAATTACGTGAGTGTCGCTTCTCTTGGGAACTAGTAACTAAGATTACCGATAAGTGTCACCTCTACAGTCCTACTGATAACTACCAGTCATTTTCCGAGTATCACGCCAAAAACTAGGCTAGATACATAAAAATTAAAAGCACCTTTTGATTGTTTTGTCAATAAAAAGGTGCTTTATTATTGGCAGAAAGAACTATCATTTGAGATATAGGGAATCGGGGGACAAAAGCTATGAAAATGCTTCAAGGAATTAATGGATTAAGTTTTGTCGCACTGTTACTAGTTGGCTGTGGTGGTACTCAGGATTTAGATAAAGCGCCAACACCCAAGCCGACTATTAACAAGGTTTCTGTTGCTCCTATTCCTACTAAACCGAGTCCTGCTGCTAGTGTAACCAAAGGGCTAACGCTTGCTACTGAACCAACCAAGATTCCTATTGCTAAAGGTCGTGTTGATCCTTTTGGTGCAATTTCTGTGGCGCCGCTCAAAATTACTCAACCGCAGACACAACAAGCTAAACCTCAGCAGCAAGTGCCAACTCAAAAAACTCAACAACCTAAAATTCAGCAACAGGCGCAAGCAACTAAAACTCAGCAACCTAAAATTCAGCAACCGGCACAAGCAAGTAAACCTCAAGATAAAAAAATTACTCGTAATGCTTCCAAACCCGCCTCTGCACCAATAAAGCCAATTCCTAGCCAAAATTCTGTGCTGCCACCCGCGCCGCCTTCCGTTGAAATTGCTCAGGCAGTGCAAGTTAAGGGAGTTGTGGAATTGGGCGGCAAAGTTAGTGCGATTGTGAAAGAATCAGAGCAGTCAGATAGTCGCTCGGTTAGTGCTGGAGATTATGTCGCTCAAGGTAAGGTATTGGTTAAGCGAATTGAGTTTAACGGTAATCGGGAACCTGTGGTGATTTTGGAGCAAAATGGTGTGGAAGTGAGCAAACAGGTTTAGAAAAGCTATTCAAAACGTTTGCGCTCTTTTGACCAACGCTTGAGGCTATAGTTAGTTTTGTTGTCAATAACTAAAGCTGCACCTGCACCATCACCTAAAGAAGCGATCGCCGTTAATGCGCCTTTGGCATCACTGGATAATTCACTATAAACTAAAGTTCCTTGCTCTGAAAAAATCAAAGTTCGGGCTTTATATTGTGGACTTTCTTCTAGGGGCGCTACATCTGGCTTTTTCAAGGCTCCTGAGCGGTCTTGATATAGTGTTAGCACAATTTCTGGTTGATTATTGGCGGTTAAATCGACCAGTCGAACTGACCAATAGCCGATTTCACTTAACATTACTTTTAAGCTGGGATTGGCTTGTGATTTGATTTGACGAGTTTTAACCAACTCCCGCCAGAATGCAGGTAGTAGTGCTGAGACGGTTTTGGGCTGCAATTGATATAAATCGGCAATTGTCACAGAAGCTGGCTCTAACCAGTTCAAAGCGCCATCTGTGTAGGCTAAGGGGCGGCTGCTACTTGCTGTTAAAGTCGGTAGGGCTTCTCCTGCCACCAAAAGCTGAATCACGCCTGCTTGGTAGGATACCCCTTGTACCGTTGCCGATATCGATTCTTGTTGTCCTTCAGGTGTCCAAACTGCGATCTGAATTCTTGATTCACTATTTAAGCCTAAATAAGTCCACAATTGTTTTGCTTTCGCCGTTTTCGGCAATTTTAGTTTTGTAAAAGGCATCTGTTGCCAGCGCCTGCCGTCGTTAAAAGCTGAGATTTGAATTTGATATCTTTGTTCTCCTGGTTTAATTGGGGGTAGGGTTTTCTTGTCTTTGGTTTGGTCTAGTTGCAACCATTCGGCGGCATTAACTGTTTTAATGCGCTGTGCAGTGCCAATAAGTTGACTTGTACGATTTAGGTTATCGACTTGTGCAGTGTCTTCTAAATGGTCGAGTATTTCGTTAATTTTGAGATTAGTTTCTGATGTTATGGTTTGATTTTTTGGTAGTTGCTTGAAATAGGCGATCGCTTTTTCTCGGTTTTGTTGTGCCGCCACAATTAACACGCCCCAAGCTTGCAAATTACTATCATCTGACACCTTCAAGGCTGCCGTCACACGATTCCACAACGTCCCTGAATCGGTCTGAAGCATTGAGGCTATCTCCTGTACAGGAAACCCGGATTCTGACGACTGGAAGACCAGCATGGCATCTGCCCAGCGACCATCTAGCAAGTTGGCATAAATTTGTTGACTTGGACTTGCCCAAGCTTGCTTTGCCTGAGATTCTGTGACTTGAGCATGAAGTTGAATAATATCTAGTTGCACTTGAGCATTAGCTGACCATTTTTGCTTTTTTTGAGACAGTAATAATTGTCGTGCTGGCGACCATAAACCACTCCGCGCTAACATCAAAGCCTTATGAAAAAGTGGTGCATCAATTGCTGGTTGTGCTAAGGATATTTCTTGTAAATAAATTGGATCTGGTACAAAAGGACGGGGTTTAAGTTGATAAACTTTAAATTTTGGTTCTAAAGCTGCTGTTTGATTAATTACCAATTCCGGTGTAGAATTTCCGGTTAGTTGCTGCCAAGATGGTACAAATTCATTAGGACTTGTCCACTGCACCATTACACTAAGATGCATTTGATCAGGGTTGTAGTGAACTATCTGTCCATAAGTAATTGCTGGGTCACCATTTGTTCTTTGACCTGTTAGGATAAACCAGAAACCTTCTCCTGGTGCTTGAGCATTAAAAGGGCTAATTTTTGTTAGTGGTAAGGCACGAGCTAAGGTAGTGTTACCTTTATTACCAGAGCCAGTAGCCAGAGCAAAAAATTCTTGGGGACCTGCAATTGCTAGCTGACTGACAAGCTGATATTTCTTTTCGTTGTCTAATTTTGTTGGGTGATAAACTCGTAATTCAACGATTTTTTCACAATTAATTTGGCAGTTTGGTGTAGTAGAAAAAACTGGCAATAACAATTCATCATCTTTTAGTGATTGAAATTCGCCCCCAATAAAGCCGTTTTTTTGAAGTTCATCTTGGATAGCAGCAAGAGTTTGGGGGGGTGAGTTGGAGGCGATAGGAATACGAGTCCACTCTGGCAGAAATTGATTGAGCCAAATGATCGCATTTGGGTTGATCATTAACAATATTGCCAACCAGATGCCACCAATAAGGATGCCGCCTGCAGCGATAAATGCCGAGATGACTCCTAGAGTTGTGAGACATCCATTTAACCTTGACTTTTTCCCTAATGCAGTTTTTGAAGATGGCACCCCGACTCGTTTTTTGGCAGGTTTCTTGACTAGTTTGCCGGTTTTAACGAGTCGCTGGGAGGAGCGGGAATCTTTTCTCATTGGTCACTAGTCATTGTTCGTTAATCTTATATATGATAAGTTGCTTTCTCAAAAATAACTAAAAATGAGTTATGACAATTAAAAAGGACTTTTTGATTCTCCTAATAGTATCTGCTCATAAAGCTCTCCTGCACGTTTCCAAGTATATTTATTTTCAATTAACGTTCGACCATTTTCTGATAGTTGTTTTCGCAGTTGGCGGTCTTCAAATAAGCGACTAATAGCATAGATATATTCTGTGAGATTATTGGCTCTTAAAGCTCTTAATGGTACATCTGCGCCATCAACAGCAAGACCTTCCAAACCTCGATCACTGCCTACGACTGGTGTCCCTGTTGCCATTGCTTCTAAGGTTTTATTTTTGATGCCATAACCTGTCCGCAATGGTACTACACAAACTGCTGCTTGATGCAAATATTCTACTACCGAAGGCACACGACCTGTTACTGTAACGCCTGGAATTTTACCCAATTCTAAAACTGATTGTACAGGGTTTGTTCCCACCAAGTTTAAGGTGGCTTCTGGATAGCGCCGCAAAATTTCTGGGAATATTTCCCAGCAAAAATATTGTGCTGCGTCAATGTTGGCTAAAGTATCCATTGCGCCCACAAATACTAACTGATATCCACCAGGATAAGAAGTTCGCTTTGGGTAAAGTTTTAAGTCAACGCCATTAGGAATTACGGTAATTTTAAAATCTGGATTAAATGCGGCAATTTGTTTTCTATCTTCTGGTGTTGTAACTACAATGTTAGTAAATTTAGAGCAGTATTGAGCTTCATATCGACGCAATAACGGCAAGTTTAATTGATCTCTTAGTTGGTTTTCTGAGGTTTTTGTTTCTAACTGGCTGAGGCAAGTACCGTACACTGAACTGTGAATATTGACAACGGTTCTTATTTGTTGTTTCCATTCTGGTCTTATATAAATTTCATTGACACTATGCTCACAAGTAATTGCCTCAAATTTTGAAAGTTTCACTGCTTCATCTATCCATTCCTGGACATCATTTGAGTAGCGGTATAAAACACTTGGAGGAGTTCCTTGTTGCAAAAATGTTTTAAATCTTTGAACTTTTGCTAAGATTCCTGCCTCAATATCTGAAGCTTTTGGTTTGGGAAAAATTACTAAGTCTTCAACCCATTCTTTTAGTTCTTCTACTTCAACATCACTGGCATCTTCGGGACGTTGAGTAATTAGGGTAACGGCATGATTTTTACTTAAATTCTTAAGCAAATTAAACGTCCTAACTTGGGTTCCTCCCCGCGTTGGTGGATAGGGAAACGGACAAGAAAGCATGAGAATTTTCATAGATTAGTAAGTTTGCAAGAATGGTTATACAGGTTAGTTTCTTATTTTAGGCAAGGGTTTCAAGCATTAGTTATGAGTCGGTTTTAAACGTCTACTAACTTTTAGGTGAAAACTCTTAATGATTGGCAATATTGTAAATTAAGTTTTTGCTATTTTATCGGTTTAACTGAAATGTTGTTTTTGGTTAAAATTAAGTTGATCATTGTGATATGTTGGAAGTTATAGGTTTTGTAAAATCTTTTTTTGAGCTTTAATCTACAATAATTAACAACATTTGGAATTTGGTGTATTTGGCTTTTCTGCAAACATAAAAAAACAAATCATTATTTTTTAGTGTAACTGTACTATAAATTGATCTAAGAAAGTTTATCTCTTTAAAATCTGTACAATGGTAGATGATTTTTGTGAATTAATAGCGGTTTCATAATAACTCTTATTAAAACTAGGTGTTTTAGTAACTTAGAAACAACAAATTCAAGCTAAAAAACTTTATAAGTGCTAGGCGCATTTGTCGAGCCTCTAGTGCTTGATTGATTTGTTGCTAAATTAAAGAAAAGCCTTTTAAGATAGTAAGCATAGACATTTACCGCCTTGCTGCAAGTATAACTGCAAATTTTTGTAGGTTGCTGGAATCTATTTTTTTAAGTTGTCGTCAAATCTAAATAGAGGTTAGAGGGTAGGCACTTCTATAAGCTCTGAATTTTGTTGAGATTGGATAAAAATAAGTCAGATGGAAACAAAAGAACTAAAGTTTTTGTTGAAGTTGCTCGGTTGTGCTAATTATCGAGCAAGCTCTGCTAGTTTGAAGAGTATTACAGGTAAGGATAAACTTTGCCGAGATTTAAGCGATCGCGGTTTTGTGGATTTTACTCGTGAAATTGCTACTGTCAAGATTTTACCAGCAGGTCGAGCCTTGCTCAAGCTGGACACACAGTTGCCCTTAATACCCAATGAATTGAAGGTTTTAGAAAGTATTAGTAAGGCTTCGGTAAAAATTCCAACCAGCAAAATTGCGGTTAAATCTGTTAAATCTGTGGAGCGAGACGCTATATTACAACGCTTTCATGAGCGTGGCTTGATTGAAGTTGAAATGAAAATTAAAAGGCAGAAAGCTGAAGTATGGATAACTGATCGAGGAATTGAATATTTACATGATGAATATAAACCGAAAGGGAGGGGAACTATTAGCTTAGATTTACTGAATAATTATCTACATTTTTTCAGGAAATCTATGCAAGTTAAGGAAGATTTCTTTGAGCAACCGTCAGAAATATTACCGACAGAAGCAGAAGTAAGTAATTTTAGTGATCAAGAGATTTTGCAAACTATCCAGAAATTGGATCAAGAATTGGGTACAGATAATTATTTGCCAATTTTTCACCTCCGCCAAAAATTACAACCGCCTCTAGAAAGAGAAGATTTAGATCAGGCACTTTATCGTTTGCAAAAGAATGATCAAATTGAGCTGAGGACACTTATACACGCTCAAGACTACACCACAGAACAAGTCAAGGCTGGAATTAGCCAGCGCTCAGGAAGTCCCTTATTTTTCATTAAAGTTGCCGAGTAAATCTTAGCTTAGAACTGTTCACAATCAAAACTTAGTAATGCTCTAAAGGTATCAGTAGCATGGCATCCATCGACGACATTATTTTGAGAAGCGCCAACCCTTTTGATAATATTAGTTCTGTCAATTTTTGGTATGAACAACAACAACCAGAACCTGAAGTTGACTCAATTCATCAAGAGGCAATTACTACAATTGAAGCAACTCTTGATCAGGTAGCAGAAGATCATCGTACACGCACTTTGATACTTGATGGTGATGGAGGTTCTGGCAAGACTTATCTATTAGGTAGACTGAAAAAAGCATTCAACCATAAAGCATATTTTGCTTACATTCCTCCCTTTCCTCAAAGTGACCACATCTGGCGGCATATTTTACGCTATACCGTTGATAGTTTGATACAAGTTCCTGATGGACAAACAGAATCTCAATTACTGCTGTGGCTTAATAGCATTTTAACTAGTTTGAAACAACGCAGTCTCAAAGATAAAATTACCAAAGATGATGTCTTTGACTTTGTAAGAAATGACCGACAAAAGTTTATTCGACAGCTTAAGAACATCTATAAAAAAGCAGGAATTTATAACGCTGATCATTTCTTTGGAGTACTACACGACCTCATTAATCCAGAATTATATGACTTAGCCTGCGAGTGGTTGAGAGGAGATAGCTTAAGTGAAGAATCTCTAAACCAGTTAAAAGTTAAAAGTCCTATTGAGGAAGAATTAGATGCACGGGAAATTATAGCTAATTTTGGCAGAATCGCTGGCGATACTCAACCAATTGTCATTTGTTTTGATCAGTTAGAAAGTCTTGCCCGTTTATCCGATGACTCTATTGATTTACAAACTTTGTTTAACATTAATACAAAGATTCATGGTGAAGACAAGAATTTTTTGATAATTATTAGCATTAGTACTAACACATGGAAGAGGAATGAAAGTGAAATTGATTTAACTCACAAAGCTCGTCTAAACAAAAAGGTTGACTTAAAACCAATAACTTTAGAGCAAGCAGAAGCTCTTTTATCCTCTAGACTCCACTCACTACATAGTCAAGCAAATCCTAAACCAACATCTTCTCTTTATCCTCTAACTTTTCAATATTTAGAAAACGAGTTTCCTGGTGCTAAAGTGAATGTTAGGGATTCACTTTTTCTCGGTAGAGATATCTTTGAAGAATATAAACAATGGTTGTTTACAGGTAGTAAGCAACCCTTTGCTCCCTCGAATTCTACTAAACCAAAAACAGATGATAATTCAGAATTTATCGCTGCCTTTAAATTAAAATGGCGTGAAGAATTTACCAAAACCAAACAGCGAATTTCAAAAGTTCGCTACTTATCTTCACCAGAACTTATTCAGATGTTGCAAGAAGCTTTAGCGGCATTAAAAATAGAGAAGATTAAAACTCCGCTGCTTACCGGAACCAAGTTTGCTAGCTATTCACTTAGCTATCAACTGCCGGGAAAGTCTCAGCAATTAGGAGTAGTTTGGACAGAAGATAGTAACATGAATACCTTCTTTCATATAATGGAAGCTTGCGGCAAAGAAATAAAAAGAAATCCCTCTTTAACCTTAACTTTAATTCGTGCAGAAGGTAATGGTAATTCAAAAAATAAAGGATATAAACGTTATACAGAGCTATTTACAGGTTCTCGCCATCATCACCTGATTCCTGATCTTTCATCTGTTCACTATTTAGCTACATATTACAGCTTAGTTAAAGATGCTCGTGAAGGAGATTTAGTTATTGGAGGTAGAAATCTGGGATTTAAGAATTTACAAACTTTTATCCGTGAACTTGAAATCTTGCAAAATTGCTTATTGCTAGAGAAGTTAGGAATATTCAGTAATTCTTCTCAGACATCTAGCTCTAATAATCAGAGTGTTGTAACTGTAATAAAATCTAATAATCAGAGTGTTGTAACTGAACAGAAAAGTAGCGCAACTAAGCCAGAAACAGTGAATCCAGATCAGGAGTTAAAAGAAGCAAAAGAATTTTTCTTAAACTCGATTAAAATGCAGCAGGTGATGGGAAAAGAACATTTAACTCAAAATATTTTTAGTCAATTTCCTAAAATAGACTTATCTCAAATCGAAAAAATGATACAACAACTGTGCCAAGAAAAACAAATTCAAATTGTTGGTTCTCCAAGAAAGCCAGAAGAACAATTAATCTGTTTAGTACCAAAACAATAACTAACTATACACAAGCTTTGAGCGAATGCACTACTTGGTAGACTCGACAACAATTATCAATCAAATTACCCAATTTACTTCTTACAAGATTCTCTGGATAGATACAGAAACGGCAGATTGGCAAACTTCTAATCCCAAAATATCACTAATTCAGGTATTAGCTGATGATACTGATTTAACAGGCGATAATGCTTATATTCTGGATGTGCTAAATAAGCCAGACTTGGTAACTTATTTTGTTAACCAAATTATGGCTAATCCAGATATTGAAAAGGTGTTTCACAATGCCGCCTATGATGTCAAATTCCTGGGAAAAGAGCTAGCACAAAATATAACTTGTACCTGGAAAATGGCAAAGAAGTTAAAAAAGAAATCTGCAGAGATTAAACTATTATCTAACTTAAAACTTAAAACATTATCTGAAGAACTTTGCAACTTTTCTAATGTAGATAAATCGGAACAAAGTAGCGACTGGGGACGACGACCTCTTAGTAATAAACAGTTACAATATGCTAAAATGGATACGGTTTATTTGGCTCAAGTACATCTTCGCTTACTAGAAATTTCTAACTTAAATAAATCTGAATCAGTGCCTAATTATAATTCTGAACAGACATCTTTTAGCGTTACCAAAGTCCGCGTTGCTTTTGAGTGTCCGCGTCTATTTTATCTAGCACATCGTTTTGGTGGTAAGACAATGTTCTTGCCTACTAATTATTCCAAAGGAGTTGGTACGGCTTTTCATAAATTAGCTGAAGAATTTATTCATATTGCTAAACGAGAACCCCAATTTAAAAGTTTATTTGAACCGCCAGCAGAGCAGCTAAATGAAGAAGTGATCGCTTCTGAAATGCAACGGCTATTCTATCAATTAAAGTTCTTTCCTTATCTACAAATTGCTATCAAAGAGAACCCATCTCAGGCGATGGTACTGCATCAAATTTGGCAAGGATTAATTCAATTAATTAAACATTGGGCAAAATTATTAGTAAAGAATAGGCAACATTGCCCTGCCGATACCGTAATTAGTAGTACTTTGATTGCTGGAGAAATAAAACTTGAGCATGAGTTTACCTTGCCAAATGGCAGTCAACAAAAAATTGTTGGTAAATTGGATAGCTTAGTTAGAGATTATGAAAAGCAGCGTCTTTGTGTTGTAGAATTCAAAACTTACCATCCCCTTGATCCATCATCTCAATTAGCTCAAGTTGCTTTATACAGTTACCTACTTTGGCAGCAGACAAAAACAGCAGTTGATTCAGCAGTTTACTGCGTTTTACCAGAATTTAAAGAGTATCATTATTCTTGGGAGCAGCTAGAAAATACGGTACATCAGCTCACTCCTTATAAGCTGCAACAAATGCAGGAATGGTTAAATTGGGAACCTCCACAACCTAATCCGCCACCGCCAACAACTCAGCCACATTTATGTGAAATTTGCCCTCAACAAGAGAAGTGTCAAACTTATTTTGAAAATACTTCAAAAGAATCATTTAAAGAAGTTGAAATTCCTGAGTTTAATGATGATCAAAAACTTATTCAACAAAAGCAGGAACTAAGTATAGAAGCAGAAGTGCTGGGAAAACAACTTGTAGACATTTTACAATCTTTTAAAGTTGATGTTGAATATTTAGGGGCAACAGTTGGCTCGACATTTATTAGAGTAAAGCTTAAACCTAATTTAGGTGTCAAGGTTGCTTCTCTATTAAAATTAGCGGCAGATCTTCAGGTACAATTAGGTATAGAAAATCCTCCCTTAATTGCTCCTCAAGCTGGATATGTGAGTTTTGATTTACCTCGTAAAAATCGCCGAACTGCTGTATTTGAAGATTATATTAAACCTCAAAGATTGCCAGATGACACTAATGTAAAAATTGCCATTGGCATAGATTTAGATGGACAATTAATTGAAGCTGATTTATCAGATCCAAATAGTTGCCATTTCTTAGTAGGTGGTACAACTGGAAGTGGTAAAAGTGAGTTTTTGCGATCGCTTTTGCTCTCTCTACTTTACCGCTACTCGCCTCAACAGCTCAAAATTGCCCTCGTCGATCCAAAACGAGTCACCTTCCCAGAATTTGAGCAAATGCCCTGGCTGCATTCTCCCATAGTAAAAGATAGTGATCAGGCGATCGCCTTAATGACAGAATTAGTCGCAGAAATGGAGCAACGTTACCAGCGTTTTGAAGCCGCAGGATGTCCTCATTTAACTGCCTACAATGCAATTCTTGCTCAAAAACAACAGCTACCTTTGCCGCGTATTGTCTGCATCTTTGATGAATATGCCGACTTTATGGCAGAAAAAGATACCAAAAAAGAACTAGAATTAAGTATCAAACGTTTGGGAGCAAAAGCAAGAGCCGCTGGCATTCATTTAATTATTGCCACACAACGTCCAGAAGCTGGTATTGTTACCCCTATTATTAGATCAAACTTACCAGGAAGAATTGCTCTTCGTACTGCCAGTATTGCTGACTCAAAAATAGTCTTAGGAGGTACAAAAATTGAAGCTGCTTATCTATTAGGAAAAGGTGACTTACTTTACCAAGTCAATTCTCAACTGATCCGCTTACAAAGTTTATTTGCTGCCAAAATTCAACTCCCAAAATAAGGAAAGTTAGTTGATATAAAAGCTTTCTTTATTCGCGCAATAGACTTAATATCATTGATATCTCACTTAAATGGCAAAATACAGATGGCACACGTCATCTCAGTTGTAAATATGAAAGGCGGAGTCGGGAAGACAACAATTACTGTCAACCTGGCTACAAGTCTTGCCAAAAATCATGGAATACGTGTGTTAATTGTTGATTTAGATACTCAAATTAACGCAACTTTGAGCTTAATGCCGCCCCTACACTTTGCTCAAATTAAGAAAGAAAACCGGACTTTAAAACAACTAATTAATCAAATTGTTCAATGTGAGGCGCAAGCTAACATTTCCACTCAAGACGTAATTCAACATAATATTTGTAAGGTTCCAGGACTTGACTTATTACCAGGTGATATTGAACTTTATAATGACTTTCTCTTAGCAAATTCTCTCTACTCTCAATCAAATCACAGCCCTCAAGACTTTGAAAATACCTGGCATAATTTTGAAAATTCCTTAATTAAAACTATTCTAGAACCAGTGCAAAATAATTATGACATAATCTTAATTGATTTTCCTCCAGGTGATTATTTGCTAACTCGTAGTGGGATTATTGCCAGTAATTTTTATCTAATTCCCGCCAAGCCTGAACCCTTATCAGTTGTCGGAATTGGCATTCTTCAAGGTCATATTAAAAAACTCAAAACTCGCGATCGCACTAACATTAACCTAATTGGTATAATTTTCTCATCGCTAGGTCATGCTACCACGATGGCACCAAAAGTTAAAAACCGAGTTATTGATGAATTTGGAGCAGACAAAATCTTTAATACAGAAATTCCGATGAATGTTGATGTCGCCAAAGCCGTTGATGAATTTCAGCCAGTAGTACTTACCCAACCTAATGCCGCTGGTGCAAAAGCTTTTACAGAATTGACCAAAGAATTCTTAGAGAAGCTAGCATTAATGTTATCAATTGTACAAACAAAAATTAACTAAAATAATCATCCTTAAAAATCTCGCCACCAAAACCACTAAGATTAATTAAAATATTAAAATAGAGATAAAGTTACTGTTTGCATCATCAAAAAGACTGATTTAAATTACTACTTTGGCACTCATCATCTCAAATTCTGCTAACTCTTCCCCAAAGATCGATAAATTTCCTCAACACTTTTAACCTAATCCTGATACAATAAATTACTTCCAAGGTAGAGGTAGACAAATAAACTTCTCTATCTGGGTAGAGACAAACAAATAAATGCATCTACATATTGTTATTATTAGGTAGACTTACTTGAAAACTTAGCAGATTATTAACTGGCAATCGCTGAAAATCAACGCATCTGCCAGAGTAATCATGTCTGATTTAATTAAGTCTAAAGGCAATGTACGGTTGCTTAGTGGCAGATAATACCAGATTATTAAGAAGAAGATGACAACAACTACTTTAGATTCAGGTAACCTAGATTAGTTCGTGTCAAACAAGGCAACGTTTCTCCGAGAGGATGGTATTCATGGGATGTGTTATCGCCACAGTTAACATGAAAGGTGGAGTCGGCAAGACGACACTCACTGTAAACTTGGCTACCTGCTTGGCAAAACATCATGGCAAGCGTGTTTTAGTCGTAGATTTAGATACACAAATTAGCGCTACCCTTAGCTTAATGCCTCCACACGACTTCGCTAAAGTTAGGAGAGAGCGACGCACTCTAGGGCAGTTAATTTATAAAGCAATTAGACCTAATAGTAAGAGCAAACTAACAATTCAAGACATTATTCAACCGTATATTTGTAATGTTCATGGCTTAGATTTATTGCCAGGAGATATTGATCTTTACGACGAGTACTTAGTTTCAGAAATGCTGCACAAGCAAGCATTGACCGAAACTGAACGTGATTTTAGTGAAGTTTGGAATTATTTTGAAAGTAAACTAATTCGAGGAATTTTAGAGCCAGTTATAAATGATTATGATTTTATTATTTTAGATTGCGCTCCTGGTTACAATCTCTTAACTCGTAGCGGCATCGTTGCTAGTGATTACTACTTATTACCTGCAAGACCTGAACCTCTCTCTATTGTAGGAATTCAACTATTAGAACGACGCATCAGCAAGCTCAAAGAAAGCCACAAAACTGAGAATGTTGTTAACCTCAAAATGTTAGGAATAGTCTTCATTCTATCTGGAGGCAACCTAATGGGCAGATATTACAAGCAAGTAATGCAACGAGTTACCCAAGACTTTACCCCCACGCAGTTATTTAATCAAAGAATACCGATGGATGTAAATGTTGCCAAAGCCGTTGATAGTTTTATGCCAGTCGTTTTAACTGCTCCCGGCGCTGGCGGTGCAAAAGCTTTTGTTAGGCTAACCGAAGAATGCTTAATGAAATTAGAAGCTTCTAAAGCACTATATCAACCAACAAATACCAAGATGAATTTAGCAAACCTAGAATAGCAAAAATCGGTTGATTAATAATTAGCCAGCAACTCGTTGTAATTTTTGCCATAGCCTTGATTGCACGAGTTAAGGTAAGCTAAATATTAGGATTTTCGGTAAAATTAGCGTTTGCAAAGGCGCGACTCCCTTATTATTTGGCACTATGATTCATTTTCGACGCCTAGCTGCATTAGTTTTGGCAACTTTTATACTGTTCTTTCCTGCATCAGCACAAGCTGCCAGTTCATCCTCTATTGGACGCGCCGCAGGTGACTCGGAACTAAGCAGCAAAGATTTCTCAGGTAAAAGTCTTTTGGGCGAGGAATTTTCCAATGCCAAGCTTGAAGCAAGCAACTTTAGCAATGCTGATTTACGCAGCGCTGTTTTTAGCGGTTCAGTGCTGACCAAAGCCAACTTACACGGAGCCAATTTTAGCAATGGTATTGCCTATTTAGTTGACTTTCGCGGCGCTGATTTAAGTGATGCTATTTTTTCAGAAGCAATTATGCTGCGTTCCCGTTTTGAAGACGCCGACATCACCGGCGCCGACTTTAGTGATGCGGTTTTAGATGGCGTCCAAGCGCGGAAACTTTGCGCCACTGCCAAAGGCGTCAATTCCAAAACCGGAGTTGATACTCGTGAGTCTTTAGGGTGTCGCTAAGGTTATTGAGAATAGAGGCAAACACCATCAGGGAGTTGATTCCTTGGCAGATGATGGTGATTTAGGATCATTATGGTTAAACTTCAGCAGTTTGGCTGGAAGATATGACCAATTGCGGCGACTTAGCACGTAAAGCGCGGAACATTCCAAAGCGGCAAAGACCTGTGCCAAATGCTAACCGCATCAAAAGTAGAGTTGGCACTTCACGCAGAGATTTAATCAAACCAGGTAGACCAAAGCGCCACAAACCCTGTGGTCGCGCTACTCCCTGCCAAATTGAATCTAGCCAAGAAGGAAGTGTTTCTTGAGTCCAGTCTGCCGTCATCACACTTCCCTCAACTAATTTCGTTGCTTCCAAAAGCTCAGAAAAGCCTTCAATGCTGGAAAATGCCGGGTGGGACCACTGATCAAGCAACTGCCGCATTACAGGTTTTTCCCAAAAATTTAAGGGGATTTTGCGGTCATCTCTTTGATTCCAGTCAGCCAAAACCATGATGCCACCGGGCTTTAGTACCCTCATCAACTCTTTGGCGAAAACGGCTTTATCGGGCATATGTGGTCCTGCTTCTATAGACCAAACCACATCAAAACTGGCATCTGGAAACGACATTGCCATTGCATCATCTACTGCAAACTTGGCATCAAGTCCTTCTGGCGTTAACTGCTGAGCACGTTCAACTTGTTGAGGACTGATGGTAATACCCGTGACCGCAAATCCATAATCTTGTGCCAAAATGCGGCTGCTGCCTCCAATTCCACAGCCGACATCTAAGACAGTTGTGCCTTTGGGTAATTTATCTAAGCCGCCCCAGCGCACCATTTCATGCACAAAGTCAGATTTGGCAGTCAGAAAATCCTTACCTTGCGGTGGTGAGCCATAATGACCTAAGTGGATATGTTCGCCCCAATAAAACTCTAAAAGCCCGTCTTCAGTCCATTGGTCATAGGAATTGGCGACAGAGTTGGAGGATTGATAACGGCGGGCTGT
>JBATUR010000018.1:0-22333 GCA_049671305.1 Coleofasciculaceae cyanobacterium
CGATTTGGTTAAGGATGGTGGTTTCTTTGATTTTGTCCTTGAGGTGTCGGGAGATGATCAGGGATTGGTTGTAGGCATTGAGGGCTGTTGACCATTCTTTTGAGGCGATGTAGGTGCTACCGATGCCTATTAGTGCAGATGTTTCTGCGGCTTTGTCACCCCCAGATTGGGAGAGGGCAAGGGCTTGGTTATAGGATTTTAGAGCATCTTGATGTTTTCCTCTAGCAGCGTTAAGCTCGCCAATGTTGTTGAGGGTAGTGGCTGCACCCCCCTTGTCATTGAGTTGATACAACAGGGGTAAGGCTTGGTTATATGAGTCGAGGGCAGTGTTCGGGTCGGCTAAATAGTTGTAAAGTTGACCGAGATTATTGAGGATGGCTGCTTCTTCAGCTATAGCCCCTGCTTGTTGGGATAAGGGCAATGCTTGGTTATAGGAGTCGAGAGCATTTTGAAATTCTCCTAAATTGGCTTGAATATTGCCCATATAACGTAACACCTCAGCCTTTTTTGCCGGGTTCTCATCATTGCGGTAAAGTTTCAAGGCATCGTTCAGCTTTTGAAGCGCAAGCCGTATGGATGTAACGGTTCCTTGCTGATCCAGTTGAACAGCTTGTTGAACGATCTCGGCTGCTTGTTGATTGTTAGTAACAGACACAGTTGCCTGAGAACTTTGGAGGGCAGCAACCTGCTCGGCTTGAGCCGCAATTGCCACTGGCACGTCCCACAAGCGAGCAGTATTATCTCTACTCACGGTAATAACCTGGCGACCATCCGAGCTAAAAACTGCACTGGTAATCATGGTCTTATGCCCACGAAAAATAGCCAGTAGCTTGCCTTCCTTATCCCACAAACGTGCAGTGTTATCATCACTAGTGGTAATAACACGGTTGCCATCAGGGCTGAATTTCGCGCTCTTGACTCTCTTTTCGTGCTGAAAAACAGTCAAAAGATTACCTTGCTTATCCACAAGGCGGGCAGAATTATCCAAATTAGTAATGAGAATATGATCACCGCCAGGGCTAAACTTCGCACTGGTAACCCTGCCCAATTGAACAACGGCTGAGGTACTGCTTTCCCTAGTCCATAGGTCTGCGGTGGGGTTAAGACTACCTCCTGGATTATTCAAGGGATGATAACTCAGAATAAGAAAATGGCGCTCATCAGGGCTGAATTCGACATGAGTCACCTCTCCTTCATGCCGGAACTTAGCCAAGAGATTAGCTTTTCTATCCCATAGGCGAGCATCTTCAAAATAGCCTGCCGTGAAAATATAGCGACCATCAGGACTAAAGGTTGGTTGGTGAGCACCATTTTTGTGTCCTGGGAACTTAGTGATCAGATTCCCCGATCTATCCCAAAGGTAGGCAGTCTGCTCTTCGGCGGTGAGAATGAAGTTGCCATCGGGACTAAATTCAGCACTATGTCCTTGAAACTCAGCTATACGATTACCTTGTCTATCCAAGAGAAGGTAGCGCAGATGTGTAAACCCGCCTGCTAAAAGTATGTGTTGCCCGTTGGGACTGAATTGTGCCCGCACAGGTTTATTCTCACGTAGATCGTAAATCGTGAAAGAACGCCCTTCCCTGTCCCAAAGTCGGGCGGTTCCATCTGAGCTAGTAGTAAGAATATGACGACTATCGGGACTAAATTCAGCACTATCGACAGATTGCCTGTGTCCCCGAAGTGTCGCCACAAGCTTGCCTCTTTTATCCCATAGACGGGGTTCTAGCCCATTAAACGTTCGGGTGAGAATATAATTCCCATCTGGGCTAAATTCAACACTATCAACTGCTTTCTCATGCTCCAAGAGCGTCAGTTGAGCATTTTGTTCAGCTACCTGTTGATCAAAGGTTTGTACTGCTGTTGCTTGCTGGGGTGCGGTCGCTATTGCTGCTGATGTATTCCACAAGCGAGCAGTATCATCTCCCCAAGCAATAATCTGGTTTTCATCCGGTTGAAATTCTACACCGTCAACTTTATCTTCACGTCGGAAAGCAGTAAGGAGTTTTCCTGTTTTGTCCCATATTCGGATTGTTCTATCTTCCCAACTACTACCGCTGGTGGTGAGAATATAGTTTCCCTTGGGGCTAAATTCTGCCCTTTGGACAGGCTGCTCATGCTGGAGAACAAGCGTAGTATTACCTTGACTATCCCACACACGAGCCGTTCTATCATCACTTGCGGTGAGAATATAACGGCTATCTGGACTAAATTCTGTAGTGTTGACGGAACTCTCATGCCCTCGGAGAACAGCTAGGTACTTTCCTTCTCTGTCCCAAAGGCGGCGAATCCCTTCATAATGTCCAGAATCGGCAGTGAGAATGAAGCGACCATCAGGGCTAAATTTGGCACTGTCAAGTTCAACATATCCATAACCGTCGGAGTAATCTTCAAGACGAGCTACGAGATTACCTTTCCTATCCCAAAGGTAAGCAGTATGACTCCGAAAAGTAGTTGTGACAATGTAGCCACCGTCGGGGCTAAATTCGGCGCTCATGAGGCGACTATCATGCCTGAGAGTCACTAAGGGATTGCCACGTATGTCCCAGAGTTGAGCCGTATTGTCCCGACTTGCTGTGAGGATTTGTTTTCCATCAGGGCTAAAGTCTGCGCTGTCAATATCACCCTGATGCTGTAACTCAGCGAGAAGCTTACCTTGTTTATCCCACAGGCGACCAATTTCATTTGCGTAGTCAACAGTAAAAATTAGGCTGCTATCGGGGCTGAATTTCGTGATACGTCCCCCTCTAAGTTTGGCTAATAAATTGCCTTGTCTGTCCCACAAATAAGGGGTGCGGTGGTGGCCCCAAGTAGTGAGGATACGATCGCCATCGGGGCTGAAATTAGCACTCTTTACTTGGTCGTCATGCTGGAAGACGCTAACTAGCTTTCCCTCCCTATCCCACAAACGAGCAGTGTGATCATCACTGGCTGTAAGGATATAGCTGCCATCAGGGCTAAATTTTATACTATTGATACTATTTTTATGACCGACAAACACTGCAAGTTGTCCACCCAAGGCTGGCACAGGTTGCTGCACTCTTGATGTGGCAGGGTTTTCTGTCATCGGTGACTGGGCTGTTGTAAAAGTCCTCTGTTGAGCGCTAATGGGGGGACTAGCAGCAGTCGCAAAGACCACACCCATCAAAAGTGCCAAATAGCGACGAATTTTTTGAGAATTATCTGGAAACATAACTATTTTTAATAAACTTGCAAATTAGGTGAAGGAAATTTGACTTATTTTTATTTCAATGTTTTACCCATTACCTTAATTTCCATTAACATCATCCTCCTAATACAGAATTTTTCCTTAACCATTGGGCTAAAGATTCCTGATTTTCTTGGTCAGTTGCCAACCGCTCCATCATTTGCACGACCACCATTTCGGGCACATCTAGTAAATACCTATTTAATCCAAGAAAAACATACATCACCATGAAAGCTGCACGTTTATTTCCATCAATAAATGGATGGTTTTTCGCCAAACCATAACCATAAGCAGCAGCCAAGTCAAATAAATCAGGTTGACCGTAAGCTAATAAATGTTTTGGTCTAGCTAAACTCGCAGCTAGAAGATTTTCATCCCTAACCCCTAAACTGCCACCATGCTGCTGAATTTGATCTTGATGAATGACTCGCACAATTTCTTCAGAAATCCATGACGGTTCATTCACTGGGCTAATTCCCGTAAGGCATTTTTATATTTTTCACTCCCTTGTTTATAAATTTGCATTGCTTTGTCAAATTCAGACTGCTCAATGGTTGAGGAATTATCTAGGTGATTCTTCTCTGTCTTTTCTGCAAGAGAATGTAAAAATACCAGAGCTTCTGCTAACAGCTCATCAGGTAATTCATTGGCTAAATTAACGAGTTCTTGACGCATTTCTTGAGTCATATTTATTGCATAAAATAGTTTAAATTATTAGCAACCATGAAATTGTGCTGATGTTGAAACCCTGATGGCAACTCAATGAATTTGAATTAGAAATCAGGGTTTTAAGTTATCTTTTTAGCAACGCCGCATTTCTTATTTACCCCATCAAACGCAACAGCATTCCTTCCGTCACCGCCTTCTCAACCGTTGCCTGTGCAATTATGCCTTTACGAGAAACAACCTTCACCTGCCCTGTCCCCTTAATCGCCGTAAATACCTTCCCCCTTATCACCTTTTTTAAATCAAAACCCCCTAACCACAACTGGGCATTATTCCCACTCACTTGCGTCACCACCGCCTGTGCTGGCGACATGGGAGAACTAATAAAATACGGGGCTTGCCGCTGATACTCACTCCCCACCTTCACCTCATAAAGTGGTAATTGTTTAAAAAATTCCGGAAATTCTGGAAGAATCTTTTGGAATACCTGTTCAATATTGCTATCTTCCTGCCACAGATAATGTGTCAGTAAATAGCTAAATATCCCAGCTTTAAAGCCATTAATATTCACTTCCCGTGCCACTTGGTTAGGTGCACTTGCAGCTAAAACCACACCTTTAGCCACCCCTGTGCGATAGCCTTTAACAAAGTCTTCTGGCGACATTTTTAACCGAGATAACCACTGTTCTTGGTAACTTTTTTCCTTAGCAGAAACTAAAATATTCTCACCACCATTGCGAGAACGTACCCGCCCCGGCACTTCTCTAGTCCCGCCACCAGAAAAACAACTATCTAAAACAACTGTGACATTTTCAGATTTCAGAGCAGACATTAGCAAAAATAAAGTATGCCCCATAATGTCTTGCACAGACCCTCCTACCTCCGGATATCCAGCAGGTAAATTACCATCCACTGGCACAAATGTCCCATTCATTCCTTCTTTTCCCGGTTCAACTACAATCGGATTCGGGTCAAAGATACGCGAACCATGCCCAGAATAGTGATAAACCACCACATCTCCAGGTTTAGCTTGTTTAATTAAATGTTCTTCAAATGCTGTTAAAATCCCTTCCCGTGTCGCATCTTTGTCGGACAAAACTAAAATATCTTTGGGATTAAATCCAAAGCGATGAATCAATAAATTTCGCTGCAAATCTAGATCATTGAGGCATCCTTCTAAGGGGTCTTTGATGTAACTATTGATGCCAACGAGTAAAGCGAGTTTGCGGGGTGTACTTTGGGCAAGTGCTTGACCATATAGTTGGGCTTGGCGTTGGAATAATACCTGATTAATTCCGATGCCTGCTAGTACTGAACTTGTAAATTGTAAGAAATGGCGACGAGTAAGACGGTTCATTGTGGGCTAATTTTAAAAATAGAGAGTTAATCTTATTGGTCATTAATATAACCCAGATAAGAGCATTTCACTACAAACTGCGTACAGAAAGTTTTTTGTCCGTTTATCCTACCAACAGTCTCTCTAAATCCCCGACTTCTTTGTTGAAATTATGTGCGGATAAATTAGATTTTAGAAGTCGGGGATATGCCGCCGATCATACAGCAACACCCGATTTTCAAATAAATTGATACCTATTTTGATGAAACGCCTTAATATTATTTAAAATTAGGCGATCGCTTCTTTTACTCCACGAGTCCGCATTTCCAAATAAATCAACAAAGCATTAATATCTGCTGGATTAACACCACCAATTCGTGATGCTTGTCCAATTGTCAAGGGTTTAACAGCATTAAGTTTTTCACGAGACTCTTTTGATAAAGTCTCAATTGTGGCATAGTCTAAATCTGCTGGTAACTGCCGTTGTCCCTGCCGTGAAACCGCATCAATTTGATTTTGTTGGCGTTGCAGATAACCAAAATACTTAATATCAATTTCCGCGCCTTCTCGTTCGGCTTGATTTATTTCTGGATTACTCAAACCATACTGGTCGAGGTTAACATAATGAAAACCTGGACGTCTGAGTAAATCAGCAAGTGTGATCGAACCTTTAATTTTTTGTTGAGTGTCGGAAGCGATCGCAATTCCTAACTCCTCATGTTCCTTCACTCGCACTTCTTGAAGTCGTACTTTCTCCTGTGCAATATTATCTTGCTTTTGCGTATATAATTCCCAACGTCGGTCATCAATTAACCCCAACTCACGCCCCAAAGGAGTCAAGCGCCGGTCTGCATTATCCGATCGCAATAATAAACGATACTCAGAACGACTCGTCAACATTCGATAAGGTTCACGCAAATCTTTCGTACACAAATCATCAATCAACGTACCAAGATAGCTTTCCTCGCGGGAAAATACCACCATATCTTGATGGCGCACATAACGCACCGCATTAATACCCGCTACAATACCTTGTGCCGCCGCTTCTTCATAACCCGTTGTGCCGTTAATTTGCCCCGCACAAAATAACCCCTCAACCTTCTTCGTCATCAAAGTTGGGTAACACTGAGTTGCGGGTAAATAATCATACTCCACCGCATAAGCTGGGCGCAGCATTGTACAATTTTCCAACCCAGGCAGACTCCGCAACATCTGCAACTGCAAATTTTCCGGTAAACCCGTCGAAAACCCCTGAATATAAAGTTCAGGAATATCGCGCCCTTCGGGTTCAATAAAAATCTGATGACTTTCCTTATCGGCAAAGCGGACAATTTTATCTTCAATACTGGGACAATAACGCGGTCCTTTGGCATCCACCCAACCGCCATAAACTGGCGATAAGTGTAAATTATCCCGAATTAGTTGATGAGTTAAGGCTGTCGTGCGAGTAAGATAGCAATTCATCTGCTCTCTTTCCACCCAAACTTCCGGATCAAAACTAAACCAACGGACTTCTTGATCTCCGGGTTGTGGCTCCAACTTACTATAATCCACCGATCGCTTATCAACCCGTGCTGGAGTTCCCGTCTTCAGTCGCCCAGTCTCAAAACCCAGTCTCTTCAAGGTTTCCGTCAAACCAACTGCGGCAAATTCCCCCGCACGTCCCGCCGGCATCGACTTATTACCTACCCAAATCGTACCACCGAGAAATGTGCCTGTTGTTAAGATAACGGCTGGTGCTTGGAAGGCGACGCCGAAGTAAGTTTCAACGCCAATTACTTCTTCATTCGCGCCTAATACCAAATTTGTGACCATACTTTCGCGAATTGTCAAGTTTTCTTGATTCTCAACAATTTGCTTCATGACATGGGCATATTCACGCTTATCAGTTTGCGCCCGTAATGCCCAAACAGCGGGTCCTCGTGAGGAGTTGAGGACTCGTTTTTGTAGGTAAGTGCGATCCGCCATTTTACCAATTTCACCGCCCAAGGCATCCACCTCATGGGTTAGCTGAGACTTAGCGGGTGCACCGACGGCGGGGTTGCAGGGTTGCCATGCAATTTTATCGAGGTTGAGGGTTAGTAGCAGGGTACGACAACCGAGGCGTGCGGCGGACAGGGCAGCTTCACAGCCAGCGTGACCAGCACCGACTACTATTACATCAAAGGCGTCTTGGAATTCTACGGGGGAAGGCATGGTCATGCTTTAATATCGAGCAATTAAGGATATGTAAACTTTAATTTTAGCGGAGGTCTGATATGTCTGGCAGCTCAGGCTTTAGTTGGATCGTTGATGGAGAAATAGTAGACATCATCTTTTCCCTTTGTCGAAACGGTCAATGGATTGATTGGGATTACGCTGAGGATAACCCGCCTTATGAATTTTGTAAGCGTAAACGTGAATATGATTACACAGAGCTTTGGGATGCAGACTGCAGCTTTAAAAGTGGGATCGAGTTCACTTACTGCAATCAAAGAATTGTTATGTCACCAGAAGAATTGCAGTTTAATGCTAGTTTTGGTGCTAGCCTAATTCAAGGTTTAAAATTACCCTATAATTAATTTTCCCGATAAGCTAAGGCAATTTTCTAGACAAGACTGGGACTTAGACGACTATTTTGAATGTGTATTAGTTAATGGAGAAGAAGTAGACATCCCATTTTTTGAATGTAGAAATGTGCAGTGGACTGATTTGAATGTAGAACCCAAATGTGAATTCGTTGGTAAATTTTTTGAAGCAGATGAAGCTGACGAAGATGATGATGATAGTTATTATTACCTTTTCAATAGTGGTATTGAATTTACTTATCTCAACCACAACATTGTCATGACATCAGATGATTTGGAAGATTTATATATTGATACAGCTTCAATGCTACTTCAAGTTCTAAATTTAGATGCGAGTTAATACAGCCTTAATCTCTCTTTTCCTTCAATTCTTTTTACAAAAGCTCCTGGAATTCTTCAATTGTTAAGCCCGCATCTCTTACAATTCCAGCCATCGTGTAAGCATTAATGGGGTTGGCACGTGGAATAGTGATAATCCTTTCACCATCAGTCATTGTGATATGTTTTCCCTGCCGGACAAGCACAAACCCAGCTTTCTCGAAAGCATTAATGGCTCTGAGGTGATTAATTCCTGGAAGTTTAGGCATATTTATCCCACTTCCACATAATAAGATTCTGAATCTTTAGTCAACTCCTCAACAGTATCAAGATACGCTTGGATCGCTTCTTTGATATTTTCTAAAGCCTCCTCTTCCGTCTCTCCCTGCGACCAACAACCTGGTAAACTAGGGCACCAAATAGCGTAACCTTCATCAGATTTATTTAGCTTTACTTTATAGCGCATATTATCCACAGACAATTTATCTATTTTTAATTATAATAAGCAGTCAGCGTAATCATTCCCTACCAAATTTCCCAATAATTACTCAGAAAATACTCAAAAAGACGACATCTTTGCCAACACCTCTAGACAACAGGCAAATTCTAAGCTCTAATAGTGTAAATTTTCCATATAATCGGAATCAGCAAACAAATCAGGAGCAGCCTCGATGAATCTTCACCAGCAAATAGATGCAGTAATTTCTGAAAAGCATCTGCTCAAGCACCCCTTTTACATCGCTTGGACAGAAGGAAAGCTAACTCGTAATCATTTGAAACATTACGCTGAACAGTATTTTCATCATGTGTTAGCATTTCCTACTTATATCAGTGCAGTTCACTACAACACACCGCACTTATCAGTAAGACAAGAAATTCTAGAAAACCTAGTCAGTGAAGAACAAGGAGAAAAAAATCATCCTGCACTTTGGAAAAATTTTGCCGTTGCTTTGGGTGCAAATGAAACTGAATTAGAAAAGGTCGAAATCTTGCCATCAACCGCAAACTTAATTTCTACCTTTCGTGATGTTTGTCTTCAGTCTCCATTTTATGCAGGACTAGCTGCCTTGTATACCTACGAGTCACAAATTCCAGAAATTGCTGGCGTCAAAATTGATGGACTAAAGCAATTTTATGGCATGAATGAAGCAAAAGATTATGAATTTTTTACAGTTCATCAAATTGCCGACGTGTACCATGCCAAATCAACAATGGCATTAATTGAAAGCCATGCCAATACTGAAGAAAAAGCAACAGAAGTAACCGCATCAGCTCAAACTGTCGCTCAAGCTTTATGGCAATTCTTAGATGGAATTTATGACACATATTGTCAGGATATCCAATCTCAACCAGTGGCAGTACTGAACTAAGTCCAGTTTTTTTACGGTTAGGGAAAATAGGGAGCGAAAAGTTTTGCCCAAAATTAGGGGTACTTGAAGCAATTGGCTCTTCAATACCTGAAAATCAGAGGTTATGATGGGCAAAGTTTCACAGAAGTTACGGCAACGTTACGGCGCGACAGTCATCTACCTCAAAAAGCCACTTTGGTCTTGCTGACTAACTCCCTAAGTTCCCAACAAAATATCTAGATAATGTCTGTAAAATATTTCTTCCTATCGGATGGTTGGATGGTCGGTCGTGTTTGGGAGTTCGGCGGTCTTTGGAACGTCCACTCTTGGCGACGCGAACCAGAAATTAAGAAAATGAACCTTTGTATCTTAGAACAAGACGAAAAATTATGGCTTTATCGGGTCGAAGAAGCTGTTCTCATGGTTGAGGTCAAACCGATGCCAGATAATGACTCAGAGGCGGCTAAAACCATTGGTCAAGTTGTGTTAAAGCGTTTGATTGATGCCGAACAAGCGATCGATCGTCTAGCAACAGCACAAACTTTATTTAATTCTCTATCTATGTAATATTAAATAATTATTCTCATATAAAGACGTGTAGCTACCCCTAGAGTGCAAGTAGATCTGTGAATTTACTTGCAATCGTCTCTAACAATAGTTACACTTCTTTAAACATCATTGAGTTTCGAGGGACTCCTCGGACAAAAATATACGTTGGCTGGTTTAGGGTTTATTGGTTAACTCTAGGCGGTTAACGGCAGAACCTAACATCTTTAAAAGAAAACTCTATTTGAGGAGGAGCGTAGTCAATGGGACTACCCTGGTACCGAGTACACACAGTCGTCCTAAACGACCCAGGTCGTCTGATAGCTGTACACCTGATGCACACTGCCCTCGTGGCAGGCTGGGCTGGTTCAATGGCTTTGTATGAACTGGCAATTTTTGACCCAAGTGACCCGATTTTGAACCCAATGTGGCGTCAGGGTATGTTTGTGCTGCCCTTTATGGCACGCTTGGGCGTCACTGATTCTTGGGGCGGTTGGAGCATCACTGGCGCTGGCGCAACTGACCCTGGTTACTGGTCATTTGAAGGCGTCGCAGCAGCTCACATCGTTCTTTCGGGTCTATTATTCCTAGCTGCCTGCTGGCACTGGGTTTACTGGGACTTGGAACTGTTCAGAGATCCACGCACCGGAGAACCAGCTCTCGACTTGCCAAAAATGTTTGGCATTCACCTGTTCTTATCTGGTTTACTTTGCTTTGGCTTTGGTGCATTCCACCTGACCGGCTTATTTGGTCCAGGAATGTGGGTGACTGATCCTTTTGGGGTAACAGGCAGCGTTCAACCGGTGGCGCCGTCCTGGGGACCTGAAGGCTTTAACCCCTT
Source organism: Coleofasciculaceae cyanobacterium (assembly GCA_049671305.1). GTDB lineage: Bacteria > Cyanobacteriota > Cyanobacteriia > Cyanobacteriales > Coleofasciculaceae > CADCTM01. Next base: position 10,832 of record JBATUR010000018.1, read on the forward strand.
CAACCCCGGTGGTATTGTGGCTCACCATATCGCCGCTGGCATTGTTGGCATTATTGCTGGTTTGTTCCATCTAACTGTCCGACCACCAGAGCGTTTGTTTAAAGCTCTACGGATGGGAAATATCGAAACTGTCTTGTCTAGCAGTATCGCGGCTGTCTTTTTTGCCGCCTTTATTGTGGCAGGTACAATGTGGTACGGCAGTGCTGCAACTCCAATTGAATTGTTTGGTCCAACTCGCTATCAGTGGGATAGTGGTTACTTCCAACAAGAAATTGACCGCCGCGCTCAAGCAAGTGTTGCTGCAGGTGCAAGCTTGTCACAAGCTTACTCAGCAATTCCTGAAAAGCTAGCTTTCTATGACTATGTGGGTAACTCACCAGCAAAAGGTGGTTTGTTCCGTACTGGTCAGATGAATAAAGGCGATGGTATTGCTCAATCTTGGTTAGGTCATCCAGTGTTCAAAGATGGAGAAGGACGCGAATTAACTGTTCGTCGTCTGCCTAACTTCTTTGAAACTTTCCCAGTGATTTTGACCGATGCTAGTGGTGTTGTACGCGCGGATATTCCTTTCCGTCGTGCAGAATCTAAATATAGCTTCGAGCAAACCGGAATTACGGCTAGCTTCTACGGTGGCGCATTGGATGGTCAAACCTTCGATGATCCAGCCGCTGTGAAGACATTTGCTCGTAAGGCTCAATTGGGTGAAAGCTTCCAGTTTGACCGCGCCACCTTGAATTCTGACGGTGTATTCCGTACAAGTCCAAGAGGTTGGTTTACATTTGGTCATGCTGTATTCGCGCTGCTGTTCTTCTTCGGTCACATTTGGCATGGTTCTCGGACATTGTTCCGCGATGTCTTTGCCGGTGTAGAAGCCGACTTGGAAGAGCAAGTGGAATGGGGTCTATTCCAGAAGTTGGGCGACAAGTCCACCCGACGGAAAGAGACTGTTTAAAACGGCAATCTCAGCTAAAAAGTAAAAGGCAAAAGCAGAAAGTGTCAGTCTTTTGCCTTTTTACCTTTAGTAATGAGGCAAGGTAAACTGTTAATTAGATAGATAAATAGGGATTATTGACATGGAAAGCGTTGCTTATATCTTTATCTTGGCTTGTGCAATTGGCACACTATTTTTTGCGATCGCCTTTCGTGAACCACCAAAGGTTGGAAAATAATTTGCTGCCTTCAGCTTAATCTTGATTCTTCCTCTTAATTGGTTGATGCAAGGAAGGCAAGCTTTTGATTGCAATAGCTTTAATAGTTATGGAGGATGCCTTGAGCCGATTACGATTCTATCTGCTCCTATAAATTTAGGACAGATTAAGGAACGAACGGCTCATTTTTTTTGTATCTATTCACAGTAAGAGGTTAGATTGTTCTAGATTACCGCTCCTTGAAACACAACCTGGAGGAAGAAACTTTAATTATATGCAATGCCCTTATTGTCAGCACACCGACAGCCGAGTACTAGAGTCCCGTGCCACAGAAGCTGGACAAAGTGTGCGGCGTCGTCGAGAGTGTTTATGCTGCAAGCATCGCTTTACTACTTATGAACGCATTGAATTTGTACCATTAACCGTGATTAAACGGGACGGCAAACGCGAATCATTTGATTGCTCTAAACTATTACGAGGAATTGTACGAGCTTGTGAAAAAACAGGCATTCCCCAAAGACGTTTAGAAGCATTAGTTGATGAAATTGAAGCCCAAGTCCAACAGCGTTATGGTAGAGAAGTGAGCAGCTCAGAAATTGGTGAATTAGTTTTAGGGTATTTGCGAGATGAAAGTGAAGTAGCCTATGTGCGTTTTGCCTGCGTCTATCGGCAGTTTCAGGGTATTCGCGATTTTGTAGAAACTTTAGATCAACTTCAAAGCGATGATCCATTAGTCAAAAACACAGCTAATGAGCGCAAACCAGCAGTAAGCCTCAGCTTTCATGATGATTCTTTGCTAAATTCCCAACTTTAGTTTTAATAGCCTTGTTTTAAGAGCTGCTTCAATTATTCGCGCCCAAACTCAAACGAATACATTAGGAACCTTAATTGAGTTATAATTACCTGTCTGGACTTTATTACTAAATATTTTAAAATAGGGTTAAGACAACAACAAATGTAGGTGTAGGTAGTATGTCGGCTGACGTACCTTGTACATCGACAGGAGGCATAGTCACTACGGAGAAAATCTAGGAAACGCAATACACATGCTCAGTCAGAAAACAACCGCAGATATTGGCTTCACACACGAGGATTTCGCCGCCCTCCTCGATAAGTATGACTATCACTTTAGCCCTGGTGATATCGTCGCTGGTACAGTATTCAGTTTGGAGCCAAGAGGCGCTCTGATTGACATTGGGGCGAAAACGGCTGCTTATATTCCGATTCAGGAAATGTCGATTAATCGAGTTGACAACCCTGAAGAAGTCTTGCAATCTAACGAAACGCGGGAATTTTTCATTCTGACTGACGAGAATGAAGATGGACAGCTAACCCTTTCGATTCGCCGCATTGAGTATATGCGGGCTTGGGAACGGGTACGGCAACTACAAGCAGAAGATGCTACCGTGCGATCGCTGGTTTTTGCAACCAACCGTGGTGGTGCATTGGTAAGAATTGAAGGATTACGTGGCTTTATTCCCGGTTCTCACATCAGCACCCGCAAACCCAAAGAAGATTTAGTCAGCGAAGAACTTCAGCTAAAATTCCTGGAAGTAGACGAAGACCGTAACCGTTTGGTCTTGTCTCATCGTCGGGCGCTGGTTGAGCGTAAGATGAACCGTTTGGAAGTCGGAGAAGTCGTGATTGGTTCGGTACGCGGTATCAAGCCTTACGGTGCATTTATTGATATCGGTGGTGTCAGCGGCTTGCTGCACATTTCTGAAATTTCTCACGACCACATTGACACACCACATAGTGTGTTTAATGTCAATGATGAAGTGAAAGTAATGATCATTGACCTCGATGCTGAACGTGGACGGATTTCGCTGTCTACCAAGCAGTTGGAACCAGAACCAGGTGATATGATTAACAACCGGGATTTGGTCTACGACAAAGCCGAAGAGATGGCAGAGAAGTATCGGGAAAAGATGCGGGCACAACAGCAACCTGCTGCCGAAACTGAAGCTGAACCGGAAGAAGCCGCAGTCGAAGCGGAAACAGAGATGGTATCTCCGGAAGCCGAACCTGAGATGGAAGCCTCACCGGAAGTCGAAGCCGCAGTCGAAGCGGAACCTGAGATGGTATCACCGGAAGCCGAAGCCGAACCAGAGATGGAAGCCGAAGCCACAGTCGAAGCTGAAACAGAGACAGAGGTGGAAGCCGAAGCCGCCGTCGAAGCTGAACCAGAAGTTGCTAAAGAAGAGACTGTCTCTGCTGTTGAAGAGTAATAACTTTCAAACAGTGGCTGTCTTAAATTAAGCAAATATTTACAAAAAGAGGGTTCGCCCTCTTTTTTGTTGCCGTGTTAGGAAGTGAAGGAGTTAAAGTTGGTTAGCATTCGTTGTCGGGATGTCACATTTGCCAATATTCAGGCAGTGATTTTTGATAAAGATGGCACGCTGGAAGATTCGCAAGTTTTTTTGCGAGAATTAGCGACTAAGCGATCGCGTTTGATTGATGCTCAAATTCCTGGTGTTGGAGAACCGCTACTTATGGCATTTGGCGTTAATGGCAACACATTAGATCCTACAGGTTTGATGGCAGTTGGTAGCCGTCCTGAATGTGAAATTGCCGCAGCGGCTTATGTTGCCGAAACTGGACGTGGTTGGTTAGAATCATTAGCGATCGCTAAAAGTGCCTTTACTGAATCAGACAAATATCTCCAAGAAACTGCCAATACATCCCCACTATTTACTGGTAGTTTAGAAGTTCTAAAATTTCTTTCGCAAGCCGGCTTAAAACTCGGCATTCTTTCTGCTGCCAGTACTGCACGAGTAGAAGCTTTTGTCAAGCGGCATCAATTGGAATCATATCTACAATTACAACAAGGCGTTGATCAGGGACCAAGTAAACCTGACCCCGTATTATTTTTGCAAGCTTGTCAAACCTTGGGCGTTGAACCAAAATCAACCTTGATGGTAGGAGACTCGGCAGGAGATATCGAGATGGCACAACGTGCAGGGGCGGCAGGTTGTATTGGCATTTGTTGGGGAACATCAACGACGCATTTGAAAGCTGCTGATGTGGTGATTAATCAACTTGATGAAATTCACGTAATTGATTAGATTGGTGGCAGAATATCAAGTAATACCCAGCATTCTAACTTAGTAGACTCTGATTTAGTAAAGCCTCCAGGCGATAGAAATCAAGAAATACCCCTCATCCCAACCCTTCTCCCACAAGGGGGGAAGGGCTAATACTAATTTTCTCAATACTTAGTAGACTCCGATTTCTTTTTGAGTAAAGCCTCCAGGCGATAGAAATCAAGAAATACCCCTCATCCCAACCCTTCTCCCACAAGGGGGGAAGGGCTAATACTAATTTTCTCAATTTATAAGGGAATCTATTTCGTAGAGACGTTCCGGCGGAACGTCTCTTCCAAAGTAAGGTTAAAGATATGATAGAGAACGGACTAAATATCTGGAGTTAAACCATGTCTCGTAAATGCTTACTGACAGGCAAAAAAGCCAATAATGCTTATGCCGTTTCCCACTCTCACCGTCGTACCAAGAAATTACAAGAAGTAAACCTACAATGGAAGCGTGTTTGGTGGGCAGAAGGTAATCGTTGGGTAAGATTGCAAATTTCGACAAAAGCGATTAAAACAATTGAGAAAAAAGGTCTGCAAGCGATGGCGAAAGCAGCAGGGATTGACCTGAATCGTTTTTAGACTGGTAATTAAGAGACTATTGGTAGGATTGGCATTAATATGAAACCCAATCATGAATATGAAACCCAATCATGGTAGCAATTACCGCTCAATGCCCGCAGGCTAGAAGCCTGGGGCTACAGAAACTAAGTCCGCCTGCGCGGACTAATCTTGAGCCTGTGATAACTAAGTCCGCCTGCGTGGACTAAATCTTGAGCCTGTGACGGCAGGCTTGGTTTTTCTAGCCCCAGGCTTACAGACTGCGGGCTTAAGTTAATAGCAAAACACCGTCTGATAATTTCGTACTTGACAAAATATCGAATTATCAGGCGGCTTTGATATTTTTTGAACGAGTGATAAGTTTTCGCGGTCAACTGGGTACGATAGAGGCAATGATCTATAGCCAAAACTTTTTGTTAAGTTGAGGTTAATGACCAAAGAGCAGAACTTAGTCAAGCAAACGGATTAATCCTTAAAAGCATAAGCTTTGCTCTTAAAACTCAGGACTACTATACGTTTGACAGAAAAAACACTATGTCAACTCGCAAGAAATCAAATAATTTTGTCCAGCGTCTTCTCAAACAAATTTGGCGATTTTTTGATGTTGCCATAAAAGCTGTAGTTAATCGGCTTTTGAGAAGTTTATTTTTGTCAAAACGTCAGTCGCGCCTGAGTAGTAGAGCTGGTTTTGTGCTTCCTACTGTCGTGATGATGGTTTTGGTGGTCACCCTGCTGACGACAGCGATTATGATTCGCTCGTTTGACCGAAGTAAGAATGCTAGTAATGTACGGGTGAATCAAGCGGTATTAAACGCAGCAACTCCTGCAATTGACCGCGCCAGAGCGAAAATTAATCGCTTATTCTCATTAGATGAAACAGGACTTATTGGAAATACGCCTGCTGAAGACAACATCGCAGATCTTCTGTCGCAGGATACATATAAATTCGGCGATGAAGAGCAAATTGAGTTGACAGGACAGTTTGATCGAGATCCTGCTGTTGATGAAGCCAGAACGCTAAATAGTGCTTGGCGCTTCCCAGTTGATACGGATAACAACGGAAAATTTGATACTTATACTCTTTACGGTATTTATTTTAGAAACCCCACAAATGCTCTTGCAGATCAAAATAGAGCCAGAGGGACGACAGAAGCCAGGGCTTTACCACAAGATGATGGACAAGCCGATAATTGTGGTAGTGGAGCTAGTCCAGAAGCAGGCTGGTATTCGATTGGTGGACAGCTAAAAAAAGCTTTCTTTACTTATGTTGCCAACGTTCCCATTACTGATACGGCTGGATTAGATGATGCCAAGTATGAACCATATAAGGGTAATAAAGGCTTCTCTGCATTAGAAATGCAGATCGACCAAGTGCGAGTCTCGCTTGATAACAATGCTATTTGGTATAACGATGATCTAACGATCGCCTTAATACCAAGCTTGAAGTTAAATGGACGAGTTCATACAAATAGCAATTTATTAGTAGAAAACGCTGACGCTAACCCAATTATCTTTCGACAAGTTAGTAGCCCTGAATCTTGTTTTTATAACCCAGCCAACGCCAAGATTATTGTTGGGGGTAACGTTGCAGCAGGTAATATTGGGCGAAGCGATAGTGGAAGTAGTGCTGTAAAAGTTGACCTATATAAGGGTAAGAATACTCTCCCAGACAGAACACCAATAATTAATGCTAATAACAAAACAACCACAAATACGCCCTCAGAGGTTGCAGCCAATAGTGACGCTTTTACACAACGTTTGGATGTATTAGTACAAGGCGCAATCAATCTGCTTAATGGACAAGATCCAACAGATGCAACAGTAGGAGCGCTGGCAGGGCGCTATCCAGAAGAGCTTATTGAGGCATTTAACGAAAAATATGACCCTAGCAACCCAGGAGGCGGACTAAACGCCCTAACTCAATCTTTAGAAACTTACTTTGGTAACCGCATTCGTCGTGTGTCTTTTGCCGAAGTTCCCATGACTAATCCACCGACTCCAGATGCCGCGATTACAGTTGGTGGAACCAAATTATCGCCAGTCGTTGCTCCAACCGATGGTGGTACCTTTGTGTTTAGCGGTGGTGGAGAAATTAAGCCACCAGATTCATGGATGACAATTGATCCAAACAACACACAGCTAACGCTGAATATCAACGGCAACACCATGCAGATGCCTGCGACTGACCCAGGTACAGGTGCAACAAGCTTAACCAAAATAGAAGAAGAAATTGGCGATCGCGTTCAAGTTGGCAACAACTTACCAAATCGATGGTTAATGCCTGATGGCACATTTGCCGAAGCAGGCGACCCCCAGCCAATTGATAACGTCAATTGGAACGACGGCGGTCAGCGGGAACGTACAGGACTTGCTGAACAACTAGATGACTTGGGCGACACTTCACGTAATGGTTACTGGGAAACAGCCGCCGCCAAACTGCCCCCACTTGATACAGAAGACCTAGCAGGTGGCTTGCGTGTCGTTACTGGTGCTGGCATTTATGTTGATGGAGTAGTTGTAGGGGCAGGAGGTACTGGAAGGCGTATGAGTGGAGCAACACCTAAAATAGGCGATCGCTCCTTCTTACCAGAACCAACCTTAGCAAGTGACGTAGACCCTCAAACTCTACCGCCAAATTACACAGTAGTCTGGCCCGACTCGATGCCTATGCACAGATGGATGCCTCTTGCGGCAAACGCAGCAGGTAATCGGGCAACCCCCACCGGGGCAGTAATCCCTGAGCAACTTAAGGGCGACCTGCAAATGAGAGCGACGGTAGTTTATCACTACAAAAATGGTGATCAACCCCTATCTTGTATTAGCAGCTACTATGACCCAACCGATTCGTTTACTGCCAATAATCTCAATCTTGTATCGAACAACGGTGTGTCTTATGCACCAATTGTTAATAGAGCGGCAAGTCCAAAACTCCGTAGGCAGTCACGGATGGTATTTCCAGACGGGCGCTGGGCTAATAAACCCCTCTACGATGCCTTGTTTAATATAGACCAGGGAAGAACGCTTTCTCTTGCTGATCAAGCTGCTATTGATGCTGCCAATTGTGCCTTTGCGATTCTGGATGGTACAGCAACACCAGGTGGTGTGGTGCCAGATGGTGCAATAAAAGAACGGACATTTTTGGATGCTAGACAAGTTAAGGCATTGCATAAAGTTGGTACAGAGCCTCTTGATACCAGTATTCCAGTTGATGCCCCAACCTTGATAGCAGACTTGAACAACCCAGATCACCTCAAGATGGCTTCCAGAGAGGCATTAGTCAGTGATACAACTATGCCTGACTACACACTGCCATTAGAGCAACGCCAGCCTTTAGAAGTCCGGGTGACGGAAATTGACCTAGATGCACTCAGACAAGTTGCTGTTGGTGGCGACGACTATTTGCTTCCTAACAACGGCATTATCTACGCAACTCGTGATGATGCACTGCCTGATCTGAGTGCCACACAGACACCACCAAACTTACTACCGACCAAGGAGTTTCGCGACAAGAAAAATACCCCCAGCAAGTCTGCTGCAACAGACTTTAAGCTTGACCCAACCCGCCGCCCAAATGGCATTCGCTTAATTAAGGGCAGTAACTTAGCACGGAGTACGACCTATAACTCGGCAGAAAAAGGTTTGATTCTTGCCTCAGATTTACCTGTGTATGTTAAAGGGGACTTTAATTTGCACCAAGCACCTGGAGGCGGTGATATTTTGGAGGAATTTACCCAAAAAGTTGACGATAATAATTTCTACACTCGTAATACTCTAGATGAAAACTTTGCTTGTCGTCAGGGTTCCCCTACTAGCTGTGGTAGCACAGGCGACCAATGGCGTGCAGCAAGGATTCTTTCTGATGCAATCACTCTATTATCTAGCAACTTCCGTGATGGCTATCGTTATGAAGGAGACTATGACCTCAGAAATAATGCCGGAAACTTGGCAGTCGAACGCTATTTAGACAATGGCTTCTGGATGAATAGTTTTGCCACAACAGCTAATTGGTACGGCGCAAACGGACTACCAAAACCTGAATTTGAACTTCAAGATGACAAACAAGTAGGCAGTTCTTATGTGATGAATGGTGTCACTCCGATCCAACGGCGTGTCAGTTTCCCAGAATACAAAATGGAAATTTGCAAGAAGCTACTTGCATCTGAGTGTGGACCGACAGATTGGGTAGGCGGAAGTCTAGGCACACCACAAGAGCAAACTTTGGCAGGCACGACAGCACCCCCAGCAACAGCCATAACAAACCTCCCATCCGCAATGACGGCTGATGAGTATGCTAGTACTCACTACCCACGTCGCGTTGCCTTTGCACGAACTGATTTCGGTCAATTGAATTTAGAGCCAAACCCCGATGCTACAAGTGGATTTAGCGCCATACCATTAAGACCAGGTGCTAGTGGCGCTGCGCCAACAGAACGCTCTTATGTTAATCCTCCTCCTGGTGCTCTTACTCCAGAGCCAAACACACTTTGGTTTGCGACAACAACTGTAGCTAACAACCCCTCAGCGGCTCCCAATTACAACAATGCTCTTGCGCCTCTTTACTATGCCCCAGATGAACCAGAGGACTCCCCCTTTGTTCATGAGCGGCAACTCTTGTTACCAGGTACTCCAGCCTTCCCCAAGGAGATTCAAGACTTGGACGCTGCTTTTGCAGGTCAGACAGTCCTAAACGGTATTACTCTAGAAGACCCTTCAGACTACGCACTGTGTGCTGGGAATGCTAGCTCTAACTCCATAACGACTACAAGCGCTATTGCTACATCTGGCGGTACTTGCCCAGCACTAGCACCAAGTCGGCAGATGCTTACACCTCTCTTTGCTCTACAACCACCAGCAGCAGGCACAGATCTGGCAAAGGTACTTTCTGTTACTCCTATTACACCAGGAACTCTGCCTGTTCTCTCAGCTACTAAAAAAGTCAATGTCTTTGATCTCACCGGTTTGCCAGCAACTGGACCAACAGCGGGAACAATTACAGGTTCTATTGCACTTAATGCCAATGGGCAATCAGACCCCATCTTCATCATCCGTCGGAGAATACAGACGGGATCTTTCCGTTGGATATTTAATAACGTTGAACTTCAGTTAAACGGAGTTGATCCAAATAATGTTTTCTGGATTACTCAATCTGGTGTATTGATTAATAACGCAAGTCAATTAGCTGGCAATTTCATGGGGCTACAAGGGCTGGTTATTCAGAATGGCGTCCAAATTAATGGAGGACGTTTCCTGGGATTTAATAACGCTACAATCAACGGCACTATCACAGCCCTGAGAACCACTGCTCAACCGTTAGTCGTTCCCGTGGTACAACTGTATTCTCCTACCGGTATACCTGGTACGCCAAACAGAGATACACTCACTGAAAGCTGGTTACAACAAGCAACAGAAACAGAAACCACCTTTAACGCTGTATTTGTGATGGGAGATTCCCCACCCCGACCACTTCCTAATATCGGTCCTACGGCAGCCGAGTCAAACGGTGGTTTAGCCAACTTCCCCCGTTTCTTAGAAGCTTGGGGAAGGACGGTTGATGATGGGAACGGAGGGACAACATTTGTTGACCTGAAACCTGCCAACATTAGCGGTGGTTTAATCCAATTGAAACGTAGTGGTGTTGCAAGTGCGCCTTTTCAAACCATCACTGACCCATTAATGGATACATCTTTGTTCCTTGATACTTCACCAAAACCGACTTTATCAACCCAGGGAGGCGAAAACTACCTCTACCGAGGCGTTGCTTCTGGTAACAAAGCGCCGTATTATATACCACCTGAGCGAGAATGGGGTTATGACGTAGGATTGTTATCTCAAACTCCTGATTTGTTCTCCCGACGCTTTGTAGCTCCACAAGCACAGGAACCAAACGAGTTCTTCCGAGAAGTCGCACGAGATGACAAATGGGTGAATACCTTATTGTGTGGAACTTTAGTCGATGCTGATGGGAACCCTGGTGCCCCAGCCTTACCCCCTGGGCAGCGTCCAAACTGCCCCACACTGGCTCAATAACCATCTGACTTTGGATTCAATCGCTGGTAAATATACAATGACAACCTGCAAGCAAAAACGCCAAGAAGACCTAACCCCCCAGCTCCTCACTAAAGCTCCGGCTTCCCTGCCAGGGAAGGGGGGGCAAGACTGGAGTCGTCTAAACCAGAGTAAAGAGATTCCGGTTCCCTCTCCTCTTAGGGGAGGGCTAGGGAGGGGTTCTTCATCCCTTCTTAGTTCCTCTTCCACTAAAAGAGGTATGGGGAATAGTTACTTATACCTTTTGCAAAATTCAATTGCAGCCAAGTCGTCTGGCTTTACCATCATTGAGTGCCTGCTGGCAATTATTATAGTGAGCGTAATGCTGACAGCAGTCGCACCAGTGATTGTTCTCTCCGTCGCCACACGGGTACAAGCACGTCGTGTGGAACAAGCAACGATGGCTGGTCGTAATTATATAGACGCTGTTAGAGGTGGGACAATCCCAGCCCCTGCAAGTTTGATAACTTTAAATGAAGTGGATGCGACTGGAGCCTTTACTCCTGACAGAAGCTCCTTTGCTGCAGCTCCACCACCTCCTGCTGAAACAACACTAAGTTGTTCTGGTGACCCAACTGACCCAGTTTACCCATATTGTACAAACGATGCTAGTTTGAGCCTTTACTGTGTTGACAACGGTGGTGGTTGTGTGGGTGCAAA
>JBATUR010000019.1:0-39066 GCA_049671305.1 Coleofasciculaceae cyanobacterium
GCCCACAACCCCGCCGCCGCCGTCGCCCTACGTCAATATGTTGATACCCTACAAACTCCAGTAACCTGGGTAATGGGCATCCTTTCCACCAAAGATCATGCCGATATCTTCAGCGCCCTACTACGACCAGGTGACCAATTATACCTCGTACCCGTCCCCGACCACAGCTCTGCTGACCCAGAAGCCCTGGCTATTTTAGCCCAAACTACTTGTTCAGAATTAGCCCATTGCAGCAGTTATTCTCAATTAGAAGACGGTTTAGAAGCCGCTTTCAACATACCTGAAACTTCAAAACAATCAATAGTTTTATGTGGTTCTCTCTATTTGGTAGGACATTTTTTGCAACAAAATAGTAAGTCATGAACAGAAAGTTTATCTTTAAGTTCAACAAGGATACTTTCATACTCAAAAGTTACTTGTTGAAACTTACAGCTTTTTGTCATCACTTCTCTGAGATGAATTTGACAAAACACTTTCTCTTATTTGTCCTAGCCATATTTTGTCGCCTCAAAATTAAAGTGACTTAAGTACGACTATCCCATTCTTTTGCCGCATCAACAACTGCTTGATCTACTGTTTTCTGCCCTAACATTGCCGCCTGCAAGTTTTCATAAATTGCTTTTTGCAGCTTATTGCCATCTTTCAAAGTTGGTACTAAAACCTGTGCTTGTTGCATTTGACTGGCGCTAATTTCTCTTGCTTGTTCAACTGGCGACACTTTAGCACCACTAACTAATTCTTTGCGATAATTTTGCAACGATTCAACCGTAGAAGGTAAAACATTTGCCGCCTTAGCAAATGCCAATTGATTTGCCGAATTTGTCACATATAAAGCAAATTTCAGTGCCGCATCAGCTTTAGTTGTGCTGCGAGGAATTACCAAATTCATCACCGCCACATTCTTTTTGCCAGTTTCCCCAGTAATTTGGGGGGCAGCAGCGGAAACCTTAGCAATACTGGGGGCATTTTTAGCGATCGCATCCATAAACTCGGCACCACTTGACAAAAACGCCGTTTCACCCTGTTGATATAACTCGATCGCGTGTCGATGCCCTTGAGTTAGCGCCTCTTTGGGCATCAAACCCTGCTTATAAAAATCAACCCAATATTGAAACGCCGCCTTACCTTTTGGTGTATTAAACGCCGCCTTACCACCAGCATCAACCAAATCTACACCCATTTGTACAAAAGATTCCAGCACCTCACCCGAATCTCCAGGCACCACTGTGGTAAAAATCGCATATTTGCCAGTTTTGTCCTTAATTTGCTTTGCCACTTGCGCCAACTCAGCATAAGTCGTCGGCGCACTAACACCCGCCTTCTGCAACAAATCCTTGTTATAAATCGTTACGCGACTAGTGAGATACCAAGGAATACCAAAAGTTTTATTATTAAGAGTACTATCTTTCCAGATCTTCGGTAAATATTGCTTTTGCACATCTTGAGGGACTTTGGTATCAAGATCCAACCAAGCATTACGTGCTGCCAATTGAGAAGCAAAACCCGGATTAAGGTTTACCACATCCGGTGCCGTTTTTGCCGCCACCGCCGTCAGAATTTTATTTTCCATTGCCGCCCAAGGCACATCCACCCAGCGTACCTTGATGCCTTTATTTTCCGTTTCAAAAGATGTTATGAGCTTATTGAAGTAATCAGTAAACTCTGGTTTAAGCTGCATCGTCCAGAATTCAATTTCCGGCGTTGAGGAAGGCGTGGGAGTACAGCTAATAACCCAGCTTAAGAGTAGCCCCAGCAAAGAAAAAATGCAAAAACGTTTCCAGTGGATTCGGCTCATGTGAACTTTTTGATCGAAGGCTCAAGCGTCGCAATAGATTATCCTACTGTATCGTGGGTAGTAAATGAGCGTAAGAGTGAGCGATAACCCAACGGGGATGCTAGAGTAGCGATTTTCCTGCCAGCATCGGGTGCAAAATTAAGCTCTGGCTTCTATCTATAGGTAGATCTAGGAGATGCCATAACTTTTCAGAATTATCGCAACAGCGACAACAAAGAGCAAAAAACACTATACAATTATGCGATCGCGCTTCGTTTCCTCATAATTATCAAGAACCGACAAATCGGCGTCAAACGAGCCTCAAAAAAGCCCAATCTAGCCACGTATTCCTAACCCACAAAAAGAACAAAGACAGCGCTTACGCCAGTGTACACAGATCAATCTAAGTTAAATTGATTACCAGGCATCAGAATTAATCTGATTAGGTTAATTCCAAATGCTCAACACTTATCTATACTTAAAGTTTCGCTCCTGCCAAACTAAGATATGTTTAACCGTTTTCAAGGACTGTTCTCAAAAGGTAAGAAGGGCATTGGCATAGAATTGGCTCCAGAACGGATTAATATTGCTCAACTTCGCAAACAAGGACAAAGCTTCAAAATCACCACCCTCTACTCTCACGAAGTACCAGAAGGCATCTTTCAGGGAGGACAAATTGCTGACTCACCCGCCTTAGCGGAACTAATTAAAGCAGCAATAGAGGGAAGCAAGCTAAAAGTCGAACACGTCGCCACCGCCGTGCCAATGCGAGAAGCAATTATTCGGATCATTCCAGTTCCCGCCGAGTTAGACGACCAAGAACTCCGCGACATGGTACTAAATCATGAAGCAGGTTTATACTTACCATATCCCCGCGAAGAAGTCGATTTAGATTATCAAAAATTGGGTTTCTTTGAAGACGAAGATGGCATTCAAAAAGTGCAAGTTCTGCTCGTCGCCACCCGCCGCGAAATCACCGATATGTATCTTGATACCTTTCGGGAAGCGGGTTTGGAAGTCGATGTACTAGAAATTAACAGCTTTGCCCTAATTCGGACAATAAGAGAGCAACTGCGTCAATTTGCGCCCCAAGAAGCGGCGGTATTGGTTGACATCGAATTTGACAGCACCGAAATTGCCATCATCGTCGATGGAGTGCCGCAATTTTCCCGTACCGTACCTATCGGCACATTTCAACTACAAAGCGCCCTCTCACGAGCGATGAACTTACCCACCTCCAGAAACACCGAATTGTTACAAGGTATGACAATTCCTAACACACCTATGGAAGGGACACGCAGCGGACAAACAGGCATAAATCCTGGTATGGCAGCACTATTACGAGTACTCGGAGAACTCGCCGACGAACTGCGCCGTTCTATCGATTTTTATCTCAATCAAAGCGAAAATTTAGAAGTAGCCCAACTACTACTAGCAGGACCTGGGGGAGGCATTGGACAACTGGACGAATTTTTCACTCAACGGTTAAGCTTACCAACAACTCAAGTAGACCCTGTGACAGCACTTTCCTTAGAAGTGGATCAAGAAATTCCATCTGTGCAACGTCCGGGTTATGGAACAGTACTGGGATTAGGATTGCGAGAGGTTTAAAGCCATGTATAGTCTAGATATTAATTTTTTAAAAGACCGTGGGGTACAACAAGAACCCATCAAGAGAGCAAAACCCGCCCCCAAAGGGTCAATGACTCCACTTTATATTGGGCTGGCACTTGGTCTGCTCCTACCTGCACTAGTCGGAGGGATGTGGTTTTTCTTGCAACAGCAAATTGCTCAAAAAGAATCAGACAAAGCTAATTTAGACGCTCAACTAGCACAGTTAAAAATCGAACAAGACAAAGTTGTCAAGCTTAATGCTCAAACCGCACAAGTAGAGGAAGAAACCACCTCACTAGCAAGCGTCTTTGATCAAATTAAGCCTTGGTCAGCAATGTTGCAAGATATTCGAGAGCGTATTCCGCCAGGAGTGCAAATTTCATCAATTACACAAACCGCAGCCGCTGCTCCCACGCCCGCACCTGCAGCTCGTGCCAAAACCCCCCCCAAACCAGTCGCGTCCCCTGGTGCTTCCCCCGGCGCCAAAAATGCTCCTACTGCCACTCCAGTCGCTGCTGCACCCCGCCCAACGTCAAAGCTGGAAATTAGTGGTAGAGCGCGTTCGTTTGACGATGTGAACTACTTTCTCTTGACTTTACAGCGGTCTTCCTTTTTGAAACGTGATGAAACTCAAATTGTCAAAGCAGAACTAGTTAAAGACTCTAGCCGGGTAGAAGTCAGACGTCCAAATACCCCAGGTCAACCGACAAGTAATACAACCTACGAACTCCCCAAATCGGTACAATTTAAAATTCAAACTAATCTGAGCGATATTCCAGCCTCAGAGTTGCTGCGTGAATTAAATCGTAAGGGAGCAGTTGGACTAGTAACTCGAATTCAAAACCTTCAGGAGAAAGGAGTAATTCAACAATGACATACGCTGATGATGAATTTATGGCGGTAGAGGGACAGGACGATAGTCCGAGTTATCCTACTGCCTTTGGTATTACTTTTACTCCCAGAGTTGGCGGAATTATCGTAGGCGTTGCTGGTCTTCTGGGTGCCGTTTATCTGGCAGTGAACGCGGTACAACCAGCTTGGGAGCGTTATCAAGCCTTAGATACTGAAGTAAAAGACAAACAAGGACAAATTCAAAACAGACAAAAAATTCAGCAAGAAATTGCCCAAGCACAGAAGAAACTAGAAGCGGCAAAACAGAAAAACCAGCAAGTTTTGAGTTTATTTCCTAATCAGAAAACACTCGATACATTGTTACTCGACCTCAACAACCCGGTTAAATCAACCAACGGTCAGTTGACGAGTTTTGAGCCGGTTGTACAACAAGCTACAAGCAGTAGTAGTAGTGATAGTACTGGCACTGCCTCAGTACCAGGAAACGGCAAGCTACAACGCAAAACCTACAACATCACTTTGGAGGGTAATTTTGACCAAGTTCAATCTATTATGCGGAGTATTGAGCGGTTGCAGTCGCTATTAGTGGTTAGAGACTTTAAATCGGAATTAAATGATCAACAGGTCTTTTTAATTAACGATAATGGTCAGGCAACCCCCGCCTTTGTCAAAAAAGACACACGCGCAGGGGCAGTTCAAGCTAGACCAACTCTCAAAACAACCTTTAAGCTAGACGCACTAGTACCCACAAGTGAGCTAGAAGCAGACAGAACTGCCAAAGCGGCTGAAGCTGCCAAAAAAACCAAGAAATAATCCGCTTTTTGAAGAGTTGATGAGCTTTGTTTTGAGTGTACTAGGCGTCTATGTCGGTGCTCCTGACTTAATTCAAGCCAATGGCTCGTCAGCTAGCCTTTAATATTGCCCTTAAATTTACGGTGAGGAGTGAACGTGAGACAAGTACAAGGAATTAGTGTTGCACTGGCAGGGATGGTATTAGCAGCTCAACCTTCATTGGCTGCAACAACACAAGTAACAGGGGTGCAACTAAATGAGCAAGGCAACGAACTAAAACTTGTTCTAGAAACTCAAGCCGGAGCAGCCAAACCACAAGTTCAGACTGTTAAGAATGGTAATGAATTAATTGCCGAGCTGGCTAATACAAAGCTGAACTTGCAGTCGGGCGAAAGCTTCCGTCAGGAAAACCCTCTGCCAGGAATTAAGGCGCTTGTCGTTAGTCAGCTAGATGATAACAAGGTGCGGGTGACAGTTAGTGGTGAAAAAACAGCGCCAAATGGTCTTCTGCAAGAAAATGCTCAGGGAATTAGCCTAGGTATTAGTACAGAAGATAAGTTGGCAACTGAAGCTAACTCCACTACTACCGACGCCAATTTATTGAGCAAAGCGCTTTTTGAGAAAACGCCCAGCCTTTCAACTCTTAAGGCAGCGACAAGCGCAGACAAGGCAATAGCTCCAGTTGCACCTATAGCAAAGCTAGAAGCGCCCACTACCTTAGCTCAAGTTCCTCAACCAGCACCGCAAAGACAAATCCCCACTGTACAAGGGCAAGTCCCAACTATTACAACTCCAGTACCAACAGTTGTACCGCCCCCAGCCATACCAGCGCCATCGCCAGATGTGATGGTTCCTAATCCCAGAATTACTATTGATGGTATTCCAGCACCAGCTACAGGTGCGGCACAACCTGTGGTAGGAGCACCACCCTTCTTACCAAGAGCAGTTGCCCCGCCAGTGGGTGATATTGCCATTTCTAATATCAATGCTTCGGCAAGCTATATAGATTTGGGGACTGGGGTACGTGTGCCGCGTTTGGTTTTACGAGAAGCGCCTGTGCGAGAAGTTTTGTCGCTACTGGCTCGCTCCGCTGGCTTGAATATTGCCTATATCGGTGAAGGTGCAGCAGGAGGCGCACCAGGAGGTGCCCCAGGGGGACCTCCAGGCGCACAGAAGACGATTTCTTTAGATTTGGAAAACGAACCAGTACAAAACGTCTTCAACTTTGTGCTGCAAGTTTCGGGTTTACAGGCAAACCGCGTCGGCAATACGATTTTGGTGGGTTCTCAACTGCCGGATAATGCCCGAAATCTGATTTCTCGCACCATACGAGTCAATCAAGTCACAGCACTAGAGGCAGCAAACTTCCTGATTTCTCAAGGTGCCGAGCAACAGCAATTGGTTACTTCAACGACAATTACAGTTGTGGGTGAAGGTCCTGCTGCTCAAAGAATTCAAAACACTTCAACTACAGTACAAAGACTTGCTCCACAAGATCCCACAGCCACAGGAGGGCAAGCGGCACAAGGTGGCTCTATACAAAATGGCGCACTTGTGCTAAGGGGATTGTTGGTATCTTCCGATTTGCGTCTCAATGCGATTACCTTGGTGGGAGAACCGCGCAAGGTAGAAGTGGCGACAGCATTATTAACACAGTTGGATCTGCGCCGCCGTCAAGTTGCCGTCAATGTCAAGATTGTTGATATTAACTTGTTGGGGACTGATGCTTTTAATGCTAGCTTCTCCTTTGGCATTGGCAATGGCTTTTTTGCTATTGATAACGGAACGGCGGTGTTTAATTATGGTGGTATCAGACCGCCTACGGCTGCACAAGCCGGTCTTGGTGGCAGTACTGTCTCACCCCCGGTAATTAACAATCCCTTTGCTGGCTCAACAGTTTTTCTTGATCCAAACAATACTGTCACGATTCCAGGAACAGCGCCTGGTACAACAATTATTGACTCCCGAACAGGTCAGGTCACGATTGGACAGCAAGGTAGTGCAACCTTCTTTAGTCCTTTTGTGAATTTAACCAATCCACTGCAAGCAGGATTCACCAATATTACACAGCCAACTAACAATACCGTTACCATCAACGCCGATGGTACAACGACGGCAACAGCGGGTACAAATAGTACGGTTACGACCGGTTTACCATCGGTATTTCAATTCCCCAAACGCTTGTTAGCAGCTTTGCAGGCTCAGGTGACTAGTGGTAATGCCAAGATTCTGACAGACCCGACGATTGTTGTCCAAGAAGGACAGACGGCTACAATTAATCTGACTCAAGAAGTTTTTGGCGGCATTCGTATCGCTACCCAAACTGACCCGACAACCAATTTAACTACTCAAAGTCGGGAACCGATTATTAAGAATGCTGGCTTAATTTTGCAAGTTAATGTGCAGCGGATTGATGATAACGGCTTTATTACCCTAACAGCGAATCCGATTGTTTCTTCCATTGGTACTCAGACCAACACGACAGATGGCACAATTGGCTTGATACAACAGCGGCAGTTGCAATCAGGACAAATTCGCTTGCGTGATGGTCAGACTTTAATTTTATCGGGCATTATTCAGGAGTCTGACCGGACAACAGTATCAAAAGTGCCGATTTTGGGTGATATTCCTCTTTTAGGAGCGTTATTCAGAAGCACTAGCCGGGAGAAGGGGCGAAATGAGGTAATTGTTTTACTAACACCTCAGATTCTGGATGATTCTCAAAATGCATCCTTTGGTTACAACTACACACCAGGAAGGGATGCTCGTCAATTGTTGCAACAGTCAGGAGCACCGGCGGGTAATAACTAGTAAGGAGTAAGCGGCAATGTCTGCTAAAAATGGAACTGACCGAGAAATTCAACTGTTTTCTTTGATCTTTGTCTCCTTGATGGTGGGGATGGGAATTGCTGTATTTCAAGGTCGCCAAAATCAAGCCATTGCCGCTCCGGTACAGATGGCTCAGTCTCTGCTTGTACCAACTCTCAATACGGTTCCGACGCTGTTGATTCCGTCCATACCACTGCCGGTGTCGAGTCCCGTGCAGCCGGTGGTTGTGCCGTCGCTGACGCTGCCGCCAGCGAATCCGGTGCCTTCTGTGGTGATTCCTTCAATTGGCTTGCCTTTGCCTAGTCCGGTGCCTTCTTTGGTAATTCCTTCGCTCAATATACCGACACCGACTCCTTTACCGTCGATTGTGCTGCCCTCGCCGACTCCTTTACCGTCAATTAATCCGCAGCCTTCTGTGGTACTTCCTTCGGTAACGGTGCCGCTGGCGAGTCCTGTACCGTCAATTGTGATTCCGAACATTGTGCTACCGGTGGCAAGTCCTGTCCCGTCGATTGTGATTCCGACCATTGTTTTGCCTGTGGCGAGTCCGGTGCCGTCAATTGTACTGCCTTCGATAACAGTTCCTTAGCCTGTTGTCAACCCTCCTAGTAGGCAATAATTGGGTTTTTAGGTTAAAAAGCAAGTCATGGTAACTTATGTAAGGTTGAAATAAATCAAAGATCCTGAAATCTACATATCTTAAAGGTTTCAACGATCCATATCTGCAGTGTAGAGCTTAGAATGATGCAGTGAAACTACGAGCCTGCGGGTGTTTCAGCCATTTTGAGTTGAAATACCTACTATGTAGGGTCAAAATAGAGCCCTCAAAAGAGAAATTGAGGAGCGATAGTTGACCTGTAATCTAGATACAAAGGAGATTCCTGATGAATAAAGGCGACTTAGTAGATAAGGTGGCTGAAAAGGCGAACGTTACCAAAAAACAAGCCGACGCGGTTTTAACGGCTGCGTTGGAAGCAATTATGGAAGCTGTTTCCGACGGTGATAAAGTCACGTTGGTGGGCTTTGGTTCTTTTGAGTCACGCGAGCGCAAAGCCCGTGAGGGTCGCAATCCGAAAACTGGCGACAAGATGGAAATCCCGGCGACAAGGGTTCCTGCCTTTTCTGCGGGGAAGTTGTTTAAGGAGAAAGTTGCGCCTGACAAATAGCGCTTAATGAGCAAGAAATGGAACTGAATCCTTGAACCGACCAACTCACGGGGGAAACTTAGTCTGGGCAGGAGCCCTGGCAGGTTGTTCCCCTTCTTTTATTCTTGATTTTTCGGCGAGTATTAATCCCCTCGGTCCACCCCAAAGTGCGATCAGGGCGATTGAGGCGGCTCTGCAAAATCTGGTAGCTTATCCTCATCCTGGTTACACTCAGCTACGGTTGGCTCTAAATCAGCTACATCCGCATCTGACGCCGGATTGGATTTTACCCGGAAATGGTTCAGCCGAGTTATTAACTTGGGCTGGGAGAGAACTTGCTCAACTTGATGAGACAATTTTGCTTACCCCAGCCTTTAGTGACTATCAACGCGCCCTCAAGGCTTTTGATGCCAAGGTGAGCAAGTTTCCACTTCTTGATCCTGCTGGGGTATGGCTGGAACAGTTACCTGAGTCGCTATTTAATGAGCGTGCCGACAGGCGAGGGTTGTTGTTAAATAATCCCCATAACCCTAGTGGTATGTTGTTCGATGTAGAGGCAATTTTGCCGCTTCTGGAGCAGTTTGCTTTGGTGGTGGTGGATGAGGCTTTTATGGATTTTTTGCCCCCTGAGCAGCAACAAAGTTTAATCTCGGTGGTGCAAGATTATGAAAATTTGGTGATTTTGCGATCGCTTACCAAGTTTTACAGTCTGCCTGGTTTACGCTTAGGCTATTGCATTGCTCACCCAAAACGGCTGCAACGCTGGCAGCAGTGGCGTGATCCTTGGTCGGTAAATTCTTTGGCAGAAGCAGCGGCAATTGCTGTAGTCGGGGATACAGAATTTCAACAAATTACCTGGAATTGGCTAAAAGTAGCGCGGATGCAGTTATACCAGGGTTTGGCGTCGTTGCCGGGGTTGCAACCTCGGATGAGTGCGGCTAACTTTTTATTAGTACACTCAGATCAATCAGCTTCACAGTTGCAGGAAAAATTATTGAAACACAGTCAGATTTTAATTAGAGACTGCCTGAGTTTTCCTGAATTAGGCGATCGCTTTTTCCGGGTTGCCGTGCGGAAAGAAGCCGAAAACCAGCGCTTGTTGGAAGGGCTGGCAAAGATTCTTTAGAATATGGTGAGGCAAAAGATTATCTAAAGTCAACACTATATACCAATTACCAATGACTGTTGAATATGACCTCATCGTGATTGGAGGTAGTCGGGCGGGTATTGATGCCGCCATTACTGCTGCCCATTTAAATGCTCGTGTTGCCTTAATTGAATCACAGCCGCAGCTAGGTTATGGTGTTTATACATCATCTTTAACTCAGATTGGGCGTGTTGCCAAGCAGGTACAAGAAGCTGCTCAATTTGGTAGCCATACTGAAACTTCTTTAGTGGATTGGAAAGAGGCGATGCGGTGGAGTCGTGAAGTTGTTTCTACTTGTTCAGAACAACATTCTCCAGCTATTTTGGCATCTTTGGGTATTGATGTAATCGATGGTGTGGGAGAATTTTGCCGTCGCCCTTATCTTGGTTTTGTGGTTAATAACCGACGCCTGCGAGCACGAGGATATTTAATTGCTACGGGTTTTCGCTCAGTTATTCCTAAAATTGCAGGACTACAAACGGCTGGATATTTAACTCCAGAAACTTGGCAGCAAGAATTTCCTGAACAGTTGCCGACAAGTTTAGTTGTTATTGGTAATGGTGGCATTGCTATTGAGTTGGCGCAGAGTTTGGCGCGGTTGAATTGTGAGGTAACACTTGTTGTTAGTACTAGTCATATTTTGCCAGATGAAGACTTAGAAGCAGCGACTTTAATTCAAGCGCAGTTGGAAGCGGAAGGGGTGCGGGTTCTGACTGAAAGTTTGGTTACTCAAGTCAGGAATATAGATGGTAAAAAGTGGGTACAGGCGGGAAATCAGGCGCTTGAAACTGATGAAATTATGTTGGCAATTGAGCAGCAACCGAATCTTGAAGCTTTAAATTTGGAGGGTGTGAAAGTTGAGTTTAATGCTGATGGTATTAAGTTAAATCAGAAGCTTCAGACTACTAATTTTCGCATTTATGCTTGTGGTTTTAGGCAAGATTATTTGGCTCGATATGAGGCGAATATTGCGGTTAAAAATATCTTATTTTTGCCTATTTTTAAGGTTGATGATCGGGGGATACCTGCGTCTGTTTTTTCTGATCCGCAACTAGCACGAGTTGGTTTAACGGAAGCGCAAGCAAGGCAGCGTTATGGTAAGGATGTTATGGTGGCGCGGCAATATTTTAAGACTTTGGATAAGGCGCAAATTTTGGGGGAAACTACGGGTTTTTGTAAAATAGTTGGGCGTCAGAATGGGGAGATTTTGGGGGCTGTTATTGTTGGGCAGGAGGCAGTAGAGTTGATCGGTGCGATGGCTTTTTGTGTTCGAGAGAAGTTGAAGATTAAGGCAATTGCTAATTTACCCCATACCTCGCCTACTTTATCAGAAATTATGCAGCAAACAGCGATCGAGTGGCAACGGCAAATCCGACGCCACAAGAGGTTAAACGACTTTTGGGAATGGTTTTTTAGTTGGCGGCGTAATTGGTCTAAATAACAGACTATGGAGATAGTTTGGCTTTTTTAGCACGGTTATCTTTATACCATTGTGCTACAGCAGGCGACCAGTTTTCGAGATGAATATAAAGCAACTCACAAAATTTTTGGGCTTCGAGTTGGGCATCTTTTTTCCATCTGAGGTCTAATAGATGTAGAAGCGATCGCAAATTACAACTTAGGACAAAATTTTGTCTGGCGTCAAAGGGAATTAAACCACGTGCGTGTTCTTCTGAAAGTCCTTCGTCGATGCGTTTTTTGTAATGTTGGCACGCTTCTTTGCACCAGTTTAAATCTTCAAGGCGTTGCTCTTCCGAGTATAAATAACGCTTACCCTGGCGGTTGGTATATTTTCCCACAGGACGGAGATAAAAGACATCTTCTACATCTTGTTTTCCTTCTACTACGTCCACAATTCTTTGTCCCGTATAGCGGAAAGAATTATGAACTATCACTCCATTTCCCACAAAATTATGCCATTGTCCAGCCACTTCTAAATCGTAGGTTTTTTGTAGTCCAAGATAGCGCACCTGAACGATTTTCATGGGGTGAGCTTTTAACTTTCGACCTTGCGGTTTAGGTTTTTCAGGAAGAGTTTGAATATGAACAAAGTTTTGGGCAAACTCTAATTCTAATCCCTGATTATGAATTTTGCGATGACAATCTTCACAGAGAGTCACTAAGTTTTCAAAATCATAAGCCTTTTCAGGGTGTGAGTAAACTGGGAGCAAATGATGTGCATGAAGTTGATTTCCTCGAACACCACATTGCTGACAAATATAGTCAAATTTTTGATGAACTTGGGGTGCAATAGTTCGAGTCCATGCTCCTATAGATACTCGTTCTTCAGTTACTCCACCTTTCCAAAAATTACTATCTGCTCCTCGACGTGTAAATTGTTTTGATCTTTCTCTTCTCTGCTGTCGTTGTTCAGGAGTTTTATCTAAGTGGTAAACTCCTCTAAGCCCCTTATTCCAAGGATTTTTTGTTCCCGATTTACACTTATTCAGATTAAGTTTGTGGATATAAACCCACTTTTTGATAGTTTCAATTGAGCAATCAGCTTTTTGAGCCATCTGTCTAACAGTTAACCCGACTGATAGTTGCTCTTGTAGCCAATTTTTATCCCTGTATAATCCTTCTCCAACAATGACACCATTAGTCATTAAATAGCAATCATCTTGATAAGAAATAACTTCTCGATTAACATCAGTTTTGAGTAGTAGTGCCTCTCCCATCGTTTGCCAACTTTTATCCGTCAGAAGGCGATGATTTTTAGTGCAATCTAATGTTCTACCATCTTCAAGAGTTAAACGATAAACAGGCTGTATACCCTGCTCAAAAACTTCCTGAATATGACCAACCTCAAATATTCCGGTATCTTCATTAAGAACCCGAAGATTCATTTTTTGTAAGCGGGATTTACAATCTCTCCTATAGCTAAGTAGTGCTTCTCCATTACGCCCCTTAATTTTTCTTTCACGGATTGCTTTTTCTCCATTTGCCCACAAGTCATAAAGTTCGGCAATTTTAAGTTTTCTTAAAGTACCTGAAGCCTTGACAAAAGTAACTTCAGTATCTCCTGAAAGACATTGAACATCAAAACTCACCCCAACCCGATGAGTCCTAACTTGCTGCATCATTGAATGGGGAAAATAACCAACATTAAAGGTAATTTGAGGATGCTCTAATGGTCCATAATGACCACGATCGCCTGATAATAAATGCTTAACGATTAATTCACCAGCACTCTCTTCCGAGGGCCACTTTTCATGGCTATCCCACACATAACCTTCTGAATAATCTTGATGCATTGCTGCCCAAACTACTTGTTGTGGATTTGGGGTTGCAGCAATTACATCAATCCGAAATTTTTCCATTTTAATCTATATAATAAATACTGATTTTTTCTTGAATTTATCAAACTTTTGAACAAACTACTTGTTCTGGTTGGTCTTGATATTTGCCGCGCCGCTGTTCATAACTGACAGAGCAAGGATTTCCTGATAAAAATAGTAGTTGTACAACGCCTTCTGAGGCATACATTCGACAGTCTGCACTAGAAGAATTGGAGAATTCTAAAGTTAAATGACCGCGCCATCCTGCTTCTGCTGGTGTTAAGTTCGCAATTAAACCAACACGGGCATAAGTGCTTTTGCCAATGCACAAAACTGAAATATCATCGGGAACTGCCAAATGTTCTAAAGCTACTCCTAATCCATAAGAATGGGCAGGTAAAATAAAGTAACTACCATTATCATCGTGATGAAGACTAACGGCTTCTAAATTATTGGGATTAAAGTTTTTGGGGTCAACAACAGTACCAGGAATATGCCGAAATACTCGAAATTCTACGGGCGAAAGCCGCAAGTCATAACCATAGCTGCTAAGTCCGTAAGAAATCACGGGTAGCCCTTCAACATGACGAATTAACTTTGGTTCAAAAGGCGAAATCATGCCCTTTGCTGCCATTTCAATAATCCAAGTATCGTTCTTGATCATAGTATTTAATTAAGATTGGTAATTAAGGTTGATGAGAGCGGCGAATTTCGGTAATTTGATCAGCAATATCAAGCAGTGCCTGGGGCATTTTTGGTCCTGTAAGAATTAGGTCAACATTGCTGGGACGTTGCTTAATAAATGCTAGGACTTCGGCTTGAGAAATAAAGCCAAAGTTGATGGCTAAACTAAGTTCATCGAGAACAACTAAAGAATATTTGCCTTGAGATACAACATCAGTCGTATATTGCCACAATTCTCTTAAAGCGATAGATTCTGCCTCGTCCAACTCAGGGGTATCAATATAGCGTGGAACATCGCAGCGAATCCAGTCTAAGTGTTGTCCTAAACGCACGGGATGCTGATGTCCTTGTCCGATACCGCCTTTGAGGAACTGCACAACCAGCACAGGGGTACCTTGTCCGGCAATTCTCAGGGCTTGAGCGATGACGTTGGTGAAAAAGCTACGATGGGGGCTGGTAAAGACTTGTATTAGTCCTGCAATAGAGTAGGGTTCGGTTCTAGGTGGATTAATGGGAGTAGCTTCTAACTGGGAAACCATAAGTTAATTCGTTTGGGGGCAACAGATTTTTGTTGCTAATCAAACTGTTATTTTACTGTTGTTAGCGTATTTTTTGAGTCGCCTACCTCAAAACACACTACATTTATATGCAGTTAAGGGTTCAAAGCCTTGAGTTTGGCGACAAAGATGGGGAATTGGGTAAAAATATGTACAAAATTAACTTATCTAAAAGCAAGTAGGAGTATTTTATTGTGAAGCTGGTGATTCTGGGGGGACCTGGAGCAGGTAAGGGAACACAGGCTCAACCGTTGTGCCGCCATCTGGGTATCTCTGAGATTTCTACTAGTAATATACTGCGTGAAGCGATCGCCTCTGGCACTGAGTTGGGGCACGAGGCAAAGATTTATGTCGAAAAGGGTGAATTAGTTCCTGATCCAATTCTGATTGAATTTGTGCGGACTCGTCTAGTGCAACCAGATGCGGCTGTGGGTTGGTTGCTAGAAGGCTATCCGCGCACGGCTTTCCAGGCGGAGGAGTTGGATTTTTTGTTGGATGATTTGGGGCTACAGTTGGATTGGGCGATTTATCTGCAGGTAACGGAGTCGGTGATGATGAGCCGTTGTTTGGGGCGTCAGGCAAGCGTCGCGGGTACGACTTCGCCAGAATTACGTCTTGATGATCAGCCTCAAATTATCCAACGGCGGATTAATCTTTTTTATGAGCGCACGATGCCGATGCTGGAATATTATGGATATCGGCAGCGCCTTTTAACAATAAATGCTGACCAATCTCCACAACAAGTACAGCAAGAGATTTTCCAGAAACTCCATACTTGATGAGCTTATCGTTTAAAATGCTCACCTATCGATGTTTCAACAGAGAGACTGCTTATGTCTTGGCAACGCCCAGATCACCGACAACCTGACGAATTGCGCCCAATTAGCTTTGAGCGAGATTTCACCAAATTTGCCCTGGCTTCGGTTTTAACCCGCTGTGGCAACACGCAAGTGCTTTGTACGGTGACGGTGCAGCAGGGTGTGCCGAGGTTTTTGGAAGGTAGTGGTAGCGGCTGGCTGACGGCTGAGTATCGGATGCTGCCAGGTGCGACACCTCAACGTCAGGCACGAGAGTTGATGAAGTTGTCGGGGCGTACTCAGGAAATTCAACGCTTGATCGGACGGAGTTTGCGGGCGTCGTTGGATTTAAAGGCTCTGGGAGAGCGCACTGTAACGGTTGATGCTGACGTATTGCAGGCGGATGCGGGGACCCGTACCACTTCAATTACGGGGGGCTACGTGGCGCTAGCAGATGCTTTGGGGAAGTTGGTTAAGCAGGGGGAGTTGGAGCGATCGCCAATAGCTCATCAAATCGCGGCTGTGTCTGTGGGAATTTTAGAAGGTGAGCCTTTTTTGGATCTTAATTACTTAGAAGATGTCGCCGCTGAGGTAGATTTTAATCTGGTTATGAATGAGGAATTAGGCATTATTGAAGCGCAAGGTACGGCAGAGTCTGGTGCTTATAGTCGCGCTCAACTAAATCAAATTATGGATTTAGCTGAAAAGGGCATTCGAGAGTTACAAATTGCCCAGCGACAGGCTTTGTTGTAATTAATTATAACCCTTATTTTACAAGTTTCCAAAGCCAAGTTTTCTGATCTTGCTGTGCCTGATAAATCGGCACTCTTTGGAGATTTTGTGATTGTGCTAGCTGCTGAAATGATTTATCTGAATCTCCATAAATAAACCTTTCACTAAAGCCTGAAGCAATTTGAGGAAATGGTGCGTTTTCTGGGAAGAATTGAAAGCGCACGTCGGGTTTTAGGCTGTAGCTGAGAGCCAAAAGATTACCGAGATTATTGCCAGAAACTTCAGTAATTACCAGTGGACGTTTTGCCTGATTAATTATCTTAGCTACGGGTGCAAATTGATAGCCATAAGCCATATTCCACCAAGTCTCTGCCTGGGAACCAACTATTCCGGATAAGACAGCACTGGAAATTAGTATAACTCCACATATTTGCCACAGTTGTTTTTGCCAGCGAGGCAGTAAATCAAAGCTAATTTTATTAGCTAATAAGTAAGCAACTGCGATTAAAATTCCTAGTTGGCAAGACATAAGATAGCGACTCATAGCAGAGCGATAACCGCCAAAAAGCAAATCGGGAAGTATTAAAGCCAGTGCTGGTGTAGCGATTAAGGTTATGACAAACAACCAGATTGTTTTTGGTGTGGTTTTAACTAAAAAGTAAAGTGAATATGCCACAAGCGAAACTATAAATAAAATTACTACTGATAGGGGAATTTGATAGATTAATGGAGCCGAAGAGTTAACTCCTAAATCTAGAAAGGCGCGGCTAATATTCCCTACCCAAGTTATTATTAAAGATAGTAAACTCTTACGCTGAGATTGCCAGCCTGTTGTGTTTGTAATCGAGGCAGAGTAATTGATGACAATCCAAATCCAAGGTATAAAAGCCAAAACTCCTAGCAAGGAAGATAAGAGGTAAGCGGTGATAGTTTTAGTCCATCTAAAGTTTTGAATAGCTAAAACATAAATACCATGTCCAATTGCTACTAAAGCAAAGAATAAGTGTGCATAAAAACCTACTGCGACTGTAGTTGCATAAATTGCCCAATTTGATATTTTTTTAATCCTAATTGCCTTTAACAGCGACCAACTAGATAGTAAGATTATTACTGCCCATAAACCATAATTTCTTGCTTCTCTAGCATAGAGTATTTGGAAGGGAGAAAGTGCAACTAATACCATTGCCATCCATCCAGTTAATGGTAAGACAAATAACTCATTGCACAGCAAATAAACGGCAGGAAATGCTAACAAGCTAATCAAGGATGAGAAGCCTCTAGTAATTGCTGGAGAATGACCAAAAATCTGTGTCCAAAATCTTGCCATCACGAAGAAAAGTGGAGGGATTTGAGGTTCTTCTAATGCCAAACCTTGGATAGTACCGCTAACACCTTTTTCAGGATTAGGACGTTGATATTTTTGCAATTCGTCGAGACTAATTACTTGTCCTTGTGATACTTCTTGAATGACTTCTGCCTGTGTATATCCAGAAATTCGTAAGGAGGTAAAAACTTCATCAATCCAGTAAGATTTTCCTTCAAGATTGACAAAGCGAAAAAATACACCCATGATCAATAAAATAATCAGTAAAATTCGTAACTTTTCTTTCATAGTCCCCCAAAAAATCGCTGATTATTGACTAAATAATAAGATACCCTTGATCGGTCACAGGATTTTACTAAAGTTACCACGATGTGGCAAAGGTCTTGTCGCTCAAAAGGAGTAGTCGAGGCAGTTTTGGCTGATTTTCAAAGATTTTAGGTTAGGTAAAGCTTAAGTGAACACAATTTTACTTTCTTTGGCACTGTCAAAAATAATAATGCTAATTTTCTTTACTTCAATATTCTACACAAGAGCTATAATAAAAAATATTTTATAGTAATTGCTTGGCAGCGCAGGCGGTGGTAGACAATGGAAAGGTAATTGTGATTTAATCTCAATTGTGATCAAACTTATAAACTAGCGATTAATGCTCTTTAATTCTTACGAATTTATTTTTCTATTTCTACCAATTACTTTGGTTATCTTTTTGCAAATTGGTAGTAGAGGATATCAACAACTAGCTCGAACCTGGCTTGTTTTTGCCTCTCTAGTTTTTTATGGCTGGTGGAAAGTTTATTATGTAGGTTTATTGCTGTTATCTGTTGTTTTTAATTATTTTATTGGCATCAATTTAAGCCGTAGTATAACTAGATATGTATCAGCAAAACAATTGCTAACGATAGGAATTGTTTTTAATCTTGGACTATTAGGTTATTTTAAGTATACAGATTTTTTAATTGCTACGACTAACGATTTAACTGGTACATCTTTTAATTTACCTAACATAATTTTACCCCTAGCTATCTCATTTTTCACCTTTAATCAAATTGCTTATTTAATTGATGCTTATCGAGGCGAAGCTCAAGAGTATAACTTTTTAACTTATAGTCTATTTACAACTTTTTTTCCTTACTTAATGTCCGGTCCAATTGTCCATCACAAAGAGATAATTCCTCAATTTAACCAAAAATCAACTTATCATTTTAATAGTGAGGATGTGGCAGTTGGCTTAACTTTATTTTTCCTAGGACTCTTTAAAAAAGTTGTTTTTGCTGATAGTATTGCAGTATATGCCAGTCCAGTTTTTGAAGCAGTAGCCACAGGTGTACCTGTTACCTTTTTCGAGGCTTGGGGTGCAGCAATAGCTTATTCTTTGCAGCTTTATTTTGATTTTTCAGGTTATTCAGATATGGCAATTGGTGTTGCCAGAGTGTTTGGTGTTAAATTTCCTCTTAACTTTAACTCGCCTTATAAATCACTGAACATTATCGACTTTTGGCGACGCTGGCATATAACTCTTTCTCATTTTTTGCGAGACTATCTTTACATTCCATTAGGAGGTAATCGTAAAGGAAAAACACGGCGTTATCTCAATTTAATGCTTACCATGTTATTAGGTGGACTTTGGCATGGAGCTGGGTGGACGTTTGTAATTTGGGGTGGACTACATGGCATTTATTTAGTAATTAATCATCAATGGCATTCACTGCGGCGCTCATTAGGACATGATCTTACTAAAACCCAGTGGTGGAGTCGAGGGCTAGCTTGCCTTGTAACGTTTTCTGCTGTGGTTATTTCCTGGGTTTTCTTTCGGTCAAAAGACTTAGATTCTGCGCTGTTAATGATAAAAGGAATGATGGGAATTAATGGTATTTCTATTCCTTTAACAATTGCTGATAAGTTAGGCGCACCAGTAAAATCATTATTATCTAGTTTGGGTATAAGTTTGGTAATAGAAGGCGCATCACAAATGTTTTTTACTTATATTTGGTCAATTCTCTTGCTGGCAATTGCTTGGTTTACTCCTAACACTCAAGAGATACTAAAACACTACAAACCAGCGCTTGATTATAAGTTGCCAAAAGCTAATGTTGATAGTTTAAATCAATCTGCTAAATCTTGGGCATGGCAACCGAATGCTCTGTGGTCTATTACATTAGGAATTATTGCTGGAATTAGTTTAGTATATCTCCGAAAAGCCAGCTTATTTTTGTACTTCCAATTTTAAAGTAAATGATTTTTAATAAAGGTAAGTCTAAACCAATCAGTTATCTTCAATTATTGGTAATAGTTGCAGCCATTACCATTTTAATTTTACAAATTCCTACACTAATTATTGATCCATATAAAGTATTTGGCTTAACTGATTTCAATAAAAAGAATTTTGATCCTAATACAAGATACTTAAAAATAGAATATTTACTTAAACACAATAAGGCTGATTCTTTTATTTTGGGTTCTTCTAGAGTCAACTTTTATGATGTAAAGTTAGCAAGTTTATTGTCCCAGCATAACTATTATAATATGACGGCTTTTAACGACTATCCTTTAAGTATTCGGAAAAAGTTAGAATGGTTAGTTTCTACTAGAAAAGTTAATCAAATTATTATAGGAATGGATTATGATCATCAAGCAATGGATGAAACTAAAGATACAGATTTACTTAGGCAAGAGCATCCTTTAATTAGTCAAGAGCCAAAGCTTAAGTTTTACTATAAATACACAGCATTTCAACCAGAAACCTTAATTTTATGTATCCAATCAAACTTAGAAAAAGAAGTAAAAAATATATTTAATATAACAACAGGTCAATCTAAATTACTTCGCAAAGATCAGTTAAGATTGGAAGATCCAACTAGCTATATAGCAAGTAATTTCAAACCTGCTAATAAAGTGGAGAGCAAAACTAAACTTATTAAAGAAGAACCTAAAAAACTTAAAAGTATTCAAGAGTTAGAGAAAATTATTGACATTACTAATAGTAAAAATATTCAAACTATAATCGTAGTTAATCCCTTAAATCATCATCGCTTTATAACCTTTGATATTGATTCCTACGCTACTTGGATTAAACGAATGGTTGAGGTATCTGGACAAATTTGGGATTTTTCAGGCATAAACTCAATAACAAAAAATGATCAATATTATTATGAAGACACCCATTTCACAAAACAAGCGGGCGATTTAGTTTTAAATAAAATACTTAATAATCAGAAAGCCGTTAAAGACATTCCTGAAGATTTCGGCATTCTTGTAACTAAAGAAAACTTAAATGCTCATATTGAACGCCTGAAAAGCTCATATAAAGATTATAAAAAGTATTA
Organism: Coleofasciculaceae cyanobacterium; assembly: GCA_049671305.1. Lineage (GTDB taxonomy): Bacteria > Cyanobacteriota > Cyanobacteriia > Cyanobacteriales > Coleofasciculaceae > CADCTM01. Next base: position 20,849 of record JBATUR010000019.1, read on the forward strand.
TCAAACTCATTATCGTACTCAATTAGTTCCGGAAGATTAATAAAGATTCATTTAAATCATTTAAAAAAATTAGCTATTGATGTGAGATTGATTAATGTTAACTAACACACCTTCCGAAAAATTACCAATTAAGGTTTTACTATTCGCCTATGCCTGTCAACCCAATAGCGGTTCCGAAGCAGGAATGGGTTGGAATTGGTCATGGCATTTAGCAGAAGTAGGTCATGAGGTTTGGGTGTTGACAACTGTTGAAGCAAAAGATGGCATTGAACAAGGTTTGGCATTAAAATCGCTGCCTAACCTACATTTTATTTATGTTGAGACACCTGCTTGGATCAAGCGCTACATTCGCGGTCGTTTTGTAGCTCTTTATGGGTATTATGCACATTATTTAGGATGGCAAAAACAAGCCTACAATACTGCACAAAATCTTGATCAAGAACATCATTTTGATCTAGTTCATCATGTTAGTTGGGGTGGTGTAAATACTGGGTCTTGGCTTTGTTATATGGATAAACCTTTTATTTTTGGACCAATTGGTGGGGGACAAGTTGCACCGCCTGCTTTTAAAAAGTACTTTCTCCGTAATTGGAGATTAGAAAAGATACGCTCTTTAATGGTCAATTTTATCAATTTTAATCGATTGGTAACAACAACAATCACTCAATCTGATTTAGTTTTAGTTACTAATAGTGATACTCTAAATTTAGTTAAAAAACTTGGGGCAAAGCGAGTTGAATACTTTTTTGATAGCGCTTTGCCTGAAGACTACTTTCCACCAGAGTTGCCCATTCGGACAACCTCACCAGAACTAAAAATACTTTGGGTGGGGGGTATCTTTCCCAGAAAAGGCTTACGTCTTGCCCTCGAAGCCCTTGGACAAGTTAAGGAACACATTCCTTTGAAAATGACCATTTTAGGAGGTGGTTATCTCAGCGAGCTTGTACCTAGCTGGATTGAAGAATTTGGCGTAGAAAAATTGGTAAATTATCAAGGAAAAATTCCTTGGTTAGATGTCAAAAATGCCTATCTCAAAAATGATGTTTTCCTATTTACAAGCTTACGAGATTCCACAGGAATGCAATTACTTGAAGCCTTATCTCAAGGTTTACCAATCATCGGATTAGATCATCAAGGTATTCGCGATTTTGTTCCTAAGAATGCAGCTATTAAAGTTCCCGTAACTAACCCTGCCGAGACTGTACAAGGACTTGCTCAAGCAATTCAATATATGTTTGAACATCCCCAAGAGCGTTTAGAAATGGGTCAAAAAGGTTACGAATTTGCTAAGATGCATACTTGGAAACAAAATGCTATAAAGATGACTGAACATTATCAACAAATTGTTAAATCTAAAATCAATACTTAAAGGTAAGTTAGGGCATTAAAGCCAAGGATTACTTAAAAATGAAAAGTAAACTGGCGAAACTCTTAGCAACATTTCTCTTAACGCTTATTATTTTTGGATTAAATAATCACCTTCAAAAAGGGCATTCTGCCAACTGCCCTAACCGACAAAATTATAGCCAATCATTAACAGTATCTCCAAATAAAACTAGTCAATATCTCAACGGAGAATGGCAGTTTATTCCTGCTGAATCTCCAGCCCAACAACCACCTAAAACTGGTTGGGGTTCTATCTTAGTACCTGGTGATTGGCAACACGAAAATGACAACTCTATACCAGGATTAATCAAGCGAGGAACTGGAAAAATCTGGGAAAAATTCAATGGTTCCCAACTTACTAAAGCCTGGTATCAACGTACAATATTAATTCCCCAAAATTGGCAAAATAAAACTCTTTTCCTCGACTTTCAACGAGTTAGCACCGATGCAGAAATCTACATCAATGGTATTAAATGCGGCGAGATAGACTGGCCCTATGGCACTGTTGATATTAGTCGCGTGATTAAGCCTGGAAAAGACAATATATTAAGCATATTAGTAACCGCAGTTGCTGACCAAAAAGAAAAAACCATCATCATGGGTCCTAACGAGATGTACAAGGCAGAAGCCAAGCTAGACTCACGGGGACTCATTGGGGAAATTCAGTTGCTTAGTTTGCCAAATAGCCCCCAGATCAGTGACGTATTTGTACAACCTTCAATCAGAAAAAAACAGATAGAACTAGATATAGAACTAACCGACGTTACCCAGCAAGATACAGTAAAAGTTGTCGCCCAAATGCTTAATGAAAAGGGCGAAATAGAACAAGAATTTACCAACAATACAAATGTCAAAGCTAAACAGAAGCAAGTTATTAAAGCAATTTGGAATTGGCAAAACCCGCGATTATGGGACGTTGGAAAACCGAATCTTTATACCCTGAAACTTTCCTTAAAAGGCAAAAAAATTAACGGAGAATATACCCAGCAATTTGGCTTTCGAGAATTCTGGATTGAAGGACGGCAATTTTATTTAAATGGCACAGAAATTCGCCTGCGACCCATAGTAGCTGAAGAACCTTGGGCGATCGCAATTCCCCAAGTTGCAGACCGCATCATTGACGGCTATAGTTTTGCCGGTTACAACATTGCCGAACTGTGGCCCTGGAACCACGACGAACGGGGCAGATGGCATTTTCGAGAAAGCTTTGCCCAACGCGCTGATCTCAAAGGCTTTCCCCTCATCGCCCCCGCCCTAGATATCGCCTCTATCGCCTCAAACAAAACTTGGAACAACTCACGCCAACGCTGGGAACAACGCATGGCAACAGATTTGCGCCGCTATCGCAACCATCCCTCAATCTTAATTTGGGCAAACAGTCCTAATTTTTTTGGGCATAGTGATGACCAGAACCCGCGACGAATTGGCAAAAAAAACATCGAAGGAACCATTACTAAAATAGAAGACAAACGCCTCAAAGAAATCGCTCCAATTGGTGAGGAAGCTATCAGCCTCATCAAAAAATATGACCCTACCCGCCCCGTAATGATGCATCAAGGTGCAAGCGTTGGAGATATTTACGCCCTCAACTCCTACCTCAACATGATACCTCTACAAGAACGGGAAGAATGGCTCTCTTCTTGGCAACAAAAGGGAGATATGCCATACATGGTAGTCGAATTCGGTACACCCTTACACGCTACCATGATGCGTGCTCGCAATGGTTTTGCTTCTTCCGTTGTCAGCGAACCTTTGATGACAGAATTTAGTGCAATTTATTCGGGAAAGCAAGCTTATGAATTAGAAACGAACGAGTATAGAAATAAAATTCGTGAATTGTTTGTTAAAGAACAAGAATATAAAAATTGGTACGGTAATAGTGAACTAAATTTTGCTCCAGCATTCCAAAAACTATTGCAATTATTTAATACTAACACCTGGCGAAGTTGGCGTACAATGGGCATAACAGGCGGCATGATTCCCTGGAATAATGGGCAAGGTTGGCAATCTCCAGAAGGCAAACAACAAATAGATAGCGGTCAAACTTTGCAAAATCAACGCGGCGTTTACCTTAAACAAGTTCCCAAATCGCTATGGTACAATTTGCAACCACAGGCAAACATTATCCATCCCAGTGGGCAGGCATTACTGCAAAATAATCACTCAACACTCGCTTGGATAGCAGGTAAGGAAATCACTGACAAAGATCATAACTTTACAGCGGGAGAAAAACTGCAAAAACAAGTTGTTTTAATTAACGACACTCGCACAAATCAGCCATTTTCTTTCAACTGGCAAGCAGTGGTAAATGGACAAATCATTAAACAAGAAAAAATAGGAACAATTGAAGCAGGGCAAACTCAATTTTTCCCCATAGAAATAAATCTACCCAAAAATATCCTACAGAAAATAGATGGACAAATTATCCTAAAAGCTAATATTGGTAATCAACAACATGAAGATAAATTTGCCTTTCGAGTCTTCCCCCAACGGCAAAAAGTAACAGACACAATTACCGTATTTGACCCCGTTGGTAAGACAACCAAGATGTTGCAGCAACTGGGATATAAAGTTGTATCTTGGGATAAAAAAACAGTCCCTAAATTACTAATAATTGGTCGCGAAGCCTTATCATCTCCTTTGCCAGAATTAGAAAACTTTGTGCGTAATGGCGGAAAGGCGATCGCATTTAGCCAAAAACCTCAATTCCTCCAAAAACTCGGCTTTCGTGTCTCCCCTCACCAAACCCGCCGCGTCTTCCCCGTTAACAGCAACCATCCTATTTTTAAAGACCTAGATGAACTTGATTTACGCGACTGGACAGGACAAAGTACCCTCTTAGAAGCTTATCCTAATACATTAAAAAGTGACGTAAAACGTAGCCCTCATGGTGTACCTTGGTACGGCTGGCATTGGAGTAATCGCGGTACCGTCAGTAGTGCAGCTATCGAAAAACCACATAATAGTTCATGGCGACCAATTTTAGAGTCTGAATTTGATTTAGCATACACTCCTTTAATGGAACTTGAATATGGCAAAGGACGGCTAATTTTAACTACTTTAGACTTAGAAGATCACATTCCAATAGATGCGGCAGCAGCAAAAATTGCTCAACAACTTATTGAATATGGAACCACAGTATCTCCATCATCTAAAGCTAATAAAGTAATTTTAATTGGCAATAAAATAGACCAAACTAAACTTGATGATTTGGGTTTAATTTATCAGTCATCCAACTCCTTAATAACTGAAGCTCAACTAACAATTATTGGCGCTGAAACGAATCTAGAAGACCAAGATTTACAAGCATATTTAAATAACGGTGGCAAAGTATTTTTTTTAGCACAAAATACGCAAAATGCAGCATTAGGATTGCGTTTGCAACAAGGAAAAATCGACAAGTTGCCAACCATACCAAATTGGCAAGAAGTTAGTGGAATTAGTACTTCTGATTTGCACTCTCGCACAAATTACGAAACTTGGTTAATACAATCAGGAGGAGAAATAGCAAGTAACGGCTTATTCAGTCGAATTAAAGTTGGTAAAGGAGTTGCTATCTTCTGTCAAATTGATCCCGAAAAATTGAATGCTGATAAAAATACTTACTTCCGTTATACTCGTTGGCGACAAACCAGAACATTAGCCCAACTTCTGGCTAATTTGGGTGCGAGTTTTCAAGCTGATGCCGCAATATTTAAACCTAATAATTTTAAGTTGTATCATTCCGATTATCGAACCGATTTCGATTTAGGAGACGATCCTTATCGTTACTATCGTTGGTAGACTTGCAAAAATCGTACTTTCGTTAAGAATCATTACTCTTAAACAACAATAAGATTGTTTCAGTCTTATGCTAAATCCCTATGAGTATGGACATTTGGGCGATGGCATTGCTGTAAACGATGAAATTTGTAGGAAAACCCCCGTGGTTGCCCAACTCAGTATTCGGCGCCCATTTAGCCAAAAATTGGGCATGATTTTAATAAGTATAAGGGAGAAATTGATATGAAATTGGCTTACTGGATGTATGCAGGACCTGCCCACATAGGCACTTTGCGCGTTTCTAGTTCCTTCAAAAACGTCCACGCCATCATGCACGCGCCAATTGGTGATGACTATTTTAACGTCATGCGCTCAATGCTAGAACGCGATCGCAATTTTACCCCAGTTACCATCAGTTCCGTCGATCGTAACGTCCTCGCCCGTGGTTCTCAAGAAAAAGTCGTTGACAACATCACCCGCAAAGATGCTGAAGAAAACCCTGACTTAATCGTCCTCACCCCCACCTGCACCTCTAGCATTCTGCAAGAAGACTTGGCAAACTTCGTCCAGAGGGCGCAGCTAGACGCCAAGGGCGACGTATTGCTTGCGGATGTCAACCACTACCGCTACAACGAATTGCAAGCCGCAGACCGCACTCTAGAGCAAGTTGTTCAATTCTACATCGCCAAAGCACAAAAGAAAGGCGACTTACCCCAAGGCAAAACCGAAAAACCATCGGTTAATATTATCGGCATTTCTTCGTTGGGTTTCCACAATCACCACGACTGCACAGAATTGAAGCGGTTGATGGCAGATTTGGGAATTCAAGTTAACGAAGTAATTCCAGAAGGTGCATCGGTTCACAACTTAAAGAATATGCCCCGTGCTTGGTTTAACTTAGTACCATATCGCGAAATCGGCTTAATGACAGCGCAATTTTTAGAAAAAGAATTTGCTATGCCTTATGTTGATATTACGCCAATGGGAGTAGTAGAAACAGCGCGTTGTATTCGCAAAATTCAACAGGTATTAAATGAGCAAGGTGCTGATGTTAATTACGAAGATTATATCAACAATCAAACCTTGTATGTTTCCCAAGCAGCTTGGTTTTCTCGCTCAATTGACTGCCAAAATTTAACAGGTAAAAAAGCAGTTGTATTTGGTGATAATACCCATGCAGCGGCGATGACAAAAATCCTTTCGAGGGAAATGGGAATTCATGTTGTTTTAGCCGGGACTTATTGCAAATACGACGAAGAATGGTTCCGTGAGCAAGTCAGCGAATATTGCGATGAAGTGCTGATTAGTGATGATAATGGAGCAATAGCAGATGCGATCGCTCGTATTGAACCATCTGCTATCTTCGGCACACAAATGGAACGCCATGTTGGTAAGCGTTTGAGCATTCCTTGTGGTGTCATTGCTGCCCCCATTCACGTCCAAGATTTCCCCATCGGTTACAAGCCATTTTTGGGTTACGAAGGCACAAATCAGATGGCAGATTTGGTCTACAATTCCTTTACTTTGGGCATGGAAGATCACCTACTAGAAATCTTCGGCGGACATGATACAAAAGAAGTAATTACTAAAGGTATGTCTGCTGATTCTGACCTGGGTTGGAATAAAGAAGCACAGGCAGAATTGAATAAAGTGCCTGGTTTTGTACGGGGTAAAGTGAAGCGAAATACAGAGAAGTTTGCTCGTGAACGTAACTTTAGTGTGATTACTTTAGAGGTGATGTACGCAGCGAAAGAAGCTGTCGGCGCGTAATCTCAAATTAGATAAATCACCAAACTTTGTAGAGACGTTCCGGCGGAACGTCTCTACGACCATAAAAGGATTTATGCAAATAGTAATCGTCCTTTAGGTTCTGGGATAGGTCGTTCTAATTCTTGTGCTGTTTCAATCCATTCTTGAATCACAACTTCTACATTTTGCACTGCTTCCTGATAGGTTTTGCCATCTGCCAGACAACCCGACAATTCTGGAACTTCGACGATAAAAGATTGATCTACTTCACTCCAATAAATAATTAATTCATAGCGAATCTTCATTTTTACCTCCGAGTTGATACTTCAAAATTACAGTGCGAACTTGCTTGACTTGATAGGCTTTAGCTTTTCCTGCTAAGGGTTGCAAATTCAAGATTTCTTCAATTCCTTCTTTGGAAAAAATATGATGACTGCCGCGTATCCGTTCATTGAAACCAAGACTTCGTAAAAGTTGGCATAGTTGCTCGAAGGGGATATTAGCGTCATTTCCCAGCAAGATTTTGACTAATAGTTTATCTCGCTGACTCATTTCTACAACTTTATCTAGATTTGCTATAAGTATAAGTTAGAGATTAGCATTATCTACAATAAAAGAACATCCTATTAAAAGCGATTCTTTTTGATTTATGGAGGCTTGAATTAATGCAACTAGAAGACTATTTTGATTTTCAGCGTCCTGATGATATTCGACTCAAAGGAACACGGGTTGGGATTGAGAACATCTTGTATGAATATATTTACCGTGAACGCACTCCAGAGGAAATTGTTACTCATTTTTATACGATTAATCTAGAGCAAGTTTATGCTACGATTCTTTACTATTTACATAACAAAGAAGCTGTCAGTGCCTATATTGCTGATTGGCTAGAACACGGGCATAGAGCGAGGGAAGAGCAGAAACGTAATCCTCCACCAGTTTCAGAAAAGCTTAAGCGAATGAGGGCAGAAAGAGACGCATTGAGGAGAGCAAATGAGTCTCAAATATCTACTTGATGAAAACGTCGATCCCGTCTATCAAACTCAACTGCGAAGACGGGAGACTGATTTAGTTGTTCGAGCAGTGGGAGATCCTGGTTGTCCTCCCAAAAGTACACTTGATCCAGAAATTTTAATTTGGTGTGAAGTGTATGAGTTTGTACTCGTAACAAATAATCGTACTTCTATGCCGCCACATTTAACTGACCATATTGCTGAAGGTCGTCATATACCAGGGATTTTTATTCTCAATCCTAGTGGCAATATTGGTGAAAATCTTGAAGAGTTGATTTTGATTGCTTTAGCATCTGAAGAAAATGAATATCAAGACCGAATTGTTCATCTACCATTGCCTTGAATAATAATTCCGTCAGTCTGTTTGTGTAGCCTCAACTTCAGTCGTTAGACTTTATCATGCTTGTGCTTGTTGAGTTTTGAAATACCAGTAAAGATTAGCAACAGTTAAATCTGGAATTTCTTGCCAATTAGAAGGAGCTAAAGCTTTATAGTTCGTGGCTATTGCTTGTTGACTAATATATGATTCATGAGTTTGACGTAAATCAGGTTTAATCATAAATTTAAGCTGATCCCGCAGAGATTGATAATGAGATTTTTGCTTCAAATTATCATAAACTAATTGTTCTTCTGGTTCTGCAACAACTGTTGGTTCTTGATTATTTTCTGAAACTTCAGCCGATGAAAAATCTGAACTTGCTAATAGCTGCTTTTCTTCTGCATCAAGAGTTTGTATCCAATCAGTATGAGCTTGCCAAGATTCTAATACAGCTAAATCATGGTTATGAATGCGAGTAATTTCAGGGAATATAAAATCTAGCTCATCTTCAGAGTCACAGCGCTCAATCACAATTAAGGAATCTTGACTAATTTTATCTTGGAGATGTCGCAAGCGATCGCTTACCGTCCCCTGCTGATCCTGTACCTGAAACGTTGTGATAATTGCTTGCTCAATTGCCCAAACACATTCTTGTCTACGCAGATATCCTGCGGCACAGGTTCCCTCTAATAAATGAGAATTGTCATAATCTGCTAGCGCCTTAAACAACATATCCCGTGCGCCGCTAATCTCCGAATTACGATAGTTTAGATCTTGTATTGCCAGTGCTAATTGAAAACGTTTAATTGCCTTAGTAAAAAGTCCATAAGCCTGAACTAAAATTGTGCGGTGATGCTTAAATTCAACATCTTGGGCAACCTGATCAATTCGTTCTATTATTTCTTGTCCTTGGTCTTTAAAAACTTGTTTCAAGTCAATAAAGCCATCTTTGACTTCTAGCCTTAGCTGCTTAATATCTTCCCTCAGCTTCAATGTTTGATGGAGGTTTACTGCTGACAATGCAACACCTGCTACAGTCCCCAAACCAATCAAGGCTGTAGTCGATTGCAAAATTCCTAAACTATTTTGGATAGCGTCAAGCATTCTGTATGTTGCTTGAAATCCTCTGTGTGTTTGAATCATCTGAACTGCTGTAGATGCTGCTGTAGATGCTTGCAAAACCCTTAAACTATTTTGGGTAGCGTCAAGCATTCTGTAGGTTGCTTGAAATCCTCTGTGTGTTTGAAGCATTTGAATTGGAGTTGATATAAGCTGTGTAGCACTTACCAAAGGCTGTAATGGAACACCTCCTACAAGCTGTCCTAAAAATCCTAGAGAACCTTGAGAGGGTTGTGAGGCAACAAGCTTTGCTATTTCAACAAATTGACCTGTAGCTACATCTCTAACTATGGGTAGCACTTGTCCTGTTTTTGTAACAACTTGTACGAGTACACCAGAATCGAGTAAAGCCTTAGTTGCAGCGCTAAATATATATTGCATGATTTGAGGTAGTTGGGGTTCAGATGAGCCTATTTTTCCGTAACCTATTGACAGGATGACATATCATCCTGAAACTTTGGTTAGGCAGAGCTTTTAAATCTCAGTAGTACAAAAATATCTATCTTCATTATTGACATAATTATTATTGATATAGCATGAATTTTCCTAGCTTCATCAACTCTTTTATTTTATCGCTGTTTTTTTTAGATATCTTTTACTCTAATCCTCCACAGACATAGATTTCAGCTTATCTGTTACTCTATAAATCAGGGTTTAGGTTTCATGATTTATAGATATAGCGAAAATTATACAAATGAATGAATATTTGAAGGTGTTTCAGGACATTACCCAATCCAGTGAGCAACTGCTGACAGATGAGCATAATTCTCCAGAAATCCAACAATCTGCTACAAGTTTAAAGAATTCAGTTCAACCATGTATTGAAGAATTAAAGCAATCAGCTACCAAACTTAAGAGATTAGTCCAAGTGGGTTTCGATGACTTGGATCATGCTGAGGATGTTTGGAATAGTAAACCAAGAATTGCTGAAGCATCAAAACAGGAAATATGGGAACAGATAGGAGAAATTAGTGGGAGTTCAATCAGAATTATTAACTTAGCTACTCCTTTTAAACGCGAAGCGGTCGAGCAAGCAAATAAAGTTTGGGATAAACGGGTTGAAGAGCTGAGAAAGCAATGTTTTGTTGACTCTAAAGGTAAATCTATAAAAGGAATTGGTTTCAGCGATAAAGATGTGTTTTTTAAGAAACTAGACACCAAACTTGAAGAGCAATATCAATCAATAGGCAAAATCCTTAATACAATCTTAAATTTAATTCTTAAAGAAACTACTATTATTCAATTAGAATTAATCCAGCACTGTATCAGCTTACTAGATAAGCAGGATAAAGCTCATTATAGTAAACAATTTGAGTTGGTAGTTAGTGAAAATGAAGCTAAATTTATTAATCTGACAGAACATCTACCTGATTATCTTATAATTTTAAATACCCCTGTGAAAGCAGATTCAGAAGCTTTAAAAAACAAACCAGGTTGGGAGACTTACTGGGAAGATGTTGTTAATTTCAACAAAAAAGTCTCTTCAAAGATGGAGGACTATATTACAGCAATCTTTGATGACCAAGTTGAATTAGTAACAGAAGCGCTAGAAGAAGCGATCGCCTTTTACAACTACTTCCTAGAAAAACAAAATCGCTATCAACAAGAAACACCCGAAACTCGTCAAGCTGAAATTGCCTGGATAAACCAACAGCGTCAGCAACTTCTGCAAGTCAAAAATGGTCTAGAAGCCATCCTTAGCATTAGTTGATAGGAGCACACTTACAGCAAGCAGATTGCCTCAACCCTACCCTTGCTCCTCCACATCAAACACCACAATCATCTCCGCATCAGGCAGCAGAAAGCGTCCGAGCTGAAAATTGACCAAATTACCCCAAAAATTGCCAAGAAGAGAAAAAATTGTACTAAATTAAGAGCAACTATTCAACCTATCTGCAAACCTCCACAAACAAAGCAAACCTCAAACTCCTGCTCTGGGATTGATTCATGATCCCTTCCCCCATAGAATTAAACGAATCAGGAAATAATTACCCAATAAGCTGATGCAGCTTTAATAAAAACCATGACTAGTCGCCCCATTATCCTTGGTATCGTTGGTGACAGCGCTGCCGGCAAAACCACACTAACCAAAGGAATTGCTCAAGTCTTGGGTGAAGATGAAGTTACGGTCATTTGTACCGATGACTATCATCGCTATGATCGCCAACAACGTCTAGATAAGGGACTTTCTGCACTACACCCAGACTGCAACTATCTAGACATCATCCAGCAACACCTAACTCTGCTACGCACCGGACAACCCATCCTCAAGCCCATTTATAATCACACAACAGGCTTATTTGATGCACCTGAATACATTCAACCCAGTAAATTTGTAATTGTAGAAGGGTTGCTTGGCTATTCCAGCCGTGGCGCACGAGATTGCTATGATGTCAAAGTCTACCTCGCACCGCCCGAAGCTTTACGAACTCAGTGGAAAGTCAAGCGCGATACTCGCAAGCGTGGCTATACTGAAGAACAAGTTCTCGAACAACTCAGAAAGCGTGAATCTGACTCAGAAGATTTTATCCGTCCTCAGCGCAAATGGTCAGATATTGTTGTCAGTTTTTATCCGCCTGACGAAACCTCAGAACAAAGCGACTTGTTGCTAAATGTGCGCTTAGTACTGCGACCAACCATCCCACATCCAGACTTTACCAAAATTCTGAACCCCAGCAAATCTCATCTTAGCTCTGCCATCCGCCTAGAACTTGACCGAGATATGGGTAAACCTGTAGATGTTCTAGAAATTGACGGTCACGCTACAGCCAAACAAGTTACAGAATTAGAACATATTTTGTGTAACGATATCCCATATTTAGGGAAATTTTGTAGCTTAGAAGGCAATGAAGATATTGGTAAAGTTGTCGGCACAACTGGAGAAACTCTGCAAAGTTATCCACTAGCTCTGACACAATTGCTGATTACCTATCATATGCTTAAAGCTGCCAATATCTACCAGTTAAGCGATGTACCTATTTAACAGTTTGAAGTTAGTGTTATGACTGCCAATTCAACAACCAGATAACTCTGCCGATGTTGTCAGTATGTCATTTTTGGCACTCAAAATGGGATTACTAAAGATAATGCCCTCTTTGTGAATTTGAGCGTCTATCTATGACTTATAGCTTAAGAATTGCCGATATTCCAGCAAGTGAGCGTCCTCGTGAGCGCTTGCTAGCTCAGGGCGCAAAAAATCTGGCAACAGCGGAATTACTGGCGATTTTATTGGGTACCGGTCAAGGTAAAGGTAAGCTTTCAGCAGTTGGTTTGGGTCAGTATATTTTGCAGCAGTTAAGTCAGCATCAGCGTGACCCAATGGATATATTACGAGACATCCACCCACAGGAATTAATCAAAATTCATGGTGTGGGACCTGCCAAGGCAACCACAATATTAGCAGGAATTGAGTTAGGAAAACGGGCATTTCAATCGCGACCAACAGAGCGTACAGTGATTGATAGTCCAGTTTCGGCTGCAGCAGCTCTAAGTCATGATTTAATGTGGCAAAGTCAGGAACGGTTTGCCGTTTTGTTGCTAGATGCCAAGAATCAATTGCTGGGTACAAAAGTGATTACAATTGGTACAGCGACGGAAACCTTGGCACATCCCCGCGATATTTTCCGAGAGATTTTGCGTCAGGGTGCAACACGAGTCATTATTGCTCACAATCATCCTACAGGCAGTGTTGAACCGAGCCCAGAAGATATTGCTTTGACTAAACAATTTTTGAAGGGGGCACAATTTTTGAGTATTCCTATTTTGGATCACTTAATTTTAGGCGATGGCAATCATCAAAGTTTGCGGCAACTCCTGACAAATTTATGGGATGAGTATCCGCAGGGGGATTGAGTTGTGCTCACTTTGTGGTAAGATAGAAATCTATGGGCGATTAGCACAGTGGTAGCGCGCTTCCTTCACACGGAAGAGGTCACTGGTTCGAAACCAGTATCGCCCATTACTGACAATTCAAGTGTATGAGTTTAGTCAGAAACCAACTTTTGTCACAAATCTTATTGTTCTACTTGATACTCCAACATCGCTGGCATCAAAACTGAGTCAATAATATGAATAACGCCATTATCTGCAACCACATCTGGCGTCAAAATTACAGCTTCATTGACTTTATAGCCATTGCTCGTATCGATCGCAATAATTGAACCCTCAACCGTTTCTGCTTCCTCTAATTCCACTAAATTATCTGTTCTCACATCACCAAATACAACATGATAGGTGAGAATTTTTTTAAGCTTAGGAAGATCATTTAACAAACCATCCAAAGTTCCTTCTGGTAACTTGGCAAAGGCATCATCAATAGGTGCAAAAACCGTATAAGAACCAGAACTTTTGAGTAGTTCCACCAAATCTACAGCTTCAAGTGCCGTAAGTAGGGTGTTAAATGAACCAGCATTTTTAGCAGTCTCAATGATATCAGCCATGAGTTTTTTGCTCAATAAGTATCTTGTTAAGAATTACCGCGAATTGGAGCAGATAATCATCTTTCAAAAGTTGGAGTTATGGTTTAATGACTCGAAGTAATTCCTCGTTGCTGTAACTGCTGCATAAAAAACTCTTCTAAAGAAGTACCCTCTAAATTCATAGAAATCAATTGTCCCCCCATTAAACCCAGACTAGCCATAAATTCTTGAGGATCGCCTTGTAATTGTCCTGACCAATAACCGTCATCGAAAGTAAAGTCTTTGAGCCAACGCTTAACTAGTTCTAGATTACCAGATTTTCCTTTGACATGATAGGTTTGAGCAACGCCTAACAGTTGATCCAAAGAACCTGTGCAGATTAATTCTCCTTCAGCAAGAATGGCAATGCGATCGCATATTTGCTCCACATCCGATAAGATATGACTATTAAAAAAAATTGTTTTACCTTGGGATTTTAGAGATAAAATAATTTCTCGGATTTGATAACGTCCCATCGGATCAAGTCCTGACATTGGTTCATCTAAAAATACTACTTCCGGGTCATTAATTAAAGCTTGTGCCATGCCGATACGCTGCAGCATTCCTTTAGAATATTGTCGTAATTGCTTCTTTTTTGCGGCTACCTTCGAGAGTCCAACTAAATCTAAAAGTACAGGAATACGTTGCTGTTGTAAATCCTTGGGAATTTCAAATAATCCAGCAACAAACTGCAAAAACTCCCAGCCTGTGAGATAATCATAGAAGTAGGCATTTTCCGGCAAGTAACCGATGCGTTGCTTGACTTTTGTATCACCAATTGCACTTCCGAGTAACCAAGCTCGTCCTGATGTTGGTCGCACAATTCCTAGTAATGTTTTTAAAAGCGTGGTTTTGCCAGCGCCATTTGGTCCAAGTAAGCCAAAAGTTTCACCTTGATAGACAGTAAGAGAACAATTTTTGAGAGATTCAACTTTTTGATTGAGCCAGAAACCAGTACGATAAATCTTAGTCAGTTCCGAAGTTTGGATGACTGGTATTCTGTCAATGGTGGCGAGTTGGGTAGATAAATTAGCCGTAGAGTCCATCCAAGTTTAAGCGATCGCTTATGTCTATTAAGTCTAATGATTCCCTATTTTGGCGCTCTTTGTGTCATTGCCGCACTTTAGCGCTCAACTAGCGGCAGTTGCTCAATCTTAAATATCTGTGGCAAAGTTTTGATATATAGACAACACAAAGAGAAAACTGATGGATCGCAAAAAGTTTGTTGCAATTATCACTGGGGCGATTTCGGTCATTTTAGCCGTTGGCTACTTGCTGCTGGTTCAGTTTTTAGACTTCCGGGGTGAGATGTTGCCAGCGCCTATTAGTCAAGTGCCATTGGGAGTGGAGATTTTGTTAGGAAGTTAGAGGTTTACCCCCAACCTCTTCTCTCCATGTGGGAGTCCCCCCTCATCCCCTAGCCCCTTTTGGCACTAAGGAGTCCCCCCTCATCCCCCAGCCCCTTCTGGCGCTAAGGGGAACCCCCTCATCCCCCAGCCCCTTCTCCCACTAGGGGGAGAAGGGGGGCAAGAGATAAGATAATTTTTACTAAACAATTAGGAAGCCGGACTAATGATGGCAAGAGAAAAACAAGAACAGTGGGTTATTACTGAACCTTTGCGACTCAAAATGATTGAGGTAGCAAGAACACTCAGGCATACACCAACTGCAACGGAAAATCTTCTCTGGCAAAATCTTCGCGGCAAACAAAGAGGTTACAAAGTTCGCCGTCAGCACCCAATTGGAGTATTTATAGTAGATTTTTACATTCCTCAAGCCAGACTGATAGTTGAAATAGATGGTTTAATTCACACAGCGCAACAACAGAAAGATCTAGAACGACAAGCCTTATTAGAGCAACTAGGGTTACAGTTTTTGAGATTTTCCACAGCACAAGTAGAGCAAAATCTTCCCCAAATCCTCCACACCATAGACCAAGCCGCTCTTACTCCCCTCTCCCTTAATAAAAAAATGGACAATAACTCTTACTCCCCTCTCCCTTAATGGGAGAGGGGTTGGGGGAGAGGGTGTGGATTGGCGGCAATGACACAATTTTTGCTAATAACCCATTAGTTTTGGAACTACCTCATATTGTGTCAGACAATCTTAGTAATTTAGATCGGCTATCTACGAATTTCATAATGTTAGTTATTGCCATTATGCGTCGTTTGGCTAGCAGTGGTTGTCCTTTTGTAGCGTTGGCATTCAAGAAGAAAGGAGTTGTTCTAAAATCTTCTTTGGTTTTTCTAAATTAAAGAAAGCCGCATAAGAAAATTTATCTTTAGGACTCAAAGATCTCTGTTCAATTTCTATGACTTTTTTAAGCATATCTAAAACTTCTGAATACAAAGTCCAGATATTTTCCATATGGCTTATTTGAAGCTCTATAGATTTTTTCTGAGCTAATTTTGCCATTACATATAAAATGTAGTAAGAAGCATATAATATGAAGCTGTCTTGTTGCTCTTTATCATCAGCTACACTTTGCTTAATTCTTGTCTTTTCTAATTCAATTTTTTGAAATAATTTGAAAGGAAGTAATACTTTATCAGCAGTAATTTCATCGTTAAATATTTCATCATATTTTTCACCAAAAACAAAGGTTTTCCTATTTTTTGCTTCTTTAGGCATATCATTATAGAATGCCATCAAAACCTGACCAACCTTTTCAGAGTCAAGTCTAAGATCTTTAGATTTATCAGCATATTGATTTTTCTTGCGCTCATAATACAATCCTTTTACTAGGAACTCTTGCTCTAGCTTCTGTTGAATAAAATCTATTGAACGAACATCTCTACTTTTGACGGGATTTTGACTGTTGGTATATTCGGCAATGCTTGTACTCAAAGCTGAATTTTTAGTTTCATAAATACGGCAGAGAAGTTCAATATATTCAAATTTACTTGAGTCTTCCCAAAATGCTTCATAGAGAGCATGAATCGTTTGACTACCGTTCACAACTTGAATGTTCTCAATCTCGATTATTGGTGAGCGCATCGTTTTTGGATATTGAAACTTATCGCAAGTAATGGTAATTCCATTGTTAAAGTAAAAAAATCTATGGCACTCATCTGATAAAGCAGTACTCTTTATATTTCGATTTATCTTAGATCTCTGCTTCAAATACACCCTCACATTGTCTTCAAATGCATCTTCAAGGATTTTATGGTTTTTTAATTCTTCATAATCGGTTAGATTAACATTACTCCTAATAATTTCATCGTCAAGTACGATTCTTATTAACTCTTTTGCATCTACATTGACTATTAAAGCTCTGACATCACCATCAGATTTCTCAAATATATTTTTGTCAATGGCTCTGATTTTAGCGTTGACGCTGCGCTTGCTTCTCTTCTGTATTAGATTTACTAAATCTTCTATAAGATGATACTTTATGACAAAATTTGAATGCCTATTTATTTCTCTTTCAAATCTGTCTTTTTCTGATCTTTCAAGTCCAGGATAATGATTTGCACACAAGTGTATTTCAAAATTTGGGTTAGCATCGTCAAAAATTTTCCATATCTCTCCAACTCTTGCGTATAAAATAGGATTAACTGTATCTTTAATAGATTCTTCCTGAGACATCAAATTATTTATGAATCCCACTATTTTGTCTATCTCGATAGAAGGGAAATTATTTTTAGTTTTCTGAAACTGGTCAGTGTACTTAAAATTAAAGAAATGTATTTTAGCTTTTCCTTCTACATCTTCATAATCTATATAAAGTGCATCAATGCCTCTATCATGTCCACTACCTTTTCCAATCTCTCTTAGAAGATAATTATCTGTAATCGCATCTTCTATTTCATCATCTTGCAGTCCTAATATTAGGTTTAAAGCAAAGTAAGAGAAGGCAGATGAAGGTGTTTTTAATTGAAAATCATTGCTGTATTTTTGAACATTTGTCTTAATTAAGGAAAAATCTTGTAAAGAAGGCATCGTTAGTCTCCTCATAGAAAGTTAGTAAAGTATAGTCGCCTGGGACGAAGAATGAGCGATCGCGTCCAGTATAGTCATCCAGTGGTCAGATGAAGATAATTGCTACAGAAGTACACCTGTCCGAATTTCCCTAGCAGCAATTTCACACATGGCAAAACTGATGAGGAAGCGGCAAAACACCCAGACGAATCTAAGACTTCTCAGATTCCCTCTCAACCTCTTCCAACCCCTGAGTGTCCCCCAACGGTTTCACTACCCGCGCGATCGCTTGTTGCACAAAAGCTTTAATAAACTCATCTTTCTTATTAAGCTGAAACTGCCGCTGCACCACCTCCGTAATGCCGCCATCACCCCAATCTTGATCATGGCGGAAATACTCAATAAAACTCTTCCCCGCAATGCGGGTTAAATACGCCGCCGTCACCCCCTGAATCGCCTTACCAACAAGATAAGTCGCAACATTAAGCTGGA
>JBATUR010000020.1:0-87822 GCA_049671305.1 Coleofasciculaceae cyanobacterium
GCAGAAAATGAAGCTTTTGGCAAGCGTTGTCGAGAGATTTTTGACCGAGTTTACCCGGAATTAGTTAAGGAGCATTATGATTGGGCAATTATCATTGAACCAGACAGTGGAGATTATTTTATTGATCCTAATGAAGAAATTGCCTCCCAAAAAGCTCATCAAAAGTATCCCAAAGCAATCATGCTGAGAATGCGCTTGAATGAAACTGGTACTTGCGGCAGAATATGATGCAAGGCTATTTTGGTGATAATGGTGAGCTATTTTTTGAGATTGAACTCACGGCTATTGATGGTTCCGTTGTTATAGTTGATGCGTTGCTGGATACAGGCTTTACTGACTGGCTAGCGATGGACACTCAGGAGGTAGATAGTTTGGGATGGTTATTAATTGATAAAAAGCAAATGCAGACAGCACGAGGTGAGAAAACGTTTAATCTTTACCAAGGTACTGTTAGCTTTGATGGTCAAGAATTGACTATTCCTGTCTTGGGTGGTGCAGAAATTACGGAAGTTTTGCTCGGTTTACGTTGGCTAGAAAATCGGCGGTTAGTAGTAGAGAGGAAAGCGGGTTTGCTAACCTTGAGCAATGATTAATAAAAGCGATGTGGTAGTTGGTATTATGGGCAGATAGACCCTGGCGCTGAAACTGCTATAAATATTGCCTTCAAGATATTAATCCAGAGGCGGCGAAGGAATTTGTCCGGTTGTATATATGGGAAATGGTGGAAGACGAAGAATAGTTGTTTATGTGAGTGAAAAAGGCGATCGTACTTTACCATATCAAGTCAGCCAAAGGTTTCTTGCAATGGGAAATTTAGATAGTTTAAAGTTAAGAGGAAAAAAGAAAAATTACAGCAATGAGCAAAGTAGTAACGGTTGTATTTGATGGGCAAGTTTTGCGCCCAAATGTACCTCTTGATCTTGAACCTGGCAAGCGTTATGTTATTACGATTGAGGCAGAACCTGCGATCGCTACCGAGGATGCTTGGGATGTGCTAGAGGCTTTAGCTGGAACTGTTGAAGCACCATCAGATTGGTCTAGTGAACATGACCATTATTTGTATGGCACACCGAAACGTCAGCCTAAAGTAGATCATGAATCGTGATCGGCTATTGTTGGATACAGTTTTTATTGAAGCTTTGCTTAACCGACGCTATTAGTATCATCAAGAGGCACTAGCTTTGCTGCCACGTGTAAGAATTGCTGCTGAGGTATGGGTAACGGAGGCAGTACTTACAGAGGTTGGTAATGCTTTGAGTGCTGTTAATCGCACAGTAGCTGTTCAGTTTATTCAACAATGTTACAGAACAGCGAATATGCGGATTGTTAGTGTCGATACACCACTTTTAAATCGTGCTTTACAACTTTATCAAGCTCGTTCAGATAAAACATGGGGGCTGACTGATTGTATCTCCTTTGTTGTCATGCAGGAACAAGGTTTGATAGATGCTGTAACAGCCGATCAGCACTTTATTCAAGCTGGTTATCGCGCATTGATGCTTAATAAATAGGTATCGATTGGCACAGAGCGATCGCACCTCAGTTGTGAAATGCGATCGCGAAGCATCCCAAAGGGTTATCGCATTGCAGTCCTATAACAACAGACAAAGCTTATCTGAATCCAAATAATTTCTTAGCTGACTCGACAACCCAACCTGGCGTTTGTCCACGTCCATGAGCTGCAATTCGACCGTTGATTTTGACTTCCCATTTACTATCTGAAAACGCCAAAGTAGGGTCTGCACTATAGTCGCCAAAGTAAAACTTTTTGCCGTTAAGTTCAAAGTAAATTCCTGTAGGCATAGGAATCCAATCTCCAATTCCTTTGGCTGTAGCTGGCTGAATGTTACCCAAAGGAGCAACTACCATTGCACTGCCTAGCGCCAAGGAACTGGAAAAAAGTAGAACAATTGAAATGAAAAAAGAAGTGGTTTTAGAGCGAGTCATAGTTGAAAGTCCTGGTTGTTTTCTACTCTTCAACAATCGCATCTCGCTTATAGGTTTAGTAGCTCACTTTAGCTCGATGTTTTAGCTCAATCTTTTAGCTCAGTTGGCTTTTTAGCTCATTACCCTATTTGGAAAAGTGAGCTAAAATCCAAAATAACCAGTATTCAAAGCCATTATGACGAAAGCATCTGCACAGGGTTTGGAGAGAGTTGAAGATGCCAGAAAAGACAAGGAATGGCAATGTCAGGATGCGCGTTGGTATATGGCTGCTGCGGTTTCACTTTCTGTTTTAAAGCGGTTTAGAGCAGGCGAGTCAGTTGGAAAAGACGCTTTCATTGCCATCTGCAAAGCTGTAGGGATAGATAATTGGCAAGAGATTGCTGATGATATTCAGGAAACAGAATTACCGATTTCTTCTAGTTCAACTGAATTGCCAACAATAGATCCCAACTTTGTAGGACGAGAAAATGCGATCGCACATCTCAACACCCTCGTCAGTCAAGGGGCAAAATTAATTGTTATCCAAAGTCCTGGCGGTGTTGGCAAGACAACATTGGCAAAGAAGTATCTCAAGGAAAAATTTGGTGATTTAGTAATAGAATTTCCTATTGCTAAGGAAACCAAGGATATTGCATCTGTTGAAAGTCTGATAGAGGAGCGATTACGGCAACTTGGCGAGGAACCAGGAAGGGAGTTTTTTGTATCACTAGAAAGGCTGAAGCAGAAGCTCCAAACTCAAACAATGGGCGTATTAATTGATAATTTTGAACCTGCACTTGATGGAATAGGAAAGATTGTTGAACCCCACCGCCGTTATCTGGAATTGCTGCGAATATTAGCTCGCCCTACGGTAAAATCAGTGACGTTAATTACTAGCCGTGAACTTCTGTTTGAAGGTGTTAATTTAACGAATTATACACTGCCGAGTTTGAGTGAGCAAGCATGGGGAGAGTTTTTTAATAACCGTGGCATAAATACTGAGACTCCGGCTTTATTTGAAATTCATCAAGCTTTTGGAGGTAATGCCCTGGCAATGAAAATTCTCTGCGATCCAATTCAGAGATACTTTAATGGTGATATTACGGCTTACTGGCAGGAAAATAAAAGCGGAAATGATTTATTAGTTGAATTAGCTGTAGAAAATTTGATTAAAGAGCAGTTCAACCGTCTTCAACAAGTTTACCCAGAAGCTTATCGGCTCCTTTACCGATTAGGATGTTATCGCTATCAAGATGTAGCTAGAGTCCCTATTGAGGGGCTTTTTTGTTTGCTTTGGGATGTTCCAGAATCACAACGTCGCCGGGTGATTGGCTCGTTGCGTGATTTGGCTTTAATTGAGTTTTACAATGATGAATATTACCTGCATCCAGTAATTAGAGCAGAGGCGATAAGTAGGCTAAGGGAAAGTGAAGATTGGAAGAAAACAAATTGTAATGCTGCTGAATTTTGGACGGATAGTGTTAAGACAGTTGAAACGATAAAAGATGCCCTGAGAGCTTTTGAGGCTTATTATCATTATGTAGAGATTAAGGACTTTGATAAAGGGGGAAATGTCATTCTTAAAAGGAGAGATACGCTTTTATTAGAAGGTGACAGGCTTGGACGCTCATTTTATCGGCTCGGTCTACTGCAACAAATGATTTCGGCAATCACTTTAATAGTAAGCAAAATTAATTTTGGAGCTAGCTTGGGTGTACTTTATGGTATTTTGGGAGTTTTATATCGGGTAACTGGGAAAGTTAATCAATCTCTTGAATGCCATAAAAAAGTAGAATTCATTGCCACTGAGTACCTAAGATCAGTATCACCAATAGAAGATACAGAATTATCTAACTTAGATTTAGAATTATTAGAATTATCTGACTTAAATGCTCTGTTAAATATTGGCATAAGTCAAATTGATTTATGGGAACTTGAAGCAGCAGAAATAACTTTTACAAAACTCCAGTTAATCGCTTTGAAAAAAGGTCTTTTCAGAGTATCAATAGAAATTGGTTTAGGTTTTGTCAAAAGTTGTCTTAAATTTGAACAGCAAGCTTGGGAATTGGCAGAAAATGTCTCCTCTAAGATTAATGAAGAGTCATCTTTACTTACAGGCTACAGATTATTTTTTCTTGGCTTGACTTATAAAAACTTGGGCAATATAGAAAAAGCTTTTGAAATATATCACCTTGCATATTTCATCGAGCAAGATAGTTTTAATCTTCAAGTGAAGGGAAAGATATTATACGGTATAGCAGAACTTCATCAAGAACAGAGAGAATTTGAAACCGCACTGTCCCATCATTCAGAAGCAATAGAACTTCTAGAGAAAATTGGTGCTAAATGTGACCTTGCCGAAGCTTACTATCAACAAGGATTAACCTATCAAAAGATGAGTGAAGTCAAGAATAGTCAGGAAAACTTTGATAAAGCAATTCAACTCTTTAGCGAAATGGAAGCACCTAAGCAAATAGAGAAAGTGCGACAGGCGATAGTAAGTAGAGAATGAATTGAACGAAGTATTAGTTCTTACCATAGCTACTGCTATATCCATAAAATACAAGCTAAAATCGACAGAACCCAATTCAGAAAATACATATTTAATTTTCAATACTACAAAGATTCGGTAAAATAATCACAATGAACGAGCTAGAGCAATATTACCGAATACTAGGACTTGAGCCAGGAGCATCACTTGACGAAGTGAACCAGGCATACAAAGACTTGGCTTTTATTTGGCATCCCGATCGCGTTCCTGAAGATAATCTAAGATTACGCCAAAAAGCAGAGGACAAACTCAAAGAAATTAATCAAGCACGTGATCAATTACGCTCACAACAACGTAGCCAAAAGTCACAGACGACTCAAGAAACGCGATCGCAAAGCGGAGGCTATGGCTCATCGCAAGGCGGAGCTTATGGCTCGTCGCAAAGCGGAGGCTATGGCTCATCGCAAGGCGGAGCTTATGGCTCATCGCAACAACCACCCCAAACACGCCCATACACCGAGCCAAAACGACCTCAATATCAATCTTATCCAAAATCTGAATACAAGCCGCCTACGCACCATCCTGACTTGAGTGGAGCCGACTATCGAGGCGCAGACTTAAAAGAAAAAGACTTCTCAAGCAGAAACCTCAGCCATGCCAATTTTAGTGATGCCAACCTCAGTGATGCTTTTATGCATAAAGTTAATTTGCAAGAAGCTAACTTGGAACGTGCTAACTTATTTAGAGCTAACCTTTTTCAGGCTAACCTAACTAACGCCTGCTTGCGCGAAGCTAACTTAATTGGTGCAGACTTGAGTGGTGCAGACTTGAGTGGTGCAGACTTGAGTGGTGCGAAAATTGGCACAAAAGACCGAATTTTAGTTAAATTAACTGGTGCTATCTTAAGCAAAACCATTCTGCCAGATGGCACAATTCATGCATAAGCTTTATTGTGCTTCATCAGTGGCTACAGCACAGCGATCGCACAATCCGAAGAATTCTAAGGTATGATAATAAATCTTGAAGGCATGAGAATCTTGCAACTCAATCTCCAATTGATGCACCGGACACTCATTAATCGGAATCGACTGCCCACAATTAAGACAAGTTAGGTGATGTTGATCGCGCTGCACCAAACTATACAGAGATTCACCACTCGCAAGAGTCCGCACTTGGATCACGCCTTCCAATTTTAACCCTTCCAGGGCGCGATAAACCGTTGCCAAACCCATACTTTGGTCACTGTTGCGTAATTCTACATACAAATCTTGAGCAGAAATCGCACGATTTAGGGTTTTGAGCAAATTTAAGATTCGGTCTTGAGAGCGAGTACGTTGGAGTTTCATGGAAAATATCTTAATCTAAAAGCAAAATTAGCGTTTTTGGGGCAGTTTAGTTCAAACTTAAAAAATAGACTTTCTGACAATATAGAGGATGCCAGTGATTCATAAATATCAGGCTCGCATATATGTGACGCTTCGACCATCAGTTTTAGATCCTGCCGGTGTGGCAGTTGAGTCGGGTTTGAAGCAATTAGGCTATAAAGACGTTGAGCAAGTGCGTATTGGCAAGTATATTGAGCTGATGATCTGTGCTGGCAATGAAGACAAGGCAAGAGAACAATTAGATCAAATTTGTGATCGGTTGTTAGCAAATCCTGTCATTGAAAATTATCGCTTTGATTTGGTGGAAGTGGCGTCACTAATTGGGGTATCGTCATGAAATTTGGGGTTATCGTTTTTCCTGGCTCAAATTGCGACCGCGATTTAGCTTATGTCACTGCCAGTTTACTCGATTTACCAACCCGCATGGTTTGGCATGAGGAAACTGATATTAGTGACTTGGATGTTGTGGTAATTCCTGGCGGTTTTAGTTATGGGGATTATTTGCGCTGTGGGGCAATAGCTCAATTTTCCCCTGTGATGGCGCAAGTTGTGGAACACGCGAAGCAGGGTAAGTTTGTTTTTGGCATCTGCAACGGTTTTCAGGTGTTAACGGAAATGGGGTTATTACCTGGTGCATTGATAAGAAATCGCGACTTACATTTTATTTGCGATCGCGTCCCCTTAAAAGTCGAACGAAATGACCTTGCTTGGACTTCTGGCTACTCTAAAGGTGAGGTGATTACCCTCCCTATAGCTCATGGAGAAGGCAGCTATTACGCCGATTCTAAGACTTTAAAAGCTTTGGAAGATCACAATCAAATTCTGTTTCGTTATTGTAGCGCCACAGGTGAAATTAATCAGGCAGCTAATCCTAATGGTTCGGCAAATAATATTGCTGGAATATGCGATCGAACTGGTAAAATTTTGGGCATGATGCCTCATCCTGAGCGTGCTTGTGACCCACTTTTAGGAGGTACTGATGGCATGAAGTTGTTTAAGGGTTTGTTGGATATGAGTGTTAAGAACTGAGCAAGTGTTGCTTATTTTATAACATTTGTGTTGCTGATAAGTGGTAATTCAAAATTTTTGTGAACTATCCTCAACCGATTATCCAAATCAAATTAAGCTTTAAGTCCGCGCAGGCGGACTTTGTTTTTATAGCTGCGACTTCAGTCGTCGGGTATTTTATCAACGGTACGTCTTGGGAAATCTATTAATCATGCAGACTCATGGAATTTCCGGTATATTTTTGGCTTGGCTCTTGGCGCATTCATCCTCATTTTGTATTTGAGTCGTTGGCATATGCGATCGCCTTTCGCCTTGCTTTATTTAATGCTCGTAAAGATACAATTGCTCCCACTCAACGAACTTCGGTAATTGTTGGTGGCATGGTTGGGGCATTAATTGGCGCGAAAGTCTTAGTTTTATTGCAACATATTTATTTAGCTTGGCAAAATTGGCAACAATTTTTATGGCTTATAATTCAGGGTAAAACTGTAGTTGGCGCAATGCTTGGTGGTTTAATTGGCGTTGAGTTGACGAAAAAAATGATTGGTTTAACTCGCTCAACCGGCGATGCTTTTGTGTATCCTTTAATTGTGGGAACTGCGATTGGACGAATTGGCTGTTTTTTAACAGGATTAAGCGATCGCACTTATGGCATTGCCACAACCTTACCTTGGGGCGTAGATTTTGGTGATGGTATACACCGACATCCTACTCAATTATATGAAATTTTCTTCCTACTGCTATTAATAACTTTTCTAAAATTTCGTAGTAATTATGCTCGGCAGGAGGGAGACTTATTTAAGTTTTATATGATTGCTTATTTAAGTTTTCGCTTGTTGGTTGATTTTCTTAAACCTGATTTTCATCCCATACTAGGTTTCAGTGCGATTCAAATTGCTTGTTGCTTAGGGCTTTTGTATTATTTTCGCAGTTTCGCCAAGCTATTTCGCTTTACGTGATTTCTTGCGCTTTAATTTGCCTGAGACTTAAATCCCAAGCTTATAACAAAAGTCCTGGCTTTGTAGACTAAATAAATATCCATCTCATTTTAAATCCTTTTAAAACTATGCCTACCAGACCTTACCTATTTTATGCCTTAACCAACAGCGTTTGTTCTCAATGTTTAGTGAAAGTCGAAGCCAAGATTATCTTTCGAGATGATTGCGTTTATTTAGTGAAGCACTGCCCTACACATGGACATGAAGAAGTTCTGATTGCCGATGATATTGAATATTATAAACAATCTTTAGGATTTATCAAACCAGGGGATATGCCCCTAAAATTTAACACACCAATTAAATATGGTTGTCCCTATGATTGTGGACTTTGCCCAGATCATGAACAACATAGTTGTCTTACTTTAATCGAAGTAACAGATCGTTGCAATCTTTCTTGTCCAATTTGTTATGCAGATTCAGGTACAGATGAAATTTCAACCAGTGGAAATCAACCGCGTCGTCATCGTAGCTTAGAGCAAATTGAAATGATGATGGATGCCGTTGTGGCGAATGAAGGTGAACCTCAAATTGTGCAAATTAGTGGCGGGGAACCAACTATTCATCCAGAGTTTTTTCAGATTTTGGATATTGCCAAAAGTAAGCCGATTAAGCATTTAATGATTAATACCAACGGCATCAAAATTGCCAAGGATAAGTCGTTTTGCTCTCGCCTTAGTCAGTATATGCCAGGAATTGAAATTTACTTGCAATTTGATAGCTTTGAAGCCGCTGCACTTCAGGAATTACGTGGAGTTGATTTACAAGAAATTAGGGAAAAGGCGATCGCAAATCTCAATGAATTTAATATTTCCACTACCTTAGTTGTCACCGTTAAAAAAGGACTAAATGACCACGAAATAGGCAAAATTATCGAATATGCCTTGCAACAAAAGTGTGTCAGAGGTGTTACCTTTCAACCAATTCAAGCGGCAGGACGTTTAGAAGGATTTCACAGCAAACGAGATAGATATACACTTACCGAAGTACGTCGCTCAATATTACAACAAAGCCCTTATTTTAAACCTGAAGATATTCTGCCAGTCCCTTGTCATCCTGACTCCTTAGCAATGGCTTATGCCTTGAAAGTTAAGGGGAAAGTCATACCATTAACAGGTTTAATTAATCCCGATGCCTTTGTGCAATTGATGCCCAATAGTGTCCTTTATGAGCAAAATGAAGAACTGAAAAGTAAGATTTTTGAGCTATTTTCAACTAGCCATTCACCTCTATCATCAGCCGCGTCCTTAAAACAATTGCTCTGTTGTATTCCCATGTTACCTGTACCAGAAGGCATCACTTATGAAAATATATTTCGAGTAATGATTGTGCAGTTTCTCGACCCTTATAATTTTGATGTTCGTTCAGTAAAACGCTCTTGTATTCACATTGTTCATCCCGATGGTCGAATTATGCCTTTTGATACCTTTAATATGTTTTACCGCGAGGGAAGTCAGGGATATCACTTGATTTCTAATCGTTAATTATTAGGCAAACTATATGGCACAGAGAAACGATTTAACCAGCATCATTTATGGAATATTCTTAGTTTTTCTTATGCATATAGTCGCTATTAGTGCAATTGTTTTGCTGGGATTGATTTTACCGTTTTTTATTAAAGAGCCTTATATAAGTCTAGCTGTTTATCTTTATGCAGGCGCAGGCTTTTCCTTAATTCAACTCCTATATGTAATTCCTGTAGTTTTAAAACTAAAACGACAGCAAAATTGGAGATTGATGAAAGGTGTAATTATTGGTGCTGTGCTAACAGCTTTATTAAGTGGAGGATGTTGGTTATTATTTTCTGGAGTTATACGTTTTTAATATTTTTTTCAATAGAATTCCTAAAGACTATCTACTATATTGAGCAAATTGCCCTGTAGAGAAAGAAGTGCTAGGTATCATTTAGTTAATAATCGTCATTCTTCATATAGATAATTGTAAAGAAGCGAAGTTTTTAGGCTATTTCCAATAATGACTCACAAAATCAGTTTTAAATAAAGCTTATGTCACGCAGTAATGAAATGAGAAATATCGTATTAGGAGTGCTACTTCTCCTGGGAATGCACCTAGCTTTCTTGCTATTACTAATTTTGCTTTTAGTAATTGTTACTAATCTCCCCGCATTTATTGGTTATAATTGGTCTATAATTTATCTAATCTTCAGTATTGGAATAGCACAACTTATATACGTTATTCCAGCTATTTTTTGGCTCAAGCAACGAGGCAGATTTGGACTAATGAAAGGTGTAATTATTGGTGCGGTAATTACAGCTTTACTAAATGGGGGATGCTGGTTATTTGTTATCAATCAATTTGGGTGATAAATATATGTCAATATTCCAACAAATCAAGTTCTTCCACCACTAACTCAGCCAACTTTTCTGCCGCCCCAGGTTGCCCTCGCACAGCTTTTAATTGCTGACGCATATCCTCCAACTTTTCTGGATTTTCTAAATAGTTCAACGCCATTTGTGCAACCACAAAAGCATCAAGTTTGCCCAATAATTCTGGCACAATTTGTTGCTTTGCCCAGATGTTTGGCCAGGCGAATAAACGCTTTTTGTTTAAAACCTGTTTTATTATGATATAATTAATTATCTTAGAAAAACCTTGCCCAACGCCAGGCAAACGAGCCAAAAGCCCCGGTATTCCGTCCCAAGCACGCATCGCATCCAGTTGTTGGGTGGGTAACAAAACAATCATTGGTACAGCTAAAGACCCCAATTCGGCAGTATTAGCGCCAACCGTCGTTAAGCACAAGCAACATTGAGATAATAAATTATGAGCCGGGAATGACTGCCAAAGTTCAACACACAAGCCGCTAGCTGTCCTTAGAAATGGTTTATTACCGCTATCAGGAGTGGGGATAACTAGTTGAGCTTCTGCCCAGCCTAACTGATTAATTAAGGGGTTTTGGTGAGGGTCAGCAAAACTCGCTAAAGTTGATAAATCGAGAGTAGGCGCAACTGGAATCACAAAGCGCGCTTGTGGTCTAACTTTATGGATGTGTTGAGCGATCGCTAAAGTCAACGGCACTCCCTGAAGCAGTTTTGCTGATTTTGACCCCGGTAGTAAGCCAATCAATTCAGTTTTTGACTCCTCTACATTAACACTCTTTACATCTGCCATCAAATCGCCAACAACTGTAAATTTATGGGTATAATGTTTCCCAGCCTGGGTAATAACTTCCGGTTTCATCACGCCAAATTGGTTAATAAAACGCTGCCAACGCGCCTCCCACTCTGCATAAACAACGGTGCGATAACCCAAACGCTTACCAATAACCACACAAAAAAATTGGTCGCCACCTAAAAATAAAACAACACCTTTCTCGCGCCAGTCCCAATTTTCTGCCGTTTTTCCTTGCACTAAAAAAGGCAAAAAATGCTCTGCACTTTGCACTCGGTCAACTTCAGGATAAGATTTAGCGATCGCTTCCTCTTTACCAGTACCATTCGGACAAGGAGCAAGCACAACCGAAATGCGAACCAAAGAACGATCATCGCCTAACTTTTGCCGCAACCCTCTCACCACAGGACGCACCCAGGTTGTTACTTCCCCAGGTCCATTAGAGAGAATTAAAATATCAGCGGCTTGCACTCTTCACATTCTCCTGATGAATTGATGATGAGATGGTAAATATCTACAGTCAGTCTAGTTAGACTGCCATTTTATAATGTAAGTTTACTAATATTAAGAAGCAATTTTAATTTCAGTCAAGCCTATGTCACATTGCTGCTAGCAACAGCCAAGAAATTCACGAAACTACAGTCACAATTCCTACTCTCCTCTTGACGATGGGAAGAGTGTCAGTAAAACTGTGAACTATAACTTGCAGAAACTTGAGCAGTTGAACCCACTATAAAAAAGACCTCGATTGTATAGAAATTACCAGTTTCCTGTTTTTCTTTAAGATGCCTCTACCTTACCAATTTTAACCTAAACATTCAGGCACTGTTGGATGTGTAGACACTCACTCATAAATCATGAATAAAGAGAGCATTCCTTTATGCGCGTTTTAATTCTTGCTGATGTTTGTAATCCTGACTGGCCCTCTTTGCCCCTATTTGGGTATAAGTTTGCCCGTGCCATTGCCGAATATAATGATGTTGTTGTAGTTACCCAAATTCGTAACAAGGAAAACATTGAGCGAGTTGGCATGGGTAAAGCCGAAGTTGTTTATCTCGATACCGAAAAAGTTGCTGATCCTTTGTACAAACTAGCTACTTTTTTACGTGGCGGTACAGCGACGGGTTGGACAATTCAAATGGCAATGAATTATCCTGTCTATTTAGCCTTTGAATTTGCGGTTTGGAAGCACTTTCAAAAAGATATAGAAAATGGACGATTTGATGTAATTCATCGTCTTACCCCTGTCTCACCCACACAGCCAAGTCCGATCGCTAAATGGGCTTCTATTCCCTTCTTACTTGGTCCACTTAATGGTAACCTGCCTTGGCCCAAATACTTTACTACTGAGTTAAGCCGTGAACGAGATTGGTTGAACTACATCCGCAATATTTATAAAGTCTTACCATTTTATCGTGCCACTTATGAAAAATCCGCAGGCATTTTGGCGGCATTTGATCATACTATCGCCGACTTACCCGTTGCCGCCAGAGAGAAGACCATTAACTTTTGTGAGTTAGGCTTTGATCCAGAATTATTTAGCCAACCCAACCGACAACAACGAGAACAAAAAACGATTCTTTTTGTAGGACGCTTAGTTCCCTACAAGTTACCAGAAGTTGTGGTTCGTGCTTTTGCTAGCAGTCCCATCTTACGACAACATAAACTAATGGTAGTTGGTGAAGGTCCAGAACGTCCCCGATTAGAACAGATTATCACAGAACATCATCTTAGCGACTGTGTAGAATTGACAGGTCAAAAATCCACCGCCGAAGTGGGAGAATTGATGCGACAGGCTGAGATTTTTGCCTTTCCTTCCATTCGGGAAGTCGGCGGCGGTGTGGTTGTTGAAGCAATGGCTTGTGGTATGGCTTGCGTTGTTGTCAATTATGGCGGTCCTGGTTCCCTAGTGACATCCGACTGCGGTATCAGAGTGCCAATGGGTGACGCTGATCATTTGGTTAAGCATTTTACCGAAGAATTGGAAGGTTTAGTTAAAGATAGCGATCGCATTAACCGTCTTGGACTTGCGGCACATGATCACGCCGTCAATAACTACGCCTGGGATGCCAAAGCTAAAATGACTACAGAAATTTACCAATGGGTAACAGGTGCTAAAAAGGAAAAGCCTAATTTTGTGCAACAGTCAGCCAAATGCTAGGTAATGGGTAATTAATAACAATTGCTAAATAGCTGTTGTTGACTAATTGATACAACTTAAACTCCCATCAAGATTCTTGATGGGAGTTTATGCATTTAAGGTTTTTTTCGTCAAGGCAAAGCAACAATAATTTTTAATAAGAGCATATTGAAGCAATCACTCAGTTTTTGTAAAGCAATATGAACAAATATCTCAAAAATTCTATCGAATTGTGTCAGATATAGGCTCAAACTCGCATTGTGTAAGCGTTTTTTGATAAAAACACTTTAGTTGCCGAAATAATAGTTGAGTAACGAACAGTGGGTGATGACTCGAATGAGTACTCACGTAAGTCGGCACTTAACTAGAAATGAGAAGAGAACACGCATCATAAGGAGCCTTGCCTCATGTTCACCCACGTCAAGTCCACCATCCGACACATAACCCCGGATGCCCTCAACGGGCGTCATTTGCTCAAGGTGGTCTATGTCGTGCTAGAGCCACAGTATCAGAGTGCATTATCCGCCGCTGTCAGCTCAATCAACGCCCACCAACCAGATTTAGCCATTGAAATCAGCGGTTACCTGATCGAAGAACTGCGCGACCCCGGAAACTATGAAGATTTTAAGCGAGATGTGTCCGAAGCCAATATCTTTATTGCTTCATTAATCTTTATAGAAGACTTAGCAGATAAAGTCGTGGCGGCAGTAGAACCCCACCGCGATCGCTTTGATGCGGCTGTGGTTTTTCCCTCCATGCCCCAAGTAATGCGCCTGAATAAGCTGGGTAGCTTTTCGATGGCACAACTAGGGCAGTCAAAAAGTGCGATCGCACAATTCATGCGAAAGCGCAAGGAAAAATCTGGCGCCGGTTTCCAAGACGGAATGCTGAAGCTATTACAAACCTTGCCCAAAGTCCTAAAGTACCTACCAATGGACAAAGCGCAAGATGCCCGCAACTTCATGCTGAGTTTTCAATATTGGCTAGGCGGATCAGCCGATAACTTAGAAAACTTCCTGCTGATGCTTGCCGACAAATATGCCATGAAAGGGCGTAAACTAACTTTCAAAGACCCCGTAGTTTACCCCGACATGGGCATCTGGCATCCCCTCGCGCCTGCCATGTTTGAAGATGTTAAAGAATATCTCAACTGGTACAACAGCCGTCGGGAAATTGGCGACGACTTAAAAGATCCACTTGCCCCCTGCGTCGGTTTAGTACTGCAACGCACCCACCTAGTTACAGGCGACGATGCCCATTATGTGGCAATGGTACAGGAACTCGAAGCAATGGGAGCGCGGGTAATTCCTGTGTTTGCAGGCGGTTTGGACTTCTCAAAACCTGTTGATGCCTATTTTTATGACAACCCGCAGTTGGCGAAAGAAGGCAAAGCAGGCGGCACATTAGTTGATGCTGTGGTTTCCCTAACTGGGTTTGCTTTAGTAGGAGGTCCCGCAAGACAAGATCATCCCAAAGCGATCGAGTCTTTGAAGCGCTTAAATAGACCTTATATGGTAGCGCTGCCTTTGGTGTTTCAAACTACCCAAGAATGGGAAGATAGTGATTTAGGCTTGCATCCAATTCAAGTAGCGTTGCAAATTGCCATTCCCGAATTAGATGGGGCAATTGAGCCGATTATTTTATCAGGTAGGGATGCGGCAACCGGAAAAGCGATCGCACTGCAAGACCGAATTGAAGCGATCGCCCAACGCGCCCTAAAATGGGCAAATCTGCGGCGCAAGCCGAAACTTACTAAGAAAGTTGCTATTACGGTTTTCAGCTTCCCACCGGATAAAGGCAACGTCGGCACTGCTGCTTATTTAGATGTCTTCGGTTCCATCTACAAAGTCATGGAAGCCCTAGCACATAATGGTTACGACGTGCAAGGTGTTCCAGAAACAGCCGAACAACTGATGCTGGAAGTGATCCACGACGCCCAAGCACAATACAGCAGTCCGGAACTGAATATTGCTTACAAAATGTCCGTGCCAGAGTATGAGGAATTAACGCCTTATTCCACACGCTTAGAAGAAAATTGGGGACCACCGCCAGGAAATCTCAATAGTGATGGACAAAACCTGCTAATTTATGGTAAGCAATTTGGTAATGTCTTCATCGGTGTACAACCAACTTTTGGTTATGAAGGCGACCCAATGCGCTTGTTGTTCTCACGTTCAGCTAGCCCTCATCATGGTTTTGCGGCATATTACACTTATTTAGAGCAAATTTGGCAAGCTGATGCTGTGTTGCACTTTGGGACGCACGGTTCCTTGGAATTCATGCCTGGTAAGCAGATGGGGATGTCGGGGGAATGTTATCCTGATAATTTGATTGGTTCAACTCCAAATTTGTATTATTACGCGGCGAATAATCCCAGTGAGGCGACTATTGCCAAGCGCCGCAGTTATGCCGCGACAATTTCTTACCTAACACCACCTGCGGAAAATGCGGGATTGTATAAAGGTTTGAAGGAATTAAGCGAGTTAATTGCTTCTTATCAAACCTTGAAAGATACCGGGCGCGGTGTGCCAATTGTCAATACCATTATGGACAAGTGCCGCATGGTGAATCTGGATAAAGATATCACTTTGCCGGAATTGGATGCTAGTGGGTTAACGAATGAGGAACGGGATACATTAGTTGGTCAGGTGTATCGGCGTTTGATGGAAATAGAGGCGCGGTTGTTGCCTTGTGGGTTGCACGTCATTGGTAAACCACCCACCGCAGAAGAAGCGATCGCAACTTTAGTTAATATTGCCAGTCTTGACCGTCCCGAAGACGAAATTCTCAGCTTACTTCGCATTATCGCTAATAGTATTGAGCGGGATATTGACGAACTTTACAAAAATAACGACAAAGGCATTTTAGATGATGTCCAGTTGTTGCAAGATATTACCCAAGCGACTCGTGATGCCGTTGCCGCGTTGGTGCAAGCACAAGCAGATGCTGATGGACGGGTTTCCAAGGTTTCCAAGCTTAATTTCCTGAATATGGGCAAAAAAGAGCCTTGGATTGAAGCCTTGCATAACTTAGGTTATACCAAGGTTGACGCTCAAGAGCTGAAACCGTTGTTTGAGTACTTGGAGTTCTGTTTGCAACAAATTGTGGCAGATAACGAATTAGGGGCGATGCTGAAGGCATTGGAAGGCGAATATGTGATACCGGGACCTGGTGGCGATCCAATTCGTAACCCGGATGTGTTACCAACTGGTAAAAATATTCACGCCCTAGATCCACAATCTATTCCTACAACTGCGGCAATTACTTCTGCAAAAATAGTTGTAGACCGCCTTTTAGACCGTCAACGGGCTGATAATAATGGGGCATATCCAGAAACCATTGCTTGTGTACTTTGGGGAACGGATAACATCAAAACTTACGGCGAATCTTTGGCGCAAATTATGTGGATGGTGGGTGTTAAACCTGTACCGGATGCGTTAGGAAGAGTTAATAAGTTAGAGTTGCTTTCCTTGGAAGAATTAGGGCGTCCTCGCATTGATGTTGTGATTAATTGTTCCGGTGTTTTCCGCGATTTGTTCATCAATCAAATGAACTTACTTGACCAAGCTGTGAAGATGGCGGCAGAAGCGGATGAACCGTTGGAGATGAACTTTATCCGCAAACACGCGATGGCACAAGCTGCGGAAATGGGCATTAATTTACGGCAAGCTGCAACTCGTGTGTTTTCTAATGCCAGTGGTTCTTATTCTTCTAATATCAACTTGGCGGTGGAAAATAGCACTTGGGATAGTGAAGCTGAGTTACAGGATATGTATCTTAGTCGCAAATCTTTTGCGTTTACTTCAGATAATCCCGGCACAATGGAACAGTCAAGAAAGATTTTTGAAACATCACTAAAAACGGCTGAAGTAACTTTCCAAAATCTTGATTCTTCTGAGATTAGTTTGACCGATGTTTCCCATTATTTCGACTCTGATCCAACAAAGCTTGTTGCCAGTTTACGAGAGGATGGCAAGATGCCAGCATCGTTTATTGCTGATACGACAACAGCGAATGCTCAAGTGCGTACTTTATCAGAAACTGTGCGTTTAGATGCCCGCACAAAACTACTTAATCCTAAGTGGTATGAGGGGATGCTAAGTCATGGTTATGAAGGGGTACGGGAACTTTCTAAGCGGTTGGTAAATACGACGGGTTGGAGTGCCACTGCGGGTGCTGTTGATAACTGGATTTATGAGGATACAAATACGACATTTATCCAGGATGAAGAGATGCGTAAGCGCTTGTTAAATTTGAATCCGCATTCATTCCGCAAGATTGTTTCGACGTTGTTGGAAGTGAATGGACGGGGTTATTGGGAGACGAGTGAAAGTAATTTGCAGATGTTGCGTGAGTTGTATCAGGAGGTTGAGGATCGGATTGAAGGGATTGATTAATTTGGTAATTTAGACCTCATTTTGTAGAGACGTTCCGATGGAACGTCTCTTATTATTTAGGTATGGAAATCTAAAATTACTATGAATGCATTAACTGTTAATTTCAACTCGATTATTAAACTGACAGATGAGCAATTTTTTCAGTTATGTCAGGATAATGAAACTTTAAGATTTGAACGCCATGCTACAGGGGAATTAATTATTATGCCACCAGCAGGGGGAGAAACTGGAAACCGTAATGCTGGACTAACAGCGCAATTATGGATGTGGAATGAAATAAGTAAACTGGGTAAAGTTTTTGATTCCTCAACAGGCTTTAAACTTCTTAATGGTGCAGATCGTTCTCCTGATGCTTCTTGGGTAAAATTGTCACGTTGGGATGCTCTTACTCCTGAGCAACAAAAGAAATTTCCTCCTCTTTGTCCTGATTTTGTGGTTGAATTACTTTCTCTGAGTGATAGTTTGAAAGTGACTCAGGAGAAAATGCAGGAGTATATGAATAATGGTACTCGTTTAGGTTGGTTAATTAATCGGAAAACTCGGCAAGTAGAAATTTATCGCCAAGGGCAAGATGTTGAGGTATTAAAAAATCCAGTTAGTTTATCGGGTGAAGAGGTATTATCTGGTTTTGTACTAAATCTTGAGTCTATTTGGTGATAGTGATACGCAAGCGGTTGATGATCATTGCTTTCTCAACTAATACATATAGATATCGTATATTTTGTCAACTTTTTTGCCTAGACAAACGCTCTAGAAAATCTGATATCTCTGCCAATAACCAGTCTTTCTCTGGTATTGTTACTTTAGTAGCAAAGGTGTGCTTATGTTCTTTTTCCCAGATAACAGGAGTATGGTTTGACTCTCCTTTAATTCGCCAGATATCTGCCATATTTCCTTGCACTTCACCACCAAAACAAAGACACTTCCAGCCAACACGGAAAGATGATGAGTCAATCTCTAGGTAGCTGCTACCCAAGAACGCATATACTAAATCCCACAGCATAAACAAACTTACCAGACACATCAGGAGCAAGAAGACTAAATATGGTATTAATGCTATCAAAAGTTGTAGTTGACCTGTCATAATCACTACTACTATTGGTATTAGTATTATTGGTATGAAAAAGATCAGGAGCGGTGTAAAGCCAAACACAATTGAGACGAACAAAACCCATATGCCAATACCATTCCTTTGCTCCCTTATAGGGGGAATTTTCACAACCAAACGTCTGCTATTTTTGTTCAATAAAATGCGACTACCTTTGGGTTGCCGACCAGTTGCTAGAGGTTGATTTAGAGGTGGTTGTTTACTAAAATCGGGAAGAGGTTGCGGAGTTTGTAAACCTTTCAAGGCTTCTGCTGCCGTCTTAAAACGATCTTCCGCCGCAGGTTCGAGCATTTTCTCTAACCAGTTAGCAAACTCAGGAGAAATTTGCACTCGTTCACGAAAATTAATCTTCATGCGACACTGAGGCAAATCAGCAGGTGCTCGATGAGTCAGCAAAAATAATATTGTTGCCCCCAAAGCATATAAATCCGAGGCAAAAAAGACTTGTCCGCGAAACTGCTCCGGTGGCATATAACCCAAAGTGCCGACAAAAGTTCCACCTCGAATTAGAGTCTGGCGGTAGTCATCTTGCACGGCTCCAAAATCGACTAAATACACCCCACCATCAGAACGTCGAATAATATTTTGTGGCTTAATGTCTCGGTGAATTACTGATGGATTCAAGTGATGCAGATAGTCGAGAATTTTCAGAACTTGAGCGGCAATTTTCTTAATTTCAGCTTCATCGCCATGCCAACCTTTCTTAACCAAATCTGCTAAAGATTCCCCAACCACTAGTTCTTGAACTAAGTAAAACTGATGGTCTTCGGCTGTATCTTCATGAAAGTAATCGAGATACTTAGGAATAGCTGGATGGTTAAGAGTTTCCAGGACTCTAGCTTCTCGTTCAAATAAGTCCAAACTCTTCCAATCAGTAAGTTGGCTTAGAGACAAAGCTTTGATGGCAACTCGTTGATAATTGGTCAAATCTTCGGCTTCATAAGTTGTGCCAAAAGCTCCTTGACCCAGTGGGGCAACAATGCGGTAACGTTGGGCAATTATATCGTTTTGCTGGTGTAATGTTTCCATAGCTGGTTAATGTGATGACTTGCAAAGATTCTGGCTACTGCTGTTACCGCTTCCCATAACGTAGTTGTAGTAAGAAATCTGATACTTCCGAAACTAACCACTGATCATCATCCTTATTTCCTACCGACAAGCGGTGCTGGTGTACTCCCTCCCAGAAGATAATACAGGATATTGTTGAATTTTTTGTTTTAATATCCACTCGCTCAATTCGTTCAATATCTGCCGTCTTTCCTATAGTTCGACCAGTGGTAAACTTCCAAATCATCCACTGTATTCGGAAGTTTTGTTTGTCAATTTCTAGGCGAACATGAATGGCAAATTTCCACAAACAGGTAAAACAGAAAAATAGACAAAATAACAAGATTGTGGTTGCAAACTGATATGTTATACTGACAAACAAGCAGAAGAAAAATCCCATCCATGCGTACCCTTCTCCACGAGGGAGAATTTCCACTAACAGATGTTGATCGCTTTTTTTAACGCGAAACCTCTTTGGTGGTTTGTATTTTGACTGAGTTGGTAATGGCAAATAAGAGGTCGTGTTTTTATTCTTTCCTAACGCCTTAAGAGCAATTTTTGCTGATTCAAATCTGTCTTCTACAGCGGGTTCTAGCATTTCCTCCAACCAGTCTGCAAACTCAGGCAAAACTTTCACGTAACGGCGGAAATCAATTTTCATCCGACGTATGGGAAGTTCATCAGGCGATTTTTTGGTCAGCAAAAATAGCAATGTCGCTGCCAAACTATACAAATCTGATGCAGGTTGTACGCTTCCACTAAACTGCTCTTGCGGCACATAACCCAAAGTCCCGACAAAAGTTCCACCACGAGTCAGGGTATTGCGATAAACTTCTTGTACCGACCCAAAATCTACCAAAAATACTCGACCATCAGGACAGCGGATGATATTTTGCGGCTTGATGTCGCGGTGAATTACGGGTGGAGTCAGTTGGTGCAGGTAATTGAGGATCTCCAAAACTTGCACCGCTATTTGCTTGACTTCTGACTCGTTGGGATGCCAACCTTTCTCCACCAAGTCAGCTAATGAATCACCGCTTACCAATTCTCGGACTAGATAAAAGCTACGGTTATCGGCGGTTTCAAGGGGGAAGTAGTCGAGGTATTTGGGAATTGCTGGATGTTCCAAATTAGCGAGAACTCTAGCTTCCCGTTCAAACAATTCTAACACCTTCCATTCCCTAATTTGGCGTAATGACAAAGCTTTGATGGCAACTCGTTGATAGTTGGTTAAATCTTCCGCTTCGTAGGTTGTTCCCATGCCACCTTGACCTAAAGGTGCGACAATCCGATAGCGATCGCTAATAACATCATCTGGTTGATATTGTGTGTCCATATTTTCCAATCACCATAGCTTGCAGTTAAGCGATCGTGTCGCATCCTAAAGCATCATCGCTCTTGTGCAATTCTTTCCTCTATTTTATTGGGAAATGTCTGAATTTATAATTGATTAGATATGCTAGAAATAAACATTCACAAACGCCATGAAATCTGTAACTGATGCCAAGCAAATAGAATTGTTTCCATCTTTTAAACCAACTAATCTAGTATTTGGTCAATCTAAATTTACATTTATAGACTTATTTGCAGGCATCGGCGGCTTTAGAATTCCCCTGGAAGAGTTAGGGGGAAAGTGTTTAGGATACTCAGAAATCGACAAAGAAGCTATTAAAATTTATCAAAAGAATTTTATTAGTTATATAAACTCTCAAGAACAATATCTAGGAGATATTACCAAGCTGCATAAGCTGCCTTCCGAAATAGATTTAATTACAGGCGGAGTCCCTTGTCAACCTTGGTCTATTGCCGGGAAATTACAAGGTTTAGACGACCCAAGAGGTCAGTTATGGAATGATGTTTTTAGAGTAGTAAAAGCCAACCAACCTAAAGGATTTATCTTTGAGAATGTTAAAGGTTTAACAGAACCAAGAAATCAAGGAAGCTTGGAATATATTATTGATAATTTAATACGCTGTGGTTATAAAGTAAAATTTCAAGTATTAAATTCTTATGATTTTGGATTACCTCAAGATAGAGATAGAGTCTTTATAGTTGGCATCAGAAATGATTTAGAAAACAGTCAATACTTTTCGTTTCCTAAGCCTTTAGATAAACAACCAAAATTATATGATGTAATTCCTGATCTTAAAGTTAGTAATTTTACGAAAAAGAAATTTTGTACAGATATTTTGTTTGATGGTAAAGTACCCGCTTCTAGAGGTAGATTTCAGAAGATAGATGAATTGAATGATTTCTTTTTGTTTGCTGATATCAGAGACGGACATACTACTATTCATTCTTGGGACTTAATTAAGACAACAGTTAGGGAAAAGTTGATTTGTCAAATTATCCTAAAAAATAGAAGAAAGAAGATTTATGGACCCAAAGATGGTAATCCTCTCAGTTTTGATCTTTTAGAAAAATTGTTTGATAACTTGAAGATAGAGGAAATTGAAACTTTAGTATTTAAACAAATTCTGCGTTATGTTGAAGGAATAGGATATGAATTTGTTAATTCTAAAATTTCTTCAGGCATTAATGGGGTTTCTAAGATATTCTTACCTCATGCGGATGTGATTGCAACTTTAACAGCGACTGGTACAAGAGATTTTATTGCAACAAAATCAATAGAATGTCAAGAACCATTAGCTTACAAGCAGACGTTTATTAAAGAAATATATAAAAAGAAAAAATTCAAACCGCTAACTGCTCAAGATTATGCAAGATTGCAAGGATTTCCTGAATGGTTTCAGATTGCAGAGAATAATACTACGGCAAAGCATCAATTTGGTAATGCTGTTTCAGTTCCAGTTGTGTATCATTTAGCCGAAGCGTTGTTAAAGGTAATTTTGTAATATGACTGCAATTAGTTCTCAAACTCGTACTGCAATTAAAGGTTATCTAGAAGGTTTTATTCAAGGGCTGATAGAGACTTATAAAGGACGGAAAATTATTAAGTCAAGTACCGCTGTAGAATATCTATCACGAATTTCACCTAATGGAGAATTAAAGCCGTTTCAAGCAGCACTTATTCCACCAGAATTAATCCGAATCAACCAGTTTGAACGTGGATTAAGTACTAAATTAGGAAACTCTCTTGAGGAATGTGCGCGTTTAATTGCCCTTGAACATCATCAAGATGTGCGTCGAGGTTATGATGTTAGGGCAGAAGTTAGTGTCGTAGCTTTTGCCGAAGCTGAATGCCAGAAAGGACATTACGAATCTGCAATAAAAAACCAACTAGCTAAACCATCTCTTGAACAGATGATAACAGCAGTATTAAATGCTAGACGTTTAGATGATTTAGAAACAAAGACTGTTCGTGCTGACCTTTATATTCTCACAAAAGATGGAACAGAGTTTTTATTTGAAATCAAATCTCCCAAACCTAATAAAGGACAATGTTTAGAAGTTTTACAGCGCCTATTGAGATTTCATTTGCTACGTGGTGCAAGCCGCCCTCAAATAAATGCTTATTATGCTATGCCTTATAATCCCTACGGTGTTACAAATACTGTTTATCGATGGTCACAAGCTTTAAATTATTTACCATTTAAAGAGGCTGTTGTTGTTGGTGATGAGTTTTGGACTATTGTAGGCGGAGAAACGGCTTATGAGGAGTTATTGGAAATTTATCTAGAAGTTGGACGCGAGAAAGGTAAATATATGCTTGATGCTTTAGCTTTTGGATTTTAGATGTAACTATCGCCTCTTATTTATATAAGTAACCGACTATAACTCATTATAAATCTAAATAGCAGATTATTTAAGGATACATGGAATTGTTTTCAGATGGAATCAAGAAGAAGAAACATTTTTTGCTAAACTTCCAGATTTACTAGATTGTATTCCTGGTATTTGTAATTGAACAAACTCTGGTTCTAAAACCAACTCACCAATACTTTCATCCTCACTACCAACAAATATTTGCTCCTTCAACTGATTAGCAATTTCAGAAATCATCGGAATACAAACCGAGTTTCCTACCTGCTTATAAGATTCTCCCAAACTCTCATGGATTTTAAAATCATCAGGAAAACCCATAATTTTATAACATTCTTTAACCGTTAATTTACGAACAGCATTTTCTTGGCTGATATAAATAAAGAATCGTCCAGAGGTTTCTTGAGATGGTATTGTTGGATGTACACCTTCTACTGAATAAATTCTATTTGGTTGATGATGAACCCTTGATAAATGATCAGTATTAGGTCTAACTCCTTTCTTCCAAATACTTTTATTATTTCGATATCCCACAAAAACTAATCCTGATTTCTGTTGCGTAGGTTTATCTATTAAAGTATAACTTGTAGGGTCTAAGTATTCAAAATTACCTGACTGGCAAAGGAAGTTTTTTAATTTTGGTACAGGAGAAAATCTTCTCAGTTTTTTAAAGTTAAATTGTTTATGCTTGGTAGCAACAATAATAATCCTCTCCCGATTTTGTGGAACTCCAAAATCTTTAGAATTAAGCAATTGGTAACTAACTTTATATCCCAAGTCTTTTAAAGAATATAAAATTACCTCAAGGGTTTTGCCTTTGTCATGATGCATTAAATATTTGACATTTTCTAGTACAATAACTGAAGGACTTTTAGCCTCAATTATTTCAGAAACACGAAAAAACAATGTCCCTCGTGCATCTTGAAACCCTTGTCTTTTACCACATATACTAAAAGGCTGACAAGGAAATCCGGCTGTTAAAAGATCAAAGTCAGGAATACTATTAATATCTATTTCTGTAATATCGGTTGCAGGTTGTTCTGCGAAATTATTAAAATAGACTTCCTGGCATTTGGGATTGATTTCACAGGAATACACGCATTCATACCCTATTTGTTCAAAGGCAATTCTAAAACCACCAATTCCAGCAAATAAGTCAATAAATTTTAGCTTTTTCACTCTATTTTGTCATCAAGTTTAGTTGTTTATTGTAAAACATTTCTGCACACTTCAACCCGCTTCTAATTTAGCTGGCGCGCACTACCTCTAATTCCAAACTACATACAGATTTCAAAACATTAATACTAACATCAATTTGACTACATTGAGAAGCTAACTTTTCTACTAAAACAACACGTTGAATATCTTGATATATGTTACCTCCTAAATTTAATTGAGAAAGTGCAGATTGCAAGGGCGACATACTTGGATTAAAGGCAACATTCTCAGCATAACGTCCCGTATAAACTATGCCATTTGTTGTTAACAAAGCTACTCCACTATATCCTTTTGAATAAGGAGCATAACTTGTATTTGCCGCAGCTAGTGCAGTAAGTCTCACTGAATCATTACTACTTTCTTGCAATTGCAAATGATGCTGTTCGTATTGCATTAAACCACCTTCAATGCCTAAATCTTTTGGACTAAAAGGTTCCGGCAATAAATCAGTAAGTCTTCTAATTGAATTATTTGGCAATAAAATCTTTAAATCTGGGGCAGTTACTAATTCATTTAAAAATTGCCGACAATAACCGCAAGGTAAATAATTAATTGCAATACTCGATAAACCAATTTCACCATTCAACCAAGCATTATTCACGGCTGCTTGCTCGGCATGAACACTCATACTTAAAGCTTGACCAATAAATTCCAAATTAACGCCAAAATAAAGATTGCCGCTTGCTCCCCGACTAACTGCCCCTACCTTAAATTTAGAAATAGGTGGATGTGCATATAAACCAGCCAGCGGTAGCAAACTTACCATCAATTCTTCAACAGACTGCTGAAGAAAAGTTGTAATAATTTGGACATTTTCTGCTAAGATAACGCCTTTGAACTTATCTTTCTTACTATTGATGAGCGACAGCAACTTTTCTTGTGCATCAGGTGAAAAACTAAAAAGCGCTTGAGTGATTTCTTCAGGAGTCACGGCATCAGATTGCTAAACGTATCAATTAGTATTTATAGCGTATGAACAAAGGCTTAGACATGACAAA
The DNA here is from genome assembly GCA_049671305.1 of Coleofasciculaceae cyanobacterium. Taxonomy (GTDB): domain Bacteria; phylum Cyanobacteriota; class Cyanobacteriia; order Cyanobacteriales; family Coleofasciculaceae; genus CADCTM01. The sequence continues at coordinate 25,569 of JBATUR010000020.1, forward strand.
CCAAATGATTTCCTATCCCTTTTCTGCCGTCTTATTTGACATGGATGGAGTTATTATTGATAATACTCCACTCCATCAATCGGTTTGGCAGGAATTTGCCCACTTGCACGGACTTAACCCCTCAAAAGATGTGATCCGGGCGACTAATGGGCGTCGTGCTGTTGATGTGGTATTGTCATTATTTGGTAGTATCCCTCACGCGCAAGTCGTCGAGTTAGCTGCAGCACGGGGTGTACTTTATCGTCAACGCCTTGCTACCACTGACATCCAGCCTGTTTCTGGGGTTAAGTCGTTTCTGGAAAAACTCGGTGCATTGGGTGTCCCACGTGTACTCGCCACCAGTGCGCGTCCTGATAATGTTACCTTGGTACTTAATCGTTTGCAGTTGTTTAATTACTTTGAAAACATTGTTTCTGCCTCGGATGTCTGCAATGGCAAACCAGATCCTGAAGTTTATTTAACAGCAGCAAGACGTGCTTTTGTTCAACCAGAAACTTGTTTAGTAATTGAAGATTCTCTACCGGGAATTGTAGCCGCCAAAGCTGCTGGTAGTTTCTGTTTAGGAATGACAACCAGCCAATCTGAGGAGAGTTTGAAACAAGTTGGGGCGGATTGGGTAGCGCCAGATTTTTGTAACCTACCCAATCAATTGCAAATTGCTTGAATTATGTCCAATAAAGCAGGCGAGTTTGGGGAAAGCGTTTTGCTATTTCTGTTTCAAAATAGCGGCGTAGCAACTTCATGGTATCAGCTTCGTAGACATATTTTGTGCCGCCGAATTTGTTGCGCTTAACGCTACGTTTTTCCTCGTCCATATCTAATTTACTTTGAGGATACCAGGTTTCTAGCACTTGCTTAGAACCTGGGGTAAAGCGGTGAGAAATTAACTCAAAAGTGAGGTCACAATCAAAATCAATTGCTTCGCTAATTTGGTCAAAAAGGCGGTCATAATGTATCCTCCAATCATCAATTGGCATAATCGGCGCAATCACCAAACCCACCGGATAACCGCCACCACCTTTTGAGCGAGGCAGTGCCAGCTTGCGTAGTGCCTGAAGACGAGATGCCACCTTTGCCGTACCCCCCTCAAACTTTCCGGAAACGGGTGCGGCATTCACACTAAAACGGCAACGTGTACGACCATTATGGGGCAAGTCGAGCAGTTCATCTACGGCATCAAACTTTGACACCCAACGCAGATATGCATCTTCTCTGGTGCCAAAATAAGAAATACACTTTGCCAAACTACCCGTCAAATGCTCGATACCTAACGGATCAGTGTAGCAGCTTACTTCATAAGATGTCGCTGTTCCCGCTTGCTCATATGCTGCCAAATTATCTAAAATCTGCGGCAAATTGGCAAAAACGCGAATTACTGGAGGACCCGATAAACTGCCTGCCAAATAACAATATTGACAGTGTGCAGGACAACCTTCTGCAATGTGAAACTGCCAGTCTGCTGAAGGTGGAATAGGACTGAGTTTAAAAGCACTCGGCGGTGCTGTAACAACGGCAAGTGTACGCTTACTATTGTCGTAGGTTTCTCTGTCATCTTTACCCCGTAAACCTGTTATGCGGTTTCGCGGCAATTCTTGAACTGGTAAGTTAAGAGACTGTACACGCGCTAAGATTTCTTGTCCCCAAGATTCATCTAATGCTGCAGGTGTAAACAACACTTGCTCAGGCATCCAAAGTCTCGGTTCAGAGGATTGTAAGTTTAGCTTTGGTTGGTTTATTGTTGGGTTTATCAAAGTAGCTGTTCCTAATATTATACAGTATTTTTTCAATTAACAACACAGAATAAAAGCAGCTTTCTTCTAACAGGCAATGCTAAAAGAAAGCTACTCAACTTAGGCTTCTATAACTTGACGAATGCGGCGTTCTAAACGTTCGAGGTCTAAGCCACCTTCGTCACGACTAATACGCCGTACAGTTGTATTAACATTGCTCAAATCTGTTAATAAATCTTGTAAAATTTCTTGTTGCTGACGAGATTGAGTAACCTCGCGGGGTTCCTGTACTAAATCACGGATAATTGTGTCTTCAGCACGTGAGGCAACAACGGGATCAGTTTGTCCTTGTACGTGAACAAATGTCCTTCTTCCGGGTCCTCGTTCTTCTTCAATTGGGATTACTGCTGTTACTTGATCTGAGCGAACGTACTTACCAAAACCAAGGTGAACTAGCACTGATGATTGAATTTTCATATAAGCTTTTCTGCGGTTGCTTATCTTTATTTTAACCTCTAATTCGATGACCTTAAAACTATACAGATAGTGGGTTTCACCCTAATTTGGTAGGGTTATCTGCTAAGTATTTTTGCGGCAGAAAAGAAGATTGATAAGTAGGTTTTGAGCCAAGCTATGAACAATAATTAAAGAAAAACTGATGATTTACTCAGTTTTAACTAAAGCATCTTCAAAAATTAAATAAACTTGGCTTATTCTGCCTATTTATACTTAAAAAATTTCCTCCTTAAACAGGCAAATTTATACTATTCTCTCGGTTAAGGTGTTGCTGTTATGAGCAAGAGAATTGAGCTTGGCTTCATAAAAACGACAAGAGGCAACTCCTAATGAATAAATCAATGCAGCATTAGAAGATGCTCCAACTGCCGCACCAACTACAGGAATTAATTCTACCAAACCTAAACCAACTTTTAAGCCTCCAGATCCACCTACAGATAAGCCAAAAATTGCTAATACTTCTCCCCGTCGCGAGGGTTCTTGAAGTGAAAATCCGTAAGCTGAAGCAATACGATAAATCATCTCAGCTTGAATAGCAGTAACGGCGGCGATATCTGCGGCAAATAAAGTTAAAGCTAGAGGCGGTACGAAGTTAGTTAATAATCCAATTCCTCCAGCTTTGAGTGAGGCATCGATAATAATACGATGAGCAATTTGTTCGGGTGTTTCTAAAGGATAATCTTGTCTTAGTTTGTCAACTTCTTTCTGTGCTGCATCCAAATCAACTTGTCCAAGTGCTGTTAGTAACCAACCTAGTCCCGGCACTTTGGCGGCATATTTGACTAATTGATTTTCCGCAATGGGAGTAACAATTTTACCGACAGTTTCTGTACTTTGCTCGACAAATTTTAGAGCTAAAGGTGTGACGGTTTCGCTGACAGCCGTGGTAGTATTAGTAACATTATTAGTAGCAGACTGCATGGCATCTGTGGCTAACTTAGCGGTTGAAGTAGCGATTTTAGTTGCTGTGGCAATTGCCTCATTTACATGATCCATACCTGAACGTTCTTTGCTTTGTGTTGTCATAACTTTGTCTAATATTTTGATAATTTTGCAGCAATTAGCTTATACTTTAGAAGAGTTGCAACTAATCTCACATCTCTCCTCTGATAGTGATTTGATAATCCTCAAGATTGAAATTAGTTAATTTAGATAGTTGCAAAGCAGATTATCGCTTGCTATTTTGCTCAGACAGACAAACCCTAGCCAACTTACCAGAAAAATCTCACACACTCTCTAAAATAAGCAGTAAGCTATTCTACGGCGCTCATTGCAACTCAAAATATGGTTAGTATTAACAACAACTACCTCAAACTCAAAGCTGGTTACTTATTTCCGGAAATTGCGCGACGAGTCAGCGCTTTTGCCGAAGCCAATCCTGATGCTAAAATTATTAAACTTGGTATTGGTGATGTTACGGAACCTTTACCCGCAGCTTGCCGCACGGCGATGATTAAAGCGGTTGAAGAAATGGGCGATCGCAAAACCTTCCAAGGCTATGGTCCCGAACAAGGTTATACTTGGTTACGCGAGAAAATTGCTGCTCACGACTTCCAGAAAAGAGGATGTGATATTGATGCTTCAGAAATCTTTATCTCTGATGGCTCAAAGTGCGACAACGGCAACATTCTCGATATCTTAGGTGATGATAATATTATTGCCGTTACTGACCCCGTGTATCCTGTTTATGTCGATACTAACGTCATGGCAGGACATACTGGAGATGCGAATCAGCAAGGTGAGTATGCAGGTTTAGTTTATCTGCCAATTACCGCCGAAAATAACTTTACCGCTCAAATTCCCACGAAAAAAGTTGATCTAATTTATCTTTGCTTTCCTAATAATCCCACAGGAGCAACGGCAACGCGGTCACATCTGCAAGCTTGGGTGGATTATGCTAGAGCTAATGGCTCAATTATTTTCTTTGATGCCGCTTATGAAGCCTATATTAGCGATCCAGACATCCCCCATTCTATCTATGAAATAGAAGGTGCAAGAGATTGTGCGATCGAATTTCGCTCTTTTTCCAAAAATGCCGGGTTTACCGGTACTCGTTGCGCCTTAACTGTGATGCCCAAAACCCTTACCGCCAAAGCTGCCGACGGTAGTGATGTGCAACTTTGGAAGTTATGGAACCGTCGTCAATCTACCAAATTTAATGGCGTTTCTTACATTGTGCAACGTGGTGCTGAGGCAGTTTATTCTCAAGAAGGTACTGCACAAATCAAGGAACTTGTCAACTTTTATATGGAAAATGCCGCAATTATTCGTGACAAATTAACAGCAGCAGGTTTGCAAGTACATGGTGGCGTGAATGCACCTTATGTGTGGGTAAAAACGCCAAATAATCTTTCGAGTTGGGACTTTTTTGATAAGTTATTGCAGACTTGCAACGTTGTCGGCACTCCGGGTTCTGGTTTTGGTGCAGCAGGGGAAGGATATTTTCGCATCTCTGCATTTAATAGTCGGGAAAATGTGGAAGAGGCAATGAAGCGAATTACTGAAAAGTTTAAGGTATAAAGCAGCGGATGTTGTAGCGGACAAATGCGGATAGGTTACTCGTTAGTTGCGGATATTATTCAGTATATAGTTCCGTTGCTTAGGTAAATCACTTATCTGTAAAACCGTTACAACATCCTTGCCAAAGGTATACATCTCTAGATAGAGACAGTTGCCGCAGAGTCTATCTAATGGTGCTATCAAGTTGTCGATAAATTTCTTAACCTAAGCTATATAAAGCGTTCAATTAGGAAAAGACTTATTATGACAAACGACATTTCACCTGAACTCACAAAAGGTGATATCAAAAAAAGTATTAATGCTTCAATCTGGATTGGTGCCCTTTTGATCTTGTTAGGAATAGGTGCGATCGCCTTACCTCGCTTTTCAACCATTGTAGCAGAAACCTGGATTGCTTTAATCCTCGTCTCTGCAGGTGCCGCCAAGATAGTTTATGCCTTTCAAAATCGTAGTGCCGAAAGCGGTTTTATCTGGAAGTTATTGTTAAGCATCCTCTATATTGCTACAGGTGTAATGTTGTTTGTTTATCCCTTAACTGGTGTTTTGACACTCACCATTTTACTAGGTAGCTTCTTGTTAACTGAAGGAGTATTTGAACTGATTTTAGCCTTCAAGTTACGTCCACAACAAAACTGGACATGGGCGCTAGGCAATGGCATTATTACCTTAATTTTAGGTGCAATGATTTGGTTTCAGTGGCCCTTTAATGCACCTTGGTTAATTGGTACACTGGTTGGTGTAAGTGTTCTCTTTACAGGCATTTCACGAATCATGCTATCTTTAAATATTCGTTCTGCACTGAATCAATCTGAGCCTACAGCTACTATCTAATCTAAGTTAGTCTTATCCAGGTTGTTTTGATAATTAAATAAAGTAAAAAAACGGGTTAGAGATAGTTATTATCTTTAACCCGTTGTGATTATTTAAATCATCTGTTGCCAAAAATGAATTAGTAATTAAAACTATAAAAACCAGTATCAAACAGCATCAGAAATTGATACTGCTGATTAAAAGTCACATTGACAATTGGCAGATTTCTATATTCAGTAATTGGCAGAAAAACTATTTAAATTCTGCCTTAGCAGCAGCAAGTTTTTTTGGCAAACTTGCCGAAAATGATTAGTTATGCGTGATATTTGGCAGAAACCAGAACAGCAAGCTTATATTGGTAAGCAGGATAACATAACAACATAGCATCATCCTTAAGATAGAACTGTAAATTTATTAAGCAGAAAGTGTAAGCACACTTGGCAGCAATACTATAAACTAAGATCCAATTAAAAAAGATAGAAAAGCGATCGCAACGCACTATCTCCTGTAAGATTTATACGGATTAATCTTTGATACACTACCCCAAACGAAATGAATGGAGATGCTTGCTTCTCTACAGACCAAGTAAAGCATTAACATTTGTCTGATCATAACGATCAACTAATCTAGTGCTAGTGATCTCAAAGCCTCAATCCCCACTTTACCAGCAACAAGACAGAGCTAAAATTCAAGAGGAAGCCTTGTAATGAGCTTAAACGGCAAAAGCCAAATCTCAGAAATTATCAAAAACTACAAATCGGAACTTTTGTCAAGCTGGCTTCAAGAACAAATAGCTGCTGGTATCCGCACCGACTTAATTAAAGAAACCCAACTACAAGAAGAGTGTCGAGAATTCCTGGACTTACTAACACAAGCCCTACAGTCTGATAATAACAACATAAAAGCATCCGAGTGGCAAGAGGTGCGACAACTACTAGCAGATATTTCCCGCAACCGAGGACAAAAAGGCTTTTCTCCCAGCGAAACCGCCACCTTTATTTTCTCATTTAAACAACCACTATTTGCCAAATTACAAGAAGTCTTTGCCGAAGATAGTAAACACTTAATAGAAGAAACTTGGTTAGCAACAACCATACTTGATCAATTAGGACTGTGGACAACAGAAAGTTACCAAAAAGCCCGCGAACAAGTAATCCTTCGGCAACAAGAAGAATTGATGGAACTTTCCACCCCAGTCGTCAAACTTTGGGATGGCATTTTAGCATTGCCAATTATTGGTACTTTAGATAGTGCCAGAACCCAAGTTGTTATGGAGTCACTATTACAGCGCATTGTCGATACAGGTGCAGAAGTAGCAATTATCGATATTACCGGCGTACCAACTGTTGATACCCTCACCGCCCAACACCTACTCAAAACCATCACAGCAGCACGTTTAATGGGAGCAGATTGTATTATTAGTGGCATTCGTCCTCAAATTGCCCAAACCATAGTTTATCTTGGTGTAGATTTACAAGATGTCGTTACCAAATCCTCACTTGCTGATGCCTTTGCTCTGGCATTAAAACGCACAGGAAGAACCATTACTCGTGTTCAAAATCTCTCATAAAACAGCAAAATTATGGAACGTATTCCCATACTTCAAATGGGCGAATATCTGATTGTAACCATTCAAGTAGATATGCACGATCGCCTTGCCATGACATTACAAGAAGACTTAACCAACCGCATAGTGGAAGCCCAAGCACACGGCGTCTTAATCGACATTTCTGCCTTAGAAATCGTTGACTCTTTCATCGGGCGAATTTTGGCGAACATTGCCAAAATGTCCCAAATCTTAGACGCTCAAACCGTTGTGGTGGGGATGCAACCCGCCGTCGCCATCACCCTAGTCGAGCTTGGGCTGTCCTTAACAGGCATTCAGACAGCCTTAAACGTTGAAAAAGGCATGGCACTGCTCAAGACATCCCTAGGAGCCGCTCCCAGCCAGAGCCTGGATGGTTATGTCTAGGGCTGTTCTGGACATAACCTGCTCATCTGATATTATCCGGGTGCGGCAGGCAGTGCGACAGATGGCAGTAGAAATGAAATTTAGCTTGGTAGATCAAACTAAAATTGTCACCGCAGCAAGCGAACTTGCCCGTAATACTTTGGACTATGGAGGCGGTGGTACAGTGGAAATGGAAGTGCTGGAAACCTTTAACCGTAGAGGGTTGCGGCTAATTTTTGTCGATCAAGGACCAGGTATCCCTAATCTGGAATTGGCACTCAAAGATGGCTTCACGACGGGCGGTGGCTTGGGTATGGGCTTGGGTGGCACAAAGCGTTTGATGAATGAATTTGAAATTATTTCTCGTGTTGGAGAAGGCACTTGGGTGACAATTATTAAGTGGAAATAAAGATCCCTGACTTCTTTAAAGAAGTCGGGGATCTACAATTCAGAAATAAACACAGACAAAGAGGGATGCTTGTTACGGGTAATCTGTGTTTCTATCAAGAAATAATGGCTTTTTCCAGGAGGAAGAGTGAATGATGCTTTTGTTTTGTCCATTTCAGAGTCGAGTCAGGTTGGAGAAGCGCGACGCCTCGCACTGGGGCTTGCCAGTCGGTTAGGTTTTGACGAAACTGAACGGGGAAAAGTTGGTATTGTTGTTACAGAAGTCGCTAATAATTTGGTGCAGCACGCGGAAAATGGTAAATTATTGCTGCAAGTTGTGCAAAAAAATCAGCAATCTGGTATCGAAATTATAGGGCTAGATCAAAGTCCTGGTATGAACAATGTCGGCGAATGTTTGCGTGATGGATTTTCCACAAAAGGGACGCCTGGTAATGGTTTAGGGGCAATTCGTCGTTTGGCGACAGTATTTGAAATTCATTCGCAGCCTCAATTAGGTACTGTGGTTTTGGCTCAACTTTGGAAAAAGCCCAAGTCTAATTGTCCAGAAAAGTTGGAATTGAGTGCTATTTGTTTGCCAATTAAAGGTGAGGAGGTTTCTGGTGATGCTTGGGCAACAACTAAAAGTGGTGATGATTATTTAATTTTAGTTGCAGATGGTTTGGGTCATGGCGTAATGGCGGCAGAAGCGGCAGCGGTGGCGGTTAGGGTGTTTAAAGAAAAAGCAAACTGTAGTTTAACAGAAATAATTGAAGCGATGCATGGGGCGATGCGGCATACACGAGGGGCGGCATTAGCGATCGCTAAAATAGATCTAGAACAACAAATCCTCCAGTTTGTGGGAGTTGGTAATATTACAGGTACAATTCAAGCAAATGCCACAACTACCCGCATGGTTTCTCATAACGGCACAGTCGGGCACGAACTTCGCAAAATTCAGATATTTACTTACCCGTGGCATCAAGATGCAGTTTTAATTATGCACTCCGACGGCTTAGGAAGTCACTGGAATATTAATCGTTATCCCGGTTTAGCGACACGGCATCCTAGTTTAATTGCCGGGGTTTTGTACCGAGATTTTAATCGTGGGCGGGATGATGTAACTGTTTTGGTTGCACGTGAGGACAACTAAATTTTATGACCTTAATACTAACTCTCGAAATTCGCTTTGAGCAAGATGTGGTGATGACAAGAAGTCGCACACGTCAAATTGCCGAGTTGTTAGGTTTTGATACCCAAGATCAAACACGCATTGCTACTGCTGTATCTGAAATTTCACGGAATGCTTTTCAATATGCAGGCGGTGGCAAAGTTGTCTTTTCATTGGAGGAAAATGGTCACAAAAATCAGCAATTTGCTTCTGTTATAAGTCCTTTGCCATCTCAATTTTTGCTAATTCAAATTCGCGATCAAGGAAGTGGTATTACTAATTTACCAGTAATTCTTGAGGGACACTACACCTCAACAACAGGTATCGGTTTAGGCATTATTGGTGCTAGGCGCTTGATGGATTATTTTGAAATTGAGTCAAACCGAGAAGGCACAGCAGTTTTGATGGGCAAAAACCTGCCGCAACGTGCGCTTGTAACAACTGGGCGTTTGGGAGAAATTGCTGATAAATTAGTGCGATCGCCATCTAACCCCTTTGAAGAAATACAATGGCAAAATCAAGAACTACTACGTGCCTTAGAAGCTTTGCGCCAACGGGAAGAGGATTTAATTCAACTCAATCAAGAACTCGAAGACACCAATCGTGGTGTAGTTTCGTTGTATGCTGAACTTGATGAAAAAGCCGATTCTCTTGCTAGGGCAAATGAACTAAAAACCCGCTTTCTTTCTAACATGAGTCATGAGTTTCGTACCCCCCTCAACTCGATTATCTCACTTTCTAGGATGCTCATGGATCGCAGCGATGGCGACTTAACATCTGAACAAGAAAAACAAGTTAATTTCATTAAAAAAGCTGCCCAATCACTTTCAGAATTAGTTAACGATCTTTTAGACTTAGCCAAAGTTGAAGCAGGCAAAATAGTAGTTCATCCTAATAGCTTTGAAGTGGCTGAATTATTTGGTACATTAAGAGGAATGTTGCGCCCTTTGTTGGCTCATAACTCCTCAATTGCCTTAGTTTTTGAAGAACCTCAAGACATCCCAACTCTCCACACCGACGAAGGAAAAGTTGCTCAGATTTTACGCAATTTTATCTCCAATGCCTTGAAATATACAGAAGTTGGCGAGGTACGAGTTTCGGCAGAAGTAGTGGGAGACTCTGTAACTTTTGCTGTCGCTGATACCGGTATCGGCATTGCCCCAGAAGATCAACAGCGGATTTTTGAAGAATATATTCAAATAGACTCACCCCTACAACGACAAAATAAAGGCACAGGTTTAGGCTTGCCTCTTTCCCAAAAGTTGGCAGAACTTCTAGGGGGTAGGGTTTGGATAACTAGCACAGTGGGGGCTGGCTCGACCTTCTTTGGCTCCATTCCGATAGTTTACCCCGATTTAACCTCTGATGCTCCTGCCCCGGTCTTTTCGACCAAACCAGGGAAAAAGCCTGTACTAGTTGTAGAAGATAGCCCGGAAATTGTCTTGGTTTACCAGAAGTATTTAGAAGGCACAAATTATCAAATGATCGCGGTGCAAACCTTGGCAGCAGCAGAAAGATCACTGATGACGCTTCAGCCAGTATTGGTAATTTTAGATATCCTATTAGAACGAGAAAATACTTGGGGCTTTTTAGCCAAGCTCAAACAACAAGAAACAACCCAGGATTTACCAATTTTAGTAACGACGGTGATTGATAATCAACAAAAAGCCTTGAGTTTGGGCGCAAATGCCTTCCTCCTCAAGCCTATTGATAGATTCTTATTTTTAAATACTCTGAATAAACTAGTTAAGGGAGATAGGGTACAAACAATTTTGCTGGTGGATGATGACTCGGTGGCTCGATATTTATTTCAAGAACTTTTAGGCGACACCTCATTACAGATTATCGTTGCACTCGATGGAGAAGCTGGGCTAGATTTAGCTCAAACAGAACAACCATCTTGTATTGTGCTGGATCTGAATCTGCCTAAAATCATGGGTGTTGATGTTTTAAACCAGCTTAAAAGTAATCCAGTAACTGCTCAAATTCCTGTGATTATTAATTCCTCCCAAGTTTTAAAAGAAGAGGAATATCAAGAACTCTCTAAACTTACTGTAGCGATTCTAAACAAAGAGCGACCCAAGCAGGATGTAGCGCATTATTTGCTGCAAGAAGCTTTACTAAAAGCTGGGTTGGTATTGGAGACATTAGCACAAAGGACACAAGACCATGATTGAATCGCCACCTATTAAAATTCTGCACGTAGATGATAACGAAACCAATCGTTATGTCGTGGGGCGAATGTTGCAAAAAGCTGGCTATGGGGTGCAGGAGGCGGCGACGGGAACCGAAGCACTAGAAATGGCGATTTCTTGGCGTCCTGATTTGATTATCTTAGATGTGCAACTGCCTGATATCAATGGTTTTGAAGTCTGCGGACGACTGAAAGCTAACCCGGTTACGGCGGGTATTCCGGTATTGCACCTATCGGCAACTTTTGTGGAAGGCAAGGATAAGGCAGAAGGTTTGGATAGTGGGGCGGATGGTTATTTGGCGCAACCAGTGGAAGCAATTGAGTTAATTGCCACAGTTAAGGCGCTGTTGCGTATCCGTAAGGCGGAAGAGTTGGCACTGGCACAGGCACAAGAGTGGCAAACGACTTTTGATGCTATGAATGATGGGGTGTTTTTGCTGAACTCGCAAGGTAGGGTGTTGCGCTGTAATTGGGCAATGAGTCAGTTTTTGCAAAAGCCGCAAGTTGAGATTATTGGTTACCCTCATCAAGAGTTGATGCAGTCGGTTTTGGGTATGACTGAGGTGACGGCGTTTTTTCGGACTCAGGAAACGCAGCGGCGAGAAAAGTTGGAAATTCAGATGTCAGGGCAGTGGTATGCAGTGACAGTAGACCCGATGTTTAATCAACAAGGGGCTTTTAATGGTGCGGTTTATCGGGTGGTGGATATTACAGACCGCAGACGGGCAGAGGAGTCTGTGCGTTTTTTGAGCGAGGCGAGTGCGGTTTTGTCGGCTTCTTTGGATTACAAAATAACGCTGGATAATTTGGCTCAAATAACGGTGCCAATTTTGGGAGATTTTTGTATTTTTGATGTAATTGGTGCTGATGAGCAAATTCAACGGGTAGCTTGGCGGCATCATGATCCGGCAAAGCAGGCATGGTTTGAGCAGGTACAGCATCATATTCCTGCAAGTTCCGCAAAAAATCATCCGGCGATTAAGGCGCTGCTTTTGGGTGAGAGTTGTTTTGTTGCTGAGGTTACGGAACAATGGTTGCAAGAGATGGCTTTTAGTGAGCAGTATTTGCAGTTTGTCAAGGACGTTGAGCTGCAGTCGTTGCTATTGGTGCCGCTGGTTGCCCACAATCAAATTTTCGGGGCGTTAACGTTAGGTTTGACGACAAGTTCAGGGCGTCATTATAGTTTGGCAGATTTGTCGTTGGCTGAGGATTTGGCGCGTCGTGCGGGTTTGGCGCTGGCGAATGCGCGACTTTATCGGGAGTCTCAGGAAACGAATCGTATGAAGGATGAGTTTTTGGCGACGCTTTCTCATGAGTTGCGATCGCCTCTTAATTCTATGTTGGGTTGGGCAAAGTTGCTCAATACTCGTAGTTTTGATGCGGCGACGACGAAACGGGCTATGGAAGTTATTGAGCGCAATGCTAGGACTCAGGCGCAGTTGGTTGAGGATTTGTTGGATGTTTCGCGGATTATTCAGGGCAAGTTTCGCCTAGAGGTGCGTCCGGTTCAGTTGCTAGATGTGGTTGAGTCGGCGCTGGAAACGGTGCGCCCGGCGGCGGAGGCGAAGGAGATTCGCTTAATTCCGGTGCTTGATCCTGGGGTGAGTGCGATCGCTGGGGACTCGACTCGTTTGCAGCAGGTGTTTTGGAATTTGCTTTCTAATGCGATTAAGTTTACGCCAAAGGGTGGGCAGGTTCAGGTAGGGCTGCAAGAGGTTGAGGGTTATTTGGAAATTGCGATCGCAGATACGGGGCAGGGTATTAGTCCGGAGTTTGTACCTTATGTGTTTGAGCGGTTTCGGCAGGGAGATAGTTCGATTACGCGCTCTTTTAGTGGCTTGGGTTTGGGTTTAGCGATCGTGCGTCATTTGGTGGAGTTACATGGAGGCACAGTTCAGGCACAAAGTCAAGGGGAAGATTTGGGGTCAACTTTTACGGTGAAGCTGCCGATGTTGCCTGTGCGAGTTGAGGCGGATCTACAGCAGCCAGTTTTGCCAATTATTGAGTCTTCTCTAACTTTTCCTAACCTGCCTTCTCTTAAGGGTATCCGGGTTTTGGTGGTGGATGATGAACTTGATTCACGAGAATTTACAGAGATGGTTTTGGAAGAGTGCGGCGCGGTTGTTGTGGCGGCGGCGTCAGTGAGTGAAGCGCTTGCGGCGTTTGCCGAGTCTAGTTTTGAGGTTTTGGTTAGTGATATTGGGATGCCGGAAGAAGACGGATATAGTTTGATTGCTAAGATTCGGGGCATGAAACAAGGTGGCAAGATTCCGGCGGTGGCGCTGACGGCTTATGCACGAATTGAGGATAAAAGCAAGGCAATTGCGGCGGGGTTTGAGATGCATTTATCTAAACCTGTTGAGCCGGCTGAGTTGGCGACGGTTGTGGCGAGTTTGGCGAGTCGCGTTAGGCAGGTTTAGGGTAACAAACTTTGTACAGTTAAGCTACCAATTTCATATCCTTCAATGATCACCAAGACTTGATCTAATAAGTTGTAATCTTGTCGATTCTGATAGGTTGGTGCAGTCCCTAAGTTGAAGGGTTTTGTGTAGACTTCTAGTTTTTGTTCAGGCAGGTTGACAATCCAATAAACTGGAATATTGGCACGAGCATAAAGGCGTTTTTTGGAGGTTCGATCTCGTTCTAGGGTAGAGTCTGAAATTTCCACAACCAAGGCTAAATCTTGGGAACCTGGATGGCGATCAAGATAATCACGAGTGTTGCCTCGAACAATCACCACATCTGGCTCTGGCTCACTATCTTCTAAAGTAATCGGTTCTTGAGCATCGACATACCATCCCGAAGGCACAATTGCTTCCAAGGCATTTCGAGTTAGTTTGGTGGCGGCGCGGTGTGGTGGATTCTTCGGCATTTTATGAATGAGCCACCCTTCGAGCAATTCTACAGGATCATCGTCGGTGAGGATGCCCAAGTCAATCATCTGGTGGTACTGAGCAACGCTGAAGCGCCAAATTGGCTCGGTAGGTACAATCAGGGGTTGAGTGGAGACAGACATGGTGGTATTTGCCTGTTAATGATTGCCTTATATGGTAGCACTTGGGTTTGAGAATTTGATAGGGTTAATCTATGGCTTTCATAATTGTTAAAGAGATTTACAGGAGTTCAAAAAGTGAGTGAATTAGATAAAAGTTATGAATTAAAAGTGCTGAAGATGGTAGCTAATAAATACCTAGACGAAACCATATCAGCTACGGAGGCAAGTATTGAAGCACTTGAGGCTAATTGTGACCAGGTTGTGTGGGAGTTAGCAACGAGAATTTATAGCCAGAGTGGACATAAAGTTGAATTATACATACTAAGAGATGTATTTAATTCTCGAATTGAAGTTGTGAAATCTCAGATAGCTACTGAAAAGGAACGTGTTGCTGAAGAAGCTCGGCGTATTGCTGAAGAAAAAGCTGCCGAAGAAGCCTCTTTGTCTGACGAAATAACTAGCATAATGGAAGAACTGAAAATAGAGGCGAGCCAAGCTAAGATCTTTGTGAAACTTCGGCAAATAGTCAGTGAGCAATTAGAGGTAGAGGAAAGTGAAGTAACTTTGGATAGTGACATCTCAAATGATTTGGGAGCTGATGAGTTTGATACTGTTGAGCTAGCAGCGGCGATAGAAGAGGAATTCGACATTGAAATACCAAATGAATTGTTGGGGTCGATTTATACAAAGCCTCCATCATATTTCAGTACTCCCATAGATGATTCACATATAGTTGCCGTAGCTTGTACCGTCAGGGAACTCTTAATCTATATTCATAAGAAAGTTTCACTTTAAATGGCATAATTAAAATTGCCAAAACATTACTCGCTTTATTGATAAAATAATCTCACTTATCAATCCAGATGGTTTTATCAGTCAACTTAAGAAACTTCTAATCTGTTCCCGTAGTTACCGATCCATAAATACTTTCAATTTCCTCTCCATTCCGTTGATTAAATAATTGGGCTGCAACCATTTCATCTTTGTAGCTTGGTTTGCAGGCTTACTTTATATACCGCGCCTCTTCATCTATCACATTAATAGCTATTACCATATTCTCAACAACTAGCTCAATCTATATATGAAAATCAAAGCAATCATTCATCCAGCAGAAGAAGGTGGCTATTGGGCAGAAGTTCCTGCATTTCCCGGTTGTATTACTGAAGGAGATACGATGGAGGAAGTGATAGCTAATTTAAAGGACGCTATTGAAGGTTGGCTGGATGTTGCCAACAGTCGTAATGCAATTGAATCAACAGCTCAAATTGTCGAAATTGCTGTATGAAATCTATTTCTGGCAAGCAACTATGCAAGATTATAGAGCAAAAAGGTTGGGTTTTGCGAAGAATTACGAGCAGTCATCATATCTATGAAAACCTTGAAGAAGAGCAAATCCTGTCAATTCCTGTTCACCGCAATCAAGATTTGAAAGTTGGAACCTTGAGAGCATTGATGAAAATAGCCCAGCTATCTGAGGAAGATTTACTATTATTGTGAATCATGTGAAAGGCAATACCAAAATCACCAAAATCTGACACACTTAATTAATAAAACAACCACCCTTATCAATCCGTAATCACCCCTACTGAATCAAAATTACTGCCTCCTGAGCCTTAGTATCCAAAGCAAGTTTCAACTCTTGCTCAACCTTCTCAATCAACTCATCAAAAGCTTCTTGATTTGCCGTTAATTGCTTCCTCAAAACCTCTTGTAACTCCGGTTTTATCCTCTCACAAATTGCATCAACCTTACTATCATTCAAAAAACTAAAGCGACTCCAACCAGGAATGTCAACTTTATCTTTAATTGCAGTTTGAATCTTACTCCGAGTTAACTCCACTCCAGCCGCCAGAACCGAAACTCCATAAATTAAGACAATGGGCCAGGTTAAATGTCCAGTTAATATTAAAGCGATAATACTACCAATTGTACCGCCACCAATCACCACATTAACGATAAATGCCACAGTATCAGCCAAAATCGCATCACCAATGCCCAAATCTGGATTAACAAAACCCGGATCGATGCCTTCCTCAAATCTTAAACTACTTCTAGGAATTTGAAACTTACGACAAATTGGATCGGTTTCTTTTGCCAAGTCTGGCTGAATTTTATTATTAAACCAATTACGACATTTACTATTAATTAAATCTTGTGCTTCTTCACCTTTTAGCCATTCTTCAGCACGTTCTTTCATGCGACTTTCTAAGTCAGCTAATGTTTTGACTTTATTATTTTTCCAATCCGTTAAACCTGGTCTAATCGCATTTTCAATTAAACCTGAAGCCAGTGGCTCACTTAATAGTCCAATTAACTCTGGAATCTGCTTTTCTATTAAATTTTTTAGCTTTTCTGAGTTAAATAATTTGTTGATTTCCTCTTTAAATGCTCCGGCTCGTAAATCCCAGCGCCCTACCCGCGCCAAACCAAGAGCAATACAGCTTTCTGGGTTTGGATCGGGGCGGACTTGTGTATCAGGTTCTGGAAAGATTTCTGAGCATATTTGACGGGTAAATTGCATTCGAGATGCCCCACCAGTCATCAGTATAACTCTTGGTACAATTCCTTGTTTAGTGAGTTGTTCTTTGGCTTCTTTTACTGCTTCGCGAAAGGCTTGAAACCAACTTTTATTATCTAGTTCAGTTAATGGGTAATTTAAAATTTCATCCATCAATAATTTGTTGACTTGTGGGATAAAGTAAACCTGTTCATTTATCGATTCAAAACCTCTGGCAAATGTTTGAGCATGGCTGTATAATTTCTCATTAGAAAAGTAGTCTTCTTTGGCTTTGCGGCAGGCAAGTTCACAACGCGCTTGGTGATGTGGGTAAGCGTCAAAAACTCTTTCTAGTAATTCCTTGTCTTCGTGATTTGCTAAAGTTCTGACAAAGATTGCCTTATCAATCAAAGAAGCTCCCAAAGTATTGCTGCCAAAATCTAAGGGAATTTCTGATAAACTTTTAACTAAGGTAAAATCTGTTGTTGAAGAGCCAATATCAACAATTAAAACGGCTGATTTTAGAAAATTATAATCGAGTTTTCCTGCTTCCTTTGCCTGCATGAAGGCTGCCCGTGATTCTGGGACGACATTTAGCAATTCAATCCCCGACTCTTTGAGGAGTTTTTGATAGTCTTCACGCTCTTTTATTGACCATCCTGAAGGACATCCAACATAGAAATGGCTGGTTTCTCCCTGTTCAATTTGCTTACTTTCTTTTAAAAGACGGTGGTAAGTTTCTAAGAAACTACGCATAGTTTCTCGATAACTGGAATCGTTGTTTGGTTTTTGTTTAAAGGAGATTTTGAGCTTGGTTACACCTGCTTGAATTAAAGCCTGTTCTCCTACAAGATAGCCAAGTTCCGGATGCCAACCAAGGGCAGTAATTTGCACTTTCTTGTTATTAACTTCCAGCATTTCTGGAGGTTCAATGCTTTCTACTCTCGCCTTGGCAACGGCGGTTTCACCATGTCCTAAGTCAAAGCCAATTGTTTCTAAAATTTCCATTGCTTTCTGCCTAATATTTTAGTCTAATCGTTTAGAATATGCTGGCTCAATTACTCGTCCTCGCCTCAATAAGCGATCGCCTTTGAGTAATGCCGGCGTAATCGTTATATAATCTTTGCTTGTTGGATCAATACTTGGCTCAAAGTCAAAATATTCTCGATAACTGGGTTCTTGTTCTGGTCGATACATTTGGACTGAAATGCCTTGTTCCATTAAAATTTGTGGCAATAATTTGGTTAATTCCAGTGCCATTTGGGGTTTATTGAGAAACGATGCACCCATCTGTCTTTGCAACAAATTTAACAATTCTGGCGACTCTTCAATACCACTAGCATCCAGGGATTTTTTAACGGTTGAGGCTGAGGCAACGGCTAAATCAATCGTATTTAAAGCATCGGCAATATTATCTAAAAGAACATTACTATCAATTTGTAAGCTTGGTTGAATTAGTTTTTGAGGTTGCTCTAAATCAGAGTTACTTTTATCCAGTTGCAATGTTACTTCAACTCCCACTAATACAGAAGTTAATAATATTGCCATCCAAGCACCTGGTGCAGTTGGTGTTAATGAAAACAATTCACCAAAGATACCTAAACCCACTAGTCCCTGTAGTCCTTTTAAAATTAAACTTTTAGGAGCAGGTTGATTAATAGTTTTATTCGGTAATTCAGGTGGCTTTTCATTAGCGGCGGTAAGGGTGGCAAGAGACTGGCGCAAGGTTTCTAGGAAAAAGGCAACCTGACGAACTTGAGATATGCTCAATTCACCTATATAATTTTTCTCCAGATTATCTAGTTTGTTTTGAACTAGCTTAACGACTTGCTCAGTATTAGTTGTTTTCTGGAGATCTTTTTGTAAGGATTGTCTTTCGTTATTAAAAAGTGTTGATAATGTTTTCATTTATTGTAAGAATAGCGAAAAAGCTCTAGCCTAAAATAACAATATAAATTAACCAAAATTCTGATTGCTTTGTGCCGATAAAATTCAAATAGTCCTAAATAGAAGTCTATATTACTCAAACGATAACTGAAGAGGACTAGTTTCAACTTCTATCGTAGGGAACAGGGTATTAAAATACTAGCGTCCTAGTTTATTAGGAATGCCTTCGCAACCGCCAGGAATAGTCTTTCGAGATTTTTCGCCACACCAAGCACAGCAATATTGCCGTTGTTCGTCATCAAGTCGCAAAACACCTGTAAAGTCCGCTTTTTCAATTACTGTCCCTGTATAAGCGCCTGTGTTGTAATCTGCGTAGTAAGCACGACTGCGGGGACTTGCGGTTTCTAGGTTGCCGTAAAAAAAGCGGACTCCTTTGAGGTCTGAGCCAACTAAGTTAGCTTCGTATAAAATTGTACGAGATAAATTGGCTTTTACGAGGTCACAATTGCTGAGGTTAGCTCTAACCATATTGGCATCGCTGAGTTCTGTCCAGCGTAAATCGGTACCTGCCAAGTCGGCTCCTGCTAACATTACATTCAGCTCAATTACGCGCACACCATAACAACGGTCTTCTTGATAACCGCCGTTACCATCTAACATTGGACGCCCTAAATGTCGATCGCGTTTTAGAGGTGTTAGCAGTCGTGATTGAGATAAAAATCGCAAAACTTTTGCCTTACCACTAGCATCTACACTACTCAAAATTGCCGCTGTTCTACCTTCAGAAAATGCCCTTTCTTGGGGCCAATCTTCCAACAAACCTTCATCATCTAATGCTAAATCAGAAACGCCTTGGAAGTAAGCATCAATAGTTTGTTGTTGAGTAATTGTGTTTTGTTGAATTGTTAAATCTTTGGAAATTACATATTGTCTCCACGCAATATAAACCGCCAATACGGCAATCAAAATTTGCCCTAATGCGCCTGTCCATTCTGCCAGGGAACCGAAGGCGTCTGAGTCGATGCGGTTGAGGAATTGATCAAGACGTTTGTTTACGCCAGTCAGATTTGCAATACCAATAAGTGCCGAGAAAATACCTGCAACAGCAACAAATCGCGTCCGCCCTAAAGGCGATAATAGTTCATAGAGAACTTTTTGTAACGATGGAAAAATGACCGGTATCGACACTAACAAAGCGACAATTGCGCCAGACATTCCAATCCAGAAATTATTAATTGTGATGCCAATCAGCAAAATTGCGATCGCTACCAAGGTAATTGGCGCTAAGGCTGAGTTAATCTGTTCATCTTGGTTGCCACGTCGTGCCAGCGGCAAAACCGTTAAATGACGCTGTGGTGCACTTGTTGAAGTAGCTTTCGCTTTCGCCAAGTTACTCGGCGTTGCACCGTTTAGGCTATCTACGTTTGGACTGGATTGAGAATCAGGCAGTTTTGTCATGTATCCAAGGAACAGCTACTTAAAAGATTTTAACTAAGTAATGCTTAAAGCACTGTTACTAATGATAACTTTACTATGATTTTAGTTGCTTGACTAGGTTTAGCGCCTTGGCTCGTTTCTGTCTTGCTTTTGTTGTATCTATAAAATCAGATGATTATAACTTATGAAAAAACTCTTAATTACAGGTGCTAGCGGTTTTTTGGGAGAAAATCTTTGCCAGCTTGCCAGACAAGATTGGCAGATTTATGGAACTTATTTTTCTCACTTTAGAGAAATTTCAGGCGTTACTACAGTGAAAGTTGATTTAAGAGATTTTCAAGAACTTAAGCAACTTTTCCAATCAGTTAAACCAGATGCTGTTATTCATCTTGCAGCTCAATCTAGCCCCAATTTTTGTCAAAACTCTCCTCAAGAGTCACAGCTAATTAATATAGTTGCCTCGGTTAATATTGCCGGACTTTGTGCTGATGCTTCCATTCCTTGTGTTTTTACTTCAACTGACTTAGTTTTTGATGGTTTAAATGCTCCTTATAAAGAAACTGATACTGTCTCTCCTGTCAACCTTTATGGAGAACAAAAAATGATGGCAGAGTTGGGAATGTTAGAAAGATATCCCCTAACTGCTGTCTGTCGAATGCCGTTAATGTTTGGTGCTGCAACACCGCCAGCTACCAGCTTTATGCAGTCGTTTATTCAAACTCTTAGAGAGGGAAAAGATTTAAGTTTATTTATTGATGAATTCCGTACGCCTGCAAGTGGTAAGACGGCAGCGCAGGGGTTATTGTTAGCTTTAGAAAAGGTTAAGGGAATTATTCATTTAGGCGGTAAAGAACGAGTATCTCGCTATAATTTTGGGCGCTTATTAATTGAGGTGTTGCAATTACCCAATGGACTAAAAGCTTGCCGACAAAATGATATAAAGATGGCAGCACCTCGACCGTCTGATGTTTCTTTGGATAGTACAATGGCATTTCAATTAGGTTATGCGCCATTATCGTTGCGGAAAGAATTGGAGGCATTGCAGGGTAAGGTTTGAGGTGAAATGCACTCAACCGCCGTGGGTTTAAACCCAGGGCTAACAGCGAAAGTCCATTTCAATGGACTGAAAACAAGTTTTTTAAAATTGTTTTCCCTTTTTCAAAATATCTTTCCGCAAAAATTCGCAGGGACACAATATTATCGTGTCCCTACCATTTATTTATTCAGGTCACTCTTTGAATTACCCCTGTGAATAAGCCTCCATACCTACACAAGAACATACCAAATTGCGATCGCCAAATGCATTATCAATCCTCCCCACCGGCGACCAAAACTTATGTTCCCGTGTCCAAGGTGCAGGATATGCCGCAGCTTCGCGAGAATAAGGATGATGCCACTCATCAACCATCAAAGATTCTGCCGTATGAGGAGCATTTTTCAAAAGATTATTTTGCAGATCAGAAATAGCCTCAATTTCGCTACGAATAGCAATCATTGCCTCACAAAAACGGTCTAATTCTTCCTTTGATTCACTTTCCGTAGGTTCCACCATCATCGTCCCGGCAACGGGCCAAGAAACCGTTGGTGCATGGAAACCATAATCAATTAAACGCTTGGCAATATCATCAACTTCAATGCCTGCAAGTTTCTTCAGTCCCCGCAAATCTAAAATACATTCATGGGCAACCAAACCACTTTTTCCCTTATATAAAATCGGGTAATAAGGCTCTAACCGTTGGGCAATATAATTAGCATTAAGAATTGCCACTTTCGTTGCCTCCGTCAACCCAGCACCGCCCATCATCACAATATACATCCAAGAAATTGTCAGGATACTAGCACTACCCCAAGGCGCCGCTGCCACCGCACCAATACTTTGCCTTTCGCTCTCCTTTTCTAAGGAGAAATTTGGCTTTTCGCCCCCCTTTGGTAAGGGGGGGCTGGGGGGGATCTCAACAACAGAATGTCCCGGCAAAAACGGTGCTAAATGTTGCCCAACTCCAATCGGTCCCATACCTGGACCACCGCCGCCGTGAGGGATGCAAAAGGTTTTATGCAAATTTAAGTGGCAAACATCAGCCCCGAAGTCTCCAGGGCGACACAGCCCCACCTGAGCATTCATATTTGCCCCATCCATATAAACCTGTCCGCCGTGTTGATGGACAACTGCACAAATCTCCTTAATTTCTGCCTCAAAAACGCCATGAGTTGAAGGATAAGTTACCATTAAAGCCGCTAAATTATCGCCATGCTTTTGAGCTTTTTCCTTCAAATCATCCAAGTCAACATTACCTTGTTGATCACAAGCTACAGCAACAACTTTCATGCCACACATCACCGCGCTGGCTGGGTTTGTGCCATGTGCCGACTCTGGAATTAAACAGATATTACGATGAATTTCACCTCGATTTTCGTGGTACTGACGAATTACCAATAATCCTGTATATTCCCCTTGAGAACCGGCATTTGGTTGCAGTGAAATTGCCGCAAATCCTGTTATCTCAGCTAGCCAATCTTCAAGTTGTTGAAATAAGACTTGATAACCTTTAGTTTGCGACAATGGAGCAAAAGGATGAATCTTGCCAAATTCCGCCCAAGTTACAGGCATCATTTCGGCAGTTGCATTCAGCTTCATCGTACAAGAACCCAAAGGAATCATCGAAGTTGTCAGCGATAAATCCTTAGCTTGCAGTCGATAAATGTAGCGTAATAATTCCGTTTCTGAATGGTAAGAATTGAAGACAGAATGAGTTAGGAAACTACTCTTACGGCTAAATTCCACAGGTAGGGGCGCACGGCTTTGCGCCCCAACAATTTCTCCCATCATCACTGGTATGGCAACGCTTTGTGCCGCTACCTTGGCAAAAACTTCTAACAAGTTTTGCACATCTTCTAATGTCGTGGTTTCATCTAAACTAATTCCCACCGCATTTTCAGCCAACTGACGCAGATTTATGCCACGACTCCAAGCTGTTTCTAGAATTTCTGACTGACTGACATTTCCTAATTCCACTCGCAGCGTATCAAAAAATAATTCTGAAGCAAGACTGTAACCCAAATGCTTTAAGCCATCTGCCAAAATTACAGTTAATTGATGAATATTTTCAGCAATATTTTTAATTCCCTCAGAACCATGATAAACCCCATACATTCCCGCCATTACTGCTAGTAAAACTTGCGCGGTACAAATATTACTAGTCGCTTTGTCGCGGCGGATATGTTGTTCACGAGTTTGCAACGCTAAACGCAATGCTGGTTTACCTTGTGCATCTTTGGAAACCCCAACAATTCGTCCTGGAACTTGGCGCTTATAGGCTTCTCTGGTGGCGAAATAGGCGGCATGAGGTCCCCCATATCCCAGGGGAATTCCCAAGCGTTGGGTGCTTCCTACGGCAATATCTGCGCCAAATTCGCCTGGTGGTTTTAGTAATGCCAAACTTAAAATGTCGGCGGCGACGGTGACTAAGGCTTTGGCAGTATGAGCTTTTTCGATAAATTCTCGATAGTCATAAATTGTGCCATCAGTTGCCGGATATTGTAATAATGCACCAAAAATTGCTGTTGCAAATTCAAAGCTTTGATGGTTACCAACGATGACTTCAATACCTAAAGGTTTGGCGCGGGTTTGGATAACTTCGATAGTTTGAGGGTGGCAACTATCAGAGACAAAAAAGGCATTAGCTTTAGTTTTGCACAAGCCATAACTCATACTCATCGCTTCGGCGGCAGCGGTGCCTTCATCGAGTAAGGAGGCGTTGGCGATTTCCAGACCAGTTAGGTCTATAATCATGGTCTGGAAGTTTAGCAGTGCTTCGAGG
Source organism: Coleofasciculaceae cyanobacterium (assembly GCA_049671305.1). Lineage (GTDB taxonomy): Bacteria > Cyanobacteriota > Cyanobacteriia > Cyanobacteriales > Coleofasciculaceae > CADCTM01. The sequence continues at coordinate 49,479 of JBATUR010000020.1, forward strand.
CGCCCTTGGGCAATTTCGGCTTGATAAGGTGTGTAGGCAGTATACCAGCCAGGGTTTTCTAAGATATTGCGTTGGATGACCGGCGGGGTGATACAGTCGTGATATCCCATGCCAATGTATGAGCGAAATACCTGGTTTTTTGAGGCTATTTCTTTGAGGGTGGCGAGGGCGCTATACTCGCTTTGTGCTTGGGGTAGTTGTAACGGTTGCGCTAGACGTATTGCCGGTGGTACAGCTTGGTTAATTAAGTCGTCAAGGCTAGAGTAGCCCAAAACTTTAAGCATTTGCTCGATTTGAGCCTCACTTGGACCTATGTGCCGTTTTGTGAAAGAATCGTTAGGTACAAGGCTTTGTAATGAGTGCTTTTTGTCGCTCAAGTGGCTGTTGTCGTGTTTGATGACTTCTAGGTTACGCATATCATACCGATTCATGAAAGGGCAGTGGTGCGTCACGAATTACTAGAATTGGCGCAACCACTTATTATTTTGTAACAAACCTTCAAAAATAGCTCTAGGAAGGTTGCAAGTGGTTGCGCGAAAATTGCTGATATTCTCAACTTTGAGAGGTGGAGTCCGGTTATTCGCCTTCAACTTCAGCGCGATACTCACTGGCAGTCAGGGTATCTGCCAAGTTTTCATCGTCGTCAATGCGTACTTTTAAAAACCAACCTTCGCCGTAGGGATCGTCTGAAATTAGTTCAGGAGAGTCGATTAAGACTTCATTGCGTTCAATTACTGTACCAGAAATTGGCGCATTCATATCTTCAACCGCTTTCACGGATTCAATTGTACCAAAGCTTTCGCCTTTTTCCAAAGCATCGCCAATTTCTGGCAATTCTAAAAATACAATATCTCCTAGTTGGTCAACGGCAAAGGCACTAATGCCAATAGTTGCAATTTCTCCTTCTAATCTTACATACTCATGGGTGTCGAGATATTTCAAATCTTCGGGATATTCAAATGCCATAATACGTCCTCACTAAACAGTCGAGCTAAGTTTACAATGTCTTTTGTTGTCTGCTTACATCTGGATAGAATACTACGGTTTCTCAGAGTAGACTTATGGATAAACGAATTCTCAAACGTTTACTAATTGGTGAATGGAGTTGGAAACGTCTGGTGACATCAATAATCTTCATTTATGCTATTGTTTGCCTGTATGTTTTTTTGACGGCAGATGCCAAAATCTTTTTACCTCAACCCTCCTCTTATCAAGACACTAAGGATATTATTAAGTTAAAAACTCCAGATCAGATCCAACTTTCAGCAGTTTATCGAACAAATCCGGCAGCGATTCATACTATTTTGTATGCTCATGGTAATGCTGAGGATTTAGGAGATATTGAGCCTGTATTGCAAAAACTGCAAAGTCTTAAGTTTAACGTTTTTGCTTACGATTATCGCGGTTATGGGACAAGTCAGGGAAAGCCGACAGAACAAAATGCTTACCGAGATATTGAGACGGCTTATAATTATTTGCATCAGCAATTAGCTGTGCCAAGTCAACGAATTATTGCTTATGGTCGTTCAGTTGGTAGCGGTTCAGCGGTTAATTTGGCGTATAATAAACCGCTGGCTGGGTTAGTTTTGGAAAGTGCTTTTACTTCGGCATTTCGGGTAATAGTGCCTTTTCCCATTTTCCCTTTTGATAAATTCCCTAATATTGACAAGATTAAAAAAGTGAATTGTCCAGTTTTGGTAATACATGGAAAAGCTGATGACATAATTCCTTTTAGCCACGGACAACAACTTTTTGCTGCGACAAAATCACCTAAACTCTATCTTTGGGTAGATGAAGCCGGTCATAATGATCTAATGTGGGTGGCTGGTGAACAATATGCAGAGACGCTAGGCAAGTTTGCCCAACTAATCTCATCATCTCAGTAGCCTGAGTCTCACCCCGCCAAGTCTGCTATAACTTTTTCCAAACCAGCCACCACCCTTGCCATACGCTCGTAATTAATCTTATCAGGAGTATCATCAAGAGTGTGATAATAGGGATAGCGAAAAGGAGCCGTGTCTGTGACCATTACTCCTGGATAACCCTGCTGCCAAAACGCCCACTGATCAGACCAACCGACACCTGGAACCTTGTCGGGGAGGGCGACTCCTTCTGAGGGGTATTGGGTATGGCGGCGGAAAGAAGCGATCGCATTACGAACTAAATTACCGGATACTGGGTTGCCAATAAAGCCAATAAAGTTGCCAACGGAGGGATAGAAAAGATTGATGGGAAATGTATATTTTTGGCTTCCTGGCTCATTTGAGTAGTAACCAATAGTTTCTAAACTGACCATAGCAACTACATTTTCACCACGTTTGCGACAACGTTTTGCATAGACCATACTACCCATATCATTTGTTTGAAAAAAGGGCGGTTCTTCGTTGACAAATTCAACAAAACGGAGAGTTCTAGAAGTCTTTTTTCCAGCAAAAATACGGGCTAATTCCAAAACGGCGGCGGCTCCACTACTATTATCATTTCCACCAGGACTACCAAGGACAGAATCATAGTGACCGCCGATAACTACAATTTCATTATATCGGTTTGTTCCTTTAATCTCAACTTCAAGATTGGAGAAAGTTTGCTTAGTCACTTGGTAAGTTTGCCGTTGAACTTTGTAGCCAGAAGCTGTTAGTGACGCTTCGAGGAAATTAGCCGCTTCCACAAGCTTTTTGTATTGATAAAAATTGTGTTCTCCGATTTCTGACGAAAGCTTTTCTACATCTTGCTGTAGCGCTATCTTGAGTGTGGCTTCTTGCTTAGTTAGAGGGGGCATTAAACCCTTGTAGCTTTTACCAGGCATCCAGATACTAGTAAACCAAGCCCAACTAATAAAGATACCGAAAGTTACGACAAGAATTAACACTCTACTCAATGCTGCTTTGCTAACTAATTTAATTTTAAACTTACTTTTTTTGTGGCATTAGTTATTAATTGAACGATAAAATGGCTTTTTTATTACAACTCCTGGATAAGATTTACCACGAATTTCTACTTCTAATTGCTGCCCAACTTTCGACAACTTCTTAGGAACATAAGCTAAAGAAATCGCTTTTCCTAATGTTGGTGATAAAGTACCACTAGTAATTTCTCCAACAACTTGATGATCATAAATTACAGGATAGCCATGACGTGCAATATAACGCCCTTGCATTTCAATACCAACTAGGCGTTTTTCTACACCATTTGCTTTTTGTTGTTCTAATACTGAACGTCCGATAAAATCACCTTTAGTATCAAGATGAACTACCCACCCCAAATTCGCTTCTAAAGGTGTTGTGGTTTCATTAATATCTTGTCCATAAAGTGCCATTGCTGCTTCTAGTCGCAGGGTATCTCTTGCACCCAAACCGCAGGGAATGACGCCGCAGGTAAAGAGGTTTCGCCATAAGTTTACCCCAGTTTCGGGAGCAACCATTACTTCAAATCCGTCCTCACCTGTATAACCGGTTCTCGCTATAAAAGCAGGTTGTCCTAATATGGTTGTTTCTAAATGTCCAAAAGCTTTAATTGATGTTAAGTCTGCCTGTACTAAAGGTTGGAGATGACTAACAGCTTTGGGTCCTTGTATGGCAATTAAAACGTTTGTGGAAAGATCATTTAATTCAACTGAAGTAGCGTCTAAGTTACCTAATAACCAAGCTTTATCTCTAGTACGAGTGGCAGCATTAACAATCATTACACCTCTTTGTTCACCTGCATTATCTTCACCTTGGTAGTAAAAGATAATGTCGTCAATAATGCCAGCTTGGGGATTTAATAATACTGTATATTGAGCTTGACCCGGTTGCAAACGTATCAAATCAGAGGGTACTAAGGGTTGCAATTGTTCTAAAAGTTGCCTACCTTTAAAGGCAAATTTGCCCATGTGGGAAATATCAAACATTCCTGCTGCCGTCCGCACGGCTTCATGTTCTTGCCCAATACCGATATACTGCACAGGCATCTCCCAACCAGAAAAAGCAGTCAGACGGGCTTTTTGTTCGAGGGCAAGCTGATATAAAGGGGTACGGGCGAGGGGTGTTACGTTTTGGGGTGATGCTTCTGATTTAGCCACGGCTATTTTGGGATGGGTGAGTCTCTTTTATAGTACTTTTCTTATCGGCTAATTTACTCTAAAATAAAAACTATGATCGGTAATTTTGTGGGCTTCGTCGTTGTGGCAAGATAAGATTAGATCCCCCAAGCTTTGGGGGACTTGGAAAGACTAAGTTTGTTGTTTTTAACGCGATTTCATAAAGCGTTCAAAATCTGCGGTACGCTGCCTTGTCATACGTTCGAGACAACCACTGAGAAAGGCACTGTAGCCGGTGCCACCTCTATTACCGAAAGTTTCAAAGGTACAATTGCGATCGCGATATTGAATCCAAGTTTCTTGAGTATCAATCAGTCTACTTTTTTGTTCTCCACTTACTGTTGAGCTAAGTTGACGATAAACTTCATTCAATCTGCTGTCAGCAGCTCGATAAGACTGTGCCGCACAATAATTAATTTTTACCGTATTATTAGCATTTCTGCAATCAATTCTTTGAGCAATTTCTTGACTTGGTTTTGCCTGAATTTGATTGGCAAAAACTAACACCGAGACATGGGCAAAACTTAGGGCAATTAAAATTGATTTTTTGAGCATAACCTTCCTTTGGATTTATTTTGCGATATAGCAAGCTAATATCTTGGCATATCATCCAGTTTTTGCCAAAATTCGCAAAATTTCTTATTCCCACTCACCTAATTGATTACTGCTACTAAGTAAAACAGACTTAATTTGTTCGCGACGAGTTTCAAAGTTAGCTGCCATGCCAATAAAGATTATGCCAGCAATTAAACCAACAACCCGCTTAATAAAAGGATAGCGAGAAATCAAAATTACTAACTGATAAAATGCAGTCCATAAAAACGTAGCTGTGCCAACAAATAAAAAAGCACGTACTCGTAAAATTAAGCCAGCAAAAATGGTAAGGATAGCTGCCCAAGCTGACTGATTTAACTTAGGATGCCAATCAATAATTGAAGCAAAAGTCAATAATCCAGTAACATGAGTTAGATAAACTAAGCCTTTACGAGTTGGCAACCAACGCCAAGTTACAGCCACTAAAGTAATAGTTAATAAGATAAGATTAAGCGATCGCAAAACCGGATTGCCAAACGGCACAAGTCAGCACAGCACCAAAAAATATGGCGCTGCAGAAGTCAAAATTGGCTGTTTTGTCAGGGTAATGGGCAACCACAAAGGGCTGCCCCAAATCCTTAAATTGAGCGCACAAACTTATCCAAACGATCCATCCCTTTCTCAATTGATACCATATCCGTCGCATAAGAAAGGCGAATACAATCATCAGCACCAAAAGCCACACCAGGAATTACCGCAACTTGCTGAGATTTTAACAAATTGTCACAAAATTCCATTGACTTTAGTCCCGTTTTACTAATATTGGGAAACATATAAAATGCCCCATCTGGCTTCGGGCAGTGCAACCCAGGAATAGCATTCAGACGCTCAAACATCACTTGCCGCCGTTGAGCAAAAGCCAGGCGCATCTCTTCTACACAATCTTGCGGACTTTCCAAAGCCGCGATCGCGCCATACTGAGCAAAGGTGCAAACATTAGAAGTACTATGCCCTTGAATCGTCGTTGCTGCCTTAATTAGCTCAAGCGGCGCAGCCAGATAACCCAAACGCCAACCAGTCATCGAAAAAGCCTTGGCAAAACCACTACTAATAATCGTCCGCTCAAAGATTTCGGGATTAACAGCACCAATACTCAAATGTTCAGCATCATCGTAAACAATCTTCTCATAAATTTCATCAGAAACCACCAAAATATCCCGTTCCACCACCACTTTTGCCAGCGCCTTCACCTCCGCTGGTGTGTACACCATACCTGTCGGATTAGAAGGAGAATTAAAGACAAATAGCTTAGTTTTGGGCGTGATCGAGGCAGACAGTTGCTCAGGCGTAATTTTGTAATCCGCCGTTGCCTCCGTCGGTACAATAATAGGAGTGCCACCAGCCAGCTTGACCATTTCTGGATAAGAAAGCCAATAGGGAGCAGGAATAATTACCTCATCTCCAAATTCAATCAGCGCCAGCATTAGATTAAATAAAGAATGCTTGCCGCCGTTGGTGACGATGATATTTGAGGCATCGTAACAAAGACCATTTTCCTCACGCAGTTTTTTGGCGATCGCTTCTCGTAAAAGTGGTTCCCCTGCCGCTGCGCCATAACGGGTTTTCCCTTGATCAAGAGCCAGCTTTGCCGCTGCTTTAATATGGGCTGGGGTGTCAAAATCAGGTTCCCCAGCACTGAAACTACAAACGTCAATACCTTCTTCCCTCAGCGCTTTGGCTTTGGCGGTAATGGCTAAAGTTAGGGAAGGAGGGACTTTACCGACTCGTGCTGCCAGCTTCATGCTTACTACACCCGCTCATACAACATGGATTATTGCTCAAAGCTAGCGAGCTGCCTGTAACAGCGCTAACACTATTGCTTTTCCCAGAAATCAAAAAAGCAATCAGCTTGAGCAACCTTTATAGTTTCTCAGACTAACTTGTAATCAGACTTAACATTGGTCTTTTTTTTACTATTTGAGCAAATATTTCCTACTAAAATTAATTTTTGACAAATTCCTCAACAAGACCGTGAACGCTTGACTCGGTGAGCGTAAACTTATATTACAGAAAAACTACAAAATATATCTTTCCTAAAATCATGTGTGTTTTTGCTTTGCAACTGAGAATGGCACTACAAACTTAAAAAATATAAATAGTTTTCGTCACTCGGTTCCTGATTAAGCAAAGGATGTTGTAGATGATAGAAGCAGAACGATACTACAGAGTCTTGGATCTAGATCCAGGAGCAACAGACGAAGAAGTTCATCAAGGCTATCTAGATTTAACCTGGGTTTGGCATCCTGACCGTTTTAGTGGTCATCCCCGACTACAACAAAAAGCTCATTGCAAACTCCAAGAACTCAATGAAGCTCATGCACGGTTACGCTTGTCTCATCCGATCGCTTACAAACAACATACACGCCCTGCCGCTGCTGCTTCCCAGCCAACGCCTGGGGATGGTTTATCCAAACCCCACGTTACTGAGCCTGCCAGAACTTACGAGCCACAATTTGTGCAAACACCAAAAACCCAACGTAAAAATCGCGATGTTGGGGAATGGTTGGACTAATCTTGGTTTAAATCCATCTCAGGGCGCCGATAATCACGAACTTACCATACAGCTTAGTTCTGGTGCCAAAAATTTCCGCATCAATTGGGCTGCCATCTTTGCGCTGTCCCCTCAGTTTACAAGAAAGGTTTTTGCTGTGACCTTGCAGGCAATGCTGTATTTGTCGGGCAAAATATTTGCGGCTATCTGTGGTTACCAGGTCGAGTACTGATTCTAAAGAAACCAATTCACCAAAGGTATAGCCAAAAATCTCAGCTAGTCGCGAGTTGGCATATAAGAAATTGCCTTCACCAAATAAAATATAAATACCCATGCGAGCAAAATCGCCCTCCGTTGAGATGGTTTCTCCAGGCGGCGGCGACTCCTTTTCGGCTTCTAGGCGCTCGTTATGAAGTTGGGCATTATCAAGAATGAGAGCCATTTGATCAGCCGTCATTTGCATCAAATCGCTAGACTCTTGATCAAAGTGCCCAGGAACCGAGTGCATCAAGGTGATGACGCCCAGTAAAGTTTTACCCTGGAGGATGGGTACGCCCAGCGCTGATCGCACATTATAAGGCTGGCTAGGTAGCGTCAACCAGCGACTATCATGCATAGTGTCTTTGATTAGTCCAACTTGGCGATGAGCAATTACCCAGCCTGCCAAGCCTTTATCTAGTACAGCACCAACTAGCCTTTGTTTTTGCGATCGCATCGTTGCACCACGCGCCAAAATGCTTTCCAAAACCATGCCATCACTATCTAGCAAAAACAAGCTTCCTTCTTCAGCATCAGTGAGGCGATGAGCAATGCTTAAGGTTTGTTGCAACATCGAGCGCAGCATTAGTTTACCCGTCGCCGTTTGCAACATCACAACCAAGCTTCGCAGTAGCTCTTTTTGAGCATCGAAAGCCGTTTTTGTGGTTTTGAGTTGGGCAACTTCCTGGCGCAGCGCTGCCAACTCCTCGATTAATTCTTCTTTCGAGCGATCGCTATCCACAGCTATTCTTTGAGGGTGATCACGCATATTTACCCCTGTTGGTAGACGCTACACCTAATCTTAAAGTTTTATCGCATTTATCTATTGCAATTTTTGCGGGTTTACTACATATTTTTGCTTAAATCCTCAATATCAATCATTAAAGTAAAGACTTGTTGCAATTGATAAAATAATTTAAGAAAGCTAGCTGTATCAGGGCTTACAATTGCTTGCAATAGTGTTTTTAGCGAAAAGCAGCCAAAGTCTCCTAAAGCTAGAGCCTTTGAGTCTAAACAACGCAAAAGCAATAGCAGTTTTAACCACAGTCCTAACACAACATCAACCCAACCCCATAATTTGCCAAGCTTACGCTAACACGGTAAAAATCGCCAATGCTGCCTCATGAGCCGCCCTTTAAGTCCTTAGCTTTAGCCCCAGCCATTGACTCTCAATTTTTGACAGTAGCACCAGAGACACATCTGGTCGATGTCTTAGCCTTGATGAGTCATTATCGTAGCTGTATGCTTCCTGGTGGCGATTTAACTAAAAATACCGCAAATAGCCAGCAAATTTCCTGCGTCGATCAAGGCACAGAGATACCTATTGTTGCTGATACAGCAGCAGGTTGTGTCTTAGTTATCCAAGCCAACCAGTTATTAGGAGTCTTCACCGAACGCGATATTGTCAGGCTAACGGCAACAGGGATTAGTTTGGCAAGCGTCAAAGTTAAAGATGTAATCACGCAGCCTGCTATAGCCCTCAAACAAGCCTCAAGCAACGACATTTTTACCGCACTAGGGCTGTTTCGTCAACATAAAATTCGCCACCTAGCAATTGTTGATCAGCAAAACCGACCGTTAGGAGTTGTCACTCATGATAGTATTCGCCGTGCTTTACAACCTGTCAATCTGCTGACGCGGCTACGTTATGTCCATGATGTCATGACAACTAAAGTCATACACGCGCCCCAGAGCGTTTCTGTATTAAAATTAGCCAAGCTGATGACAGAATATCAGGTGAGTTGTATTGTCATTTGTCAAGCCTCAGAAGTTAACAATTATTGGCTCTCTTCTCAAGCCAAAAACCCCACTCCTGTTGGTATTGTCACAGAACGAGACATTGTACAATTTCAGGCATTAGAGTTAGATTTAGCGCGGATGTTGGCTGAAGATGTCATGAGTACACCGCTATTTTGTCTTAAACCTACTGATTCTTTATGGCAAGCACAGGAAGAGATGCATCACCGTCAGGTAAGACGCATTGTGGTGACAAATCAGCAAAAGGAATTAGTGGGAATTGTTTCTCAAACTAGTCTTTTGCAAGTTCTTAATCCGGCAGATATGTATGGTGTAATTGAAATTTTGCAACAGGCGGTAGAAGAGCGAACTTTTGAATTAAAAAAGACCAACCAACAGTTGCGTCATGAAATTATTGAACGTCAAAAAGCTGAATTAGAGTTATTAAAGTCCCACGATAGCTTAAAAATTTTAGTTGAGGAACGGACGGCACAATTAACTCAAGCAAATGAACAACTCAGGCGGGATATTGTTGAGCGTGAAAGAATTGAGGCGGCACTGCGACAAAGCGAAGCACAATTTCGGCAACAAGCAACAAGATTACAACAGACTCTGCAAGAATTACACTCCTATCAAACTCAGCTAATTCAGACTGAAAAAATGTCTTCTTTGGGGCAGTTAGTTGCAGGTATTGCCCATGAAATTAATAATCCGATTAATTTTGTTTACGGAAATATTGCTTATGCTAGTCAATATATCCAAGATATTATGAGTTTGTTGGAACTTTATAAGCAATACTATCCTCATCCCGCCTCAGCAATTAGTCAAGAAACTGAGCGAATTGATCTGGAATTTGTTAAAACTGATTTACCGAAACTGTTGAATTCGATGAAGGTTGGAGCCGATCGCATTCGTGATTTGGTATTATCTTTGCGTAATTTCTCAAGGCTTGATGAAGCGTCAAAGAAATCGGTGAATATTCATGATGGCATTGATAGTACTTTACTAATTTTACAAAATCAGTTAAGAGCCTCAATAGGGCGAGCGGAAATTACTGTGATTAAAGAGTATGGTGATTTACCTTTGCTTGAGTGTTATGCAGGGCAACTTAATCAAGTGTTTATGAATTTGCTGAGTAATGCTATTGATGCTTTAGAAGCAAATAGAATAGGCAAGGAAGACGTATCAAAAGGTAATTCATCCAAGCTTTTACCAGCGCCTTGGATCAAAATTCACACAGAAATTAAGGACACCAAGCAAGAAAATTTGACCTCTTCTTTTCAAGGGGAAACATTGCCACATCTCCCTAGCGCCGTAATTCGTATTGCTGACAATGGTAGCGGTATGACTGAAGTTGTACGTCGTCGTCTGTTTGATCCATTTTTTACCACAAAATCTGTAGGCAAAGGTACAGGTTTGGGCTTATCAATTAGCTATCAAATTGTAGTGCAAAAACATGGAGGGACGATCAGATGTCTTTCCACGCCGGGGCAGGGGACGGAGTTTATCATCGAAATTCCATTAGTGACTAAAAATCCAGGGATTTTGAGCAAATATTCTCAACCTGATTAGGCAAGATCGACCTCGACTGATGAAAGTTACAAGGATCTCCGACTTGCTGCCTGAGATCTAGGCTAGTTTGTCGAGAATTAAGCTAATGCTCATCTTCACTTCTATTATTCTGCGGTTATTTCTGACTTTTTTCAGTAGAGTGGAGATATTAACCTGCAATCTGTGAAAGCTATTTCTAAAACCATGAGTTTATCCCTCAAGCAGTTGACTGTCTACCTGACTTTGCTGGGCTTAGGCAGTGGTGCAGGCATATTGGGTAGTCGTTATCTGACGGCAGATCAGCCGCCAGTTCAGCCACCACAGGCAATTCCGGTTGTATTACAACCGTCATCTAGTCAACCAACGGCACGTGTTCCTGTCTCCAATATCAATTTTATTGCTGAGGCGGTGGAACGTGTGGGACCTGCTGTGGTTAGAATTGATTCAGCGCGTCAGGTAGCCTCAAAGGATATTCCCGAAGCTTTCAAAAATCCTTTCTTTAAGCGGTTTTTTGGCAACGAAGGACAAGCGCCAGAGCCCCAAGAGAGAGTTGAGCGGGGTACGGGTTCAGGATTTATTATTAGTGCCGATGGTAAGCTAATTACTAATGCTCATGTGATTGCTGGCGCTAATACGGTCAAAGTTACCCTCAAGGATGGACGGACGTTTGAGGGTAAGGTTATGGGTGTTGACTCGGTAACTGATGTGGCAGTTGTGAAAATTAATGCCAAAAATTTACCGACGGCGCGTTTGGGGACAGAAGAGAAGTTAATTCCCGGTGAATGGGCGATCGCAATTGGTAATCCTTTGGGGCTTGACAATACGGTAACGATGGGAATTATTAGCGCTTTGGGGCGTTCGAGTTCGCAAGTCGGTGTCCCCGAAAAACGAGTCAGCTTTATTCAAACTGATGCTGCCATTAATCCTGGTAATTCGGGCGGTCCCTTGCTCAATGCACGGGGCGAAGTTATTGGTATTAATACCGCCATTCGCGCCGGTGCCCAAGGTTTAGGTTTTGCCATTCCCGTGGGTACGGCACAACGCATTGCCAATCAATTATTTGCTAAAGGTAAAGTTGAACATCCTTACCTGGGAATTAGGATGGTAGCGCTGACGGCAGATTTGAAAAAAGAAATTAATCAAGATAAAAATGCTGGCTTTAAAGTTACTAAAGATGCTGGGGTAATTATTGTTGGTGTTGCCAAAAATTCACCAGCTCAACAAGCAGGAATGCAACCGGGAGATATTATTGCAAAAGTTGCAGGCAAACCGATTAAAACGGCAGGTGAAGTGCAAGAATTGGTGGAAGCAAGTTCCGTTGGTGGCACTTTGGAAGTGGAAGTGTTGCGGCAAAATCGGATGCAAAAGCTGCAAGTGAAACCGGGTGCTTTTCCGACTGAGGATGCGCCGTAGTAGACAACCACCGCCTGGGACTTAAGTCCCAGGCTAATAGTAAAAGTCCTCTAAAGAGGACTCAAGAATTCAGCAGTCCTCTAAAGAGGACTTTCGCTATGAGGCAGGGGGTTAAACAGAATGCTGGACTTTGGCTTTCACGTTAAGTTGACACCATATCATTGGTGTCCATACGGGTATGTATTGTATTTGCCATTTAAATTGATATAATAAAAAACCCTCAAGCTAAAAGCCGAGGGTTGTAATTCAGGGTGCATCTACTTGTTCTTTCTCCGACTAAGCGCGAGTGGTATCCGGAGAAACTGAGAAATTTGATTATTTGTTGCAGGCAGCGCGTTTTTTTGTGCTTTTTTGAGTAGTTTGGGCTTTGATAATTAATTCAATACTTTGGCTAATCATGCCTTGAAGCACATCAATTATCGGCTTGCCGGAGATGAAATCTTGATGTCCCTCAACGCCAATTAGTGCCAATTGCATCACGAATAGTAAAACTAGGATGCGCTGTGAGATTTTTTGCGGATTGTCTTGACTTTTAGTAGTTTTTGTGGGTTGAGGCTTAGGAGTGGGTTTTGTATTCATCGTGGGAACCTTTTGTGATTAAATCAAGGTTCTCGTTGGGGTAGTAGAGCAAAGCAAATGCGATCGCTAACTGTTGTAAGTCATTTACAATCAGGGTTAGAGTAGTTTGGGGTTGTAAAAAGGATTGGGGTAGCCCCAGACTTTTTGGTAAATTTTTTAGACTCAAATGCCACGAAATACTTATGGACCAGCAGTTAAAGCGCGGGTAAAGCGCCTTCTAGAGGCTTTGCTTTCGTTCGTTAATTGTGAATTTGAGGAGTCTGACTTAGATATTGAGTTCAAATGGGAAGTTGAGGATACCTCTAACCCCAAACTGATTATCAGGACAACGCTTGCAGATTTGCATTGGCTCACAAAGAAAGACAAACATTCTGGTGAGTTAACCAAAGCTCAAATCCGACAAGCGCTCAAGCTTCTGGATAAAAAAACTGAAAAAAATTTAGTGAAGATTCTGGAAGACAACCGTACCCAAACTCAAGGAGTTGAAACCTGGCACTTCACGCTGACGCTGTGGTCAAAAGATAAGGAAAAGAACCTTCAAAAATTTGAGCGAGTTTGGGAAGACAACAGATCGGATAAGTCTAAAGATTTAGAAGCGACTTTCAAGAAATCTGAAGTTAGTGCTGAAGCTTTACAGGATGAAATTGATTGGCAAGAATGTTGCCGGAAAATGCTTCCCACAGATTTATCTATCAATCCCCTGCTACATGGGGATGATGTGATATTGACCATTGAGGATATCGTGCCCTTGGAATTGGTAGAGCGCAAACAGCGACCTCAGCAAAAGGACGATTTCTCACCAGAGCATTTCCAGCTTCCTGCGCCTACCGAGTATGAATTACCTGTTGAACACAACAAGTTTCTCGCTCATGTTTTGGAAACGGAAAACAGTATTAAAAATCGGGATAGAAAAATTGCCATTATTGGAGAACCAGGTGCTGGCAAAACAACAATTTTGCAGGAGATTGCTAAAGAAGTAGAAGGTGTGGGAGGCTTGCCAATTTTCGTCAAGTTGGCAGACTTAGAGGAAAAAGCGCTAGAGAAGTATCTTCTAGAAGATTGGCTAAAATATGCCACTGGCAAGCGGAGTGTCTCAGAGGATATTCAAGATGACTTTGTTGAGCAGTTTAAAGTGAGTCGGGTGTGGTTGCTGTTAGATGGAGTTGATGAAATCGCAGCAACAGGGAACTTACTATCTAGCCTTGAGAAGCAGTTGAAGGGTTGGATAGCCGATGCACGGATTGTATTAACTTGTCGGTTAAATGTTTGGGATGTTGGCAAAAATGACCTGTACACTTTCGAGAAATATCGCATTCAACAGTTAAGTTATCCAGACTTGGTAGGTAGTTTTATCCACAATTTCTTCTCCAAAGCGGGTGAACCAACAAAAGGAGAGAAGTTAATCGAAAAGCTGGAGCGATCGCAACCGCGAATCAAAGACTTAGTTAAAAATCCTCTGCGGCTGACTCTGCTATGCCGAATTTGGAAACGCCGACAGGAAGAGCTACCAAAGACTAAAGCCGAACTCTACGAGTGGTTTGTTGAGACGTTTTATGAGTGGAAAGATAAACCTGAAATTGATTTAGATAAACGTCGATTACTAGAGCATGCTTTAGGAGAGTTGGCGAAAAAAGCAATTGATAAGGAGACTACCAAGTTTCGATTGCGAGAATCTTTCGTTCGTCAGGAACTCGATAAGTTTGACAAATCTTTGTTTGATTTAGCTTGTCGTGTGGGTTGGATCATTAATGTTGGTGTGGCAGCAGAAAACTCAAAGGAAACTGTTTACGCTTTCTTTCATCCGACATTTGAGGAATATTTTGCCGCATTAGCAATTGAGAATTGGGGATATTTTCTTAATCATGTTCCTGATAATCCTGCACAAGGTATTTACCGTATTTTTGAGCCGCAGTGGAAGGAGGTGTTTTTGCTGTGGTTGGGGCGTGAGGATGTAGGGAAGGAGGAGAAGGAGAAGTTTATAAAGATGTTAGTAGAGTTTAAGGATGGGTGCAGGGATTTTTATAAGTATCGAGCGTATTTTTTAGCTGCAGTTGGGATTGCGGAGTTTAAAGATAGTATCAGAGCAAATGAAATTGTAGAGCAAATTGTTCAGTGGGCTTTTGGTTATTTTGATGTTGAAAAACAAGGTTGGCAAGCTTTTCTCGATCCGATTGGAGAGGGAGCTAGGGCAGCAATACCAGAGACGAATCGCACAAAAGCCATTACTGCTTTAGTGGAGTTAATCAATCACTCTCATAATATTAAATATATCTGCAATAAGGTAGCAAAGTTATTAATAAATATTGACTCAGGTAACTCGACTGCCAAGGCAATTTTAAAAGAATCAACTAATAAATGTCCTGATATTTTTGGGGAGATTATTAGAAATATACAGGAAGAAAATATCCCGTGGCAAGAAGAGAGCTACTTAACAATAAGTGCCTCAGACAACTCCACTGATATTAATACTTTAGTTGAGGTAATCAACGAATCTCAGGATGAATATACCCTTTGGCAAGCGGCAGATAGCTTAGGAAAAATCGGTTTAGGAAATACGACTGCAATTATTACCCTAGTCCAGTTGGTCAATAAATACGAGGATGGAATTATCCTTGAGTCAGCAGTATTTAGCTTAGGGAAAATTGGCTTAGGCAGTTCTATTGCCATTGCTGCTCTAGTTAAGTTAATCGTCAACTCTCAAGCTGAATTTATCCGTAAGCTAGCAGCAAATTCTTTAGGGAAGATTGGCTTAGGCAACCCTACTGCCATTGATGCTCTAGTTAAGTTAATCGTCAACTCTCAAGAGCGAGATACCTGTGGGTTAGGAGTCTATAACTTAATGGAAATTTTGGGGGATGTTCAGATGGAAGGAGTGGTCACTGCTCTCAATGGTTCCTTATTAGATGAAACATACGAAAATGACTTCCGGCGATACCGTCATTACTACTACCTCATCTGGCACTGCGCCCAAACCATGCCCTACCCAGCTTTCCACAAAGCATTGCACTCTTCTAACTCCCCTCTCCCTTAAGGGGAGAGGGGCAGGGGGTGAGGGTGTCTACTTACAACTCCCCGGCGCCGGCGCTTGAGTCTCCACCACAACTTGCTTATACCCCGCCGTACTCAACAACTTCTCCACAACCAACTCAGCCCGATCATTAGCCTGCTTCAATATCCCCTGATCACAAGCCGCCGCCCGAATCTTCTTCAAAGTCTCTCGCTGTGCCAACGTCTGCAACTGAGGCGCAACATCCGGTCCCAAACCTAAGAAACCGCGATTATAGTCATAAACACTAGACTTATTCACATCAATCTTACTATCCAAAATACGCGGCGGCGGCAACCGAAGCTGAATCGTATTATCAGTAACCTGCACATCAGCCGCACTCAAATCCTTCAAGTCAACTCCCGCCCGAACCTCACCATAAGCAATATACAGCAGCGTCGTCGCACCAATTGTATAACCACCTAACTTTTGCTCCTGACGAGTAGGCACAACCGACTCCATCGTAAACACCGAAGTCGTCAACTCACTTGCCCCTCGTACTTGCCGCACAACCACAGTCCGCACATCAACCTCTGGCTTAGGCTGTGACAAGCTAAACATTGCACCAAGTCCCTCAAAAAAGCGACTACCCGATCGCAAAACCCCAATTCCTAAAACCAATGCAAACAGCACAGTACCACCTGTCGCCATCAACAGCAAATTTCTGAACAGTCCAGAGGTAATATTACTAATTTGAGGCTTCTGAAACTGATCTCGCATCGTTTATAATCTCCTTGTTGCAGACTGTATCAGCTTTCACCGTAGATGCCACGTCTACTATAAGTTAAGCGTAAACAAGTCACTGCTTTTAATGATAGGTCTTCCTGTTCAAAAAATCCCCTCAACTACCTCCCAAGTGAGACAAGCAAATATTGCAGCCTTGCCTTTAGACAGAGACACACCACTACCAGCCTGTGTTAGAACTTCTCTGATTTAACCAAAAGATAACAAAGTACTGCATGAGCAATTCAAAGTTAGTCAGACAAGCCAAACGCTTCTTAATCAGTGGTGCAATTCTTAGTATTGGAGTTGGGACTTTGCCAGCGCAAGCCCAATCATCCTCTCAAGTAGCAAGGCTAGTCGAGGCACTCAGAAAAGCAGCACCCCAAACAGGCAGGGCAGACGACGGACTTTATAGCGAATGGCAAATCAAAGCCGATAACATTCCCCGTTGGTCGAGACTCTGTACAGGACAGGCAATGACTGTACAACAATTTGAAGCCAACCCCACCAAAGCGCGTGAGATTTTAGCTTGCGTAATGCAGGATGTCATGCGCGACGAATTAAAAGCAACGGGTAATAACGAGACTGCCGCCGTGCGAAGATCTGCCTGTTGGTGGATGACGGGCGACCCGAATCAATGCAAGAGTGGTGCAACCGCTACTTACGCTGACAAAGTTTTAGGCTTTTATCAACAAGGAGCAGCAAGTACACCACCCGCAGCCAAGCCTGCTGCAGCGGCGCCCACCCCAAAACCTGTAGCCTCACCGCCAGCAACCGAAGCTAAACCGGCACCTGAACCGACAATTCCCTCAGCCTCACCTCAAAGTCAGGCAACTCCCAAACCTACAGCATCTGCTGTTTCTAATACTCAAGTTGGTATTTTGGTGGAAGCCTTACGCCTTGCCGCGCCACAAACTGACACAAGCAAAGACGGACTATATGGCGCATGGCAAGTTAAAGCTGAAAACATTCCCCGTTGGTCGCAACAATGTTTAGGCAAGGAACTAACTCCTACAGAATTTCAGGATAGCCCAGTCACTGCCAGAAGTATTTTGGTTTGTGTAATGCGGGATGTGATGAGCGAGCAGTACACTGCTGGTAATAATAATGAGTTTACTGCGGTGGAACGTGCTGCTGCTTGGTGGATGACGGGCGACGCTAGTCAATATAACAGTGGTGCGACGGCTCCCTATGCTCAGAAGGTTTTAGACTTTTATAAACAGTCGCGTTTGAAGTTGTTTTCTCACATTTAAGATCATTTTTTGATTGAATTGGCTGTTGTTGGGTCGTCTGGACAATATTGCTCGATATTCGGCAAAAGACGGGCGACCTGATTATTTTTTTGGACGGTGGCAAAGGGTGATCAAGAAGATCAAGACGGGCGACCTGATTATTTTTTTGGACGGTGGCGAAGGGTGATCAAGATCAAGAAGGGCGACCCGATTATTTTTTTGGACGGTGGCGAAGGGTGTTCAAGCGGGTCGCCCCTACGAGGTTAACCGCCAGCCAAAAATTCTTCTAATTTCGGCACATTTACCCAAGCGCCTGTTTGATGAGATTGATGAGTTAAGTCCATTAATAATTGTGAATAAACTCCTTCTTTGAAGGAAGGCACCATCTCCTCACCGGCATCAATTCCTCTCACCCACTGATCAACAACTCGAATAAATGGTGCAAGGCGTCCATCACCATAGCTGCGCGGAAAGATTAAGCGGTTGGGAACTTCTACCTCAGCCAAAGGTTTACCCGCTAATGCCGCTTTGAGATGAAAACCATGCACATAATCTTTTTGGTTTTCGCTGCCTAAAACTAATGTACCGCGATCGCCATATATTTCCACAAAATGCCCCCGCCCTTGATAAGTTACGGAACTAATGCAAATTTGACAAGGCGTACCATCGGCTAATTCCAACATCAGCAAACAGGTATCATCGGCGTCTACAGGCTTGAGTTGGTCATTTGAGGTCGGATCGGGTCTTTCGGGAATTGCCGTACTCAGTTGGGCGCACAGCCGCTGCACAGGACCAAATAACCAACTAATGTAATCAAAAGCATGAGAACCCACCGCCCCTAATGCACCGCCGCCTTTTTCTTTTTGAGCATACCAATTCCAAGGGCGTGAGGCATCGGCGCGACTGGAAACTAACCAATCAATTTTAATCAGACGTTTCTGCCCAACATAACCTTCTGCCAAATATTCTGCTAATAATTGCCATGCTGGAATAAAGCGAAATTCAAAGTCCATCATTGCTACAACACCTTTAGCTGCGGCAAGTTGATATAGTTCCCTTGCCTGGGTTGCTGTCAGCGTCATCGGCTTTTCTAGTAATATATGTTTGCCAGCTTCTATGGCTAATTTTGCCATTTCATAATGCAGAAATGGCGGAGTTGAGATGCTGACGGCGCTGACTTCTGGTAAGGATAGGATGTCCGAAAGGCGATCGCCAACATGAGGTATGTTGTGAGTAGCGGCAAGGGCTTTTGCCTTATCCAAATCGCGATTATAAACTGCTACTACTTGCGTTTTATGATGTTCCTGAAAACCGGGAATATGAATCTTTTCACCGAAACCCGTACCAATTACTGCCACCCCAATGTTATTATTCATTTAACTATTAGTTTTTTTTGTTTTTTCTACCCAGGTTATTACTTCTTCACCCAAACGAGTGCCGCTTAGTCTATCTATTTCGCGGATACCTGTAGGACTAGTTACATTAACTTCGGTAAGATAGCCACCAATCACATCTATTCCCACAAAATATAAACCATCTTGCTGCAATTTTTGTCCAACAACAGCACATATTTTCTGTTCTTGTTCAGTAATATCAGTTTTTGCTACTCTCCCACCTACAGCCATGTTGCCGCGAAACTCTTTACCTGTAGGGATACGGTTTACGGCACCAATTGGTTTACCATTGAGCATAATAATTCGCTTATCGCCATCTTTAGCCGCAGGTAAATAAGTTTGAACCATTACAGGTTCCTGCCCTTGTTTTGTGCTAACTTCAATTAAAGAATTAAAATTGCGATCGCTTTTATCCAAAAATAAAATTCCTTCCCCAGCTTTCCCACCCAAAGGCTTTAAAACGGCTGTACCTTTTTCTTCCAAAAACTCTCTAATTACCGCTTTATCCTGACTTACAATTGTTTCGGGAATTACTTCTTTAAACTGAAGGGCGTACATTTTTTCATTCGCCATTCTAATTCCTGCTGGCGTGTTCATAACTAAAGTTTTTTCTGGGTTAATATAGTCCAGAATATAAGTAGCATAAAGATAAGGCACAGTCACCGGCGGATCGGTTCGCATAAATACCGCGTCCATTTCTTCTAGCGGTTGCCAACTCGCTTCTGAAACTGCGTACCAGTCTTTGCTAACCACCCAACGCCCTTCCACTAATTCGGCGGCAGTCAGTTGCACTTTTTGTAATAATGCCCAAGCTTGGCTCTTGACAACACTTAGTTTTTGTGACTGAGTTACCCAAACTTCGTGACCTAATGATTGTGCAGCTTCCATAAGAGCGACACTAGTATCATGACCTGGATCGAGTTTGGCAAGAGGATCGATAATAAATGCAAATTTCACGCAGAAAATCCTGATAAAGAATTCAGACTTTAAATTAAACAGTGATTATGTCAACACGAGCAATTAAGAGTGCCTTGATTTTGAGATAGTCTAGAAGATAAGCTGAATCTTACTGTAGCAGAGGGTCTAGCCCGCCCTGAGCATCAAGAGCGTGCAGATCATCACACCCGCCAATATGTTGGTCATTAATAAAGATTTGTGGTAAAGAACGTCCACCATGCGATCGCTTTGCCATTTTAGCTCGTGCCGCTTCGTCGCCATCAATACAGTATTCTGTAAAAGCCACGTTTTTTCGTTTGAGTAAAGCCTTGGCACGAACACAGAAAGGGCATCCACTCCAAGTATATATTTCAACTGCTGCCATTGTGTCCTCAGCTCTTAAGTAATCTTCTTAAATTTTAGACCGATGTCAATACTTAAAATGCTTAAATTGTGAAGTATGTCATACCAAAAACAGTAAGTATCTGACAAAAGGTGTAAAGTCTCCTTCCTTGAGCTGATTAGAAGCTAGTTTCCTTTGAGCTAGCAAATAGTAGCTTATAATTACAGATGGCAGACATTCATCTGCTCAATATTGACGAATTTTTCCACTCAAAAAGTGAATAATTTTGGTCAAAGACTGATTATGATACATAATAGGCAACAACAGAGACTTTATGATCAATGTTTTGTCTTTCCGAAATTGAAGTGGTGGCATCTTTCGGATCAATATACTTCGACGGAAAAGTTTTTGACATTAAGATAAGTCAAGCTAAATACCCATGATCTCAGAGCGTGCATTACCAAAACCGGACTAAAATCATCAGATTGAAAAGCATCTAAATTAAAGATTAGGCAAAGTTGCTCAGAAGTGGCTGGCAAAGGAGAAAAACATAACTTTATGCAACGTGGTAAAAATTACATCGTTTTATTGCATAAAGAGCAAGACAATCATCAGTTGAAACTGCTAACCTTTTGGAAGCGATAGATCAAGTCAACGTTTTGTGCTCATGCCCTGTCTTATGTGCCAAGGTTTTGCCGATGCCGCATTAATTAATCTAGCTTCCAGCATCTATGATCTTAACGAGTGCATCTTGCTTGGGAACTACCATGAAAATAGAAATACACGATTTAAATAGCGATATTGATTCTCTATCTTTGGCGTTAACATCTTGATGACGCACTCATAGCAACTATAGTTTAGAGTAGATCGCAACCCCAAGCTTAAAAATGCCAAGCAAATTTAGAGCAAAACTGATGGTCACTTGGACGAATTTGAGCGTAAAAACAGCAATAAAAAGTAAAACTTAGGCATTGCCTAATTAATCTGGGAATACTTTACTAATGGACTGCCCGAACAAGCCTGCAAGGAAAAATTATGTCTAGTACACACGACTTATTTACAATACAGTTTTGGGGCGTCAGAGGGAGTATAGCCTGTCCGGGACCGGAGACGGTGCGGTATGGTGGTAATACTCCTTGTATAGAGATGCGAGTCGGTAGTGAACGTCTAATTTTTGACGGCGGCACAGGCTTGCGAGTTTTGGGGCAGTCGCTGCTGTCACAAATGCCTGTTAAGGCGCATATGTTTTTTACTCACTCCCACTGGGACCATATTCAGGGAGTGCCGTTTTTTGTACCAGCTTTTGCGCCAGGAAATTGTTTCCATATATACGGTACGCGATCGCCTGATGGTAAGACAATTCAGCAACGTCTCACCGAACAAATGCACCACCCCAATTTTCCGGTTCCCTTCCAACTCATGAAAGCTGAGTTTAAGTTTCGTGACTTGAAAGTTGGCGAAGTTGTAGAACTTGGTGAGGTAACAATTGAAAATGCTAAATTAAATCATCCCGGTGAAGCCTTGGGTTATCGCGTCAACTGGCGGGGCTATTCAGCAGCATACATCACCGACACCGAGCATTTCGCCGACCGCTTAGATCAAAATGTCCTGAAGCTGGTGGATAACGCTGATGTGATGATTTACGACGCTACTTATACAGATGAAGAATATCACTCCCAAGCCACTAGTAAAGTTGGTTGGGGTCATTCAACCTGGCAGGAAGCCGTCAAAGTTGCCAAAGCCGCTAATGTCAAAAAACTCGTGATTTTCCACCACGATCCGTTACATAATGATGATTTCCTCGACCGAGTAGGTGAAGCGGCAGCCCAACAGTTTCCTAATGCTTTTATGGCACGAGAAGGCTGGTCATTACAGTTAGTTGAGTCAAATGGTGCCAATGTGACGCCAACTTTAGAGCGGCAAGCCTCTGTCTAGCAGCTTTAAGCAGTTTAAGAGATTTTAGTTGAAGACGGATCAACCCAACTTACCAATAAATTATTGGCAAGAATCACAATTGCGCCCCTTAAATTCTCTTAAATATGTCAAAATGTAAAGCGTGTGGGTTACTTCTCCAGATACTGCTTTAACACCAACAACCGTTGCCCTTGGAAATTTTGACGGCGTACACCGAGGGCACCAACAGGTTATTAAGCCTATTTTGCGAAATAAAAGCGTCACTCCAGTGACGGTGGTGCCTCCTAGTCAGGATCAGCAACGTCTAGCTAATTGCCAAGAAATCAAGAGTCACGTTTATTCAACCGTTGCCACCTTTACCCCTCATCCTCGTGAATTTTTTTCCAAGACAAACTGGAAGTTCCTCACGCCAAGGGCGGAAAAGGTATTAAAGCTAAAAAGTCTGGGTGTAGAACAACTAGCGCTATTACCATTTAACCAAGAATTGGCGTCTTTGAGTCCAGAGCAATTTGTGGAAAAAATTTTGGTACAGCAACTGCAAGCTACTCAGGTTAGTGTTGGGGAAGATTTCCAGTTTGGTTATAAACGCAGTGGCAAATCAAGTGATTTAAAAGCGATCGCTTCATCCTACGGAATTGATGTCACAATTGTCTCATTGCAAACTTGTCAAGGAGAACGCATTAGTAGTTCCTTAGTCCGTCACTCCTTAGAGCAAGGTAATGTAAGCCTTGCCAACCGCCTTTTGGGACGCCCTTACACCCTCACCGGATTAGTCGTTAAAGGGCAGCAATTAGGCAGGACTATCGGCTTTCCCACCGCTAACCTACAATTACCCCACGATAAGTTTTTGCCCCGCTGTGGCGCCTACTGTGTGGGAGTAGGGGGTGATTTGCTCAACTCCTCCCTCCCCTTCCAACCAGGAGTCATGAATATTGGACATCGCCCGACGGTTAATGGTACGAATTTAACAGTCGAAGTACACCTGCTAGATTGGTCAGGTGATCTCTATGGGCAAACCTTAACGGTAAGCTTAGAGGAATTTCTGCGACCCGAACAAAAATTTGCCTCTTTGGATGCTCTAAAGTTACAAATACAGGCAGACTGTGAAGCAGCAAAAGCTTTTTTGGGGCGTCGGGGCTAAAAAAGACAAAAAGAAGGTATTCTATCAGTGATCAGAGAACCGATTGAACAGCTAAAAGCCAATCTTGCCCGTACCATTGTCGGTAAAGCCGATGCAATTCGCTTGGTACTCGTTGCCTTGCTTGCTGGTGGTCATGCTTTGTTAGAAGATGTTCCTGGTGTAGGTAAAACTCTATTGGCAAAATCTCTAGCACGTTCATTTGATGGACGTTTTGGACGCATCCAATGCACTCCAGATTTGTTGCCGAGTGATATCACGGGTACTAATATCTGGAACCAAGGTACTCGCGAGTTTGAATTTTTACCAGGTCCTGTCTTTGCCAATATTCTACTAGCTGATGAAATTAATCGGGCAACTCCTCGCACCCAGTCAGCGTTATTGGAAGTGATGGAGGAAAGGCAAGTTACAGTTGATGGTGTTTCTCGCGGTGTACCTCAACCGTTTTTTGTGATTGCTACTCAAAATCCGGTGGAATATCAAGGCACTTTCCCTTTGCCAGAGGCTCAAATGGATCGATTTATTTTGTCTTTGAGTTTGGGATATCCGACTGAGCAAGAAGAGCTGCAAATGCTGCAACGACATCAAGATGGCATGATGGTTGATGAGCTGAAGCCTTGTATTTCTGCTGACCAAGTTCTGGAGTTACGGCGTCTTTGCAATCAGGTAAAAGTGGAGCCATCATTACAAAACTATATCCTAAGTTTGGTTCGTGCTTCCCGTGAATCAGAAGATGTTTCTTTGGGGGCAAGTCCGCGTGGTACTGTGGCATTGCAGAAGTCGGCTCAGGCTTTGGCTTTTTTGGAGGGGCGTGATTATACGATTCCTGATGATGTGAAGTATTTGGCACCATTTGTGCTTGCTCATCGTCTGATTCCGATGGGAGGGCGACGCAGTAAGGCAATTGTTGAGCAACTATTGCGGACGGTTTCCATTCCATAGAGAATTGTTGTTTAGGTTAGGTTGAGGCTTGTGAGGTCAAGAAAAGGAAAGCGACAACCAGCAAGGTATTTATCTAAGCAACGACGCAAGCAATCGCCTGCGGTGTTAATGTTAATACTATTAGTCTGGAGTATTTGTTTGGGTTGGGGACTATCTTTGGTACTTAGTGCTAGTGCCCAAACTACAGCACCAACAATTGGTACAGTTGACGCCATCCCAGCGCGTTATCAGTTAGGCAAAGAACTGTATTTAGAAAACTGCGCTAGCTGTCATATTGCCATAGCACCAGAAGTTTTGCCTTCAGAAACTTGGCGACGCTTGCTGATGGAACCTCAAGAACATTATGGGGTGCAGTTAAAACCCTTGCTTGGTCCTTCACAGCTTGTGGTTTGGGACTTTTTACGCACCTTTTCTCGTCCCCGTCAGGAAAAAGAAGCAGTTCCTTATCGGGTTTCTGAGTCTCGTTTTTTTAAGGCGCTACATCCACGAGTTAAGTTTAGTCAACCGGCAAAGATTGGTAGTTGTGTGACTTGTCATCCTGGGGTTGGTCAATTTAACTATCGCACGCTGACGCCAGAGTGGGAAAATTCGCCGTAGTCCCTGGTGCGATCGCTATTAACAGCAGATAGTAAAATTGTTTAAATTGGCAATAACAATGGAGCCAAGATGAGTCAGCAATTACCTGAGTTTATTCACCGTGTTGTCGAGCGCTTGCAGTCAATTCAGGGCATAGAAGCGATCGCATTAGGTGGTTCCAGGGCAAGAGGCACTCATACCCAGAAGTCAGATGTGGATCTGGGAATTTATTACCAGCCAGAGAACCCGCCTGATCTAATTGCCCTAAATAATCTCGCCTTTGAACTTGACGATAATCACCGTACCAATCTAATCACCCCAATTGGTGAATGGGGAAAATGGATTAATGGTGGTGGTTGGCTAAAAATAGAAGGTGTGCCTGTAGATTTTCTCTACCGTGATTTGGCTCAGGTTAATCGTGTTATTGATGATTGTAAGCTTGGGCAAATTACGATTGATTACCAACCAGGACATCCACATGGTTTTGTCTCTGCTATTTATATGGGTGAAGTTGCTATTAATTTGCCACTTCACGATCCTTATGGCATTTTAGACGCTTTAAAGGCTAAAACAACTCCTTATCCAGTTCAGCTTCAACAAGCAACGATTAATAAGTTTGCCTGGGAAATTAGTTTTTCATTGTTCATTGCACAAAAGGCAGTTGCACGCGCTGATGTTGCCTATGCAGCCGGTTGCTGTTTTCGCAGCGTAGCTTGTATGAATCAGGTATTATTTGCACTTAATGAAGAGTACTTATTGAATGAGAAAGGCGCAGTAGCGATCGCTAAAAGCTTTGCACTCTGTCCACAAGACTATCAAGAAAGGGTTGAGTCAGCATTTGCTAATTTAGCGGCTGATGCAAAATTAATCATAGATGCGATTGCTATCCTTGAAGGAATTGAGCAGGATTTGAGTCAATGGTATGGCGATCGTCGGTTAGTTATGTAAATAATACAACGGTGGTGAGTCGTGAGAACAGAACCAGTGCTGCACTTTTTCTGCGGAAAAATGGCATCAGGAAAGTCAACTTTATCGAAAAAGCTAGCATCAAAGCATCATGCCATTCTGATCACTGAGGATATCTGGTTGTCGAAGTTGTACCCAGAAGAAATTAGTAACTTTGATGATTATTTGAAGTATTCGTCACGCCTCAAACAGGTACTTTCATCGCACGTGCAAAATCTGCTTGAACAGGGAATATCTGTTGTTCTAGATTTTCCGGGGAATGTGCCTTCTCAGCGACAATGGTTTCGTTCAATATTTGAAGCTGCCAAAGTAAATCATATCCTTCATTATATTGATGCACCCGACTCCTTATGCAAAAACCAGTTGCAGAAAAGAAACATTGAACAACCTGAAGGTTCTATAGTTATGTCTGAGGCAGAATTTGACTATATCACCGCCTATTTTCAACCACCAATCGCAGATGAAGGCTTTAACATTACTATACACAAGGCAAATTAGTAGCTTAGTAGTGTCACGCCAATAGAGGAGAAATTGTAATGATGCTCACACTTATATAGTTTCTCAAATTTTGTTGTAAGGCTCACCTGCCTTTGGTTAGATGTCTCCCAAATCAGCTTGTGGTCATATTATTAATTAAACCTTAATTTCAACCACAAAGCGAGAGGAAGCAGTCATGAACTATACGTTTGAACTCTTAGGCATCTCTCCTGTTTTAGATTTTTTCACTCATCAACAAAAGTTTATTCAAAAAAAGCCTGTAACTGGTATTGAATATTTGGGTGGCTATCAATGCACCTTGGATACTTTTCTAGAATCAGTTGAGACTATTGCGCCAAAACATGGCTGGGAAATGGATCAAGTTATGAATACGGTGATTCAATTCTGGCTGCATAATTCGGAACATATTCGGTATTGGAATATACGTTTACGAGATGCTGGAGATGAAAATTTATTAGTGGCAAGAGTGGCTGATTTTAAGTCGTTGCAGGCTGAGTTTGAATCATTGTTAGGTAATAATTTTTAGTAAAGGCGTGTTTAATTAAAGCAACTGAGGCGACGACCATTGCATACTAGATGAATGCTATGGAGTTTTGTTAGAAATGAATACACAATTAGAGGTTGTTAGACACGGTGAGGTGTTGAATCGTTTGGTGCTAGATAGACGCACTACGGAAGAAGTAGGGCGAGTAGAGCAAATTTGGCTAAATCCTCAATCTCATCAAGTTATCGGTTTAACTTGTAAATCAGGTTTTTTGGGTAATAAAAAATCTTCCTTTAGCTGGAGGCAAGTTGAGACGATTGGTAATGATAGTATTTTAGTGAATTATGACCAGGAAATAATGGAGCCAGAAAAGCCAGAGTTGTTTTCTGTGATTGGTCATGAGGTATGGACAGATGCTGGCAATAAGGCTGGCAAAATTGTCGATTTTTTGTTTTTGCCTCAGACTAGCGATATTGTTGAATATTTGTTTATGTCTAGCGGTTGGCGTGGTGTTTTGGATGGGATTTATTTGTTGGCGCCGCTAACTATTGCCAGTGTTGGCAGTAAGCGGGTAATTGTGCCGGATGAGGTGGTGCAGACGCCTTTGCAGTATACTGAGGGATTGAATCAGCGGTTTTCTCAAGCGGCGGAGTTTCTCAAGGATGATGTGAAGAGGACTCATCTTGACTGGCAGGCGGTGAAGCGTAATGCTCAAAGTATGACTGAGCAAGTTAAAGAGAAGACTCAAAATTTAACTAGTATTGCTAAAGAAAAGCTAGCTGAGGTAACTTCGCAATCTCAAGATGATTCTGTGGAGGTGGTAAAAACTATTGATACTACGGCTGAGGTTTTGCCTAGTGCTCCTGATTTATCGGAATTGCACTTGCCAAATAATACGGAAATATCTGATAGCAGTCGCTAATTATTTGGTAGTGATGGCGATTTAGTGTGGAGCACAAAGCGATCGCCTTTTTTTCGCTTTAGTTACCTGTGGCATTGAGGAAAAAACTACTTTCAGGTGGAAGTATACAAAAAGGTATATGGGCGGTACTGGGCTTGAACCAGTGACATCCTGCGTGTAAAGCAGGCGCTCTACCACTGAGCTAACCGCCCGACGTGATACATTTTTATATTAGCATGAGTTGACGATAAATATGCCATCTGGTCAGACACACGATCGCATTACTTTATGGAGTTTACCTGTTGTCACTGGTTTAGCGATCGCTTTTACACGCAGTAGCAACCTAACGCTGCTAATTTCCGGCGGCTTTCTTTTTAGTGGGTTGATGTTGAGTCCTGATTTGGATCTCAACTCACGTCCCTTTAAGCGTTGGGGATGGTTGCGTTGGATTTGGATACCTTATCAAAAGTCGATGCGTCATCGCTCGGTTTTTTCTCATGGACCAATTATTGGCACAACTTTACGGGTATTTTACCTTGCTTGTTGGGTAGCTTGGTTTGGTTTACTAATTTTGTTGGGAGTGCAATTAGTTCAGGAATTATCTTTTAGTTGGCAGGGTTTTGTTGAAGCTGTGGGGCGAACTTTAAGTAATTATTGGACTGAATTGATCGCCTTATTTGTCGGTTTGGAATTGGGGGCAATGAGTCATTCTTTGAGTGATTGGACTAACTCTGCATATAAGCGTTTTAAGAAACCAAAACGAAAGTCTAGAAGTCGTAAGAGTAGTGGTTCAAAGAAGTGATTTGAGCGGAGATCCCCGACTTCAAAGGAGAAGTCGGGGATCTGAGTAGTCTAGGTTGTAAGTTGCGGATCGAGGATTCAGAGCATTGTAGTTGATGCGCTATCTCAACGGCTGTAAACCCTGCGCGTTCTCTTAAGGCTCTCAAATCCATAACTGACTAAACATTCTAAACCTGTAATCGCTAGTATTTAGCGCTAAGTATTGACAAACAAGCGATCGCGCTGCTGCAAGCAGATCGCACTTAAGGAAAGTAGCGATAAATGTCCTTACGGTGTAGCACACGGACAAAAACGACAGTTTCTCCATCAAATCTAAGACCAATTCGATAGTCGCCTACCCTAATTCGATAATAATCTTCAGCACCCTTTAATTTTTTTAAGTTTCTGATATCTTCAAAATCTGGAATATCACGAATTTATTCAAAGACGAGTGCCTTTATAGATGTAAATTCAGGTGTACTTTTGAGGGCTTTGATGTCTTTTAAAAAACCGGGTATAATACTCTGTAATCACTCTTTTTCAAACTCTGCTAGTGCTTCATCTAGGCTTAATGGTGCCTCTTTAACTTCCAGCATGGCAAGAGTCAGTCCTTCATCTTCAATGGCTTCTACCAAACGCTGATAATCACTGAAATCGATGATGACTTTACGAATTTTTCCTTCGGTATCAATAATCAATTCTTTGGCAAATGGATAATCTTCTGCTTTCATTTGGGTTATGGCTTGTGGAGTAATATTAGCAATTTAGCGCGATCGCTTTTCTGAAGTTCACTGAGGAACTAGCAGATGCTGATTGAACACTTTATCTAAAGCTTGCCCATGAATCACTACTAAAATTGCGGAGTGGAGGTAGGTTTACTACAGCTTCTTCAAAGGTGGTAGTTTTTCCAAAAATGTCTTTTAAGGTCAATAAGTGAATTTTCAATGTGTTATTAGCGATATCGGGATATTTTTTTAGTCGTGGCTCAAACCCTGGTGTGTAGCCAACTCCTGCTAACATAATCCCAATATCTGCTTTGTGAATTCCCAGATTTCCGCAAAATTCTGCCGCATAGGATGCATCTAGCGGAACTCTATATAACTTTGATTGGAAATAGATTGTTTGTCCGTTAACTTCTCCTTCTCCATCTATTCCACCATCGCCTCCTGATTGACCTGGCTTTAGTCCAAGATGAGCAGCAAAACGACGACCTAGGTCTTGCTTGACTGCTGGATCGGAGTAGATAATTCCATTAATCAATGCATCAATCTCTAAGTAATCCATTACTCATTGGCAATTTTTTTTTCATCGTTAATTAATCTCTCATAGAGCAAATTTATCCCTATTATTACGCATTCATTAATCTTATTTTTCATGCCCAGTTTTTCAAGTTTATAAGAAGTTTCCAGAGCTAATGCCAGCTTTTTTGTATTTGAATTAGAACGCTTAGGAGACTCTTCAATCTTATCTATAGATTCCTTAGATTCCTGATTAGAGTGTTTGGAATATTCTTCAATCTTCTTCAAAATATTTTTATCTTCTTTGTGGAAATAAACATAGCTAATTGCTGATTCCAACAGAACTGTTCCCGACAGGGCAAGAGCTGCTGCAAGCTTCTTGAGCATTTTCTGTTCAGCATCAGTGAATTCTAGAGTAATTTCTGATTCTGGTTCAACTTTATTAGCCTGACGCCTTCCCTCTGCAATAGCTTGCTCAACTTGGAAATCTTGAGATTGATTTTCTTGACTACTTACAGACATATCTAGCTCCTTTAAATTCCTAGAATTGAACAGAAGTATTCATACATATCTTCATAGCCTTCATAATCCCAGATGTATTTTCTATCGTCGTAGATAGAATGTTGCATCTGCTCTTGTACATCAGGCATTGCAGAAGCAATTTTGCACTTTTGGGGTTTGTTGTCGATGTTTATTCTTGAAACTACTTGGGATATATCCTCCTTTTGTATTCCTAAAGGAACGATAATAACTTCTGGAGCAAAACCAACTGTGGACTCTAGTTTGGAAATTACTTTAAGCGTCCTGGGAAGGTTACGCAATGCTTTTATTTTTTGAGATTTGTTGACTGGAACCAATATAAGGTCAGGGTCATTACCAACAATGATCTGAACGGTGTTTTGGAGAGGGCTGTCAATATCGAGAATGACGTGCTCGTATTGTTGAGGCTTTGCTAACTTTTTGATTGATGCGCGGTTTTTGTTAAAGATAACTGTTCTGTTATCCTCAATATCTATATCGTTCGACTGGCTAGGCTCTCGATCTGTATAGAATTGCCAAAAGTCTGCCTGGTCGTCGCAGTCTATCAAGAGTGTTCTAACGGATTGGGATATTAAGACACCTGCGGCATGGACAGCTAGGGTCGTTTTACCCACTCCTCCATCATTGTGAGTACAGAGAATTATCAATTCCGCTTTCCTTACACAGCTCTGTTACTAGACTATCGTAAAGTTTGGAATCCTGAAATAGGAAGGCGACAACAGTTTCATAAATGCTTGCTACAGATAATTTTCTGGCTTCCCTCGAACTTAAAGGAGCTGGGTTCGCCAAATATTCTTCTGATCTTTGCTGGATTTCTATAATTAACTTGGCTAGAAGGGTGAGCAACCGCCCACCCTAAAACTAACTACCTCGCTACCGCAGGCATCCCCAAAATATCCTCAAGCTTCGGCATATCTTCCAAAGCAATTACCCGTCCTTCATCCTCAAAACCAGCAATTTCATCAAAGTTCAAATAGCGATACAAATCACCAGCAAAAGGATTAATTTTCCTTCCCACAATCTCCATATATTCCTGTACAGTAGGAATCCGCCCCAACATCGCACAAACTGCAGCTAACTCCGCAGATCCAAGATACACTCGTGCATCTTTACCCATGCGATTATTGAAGTTGCGAGTTGATGTTGAAAACACCGTTGTACCATCTTTTACCCGTGCCTGATTACCCATACATAAACTACATCCAGGCATCTCAGTACGCGCCCCTGCAGCCGCAAATGTGCCGTAAATTCCCTCCGCTTTCAACTGTTGTTCATCCATACGTGTTGGCGGACAAATCCACAGCCGAGTTTGCACAGAAGACTCCCCTTCTAATACCTTTGCCGTTGCCCGATAATGACCGATATTCGTCATACAAGAACCAACAAATACTTCCTGTACCGGATCATTCTCAACTTCCGACAACAATTTAACATTATCTGGATCATTAGGAGCAGCAACAATTGGCTCTTTGATTTCGTTCAAATCAATCTCAATCATGTCTGCATATTCGGCATCTTGGTCAGCTTCCATTAATACTGGATTCGCTAACCATTCCTCCATCTTGGCAACGCGACGCATAATTGTTCGAGCATCTTGATAGCCTCGTGCTACCATGTTTTTCAACAGTGCAACATTTGAACGCAAATACTCTGCAACTGTCTCTACACTCAGCTTAATCGTGCAACCAGCACAAGACCTTTCTGCACTCGCATCAGTAAGTTCAAAAGCTTGCTCAACCTTCAAATCAGGCAATCCTTCAATTTCCAAAATACGCCCAGAGAAAACATTTTTCTTATTCTCTTTAGCCACAGTTAGCAAACCTTTTTGGATGGCAATATAAGGAATGGCATTAACAACATCCCGCAGCGTTATACCAGGTTGCAACTCACCCTTAAACCGCACTAAAACTGATTCCGGCATATCCAAAGGCATCACACCTAATGCACCCGCAAATGCCACCAAACCGGAACCCGCAGGAAAAGAAATACCTAAAGGAAAACGGGTATGAGAGTCGCCGCCAGTACCGACTGTATCTGGCAATAACATCCGGTTTAGCCAAGAGTGAATAATACCATCGCCGGGACGCAATGCCACGCCGCCGCGAGAGGAAAAGAAATCAGGCAAATCTTTGTGAGTTTTGACATCAACGGGTTTGGGATACGCCGACGTGTGACAAAAACTCTGCATTACCAAGTCAGTACTGAAACCCAGACAAGCAAGTTCTGTTAATTCATCCCGCGTCATCGGTCCCGTGGTATCCTGAGAACCAACTGTGGTCATAGCCGGTTCACACGATGTACCCGGACGCACACCTGTTAAACCGCAAGCCTTCCCGACCATTTTTTGTGCCAGAGTGAAGCCTTTACCTGTATCTGCTGGCATGGTGGGGCGGGTAAACAGAGGGCTGGGTTCTAATCCTATAGCTTCACGGGTTTTGTCGGTGAGGCTACGTCCAATTAGTAGGGGAATACGTCCACCGGCACGGACTTCATCGAGGATGGTATCTGGTTTTAAGCTAAAAGTGGAAATTACTTCCCCGGCTTCGTTGGTGATTTGTCCTTTGTAGGGATGGATCGTAATTACCATGCCCGTTTCCAGCTTGCTGACATCGCACTCTATCGGTAATGCCCCGGAATCTTCGGCGGTGTTGAAGAAGATAGGCGCGATCGCACTTCCTAATATATATCCCCCTGCCCGCTTATTCGGCACGTAAGGAATATCATTGCCAATGTGCCACAGTACTGAGTTAATCGCCGATTTCCGGGATGAACCTGTACCCACAACATCGCCTACATAAGCCACAGGATGCCCAAGTTCCTTGAGTTGGGCAATGGTCTGTATCCCTCCTGGCATTTTCGATTCCAGCATCACGGTGGCGTGTAAGGGGATATCTGGGCGGGTTGTGGCGTGGGGTGCGGGGGATAAATCGTCGGTGTTGGTTTCTCCCGGCACTTTAAACACGGTAACGGTGATGGCTTCGGGCAGTTTGGGGCGACTAATAAACCATTCGGCGTTTGCCCAAGAGTCGATTACTTGCTTGGCGAAAGGATTAACTTCTGATAAGTTGAGGACATCGTGAAATGCATCAAATACCAACATTGTCTTGCTTAAGGAGGCGGCAGCGGTGGCGGCTTTTACAGGATCGTTGGATTTGAGTAATTCGATTAAGGAGTGGACGTTGTAACCACCCATCATTGTGCCCAAGAGGTGTACTGCCCACTGGGGGGTAATTAGGGGGCAGCTAACTTCGCCTTTGGCAACGGCGGTGAGAAAGCCTGCTTTGACGTAGGCGGCGGGATCGACTCCAGGGGGAATGCGATCGCGTAATAACTCCATCAAGGTTTCTGCTTCACCCGCTGGCGGATTTTTCAGCAATTCACACAATTCGGATGTCTGCTGGGCATCTAAGGGTAGCGGGGGAATGCCTAATGCTGCACGTTGGGCAACCTGTTGACGATAAGATTCAAGCATTAATAGTGTCTCCTGAAGTAGCGCTTGCAACTGTTATTGTTTCGTTAAAGCTTTAGGTTACTGTGACCTTTATACTTTTGCTGTTGACAGTGAACGCATTTATCGAGTAAATGCTGGCTCACTATTTCAATTGTTACAGGATGTTGCGCTACTAGGTAAGACGATATCCCCGATTTCTTGAAGAAGTCGGGGATATTAGCTAAGGAAATTTGGTTTATGGCAGAGTAAGCATCATCTGTTTCGACTCGGCTTCTAGAAGTTGCACCAATTTTAGATCGCCTTTTGCTTTGGCAACTTGTAGCCGATGTTCTAGACTACGCCAGATATTATTTAGGTGAGAATGCATCAACTCATCTAAGGCTTGAGGTGGGTTGCAGGCATTTTTGGGGGGTGCAACTGCGATTACGGCAGACTTTGTGGCGCTTTCGCTGGCGATAGGACGAAATTTGCGGTCAATTATTGGTTCGGGAATATGCCGTACAGATGGCAATTCTCGGTGGCGCGAGTGCAGAGTGTTGATTTCTCGTTCTGTGACTTCCAGCATTGATGCTGCTTCTGCGTTGACACCCCGGTTAAATTTCATATATTTTTCTCCAGTTAATCGTTTTATATAGTGTTTTTAATTCAGAGATACGGATCGTCATATCTATAACTTTCCTGTTTTCTCTGTCTTCATACATCTAACTTTAGGTAGATTAGTCTCAAAAGTTAGACTTTATTAAATTATTTCTGTATCTATTATTACAAAAAGTTCCTTATTTTAGGAAAAATATTGACTAATAATCACATTTACTGCTTTATAAGCTTTGGGATTTATGTCTATGGGTTGTTTGCGGTTAAACCTGTAACTCACGGAGGAAGTAAAAGCGATCTCCATCTCTTCCCTTGCTTCGCCCTAAGTAGCCAGTTAAAGGTGAGGAAAGCTCAATTAGAATTTCGTGTAAAACTTCAAGTTTTAATGATTGAGGTGGATTAGAGTAAAGGTAAGCAACATGAAGCGAATTAAATCCTGCACTTTCATCGCCTGTTGTTTCTAGATGGTTTTTCACTAAGGTGACGATATGCGATCGCAATTTAATCTCTGTTTCAACTTGAGTAATATATTTTTCAACTTCCTGATCAGCTTGACCTGGCTTTAAATATTCCTTCAGCTTAAATAAGTCTATTGAATTGCGATATAAAGCTTGAAGTTTGACCAACTTTTCTAGAGTTTCGGGATTAATAATTGACATACCATGTACTTTTGCCGCGTCGGCAAGTTGCGGTGTCGGTTCACCAGGACCAATGATTAATTTAACAGTTTGCTTGAGTAGACTTTCATTTTTCAAGCGTAGTGTTCCCAGATTGAGCAGTTGAACTGCTGTATCATTAGGAATCTTTCTACCAGCTTTGCATTCACCAACTAATGGATAAGGTTTTGAACAGAATAAATCTAAACCACCAGCACCACCTTTATGAGAATAGTCAACTGTAAATCCTAGAAATTCAAGACTATCACGCACAACAATTTCAAAATCTGTTCCAGCTTGATAATTGCTTTTTCCGCTATCTTGTTCTTTACTACGCTCACCCAAAGCCTTAATATCTTTAATCCAAGTAAGTTTTGGATCTGATGATATGGATTGGGTATTTGTTGTCCAGCCCAAAAATTGTTGAATCTGCTCATCTAATTGTTGAGCAGCAGGGTGTTTAATTTGGCTAATCATCGCCTGCAATTCTTCCAATTCAGGATGTAGCGGCGGCTCAAGTTTTGCTAGTTGACGGCGGCGTTGAGTGAAAAGGCGATCGCTTAATACAGGATTTGCTTCTGTAACCCTGATAGAATGCGGCAAAGCCACAAATTTATCTGATTTATTGGCTGGCACTTCTAAGGGTTCAGATAACAAATAAACCCGCAGGTAAGCTAAACGAATAAACTGCCTCTGCCAGAGAGTTTCTTGTAATCCATTTGTAGTCCAAATAGTCAGCTTTGATAGTGATTCTAAAGACACAGTTTCATCTAAATCTTGACAAAATTCACATCTTGCCCAAGCTTTAATGAAAACTGTTTGATTAGCCAATTCAGCTAAATTACTTTCAAGAGATGGTAACAACCTGGAGTGATAATACTGCTTAGGCGGTAAGACATTATTTAAAATGTCAGATGGATAAAGGGCAAATTGCCGCCCCGGAGTCAGAAAAATCCGAGGTATGGCAGCAATTATTTGCCCTTGAATTAAGGCTTCTATGTCTGGAGCAGGTAGACATAATGCAGTTTGGATTGAAACCTGTTTGCTCATTTTTTATATATTCATTTCCGGGCTATCAACTGAGTTAGATTCATTTTGAGGAATGCTAACGGGCATAGATATCTAAATCGATTAAATTCTCAGGTTCTTGTCCAGAAGGATCGCTTAAGATTTCCAGTATGAGAGGATTATTAATTGCTTTTTGCTGGATGAAATCAAAAATTTGCTCCTCGCTTAGTTCATAGCTTTCACTATTATCCCATACAGACTGAAGTGCTAAAAGAGGCTTGATGTCTTCGCTTTGCAAAAGTGCCCATTCTCCACCTTGTTCTTGCAAAAGCTTTTTAACAAGGTTTTTTGCTACCCCCGCTCCCGAATTTATTTTATTAGAGCGAACTAAACAACCACGAGTTAGGTCAAATTTTTTGTAATCAGTTAGCCGCTTTAATGCCGCCCTCTGATAGCTTCCCCCAGATTGTTGAAGAACTGTTACGCCAATTTTCACTACTTGGTTATTTTCTGTTCCGACAATTTTGAAGTGAATGTATCCTCTATCAGCGCTGTTGGCTTGAATCTCTTCGATTTGATTAATTGTTACACCTTCTACTGTTTGGTTTTCTAGAGCCACGAAGGATAAGCATAAAGCATCTGCAATTACATCATTATTCTCCTCAGATAAAACATCTATTTCTTCAAGATTTGCCAACTCTGCTTCAAAGGAAGGTTCAACAGGATGGTGCTTTTCTGGCGGCGGAGAAATTCCATCTGGTGCAACAAAGTTATCTGCACACCACTTTAAGACATCTCTTACACCTAGTTTTTCTTTACCAAGTTCTCTTAGTTTATTTTCATCAAATGGATAGAGTGGATGAGGTGGAATTTGTTGATGTTTATCATAAAATTCTTTCAACCAAATAGAAACTACCTCTACAACATCCTCCTGATTAAGTTGGTTTAAAATCAGTGGTTGTCTGTGTTCACTGACTAAACGGTCAATAACAGCATCCGCTTGCGATAAAGTCTTAATCTCATTTCTCCAAGTTTTCGGATACATCGCCAGCAGTAAGACGCCGCGTTCGAGATTGTTGTACAAATCTTTTGTTAAGTTAGCAATAACTTGTGCGGCTGTATAGCCATTGTCATCAGCATTTGTGATGTCTAATTCATCAAAGCAAATGACAGGAATTCTATACTCACTTATTATGTCGAGAATTTGGCGAGTAGTGTTTAAGGCTTCTGCTTCTTTGTCCTCTCGTTCTTGGTTTGGTAACATCATTGCTTCTGCCTGATTTTGGGTTATCTCCAAACCAGAAAGCCAATGGGTGGCATAGATGGCATGAGCCGAGGAAAGCGTCCATAAAATCGCTTTCACTATATATGGATTACTGACATTAGGTCTGATTCTTAGCACACTATCAGTCAATTTTTCTACTGTTTGATTTGACAGTTTGCTCAACCATGATGGGAAGAAACTAATATATTGCTGAGGAGTGTAATTCCACTTTTGCCCTTCATTAATTAAAGCTGCTGCCAATTCTTGCCATTGCATTACTCCAGGAGTGCTACCAAATGCTCTAAGGCTAGAAACAATAGTTTGCAAAAATTGATGCTTAATTTGATTTAAGTTATCATACTTACTCATGTAGACAAATAAAGCACTGTTTTCTGTCTGCAAACGATGCCGAATTCGACTAATAGTTTGACTTTTTCCTAATCCTTTATCTGCCGTTATCGTAATACCTACAACTTGGCGTTGCCCTTGACGAACTCGTGCCACTGCCTCAAAAACGGCATCAGAAGCATGAGCATTTATTGAAGGAACATCAGGGAAACTTTTTGCCCAGATTTGGGGCGGTCTGACAACAGTTTGACCCGCGAACGGGTTATGATTTTTGATCAAATCATCAATGTAATTTTCTGTGTTAGTCATGATTGTGTAAAGTGAGGAGTGAACGCTAATTTATGGTTTCAAAAGTCTGGCATAGCAACGTAGTCCACCCAGTTCTGTACTGATGGAATCTTCAATTTTGTCTGGGGTGCTATCTTCCAGACTACTGCCTTGCAGTTGTAATATGTCTTTTTCCTGCATTTCCAGCAGCCACTCACTAAAATGTGAACGACTAACGCGATCGCCTATTTCTCGCCGTATCCGATAAATTGGTACCAAATCATCCAAGTTGTAATCACGGTTAAGCTGGTCATAAACTTTCAAAGCTACAGTCTTAAACTCTTCATAAGACCCTACCTGCTCTTGACTCTTCACCGCCTTCGTACTAACACCACCATCCATCT
>JBATUR010000021.1:0-6139 GCA_049671305.1 Coleofasciculaceae cyanobacterium
GAAGCATTCAACTTCAACCAAGAAGAATATGGTTTAAATCGTCTGTGTGAAGTAGTTAGTCAAAACTGGCAACTATCAGCAGAAAAAATCAAACAAACTGTGATTGCAGATGTGCGGCGACATATTGGCAATCAAAAAGTTTTCGATGATATTACCTTAGTAGTCTTGAAACAGAAATAGGAGAAAAACTTAGAACTATGACCGAGATATTTGGAGATTTCTACGAAGATAGCTCAAACAATCACGAATTTTTGATAATTGGCTTTTTCCCGCATTCGCTTCCTCTCAAACAACGTTGGCGCAATAATGGTTTATCTGCTGATTTTGTTGCTGATTATTTAACAACTTTTTTCCCAGTTAATGATGAAGAACCAGATTCTCAGGAAAGACAAGTGCAACTCAAGGCTGCAGTTAATTACATCGCTAACGAATTAATTGACAATGCTATGAAATTTAACCATGAAACATCAGATTATCCAGTAAAGTTTGGATTACACTTGCTGCAAGATAAATTGGTGCTGACCTCAACAAACTGTCTTTCTCCAGAAGTTTTGGCAAAATTTTATGATTTCGTTAATCAACTAAAAGATGCGGAAATAGAAGATTTATATATTCAACAGTTAGAAAAAGGGGCACTAGAAGAAAGCCACGAATCAAGATTAGGTATCTTGACAATGATCAATGATTACCTAGCTACGGTAGGCTGGAAGATTGAGACGATTCAAAAGGAGCCAGAAGTTGTTACCTTAACAACTAGAGTACAGTTAACTATATAAATGCTCGACTTTAAGCATCGTAGCTAAAAAAACAATCTGAAACTATGGATATTAAGACGGACGACTATAGTGTATGGTACGAGCCAGCAACGGCAACTGTGAACTTTCAAGGTTTACTAAGACTTGCAGCAATACCTGATTATGAGCCAATTATAGAATTACTAAATGACATAACTGAACAGTCTCCCAAGACGATTACTATGAACTTAGAAAAACTAAAATTCCTCAATAGTTCAGGAATGAGTGTTTTATCTCGATTTGTAATTGGTATCCGTAAAAAGAAAACAATTCAGCTAGTAGTAAAAGGTTCTCCAAGTATCTCTTGGCAGCAAAAGTCTTTAAACAACTGGCAGCGGTTGATGCCAAGTTTAACGCTGGAATGGGAATAACCGTAGAAATCAGTTAGGTTAGTTTTATCAAGCAGACGGTGCTTCCATCATTTTCTCTGAATAAAGCATGATAATAAAACTTTACTGATTTATCTAAAACGGTTTTTAGGTTTCTCATATGTCGCGCAAGAGAGTAAGAGTCGGCATTCTGCATTCTCAAACTGGCACAATGGCTCTTAGTGAGAAGCCTTTGATTGATGCGGCACTGCTAGCGATCGCACAAATCAACCAAACAGGCGGCATTCTAGGACAATACATCGAACCAATTGTAGTTGATGGCGCCTCTGATTCAGCAGAATTTGAACGCCTTGCCAAAAACCTGATTCAAACCCAACAAGTCAACACCGTCTTTGGCTGTTGGACTTCTGCCGCCCGTAAAGCCGTCAAACCCGTATTTGAACGTTTAAACGCCCTTTTGTGGTATCCCGTGCAGTACGAAGGCTTAGAGCGCTCTCCCAACATCTTTTATACCGGGTCTTGTCCCAATCAACAAGTTGAACCCGCCGTTAATTGGCTACTGCAAAACCAAGGCAAACGGTTTTATCTCCTCGGTTCCGACTATGTTTTCCCCCGTACCGTTAACAAACTCATTTGTTCCCAACTCAAACAACATCAAGCTGAAGTTGTTGGGCAAAAGTACGCCGCTTTAGGAGAAGCTAATTTTACGGAAATTATTGCCCAAATTCGCCAAACTCGCCCTGATGTCGTCTTCAACACCCTTAATGGCGACAGTAATCAATTTTTTTACCAACAATACCAAGCAGCAGGCATTACAGCAGAGAAAATTCCCATATTTGCAGTAAGTGTCGCCGAGTCAGAACTACAATACCTCAAAGAAACGGCTGTTGGTCACTATGCTAGTTGGAGTTACTTTCAAAGTTTAGATAGCCCCGAAAACCAACGATTTGTTGAGGATTTTCAAGCGAAATATGGTGCAAATCGTGTTACTTGTGACGCGATCGAGGCGGCATATAGCCAAGTTTATTTGTGGAAACAAGCCGTAGAAGCTGCTGAGTCCTTTGAAGTGGAACGGGTACGGGTAGCAGCGTATGGGCAGAGTTTTGCTGCGCCTGGAGGGCTAATTACTATTGAACCGAATCATCATGTTGCTAAATACTGCCGTATTGGACAAGTTTTAGAAAACGGACAATTTGAGATTATTTATAGTAGTAAGACGGCAATTAAACCTCTGCCTTGGCTAGGGGTAGAAGAGTTAAATTTTGACAAATCAGAATTAGTGATTGAGATGTTATCTCAAGTCAGTCAAGGCATTCAGCAAACTTGGCAATTAGAGCAAAAATCTCGTCAACTAGAAGTTGTTGCTCAAGAATTGCAGCAAACCCAAGCCGCAATGCAGGAAAGTGCGATCGCTCTACGCAGTCATAACTTAGTTTTAACTTACATTGCCAAAAACCCAGCGCTACATCAAGGTGATTTAAAAGCCGCTTTAATAGAAATTACCGAAGCCAGTGCTCAAAATCTGCAAGTTGAACGTGCCAGTGTTTGGCTTTTTGACGCAACAGGTACAAAGTTAGAATGCCTTGACCTTTTTGAAAAAAGTCAAAACCAGCATAGCCAAGGACTGGAACTCATCGCAACAGAATATCCGGCTTATTTTCAAGCTTTGCTGCAAGACCAAGCAATTGTCGCCAACAATGTGGATAATAATCCCAGAACTCAAGAACTTGCTGATTATTTGAGAGCTTTCGGTATCACATCCCTGCTGGATACTGCAATTACAATTAAAGGACAAATGGCAGGAGTAATTAGTTTAGAACAAGTTGGCATCGCTCGTGATTGGACGTTAGAAGACCAGAATTTTGTGCGATCGCTTACTGATTTAGTCTCTTTAGCCATTGAAGCACGAGAGCGCAAACTTGCAGAAGCCGCCTTGCGTCAAAATGAAGCACGTTGGCAACTCGTCCTGCGTGGTACAGGAGACGGTATCTTTGACTGGAATATTAGCACTGGAGAAACCTTTGCTAGCGATCGCTTACTCTCAATGCTGGGCTATACTGCACAGGAACTTGCTTACAGCTACGAGACTTGGCGCAGTCTTGTTCATCCTGAAGATTTAGAATTAGCCATGTCTGCCTTACAAGCGCATTTAGAAGGCAAAAGCGAACTCTACAGATCCGAGTTTCGCCTACGTTGCCAAGACGGCAGCTATAAATGGATTTTGGCACGAGGACAAGCGCAATGGGATGATACAGGTAAACCTGTGCGGATGCTTGGTTCTCATCAAGATATCAGTGATGTCTACGACAAACTACGCTTACGCCAACAAGTCGCAGAAGAAGTTCAACTATTATTAACGATCTCTCAAGCTATTAGCGCCGCACCTGATTTTGATACCGCCCTAGAAGTTGCCTTGCAGCAAGTTTGTCAAACTACTAATTGGATTTATGGTGAAGCTTGGGTTCCCACAACCACTGAGTCAACCCTGCTACATAGTCCTTGTTGCTATTATCAACCAACAGAAACTGAAGCAATTAAGCGTTTCCGAGATTACAGCGAAGTTCTCACTTTTTCTGTAGGTGAAGAAATTCCTGGCACAGTTTTGGCAACAAGTGAATCTCAATGGATTGATAGCTTTAGTGAGCTTGATGATGTACTTTTGAGATTGGAGTTGGCGACTGAATGTGGCTTTAAAAAAGCTTTTGGTGTGCCGATTATTGCCCTCAGTAATCTCCATCAAGAAACTGAGCAGCAAGCGAGTAATTTACTTAGTTCTCAGTCTTCGCTTTTAGCTGTGTTGGTGTTTTTTATTAGAGAGTCTCGCTTTAATGATCAGCGTTTGATTCAGTTAGTTAATGTCATAGCGGCGCAGTTAGGAGGTGTGCTGCAACAAAAAAAGGTGCAAGCTGAAATGAAGGCATTATTTGCAGCAATGACTGATGTGGTAACGGTTCGGGATGCTTCTGGACGATGCTTGAATGTGATTCCTACTAATCCGAATTTGTATAAACCGTCAGCGTCAATGATTGGGAGAACCCTTGATCAAGATTTGCCTCCAGCACAAGCAAATTTGATTCTTAAGGGAATTCTCAAGGCAATAATGAGTCAGAAAACGGTTGTGATTGAATATTGCTTGCCAATTGACGACAAAGA
The DNA here is from genome assembly GCA_049671305.1 of Coleofasciculaceae cyanobacterium. Lineage (GTDB taxonomy): Bacteria > Cyanobacteriota > Cyanobacteriia > Cyanobacteriales > Coleofasciculaceae > CADCTM01. The sequence goes on from JBATUR010000021.1 coordinate 4,277, forward strand.
AGTTTGGTTGGCAGAAAGGATTTCTCCTCTTTCTGAGGAAACGGCAATTTTGGTAGCACAGGATATTAGTGAAGCTGTGGCAGCAGAAGCGCAACGTAAACTTGCTGAAGCCGCATTGCGTTTGGAACAAGAAAAGTCAGAACGATTATTACGCAATATTTTGCCAGCAAAAATTGTTCAACAGCTTAAACAATGTCAAGGAGTAATTGCTCAACAATTTGATGATGTTACGATTTTGTTTGCCGATCTTGTCGGTTTTACACCTTTATCAAGTCGTTTAAATCCTATTGAGTTAGTTAATTTACTCGATGAAATTTTTTCGATTTTTGATGAATTAGCAGAACGATTAGGATTAGAAAAAATTAAGACAATTGGCGATGCTTATATGGTAGCAGCCGGGTTGCCAACACCGAGGATTGATCATGCCCAAGCGATCGCAGATATGGCGTTAGCAATGCAAGCGGCGATGGAATGTTTTCAATCTGAGCAAGCTGAAAATATTCAAATTCGTTTGGGAATTAATAGCGGTGTTGTTGTGGCTGGCGTCATTGGTAAAAAGAAATTTATTTATGATTTGTGGGGAGATGCAGTTAATGTTGCCTCGCGTATGGAATCTTCTGGCACTCCAGGCAAAATTCAAGTAACAACAGCAACCTACAACCGGTTGAAATCTCAATATCTGTTGGAAAAGCGGGGAACTATTGAAATTAAGGGGAAAGGGGAAATGGTAACTTATTGGCTTGTTGGGAAAAACTCAAAGTAATTAAGGCATCATTAATTAGCCGTGTTGTTAGGAATTACTTTAATCGCCAAAATTTTTTAGGAAAAAGCTTATTCTGTGGTGTTGCTCAAACAAGTCAATATGACTAACTTCCTATCATTCAACTCAGAAGAAAGCTTCTGGCAAGCCAACCTTAGTGAGCTTTAAATTAAGTCGGGGCTTTGAGTTACCTTGTGTCATGGTTGCCCCGACATATTGAAGCCCTTAGACTTTATTAACCACCGATCGCATCACACTAACTGGGCTATCTGTCGCCGTTGTGCCAATGCTTTCAGGCAAAGGATTTCGGGCTTCAATCAAGCTAATGGCACGGCTCACACTTTCCGGTAAAATTACTACCAAACTACCAGGAGTTGCCTGATCCAAAGCCAGATTAATTGCCTCGGTTTCCTGGAGCAAAGTTTCATAACGGCAGTCTGGTTTTTCTTCGCTAATTCCCTGAGAAATTAACTGTGACGCCTGACCACTGGGGCGATCGCGCAAATCATCATCTTCTTTGATAATAATGCGGTCAAAGATTTTTGCCGAAAGCTTGCCCAAAGCGACAAAATCTTCATCACGGCGATCGCCAGGACCTCCAACCACGCCAATTGTTTCTCCGGGCCAATTGTTCACAAAACCGCCCAATGCTTCATAACTTGCCGCATTGTGGGCATAATCAACTAAAGCGTGGTAGCTGCCCAAATTAAACAAATTCATCCGTCCCGGCGTCTGACTCACCGAAGCACGGAAAGTTAGCAACGCCGCCCGAATTGCCTCTATTGGCACACCCTGAGCAAATGCCGCCAGACTTGCCGCCAGCGCATTAGCAATCATAAACGGCGCCCTGCCTTCCATCGTCACAGGCAAATGTACCGCCTGCTCGATCCGCAGCGTCCAATCTCCTTTGAGGATTGACAAAAAGCCATTTTCATACACTGCTGCCAAACCGCCACCACGTGTATGATTTTGTACCAATTCATTGCTTGGGTTCATCGAGAAATAAGCGATTTGCCCTTTAACTCGCTCTGCCATAGCGGCAACTAAAGGATCATCAGCATTGAGAACCGCGTAACCTTTCGGGCTAACAGCTTCTACCACCA